>NZ_VCBB01000019.1:0-90857 GCF_005843915.1 Enterobacter sp. MF024 | reverse complement strand
TTATAGGGAGTTCTCCGGCGCTGACAAGAGCAAAATTAAAATAAATTACCGACCGTGCTTTTTTTCACCAAAAGCCTCATCTTTTAGCCAGAAATCACCCTAATTGTCGTTTTAGCAACCACAACCCGCCTGCAGGTGGCATACTTACTGGCATCAAGACTTAAGGAATCTGCGTTATGCCTTTAAGCGCGCAACAGCTGGCGGCCCAAAAAAACCTCTCTTATGTGCTGGCAGAAAAGCTGGCCCAGCGGATCCTGGAAGGTGTTTACGCACCAGGTAGCATCCTGCCGGGCGAGCTGGAACTGGGTGAACAGTTTGGCGTGAGCCGAACCGCCGTCCGTGAAGCCGTGAAAACCCTGACTGCGAAAGGGATGGTACTTCCCCGTCCGCGCATCGGTACACGCGTCATGCCCCAGGGTAACTGGAACTTCCTCGATCAGGAGCTGCTCTCCTGGTGGATGACAGAAGATAACTTCCAGCAGGTCATAGAGCATTTCCTTGTCATGCGCAGCAGCCTCGAGCCGCAGGCCTGCCTGCTGGCCGCCACGCTCGGAACGGCTGAGCAGAAGGCCCGCTTAAATACCCTGATGGATGAGATGGTTCATCTGAAGAAGAACTTCAATCGGGAACGCTGGATAGATGTGGATATGGCCTGGCACGAACATATCTATGAGATGAGCGGTAATCCGTTCCTGACCTCTTTTGCCTCGCTCTTTCACTCTGTTTATCACACCTACTTTACCTCTATTACTCAGGATGAGGTAGTGAAGCTGGATTTACACCAAGCAATTGTCGACGCCATTCAGGACAGTGATGGGCTACGCGCTATGGCAGCCAGCCAGGCACTGCTTGCCCCACCAGCACGGTAGCAATAACAACAGGAATACGAATGACAGTAAAAAAAGCACGCAGTATGGCGGGCCTGCCGTGGATAGCGGCGATGGCCTTCTTTATGCAGGCGCTTGATGCGACCATCCTTAACACCGCCCTTCCGGCAATAGCCCAAAGCCTGAACCGTTCTCCGCTGGCCATGCAGTCGGCCATCATCAGTTATACCCTGACCGTGGCGATGCTGATCCCGGTTAGCGGCTGGCTGGCCGATCGTTTCGGCACCCGCCGTGTCTTTATGCTGGCGGTATCTCTGTTTACGCTGGGCTCACTGGCCTGCGCCCTTTCCAGTTCGTTGGGCGAGCTGGTTGTCTTTCGTGTGATTCAGGGGATTGGCGGCGCGATGATGATGCCGGTCGCGCGTCTGGCGTTGTTACGTGCTTATCCACGTAGCGAACTGCTGCCGGTGCTTAACTTTGTCACCATGCCGGGCCTGGTCGGGCCGATCCTCGGGCCGGTGCTGGGCGGGGTGCTGGTTACCTGGGCCAGCTGGCACTGGATATTCCTGATTAATATTCCCATTGGGGTCGCCGGGATTTTCTATGCCCGCAAATTTATGCCGAACTTCACCACCCCACGGCGTAAATTCGATATGGGCGGGTTCTTCCTGTTTGGCCTGAGCCTGGTGCTGTTCTCCAGCGGTATGGAACTGTTCGGTGAAAAAGTAGTGGCCACCTGGCTGGCCATCTCCATTATCTTCAGCGGCATTCTTCTTTTTCTTCTCTATATACGTCATGCACGCCGCCACCCGACGCCGCTCATTTCCCTCTCGCTGTTTAACACCCGCACCTTCTCGGTAGGTATTGCCGGCAACATCGCTTCGCGGTTGGGTACCGGCTGCGTTCCTTTCCTTATGCCGCTGATGCTGCAGGTCGGGTTTGGTTATCCGGCGCTGATTGCGGGCTGCATGATGGCGCCTACGGCGGTGGGTTCGATCCTGGCCAAGTCCGGCGTGACGCAGCTGTTACGCCGGATGGGCTATCGCAGGACGCTGGTTGGGGTGACGATATTTATCGGGGTGATGATTGCGCAGTTCTCACTGCAGTCGGCTGCACTGCCGGTGTGGATGCTGATCCTGCCGCTGTTTGTGCTGGGGATGGCGATGTCGATCCAGTTCACCTCGATGAACACTATTACTCTTGCCGATCTCAACGATGAGAATGCCAGCGGCGGTAACAGCGTCCTGGCGGTCACGCAGCAGCTGTCGATCAGTCTGGGGGTGGCGGTGAGTGCAGCGGTCCTGCGTTTTTACGAAGGGTTCGACAGCACGAATACTGTCGAACAGTTTCACTCGACCTTTATCACCATGGGCGTACTGACGGTTGTCTCTGCCCTGGTGTTTATGCTGTTAAAACCGAAAGACGGTCGCAACCTCATCAAAGAGCGCCACAAACCTAAACAGACCCCCGTTCCATCAGAACAGGAGTAAGCTGCAGCCGCTGCTGTTGCAGGGCGGGCTGGGCGATACGGTGGATCAGCACATCAATCGCCAGCTCGCCCAGTTCATCTTTAGGCTGATGAATGGTGGTGAGCGGCGGCGTCATATACTGCGCCAGTTCGATATCGTCATAACCCACCACGGCGATATCGTCCGGGATACGCAGTCCCGCCTGATACAGCGCCTTATAAGCGCCCACTGCCATGGCATCATTACCAATAAAGACCGCCTGCGGGCGCTCTTTCTGCGCCAGTAGCGCCTGCATCGCCTCATACCCGCCGCTAAATTCGAAGTCACCGGTAATTTGATACCCTTCAGGCACCGGCAAACCGGCACGCGCCATAGCAACCAAAAAACCTTCCAGCCGCAGGCGGGCGGGGGTTTTATCCAGCGGGCCAGTAATGCAGGCGATGCGGGTGTGGCCTTTATCAATCAGATGCTGCGTCGCCATGTCTCCGCCCAGCAGCGAGTTATCCTGGATCAGATCGCTGGTACCGTCGAACGGCGCCCAGTCCATCATCACCGTGGGAACAGAAGGGTAGCGCTGCATAATCTCGGGGGAGGGTTGATGCGTTTCGGTGCACAGTAACAGCAATCCGTCGACGCGCTTTTGCATCAGCGTCTCCAGATTGCGGTTCATACGCTGTTCGTCACCTTCGGTATTGCATAACACCAGGCTGTAGCCGCGCTCAAAACAGCTGCGCTCCACGCCGCGCACCAGCTCGGAGTAAAAGGGGTTAGTACTGGCGGTAATGAGCATGCCAATGGTGCGCGTCTGGTTGAGCTTCAGACTGCGTGCCAGGGCGGAAGGCGCATAATTGAGGGATTTAACGGCAGCCTCGACCTTCTCCCGGATCGCGTCGCTGACGAAGCGATCGTTATTGATGACGTGGGAGACCGTCGAAGTAGAGACGCCCGCCATGCGGGCGACATCTTTCATTGTGGCCAAGCGTTACCTCTGCTGACTTAAAAATTCATCGATCTCATTGCGCCATGGAACAGAAGGCTGCGCGCCCGGGCGGGTGACCGCAATGGCTGCCGCCGCATGGGCAAAGCGAATCGCGGTATCCAGCGGCTCGCCTTCCAGCAGCGCCGTCACCAGCGCGCCATTAAAGGTATCGCCCGCGGCAATGGTATCGACCGCTTTCACCTTAAAGCCAGGAACGCGGCGACCTTCTCCCTCGACGCTGGCCCATACGCCACGGCTGCCAAGGGTGATGATAACGGTGTTGATGCCTTTATCGTGCAGGGCTTTCGCCGCACGGGCCGCATCTTCATCGTTTTCAACGCGAATGCCCGTCAGCTTTTCGGCTTCGGTTTCATTCGGGGTGATGATGTCCACCAGCGCCAGAAGCTCGTCTGATAATACACGGGCCGGCGCGGGATTTAGTACGACAGTGGTATGATTTTCATGCGCAATTTTAGCTGCAGCCAGCACGCTTTCTACCGGTGATTCCAGCTGCATCAGCAGGGCGTCGGCACCGGCGATAAGCGCCTTTTGCGCCACCACACGATCTGGCGTCAGCGCCGCGTTTGCTCCCGCATGAATACCGATGACATTCTCACCTTCCGCGTTGACAAAAATCAGCGCCACGCCGGTTGATTCGCCTTCGACCACGCTCACTGGCGCAATGTCGATGTTGTCGCTTGCCAGCTGGTTGCGAACGCGCTCCCCGGTATCGTCATCGCCGGTACAGGCGATAAAGGCGATGTTTGCCCCGCTGCGCCCGGCGGCGACCGCCTGGTTAGCGCCTTTGCCGCCAAAGGCGACCTGGTAGCGATTGCCGGTTACGGTTTCGCCCGGAGTAGGGAAAGTATCAAGGTTGAGAATGTGATCGGCATTAATACTGCCAAGGACGACGAGCTTGCCTGCGGTTTTCATATTGGAGATGTCCATCAGAGAGTGCCACCGGGATGCCCCGGTGGCGTATGCCACTCTTTTCTTTATATGTTGTCCTTCAGGCAGCTAACGACCGCCTGAATCGCATATTACTGCTTGATGACCAGCTTCAGGTCAACAGGGTATTTAGCCTGAACTTTCTCGCCCTTCAGCACTTTGTCAGCAGTCTGCACGCCAGTCGCGCCGATCTGCTCCGGCAGCTGAGCAATGGTCGCAGCCAGTTTGCCATCGTTTACGGCTTTTTCACCATCAGGCGTGCCGTCAAATCCAACCACCATCACATCAGATTTACCCGCAGTCTGCAGGGCACGCAGCGCGCCCAGCGCCATTTCGTCGTTCTGGGCGAATACTGCTTTAACGTCCGGATGCGCGGTCAGCAGGTTCTGCATAACGTTCAGACCTTTAGTACGGTCGAAGTCTGCCGGCTGGCTGGCCAGTACGTTGAATTTGTGAGCCGCAACGGCCTGCTGGAAGCCTTCGCCACGCTCACGCGCTGCGGAAGTGCCGGCAATGCCCTGCAGTTCGATAACTTTGGCGCCTTCACCCGCTTTTTTAGCGATGTAGTCACCGGCGATTTTGCCGCCCAGCACGTTGTCAGACGCAATGTGGCTCACCACTTCGCCTTTGTTCGCCTGACGGTCCAGGGTGATCACCGGGATGTTCGCCTGGTTCGCCATCTTCACGGCGTTACCTACCGCATCGGAATCGGTCGGGTTGATCAGCAGAATTTTGGTGCCGCGAACGGTTAAGTCCTGCACGTTAGCCAGCTCTTTGGCCGGGTTGTTCTGGGAGTCGAGGATCACCAGGTTGTAGCCCAGTTTGTCGGCTTCTTTCTGCGCGCCATCCTTCAGGGAGACGAAGAACGGGTTGTTCAGGGTAGAAACCACCAGCGCGATGGTGTCTTTCGCCATGGCGTTTGCACTCACAGTTGCGCTCAGCGCGACAGCAGAAACCAGGGTAGCCAGTTTTTTCATGTTCATATCAAAGATGTCCTGTAGTGTCGTCAGTTACTGTTTTTTGTTGTCTACCAGTACCGCCAGCAAAATCACTACCGCTTTGACGATCATCTGGTAATAGGAAGAAACACCTAACAAATTCAAACCATTGTTCAGGAAGCCGAGGATCAGCGCACCGATCAGCGTCCCCACGATACGACCTTTACCGCCTGCCAGGCTGGTGCCGCCCAGCACGACCGCGGCGATGGCATCCAGTTCATAGCCTGTACCCGCCGTCGGTTGCGCAGAGGAGAGACGCGCCACTTCGATAATCCCCGCCAGCGAAGCCAGCAGGCCGCACAGGGAGTAGACGATAATTTTGACTTTATTGACGCTGATGCCGGACAGACGCGTTGCCGCTTCGTTACCGCCCAGGGCATAGATATAGCGACCCAGACGGGTGTGATGCAACATGTACCACGCCGCCAGGAAGACCAGACCCATGATCCAGACCGGCGTCGGGATACCCAGCGGGCGGCCGATACCAAACCAGCCAAACAGATCGGCGTTGTCGGTAAAGCCGGTGTTGACCGGGCTGCCGTTGGTATACACCATCGTCACACCGCGCAGCAGCAGCATCATCACCAGGGTGGCGATAAAGGCCTGAACGCGGCCTTTCGCCACGATCATCCCGGTGACCGCACCGATCGCCGCGCCCAGCGCCAGCGCAGCTGCAACGGCCACCAGCGCGTTGACTTCAATCCCGACGATCGAAGCGGCCACCGCGCCGGTGAGCGCCAGCAGGGAACCGACGGACAGGTCGATACCCGAGGTCAGGATCACCAGCGTCATGCCCACCGCCATAATGGCGTTCACGGATGTCTGCTGGAGGATGTTGAACAGGTTATTAACGGTAAAAAAGTTCGGGCTCATGGTGGAAACAATCGCGATCAGCACCAGCAGGGCAATCAGCGATTTTTGTTCCATCAACCATGCCTTAGTGAAATAACGGCGTCCAGAAACAGCCTGGGTAGTCATCTTCTTACTCCTGATCCACGCGATTAAGCTTGCCCACAGCGGCAGCCATCAGAATTTCCTGGGTGGCCTGCTCGCGACTGAATTCACCGCCGAGATGCCCTTCATGCATGACGATAATGCGATCGCTCATGCCTAATACTTCTGGCATCTCGGAAGAGACCAGAATGATGCTCAGCCCGTCAGCCTTAAACTGGTTAATGAGCTGATAAATCTCTTTTTTAGCGCCAACGTCCACGCCGCGCGTCGGTTCATCGAGGATCAGCACCTTCGGACGGGTCATCAGACCGCGGGCAATCGCCACCTTCTGCTGGTTGCCGCCGGAGAGCAGCCCGATGGCCTGTTCCATCGACGGCGTTTTGACGTTAAACAGGCGGATAAAATCGCTAACGGCCTGCTGTTCATCTTTGTGCTTCAGGCTTCCGCCGCTGCGGCTGAAGTAGCGCAGCGCGGTTAAGGACATGTTCTCTTTCACCGACATGCCCAGCACCAGGCCATCGCGCTTACGGTCTTCGGAGATATAGACGATGCCGTTCGCCAGACCATCCTGCGGAGAGCGGGTGACAACTTCGTGACCATCGAGGGTGACATAGCCGCTGGTGCGTGGATACGCACCATACAGCACCTTCATCAGCTCGGTACGTCCGGCCCCCATCAGCCCGGCCACGCCGAGGATCTCCCCCTGGCGCAGGGTAAAGCTGACATCATTCACCCCAGGACCACACAGGTTATCGACCTTCAGGCGGATATCGCCCGGGGCTTTATCGATGCGTGGATACTGGTCTTCCAGCTTACGTCCCACCATCATCTCAATCAGCGTGTCTTCGGTCAGCGTCGCCACTCCACGCTCGGCAATAAACTGCCCGTCGCGGAAAACGGTGACGTCATCGCAAATCTCGAAGATCTCTTTCATGCGGTGAGAGATATAGACAATGCCGCGCCCCTGCGCTTTCAGCTCACGGATGACGCGGAACAGGGAGTCGGTTTCGGTATCGGTGAGGGCGTCGGTCGGTTCATCCATCACGATAACCCGGGATTCAAAACTCAGGACCTTGGCGATTTCGACCATCTGCTGATCGCCGATAGAGAGTTCGCCCACCAGACGATCGCTTTTAAAGCGCAGGTTCAGCTTCGCCAGCAGTTTGTCGGCTTCGGCATACATCTGCTTCCAGTCGATTTTGCCGAAGCGGTTCACGAACTCGCGCCCCAGGAAGATGTTCTCCGCGATGGACAGCTGCGGGATCAGGTTCAGCTCCTGGTGGATGATGCCGATCCCGGCTTCCTGGGAGGATTTCGGGCCGTTAAAGGTGGTCTCTTTTCCCAGCCACAGCAGCGAACCGGCATCGCGTTGATAGATACCGGTAAGCACTTTCATCATCGTGGATTTGCCTGCGCCGTTTTCGCCCACCAGCGCCATGACGCGGCCGGGGTAGACATTCAGCGCTGCGCCGGAGAGGGCTTTGACGCCCGGGAACGATTTATCGATCCCTTTCAGTTGCAGTAGTGCGTCCATGGTGGCCTCAGAAGGTGACGCCAGCACAGAGAATGATATTCGCATACGGGGAACACTCCCCGCTGCGGATAACCGCCTGGCTGTCAGCGGTGTTTTTCTTGAACTGCTCGTGCGTTATGTAACTTATTTTTATGGTGTTTCCCTGGTGTTGTTGCAGTTGCTTGATATGGCCAAGCAACGTTTCGTGGAGCTGCGGATTATGTTGTTGGATTTCCGTAGCGAGAATGGCTTCCTCAACCTGCATCTCGGTTGTCACCACATCCAGCACCTGCATAAACGTGGGCACGCCCTGCGTTAATGCCAGATCAATACGCGTTGTGCTGTGGGGAATGGGTAAACCCGCATCACATACCACCAGCGTATCGGTATGCCCGAGACGGGAGATGACCGATGAGACTTCAGAGTTGAGTACCTTGCCTTTCTTCATATTCTTGCTCCACTAGCGAAACGTTTCGCTGACGTCAGTTTAATCGTACCGATGCGCAGAAAACCACCATGGCGTTGCAGATTTGTGATCGTCGTCGAAACGTTTCGCTAAGTGAAATGCGAACCGGAGAATTTGCCCGGCGGCGCTCCGCTTGCGCGGGCCTACGGGTATGGTAGGCCGGGTAAGCGAAGCGCCACCCGGCATGTTGAAGGGTTAAATCTCGACCTGGGTTCCTAACTCGATCACGCGGTTAGGCGGGATTTCGAACTGGTCGGGCGCACGCAGGGCGTTACGCTGGAGGATAAGATAGAGCTTACCGCGCAGGCGTAGATACCATGGCCGTTTGCCGACAATCAGCGACTCGTGCGACATGAAGAACGAGGTCTCCATCATCCGGCAGCTTAAGCCCTCAAGACCGCAGCGGTGGAATACCTCTTCCACGTTCGGAGTCTCACGCCAGCCGTAGCTGGCCACCACGCGCCAGAAGGTAGGCGACAGCTGCTCTATCTGCACGCGACGGACGTTATGCACGTAAGGCGCATCTTCGGTGCGCAGGGTCAGCAGGATCACGCGCTCGTGCAGCACCTTGTTGTGCTTGAGGTTATGCATCAGGGCAAACGGGATCACGTTCAGCGCGCGGGACATATAGACCGCGGTGCCCGGCACGCGTACCGGCGGCGATTTCTCCAGCGAGGCAATCATCGCCTCCAGAGAGTTACCGTGCTCGTGCATCCGGCGCAGCAGGCGGAAACGCTCGCTCTTCCAGGTGGTCATCACAATGAACATCACCAGACCCAGCGTCAGCGGCAGCCAGCCGCCGGAGACAATCTTGTCGAGATTGGCGGAGAACAACGGCACGTCAATACAGAGGAAGCCGACCAGAATCATCGCCACGAGGAATTTATTCCAGTGCCAGTTCCGGTACGCCACCGTGGTAGAGAGGATTGAGGTCAGCACCATGGTACCGGTGACGGCAATACCGTACGCCGCCGCCAGGTTGCTCGAGTGCTCGAAGCTGACGATAACAATCACTACCGCGAAGTAGAGCAGCCAGTTAACGAAAGGTATGTAGATCTGGCCCGACTCCATCTCGGAGGTGTGGATGATGCGCATCGGCGACAGATAGCCCAGGCGCACCGCCTGACGGGTAAGGGAGAAGACCCCGGAAATTACCGCCTGGGAGGCGATCACCGTTGCCAGCGTGGCGAGGATCAGCATCGGTACCAGCGCCCAGTCCGGCGCCAGCAGGAAGAACGGGTTTTTAATCGCTTCCGGGTGTTTGAGCAGCAGCGCGCCCTGGCCAAAGTAGTTCAGCACCAGCGACGGCAGCACCACAATAAACCACGCCACGCGGATAGGCAGCTTGCCGAAGTGGCCCATATCCGCATACAGCGCTTCAACGCCGGTAATAGAGAGCACGACCGCGCCCAGCGCCACAAACGACACGACTTTATATTCAAGGAAGAAGTGCACCGCCCACATTGGATTGAGCGCGTGCAGCACGTCCGGGTTAGCAATAATGCTGCGTAACCCCAGCGCCGCCAGGATCAGGAACCAGGAGAGCATAATCGGGGCGAAGAGTTTGCCCACTAGCCCGGTCCCGTGTTTCTGAATGACAAACAGCAGGGTCAGAACGATGATGGCCAGCGGGACCACCCATTCATCGAGCTGCGGCGCGATAATCTCAAGCCCCTCTATCGCCGAGAGCACCGAGATGGCCGGGGTGATCACCACCTCGCCATAGAAGAAGCTGCCCCCTACCAGGCCAATAATGACCAGGAACGAGGTCATCCTGGCGGACGTATTGCGCCCGGCAAGCGACATCAGGGTCAGGATCCCACCTTCACCGGCGTTATCTGCGCGCATGACGAAGGAGAGATATTTAACGGAAACCACCAGGATCAGCAGCCAGAAAATCAGGGACAGAAAACCAAACACAGCGTCGCGTTCAACGCCAAAACCAAACTGGCCGGACAGACATTCACGCAACGTATAAAGCGGGCTGGTGCCGATATCACCGTAGACAACCCCGATCGCCGCGAGCGTAACTGCGGGTAATGATTGCTTATTATCAGTGCTCATAGACTAGTCTTTTCGTTTGAATAACAAATGTGTGCTTAGTCCCTTGGCCCACAAAAAGCGCACAGTATGCACGATTAATCTTAGAATCGTACCCCTAAATGCAACCTCATTAACGTAGCGCAAAGAAAATAGCACCGCAGTTCAGTCTATTACCAGCCCGGAACGAAACGTCTATACTCGCTTCAATTAGCCGGGGTTACGGCGAAAGGATGCAAAACAATTATGGCTCACACTCATTTATTAGCAGAAAGAATTTCCCGCCTCAGCGGCGCACTGGAGAAAGGGCTCTACGAACGTAGCCACGCCATTCGCCTCTGTTTACTGGCGGCCCTGAGCGGCGAAAGCGTATTTCTGCTGGGGCCGCCCGGCATCGCAAAAAGTCTGATTGCCCGCAGGCTGAAGTTCGCCTTTCAGCACGCCAGAGCGTTTGAATACCTGATGACCCGTTTTTCCACGCCGGAAGAGGTCTTTGGCCCGCTCTCTATTCAGGCGTTAAAAGATGAAGGGCGGTACGAACGTTTAACCGCAGGCTATCTGCCGGAAGCGGAAATCGTCTTTCTCGATGAGATCTGGAAAGCCGGCCCGGCGATCCTCAATACCCTGCTCACCGCCATTAACGAACGCCGGTTCCGCAACGGGGCGCATGAGGGGAAAATCCCGATGCGCCTGTTGGTGGCGGCCTCCAACGAACTGCCTGAAGCCGACAGCAGCCTGGAGGCGCTTTACGACCGCATGTTGATTCGCCTGTGGCTCGACAAGGTGCAGGATAAAGCCAATTTCCGCTCGCTGCTGATAAGCCAGCAGGATGAGAACGATAACCCGGTGCCTGCCGGGCTGCAGGTCACCGACGAGGAGTATCAGCAGTGGCAACAGGATATCGGCAAAATCAAACTGCCGGATGCGGTGTTTGATCTGGTGTTTATGCTACGCCAGCAGCTGGATGCCCTGCCGGGTGCGCCTTACGTCTCCGATCGCCGCTGGAAGAAAGCTATTCGCCTGCTGCAGGCCAGCGCCCTGTTCAGCGGTCGCGACGCGGTTGCCCCTATCGATCTGATCCTGCTGAAAGATTGCCTCTGGCATGACGCCAGCGGCATGAATCTGATGCAGCAGCAGCTCGAAGTATTGATGACCGGGCACGCATGGGGGCAGCAGGAGATGCTGAACCAGCTCGGGGCCATTACCCAGCGCCGTCTTCAGCTCCAGCAGCAGCAAAGCGATAAAACCGCCCTGCGCGTCAGTCGTCAGAGCGGCATGTTCGCCCGTCGTCCGCACTACGAATTACCGGCCGAACTGAGCGATACCACGCTGACGCTGCTTCTCCAGCAGCCGCTTAAGCTCCACGATATGCAGGTTATTCATATCACCATCGAGCGTGAAGCCCTGGCCCAGTGGCTGAGCAAAGGCGGTGAGATCCGCGGCAAACTCAACGGCATCGGTTTTGCCCAGCAGCTTAATATGGAGGTGGACGGCAGCCTGCATCTGGTGATCCGCGACGTCAGCCTGCAGGGATCGCGCCTTGCCCTGCCCGGCACCGCCTCTGAAAGCGTGCCGGAAGAGATCAAACAGCAGCTGGAAGCGCTGGATAACCAGTGGCATCTGCAGCACACGCGCTTCAGCGAGCAGCAAAAATGCCTGTTTATCCACAGCGACTGGCTGGGACGGATTGAATCCAGCCTGCAGGATGTGAGCGCGCAGATCAAACAGGCGCGTCAATGCTGACGCTGGACACCCTCAACGTCATGCTTGCCGTCGGCGAGGAGGGATTGATCGAAGAGATCATCCTCACCCTGCTGGCCTCGCCGCAGCTGGCGATCTTTTTCGAAAAATTTCCCCGGCTTAAAACCGCTATTACCGACGATCTCCCGCGCTGGCGGGAAAATTTACGCAAAAGGCTGAAAGATACCCGCGTACCGCCGGAGCTCACCGAGGAGGTGATGTGCTATCAGCAGAGCCAGTTGCTCTCTACGCCCCAACTGATCGTCCAGCTGCCGCAGATTTTAACCCTGCTGGATAAGGTTCACTCCCCGTTCGCCAGCCAGGCGCGGCAGCTGGTGGTGGACAACGCCACTTTTACTCCCGCCCTGCATACCCTGTTTTTACAGCGCTGGCGGCTGAGCCTGGTGGTGCAGGCCACGTCCCTTAATCAGCAGCTGCTGGAAGAGGAGCGCGAACAGCTGCTCAGCGAAGTGCAGGAGCGCATGACCCTGGCCGGAGCGCTGGAGCCGGTGCTGGTGGAGAACGAAAACGCCGCTGGCCGCCTCTGGGATATGAGCGCCGGCCAGCTTAAGCGGGGGGATTATCAGCTTATCGTCCGCTATGGCGACTTTCTGGCGCAGCAGCCGGAGCTGATGCAGCTGGCGGAACAGCTGGGCCGTTCGCGGGAGGCGAAGTCGGTGCCAAAAAAGGATGCCCCGCTTGAAACCTTCCGCACCCTGGTACGCGAACCGGCGACGGTGCCGGAGCAGGTCGACGGCCTGCAGCAGAGCGATGACATTCTGCGCCTGCTGCCGCCCGAGCTGGCCACCCTCGGCATAACGGAGCTTGAGTACGAATTTTACCGTCGGCTGGTGGAGAAGCAGCTTCTTACCTACCGTCTGCACGGCGATGCCTGGCGCGAGAAGGTGAGCCAGCGCCCGGCGGTGCATCAGGATTTCGACGAACAGCCCCGCGGGCCGTTTATCGTCTGCGTGGATACGTCCGGTTCGATGGGCGGTTTCAATGAGCAGTGCGCCAAAGCCTTTTGTCTGGCGCTGATGCGGGTGGCGCTCGCCGACAGGCGGCGCTGCTTTATCATGCTGTTTTCCAGCGAGGTGGTGGGCTACGAACTCTCGGGCCAGCACGGTCTGGAGCAGGCGATCCGCTTTCTGAGCCAGCGCTTTCGTGGCGGGACCGATCTCGCCAGCTGTTTTCGCGCCATTATCGAGCGGATGCAGGGCGGAGAGTGGTATGACGCCGATGCGGTGGTGATCTCAGACTTTATTGCCCAGCGGCTGCCGGATGAGGTGGTAGGCAAGGTAAAGGTGCTGCAGCAGGTCCATCAGCATCGTTTTCATGCCGTGGCGATGTCCACACATGGAAAACCCGGCATCATGCGCATCTTCGATCATATCTGGCGCTTTGATACCGGGTTGCGTAGCCGCCTGCTGCGGCGCTGGAAACGCTAATTACAGCAGGGCGTCGACGCTGTCACGAACCTGCTGCGGCCATACGCCACACTGAACCTGGCCGATATGGGAGAGCTGCAGCAGTAACATGGTCAGACGAGACTGGCCGATACCGCCGCCGATGGTCTGCGGCATCTCGCCACGCAGCAGCGCCTGGTGCCACTCCAGCTTGAGACGATCTTCGTCACCGGTGATCCCCAGCTGACGCTGCAGCGCGTCGGCATCCACGCGGATCCCCATAGAAGAGAGCTCAAACGCATCTTCCAGAACCGGGTTCCAGACCAGAATATCGCCGTTCAGGCCGGCAAGGCCGCTTTCACCCTCGCTGCTCCAGTCATCATAATCCGGCGCACGAACGTCGTGGCGCTGACCGTGAGACAGCTTGCCGCCGATCCCAATCAGGAACACGGCGCCCAGCTCTTTGGCGATCGCACGTTCACGGCCTTTGGCATCCAGATCCGGGAAGCGGCTCAGCAGCTCCTGGCTGTGGACAAAGTGGATCGTCTCCGGCAGGAACGGGGTCAGACCAAACTCTTTGCTGACCGCCGCTTCGGTTTCTTTGATCCCGGCATAAATGGTTTCTACCGTCGCTTTCAGCATACCGGTATGACGTTCGCCATCACCCATTACGCGTTCCCAGTCCCACTGATCAACGTATACAGAGTGAATAGCGGTAAGGCGGTCTTCATCGGGGCGAAGAGCTTTCATGTGCGTGTAAAGCCCTTCGCCCGCGCTGAAGTCGTGTTGTCCCAGGGTTTGACGCTTCCACTTCGCCAGTGAATGAACCACTTCGAACTGGGCGTCTGGCAGTGTTTTCACTTTCACCTGTACCGCTTTTTCGCAACCAGACAGGTTGTCCTGCGTCCCGTCGCCCACGCGGCTTAAGATAGGAGCCTGGACTTCAATCAGGCCCAGCTTCTCTTCAAGCTGGCGGGAAAAGTGGGATTTTACGAAACTGATCTGGCGTTGTTGTGCGATGTAAGCGGTTTTCATTATTTATACTCCTGCGTCCTGTTGGCATTGATTAAGCAACAAAAAAGAGTCTCTTTCAATAATCCAACAATAAAACTCCCGCCTCACTTTTAAATCGATAAAATTACCCGCTAAAATAGAGTGATTCATTAATCTTCATAAGAAAAAGCTATGGAAAATTATCAGATCGACAATCTGGACCGCGGCATTCTCGAGGCCCTGATGGCTAATGCCCGTACCGCCTACGCCGAACTGGCCAAACAGTTTGGCGTCAGCCCAGGAACCATTCACGTGCGCGTAGAGAAGATGAAGCAGGCGGGAATCATCACCGGTGCCCATATCGACGTCAGCCCGAAACAGCTGGGTTACGATGTCTGCTGCTTTATTGGCATTATCCTCAAGAGCGCCAAAGACTATCCTTCCGCACTGGCGAAGCTGAACGCGCTGGATGAAGTGACCGAGGCTTACTACACCACCGGCCACTACAGCATCTTTATTAAGGTGATGTGCCGATCGATCGACGCCCTGCAGCAGGTACTTATCAACAAGATCCAAACAATCGATGAAATTCAGTCCACCGAGACGTTGATCTCCCTGCAGAACCCGATCATGCGTACCATCCGCCCGTAACAGGGCAAAATAATTACCACATTTTCCACAGGTAGATCCCAGCTCGCTCACAGCGTACAATGTTCGCCTGTTTATCTGAGCGAGCGATCAATGGCGGACATTACTCTTATTAGCGGCAGCACCCTTGGCGGCGCTGAATATGTCGCGGAACACCTGGCCGAAAAGCTGGAAGACGCAGGCTTTTCTACTGAAACGCTGCACGGACCGTTATTAGAGGATCTCCCGCTCGACGGGATCTGGCTGTTGATCACCTCCACGCACGGCGCGGGCGATCTTCCGGATAACCTTCTTCCTTTATATGAAGAGTTAAAAGAGCAGCAGCCTGACCTGGCGAACGTCCGCTTTGGCGCCATCGGCATTGGCAGCCGGGAGTACGATACCTTCTGCGGTGCGGTTGAGAAGGTTGAGACCGAACTGAAGTCCTGTGGGGCTCAACAGATCGGTGAAACGCTGAAGATCAACATCCTCGATCATGATATTCCGGAAGATCCAGCGGAACTTTGGCTGGCTGAATGGAAAAATTTACTCAAAAACGATTAAAGATCGTGCGATCAGATGTGGATAACTCTGGTTAAAACCTTGGATCAACCGGTAGTTATCCCAAGAACAACCCTTGATTACTTTTTGTGCTGTGTATAACATCGCGATCTGATCCCAGCTTATACGTTGCAGGATCACCGATCATTCACAGCAAACGATCCTCTCTAAGCACATGATCTTCTTTGGGAGATCCGGCTTATCCACAGAAACCCGCGATCCTAATAAGAGATCACAATAAAACAGATCTCTAAATAAAAAGATCTTCTTTTTAATAGCCAGGATCCCAGTGCTTTCTCGATCGACTAAAGTTGAGTAGAATCCACGGCCCGGGCTTCAATCCATTTTCTTACCGCTTTACGCGAGGCAGACCACCATGTTTTATCAGGATCCTTTTGACGTCATCATCATTGGCGGGGGTCATGCAGGCACCGAGGCCGCAATGGCCGCGGCGCGAATGGGTCAACAGACCCTGCTTTTGACACACAATATCGACACGCTAGGACAGATGTCCTGTAATCCGGCGATTGGCGGCATTGGGAAAGGACACCTGGTAAAAGAAGTGGATGCACTTGGCGGCCTGATGGCAACCGCGATCGATCATGCGGGCATCCAGTTTAGGATACTAAACGCGAGCAAAGGCCCCGCCGTTCGTGCGACCCGGGCTCAGGCCGACCGCGTGCTCTATCGCCAGGCCGTACGTACCGCACTGGAGAACCAGCCTAACCTGATGATCTTCCAGCAGGCGGTTGAGGATCTGATTGTTGAAAACGATCGTGTTGTCGGCGCCGTGACCCAGATGGGTCTGAAGTTCCGTGCCAAAGCCGTCGTGCTGACCGTCGGGACTTTCCTCGATGGCAAAATTCATATTGGACTGGACAACTACAGCGGTGGCCGTGCTGGCGATCCGCCGTCTATTCCGCTTTCGCGCCGTCTGCGCGAGCTGCCGCTGCGCGTCAGCCGCCTGAAAACCGGTACGCCGCCGCGTATCGACGCCCGTACTATCGATTTCAGCGTGCTGGCTCAACAGCACGGTGATAACCCGATGCCGGTCTTCTCGTTCATGGGCAACGTGGATCAACACCCGCGTCAGGTGCCGTGCTATGTCACGCACACCAACGAGAAAACCCATGACGTGATCCGCAGTAACCTCGATCGCAGCCCGATGTATGCCGGTGTGATCGAAGGGATCGGCCCACGTTACTGCCCGTCGATCGAAGACAAAGTGATGCGCTTTGCCGATCGTAACCAGCACCAGATCTTCCTGGAGCCGGAAGGGCTGACCTCCAACGAGATCTACCCGAACGGTATCTCCACCAGCCTGCCGTTCGACGTGCAGATGCAGATCGTCCGCTCCATGCAGGGGATGGAAAATGCGAAGATCGTCCGTCCGGGCTATGCCATTGAGTATGACTTCTTCGATCCGCGCGACCTGAAGCCGACCCTGGAGAGCAAATTTATCCAGGGGCTGTTCTTCGCGGGCCAGATCAACGGCACCACCGGTTACGAAGAGGCCGCCGCGCAGGGACTGCTGGCCGGTCTGAACGCCGCCCGCTTCTCTGCCGAGAAAGAGGGCTGGGCGCCGGGTCGTTCTCAGGCTTACCTGGGCGTGCTGGTGGACGACCTCTGCACCCTCGGTACCAAAGAGCCGTATCGCATGTTTACCTCTCGCGCGGAATATCGTCTGATGCTGCGTGAAGATAACGCCGACCTGCGCCTGACCGAAATCGGTCGCGAGCTGGGTCTGGTGGACGATGCCCGCTGGGCGCGTTTCAACGAGAAGCTGGAGAACATCGAGCGCGAACGTCAGCGCCTGAAGTCGACCTGGGTCAACCCAACTGCCGAGTCTGTAGACGAAGTGAATGCTCACCTGTCTGCGCCGCTGTCGCGTGAAGCCAGCGGGGAAGATCTGCTCCGTCGTCCGGAAATGACCTACGACCAGCTGATCCAGATGACGCCATTCGCGCCGGGTCTGGAGGACGTTCAGGCTGCTGAGCAGGTTGAAATCCAGGTGAAATACGAAGGCTATATCGCCCGTCAGCAGGATGAGATCGAGAAGCAGCAGCGTAACGAGAGCACGATCCTGCCGGCCACGCTGGATTACCGCCTGGTTAACGGCCTCTCCAACGAAGTGATCGCCAAGCTGAATGACCATAAACCGTCGTCCATCGGCCAGGCGTCGCGTATTTCAGGCGTCACGCCTGCGGCTATCTCCATTCTGCTGGTGTGGCTGAAAAAACAGGGTATGCTGCGCCGCAGCGCATAATGTGTAAAATTGCCCGCTGGCGCTGAGCTTACCGGGCCTACAGAACTCCGTAGGGCGGGTCTGCGTAGCGCCACCCGCCAACACCTATCTCAACAGGTATTCACCGTGCTCAACAAACTCACTCGACTGCTGGATCAAGCCGGTATTTCGCTCACCGATCACCAGAAAAATCAGCTGGTGGGGTATGTCGACATGCTGAACAAATGGAACAAGGCCTATAACCTCACCTCGGTTCGTGACCCGAACGAGATGCTGATTCGTCACATCCTCGACAGCATCGTGGTGGCGCCACATCTCAAAGGGGAGCGTTTTATTGATGTGGGTACTGGTCCGGGCCTGCCTGGCATTCCGCTCTCTATCGTGCGTCCTGAGAGCCATTTCACGCTGCTGGACAGCCTGGGTAAGCGCGTACGCTTCCTGCGCCAGGTTCAGCATGAGCTGAAGCTGGAAAATATTCATCCGGTGCAGAGCAGGGTAGAGGAGTTTCCCGCCGAGCCGCCGTTTGACGGCGTGATCAGCCGGGCCTTTGCCTCACTTGATGACATGATTAGCTGGTGTAAGCACCTGCCTGCGGAAAATGGTCGCTTTTATGCCCTGAAAGGCGTGTTACCGGAAGATGAGATTGCGCAGATGCCTGAAGGCTTTGTGGTTGAGGACGCGATCAAATTGTACGTTCCGCAGCTGGAAGGTGAGCGTCATCTGGTGATAGTTAAGCCAAACAATTTTTAAAAATATAATAAAAAATGTGGAATTTGTGCTGTTCTTAGTATGTTAAAAATTACGCGGCAGGCTAAGAAATAAACAGCACTAATTTAACCGCTTTTTTACTATGGATTTTCTTTGGGTTAACCAGGGCCTGTAGTTAACCCAAAATATAATAAACCATGAAAATATCAGCTTGCTAAAAGTAGGTCAGAGTAACCAGATTGTAATGTTAAATATTTATTAAAAATGTCAATAAAAGGTTTTTGTTGTATACAGGGCTGTTTTGAGAATAGTTGCTGAAATTAATCTTTAATATCAAAAAGATGAAATATAACGATTTACTGCTTTGATTTATTCGACCTTATCGTAAATGTGTATTTTGTGATCTCGTGCACGCTTTATCGTCAACGTTTCCGCGTTGTTTGCAGTTTTCACGTCTCATTCTTCGTTTGTCGAAAAGTTAAGAAATAGCGCCGGGGAAAAATATTTAAACATTTATTCACCTTTTCGCTACTTATTGTTTGAAATCACGGGGACGCACCGTATAATTTGTCCGCTTTTTGCTGCTTGACTCTGAGCCCTAAAGGACGTTTTATACGACACGCGACATACCTCGAAGTGAGCAGGAGTAAAAACGTGATGTCAGTGTCGCTCTTGAGTCGAAACGTTGCTCGTAAGCTTCTGTTCATTCAGTTTCTGGCGGTGATAGCAAGCGGATTGCTGTTCTGCCTCAAAGACCCCTTCTGGGGCATCTCTGCGGTAAGCGGAGGTTTGGCAGTGGTTGTGCCAAACATGTTGTTTATGATTTTTGCCTGGCGTCATCAGGCGCATACACCTGCCAAAGGCCGCGTGGCCTGGTCCTTCGCCCTCGGCGAAGTGTGTAAGGTGTTGCTGACCTTTGCCCTTCTGGTGGTGGCGCTGGCGGTTTTTAAAGTGGTATTTTTGCCGCTGATAGTGACGTGGGTTTTGGTGCTGGTGGTACAAATTCTGGCGCCAGCTGTAATCAATAACAAAGGGTAAAAGGCATCATGGCTTCAGAAAATATGACGCCGCAGGATTACATAAGTCACCATCTGAACAACCTTCAGTTGGACTTACGTACATTCTCGCTGGTGGATCCGCATAACCCCCCAGCCACCTTCTGGACGATTAATATCGACTCCATGTTCTTCTCGGTGGTACTGGGTCTGTTGTTCCTGGCCATTTTCCGCGGCGTTGCGAAACGTGCGACCAGCGGCGTTCCAGGGAAATTCCAGACGTTCATCGAAATGATCATTGGCTTCGTCCACGGTAGCGTCAAAGACATGTACCACGGCAAGAGCAAGGTGATTGCACCGCTGGCGCTGACCGTCTTTGTCTGGGTCTTCCTGATGAACCTGATGGACCTGCTGCCGATCGACCTGCTGCCGTTTATCGGCGAGCATATCTTCGGTCTGCCTGCCCTGCGTGTGGTGCCGTCTGCTGACGTGAACATCACCCTGTCTATGGCACTGGGCGTATTCATCCTGATTCTTTTCTACAGCATCAAAATGAAAGGCGTAGGCGGCTTCGTGAAAGAGCTTACCTTGCAGCCGTTCAACCACTGGGCGTTTATTCCGGTCAACCTGATCCTGGAAGGCGTTAGCCTGCTGTCCAAACCGATTTCCCTCGGTCTGCGACTGTTCGGCAACATGTATGCGGGTGAGCTGATTTTCATTCTGATCGCGGGTCTTCTGCCGTGGTGGTCACAGTGGGTTCTGAATGTGCCATGGGCCATTTTCCACATCCTGATCATTACGCTGCAAGCCTTTATCTTCATGGTTCTGACGATCGTCTATCTGTCGATGGCGTCTGAAGAGCACTGATTCTTTACCAACACTACTACGTTTTAACTGAAACAAACTGGAGACTGTCATGGAAAACCTGAATATGGATCTGCTGTACATGGCTGCCGCTGTGATGATGGGTCTGGCGGCTATCGGTGCTGCGATCGGTATCGGCATCCTCGGGGGCAAATTCCTGGAAGGCGCAGCGCGTCAACCGGATCTGATTCCTCTGCTGCGTACTCAGTTCTTTATCGTTATGGGTCTGGTGGATGCTATCCCGATGATCGCTGTAGGTCTGGGTCTGTACGTGATGTTTGCTGTCGCGTAGTAAGTCGTTTAAACCCTAAGCCACAGTTGTAAATTTAAAGAGGTATTGTGCTGTGAACATGAACGCAACAATCCTCGGCCAGGCCATCGCGTTTGTTATCTTTGTCTGGTTCTGCATGAAGTATGTATGGCCGCCTTTAATGGCTGCCATCGAAAAACGTCAGAAAGAAATTTCTGACGGTCTGGCTTCTGCAGAACGCGCTAAGAAAGATTTGGACCTTGCACAGGCCAACGCGACCGACCAGCTGAAAAAAGCGAAAGCGGAAGCCCAGGTAATCATCGAGCAGGCGAACAAACGTCGTTCTCAGATCCTGGACGAAGCGAAAGCTGAAGCAGAACAGGAACGTACTAAAATCGTGACACAAGCGCAGGCAGAAATTGATGCCGAGCGTAAACGTGCTCGCGAAGAGCTGCGTAAGCAGGTCGCGATTCTGGCTGTTGCTGGCGCCGAGAAGATCATCGAACGTTCCGTGGATGAAGCTGCTAACAGCGACATCGTGGACAAACTTGTCGCTGAACTGTAAGGAGGGAGGGGCTGATGTCTGAATTTGTTACGGTAGCTCGCCCCTACGCCAAAGCAGCTTTTGACTTTGCTATCGAACACCAAAATGTCGATCGCTGGCAGAACATGCTGGCGTTTGCCGCTGAGGTAACGAAAAACGAACACATGGCTGAGATGCTTTCTGGCGCCCTGGCGCCTGTAACCCTCGCCGATTCGTTCATCGCCATTTGCGGTGAGCAGCTGGACGCCAACGGCCAGAACCTGATTCGGGTAATGGCTGAAAATGGTCGTCTGAAAGCGCTCCCGGATGTTCTCGAGCAGTTCGAGCACCTGCGTGCCCTCAGTGAAGCCACCGTTGAAGTTGATGTAACTTCTGCGACTGAACTGAGTAACGAACAGCTTGCGAAAATCACCGCCGCGATGGAAAAACGTCTGTCACGCAAAGTGAAGCTGAATTGCAATATCGATAAGTCTGTAATGGCGGGCGTAATCATCCGAGCGGGTGATATGGTCATTGATGGCAGCGTACGCGGCCGTCTTGAGCGCCTTGCAGACGTCTTGCAGTCTTAAGGGGACTGGAGCATGCAACTGAATTCCACCGAAATCAGCGAACTGATCAAGCAGCGCATTGCTCAGTTCAGTGTTGTGAGTGAAGCTCACAACGAAGGTACTATTGTTTCTGTAAGCGACGGTGTTATCCGCATCCACGGCCTGGCCGATTGTATGCAGGGTGAAATGATCTCCCTGCCGGGTAACCGTTACGCTATCGCACTGAACCTGGAGCGCGACTCCGTAGGTGCAGTTGTGATGGGTCCGTATGCTGACCTCGCCGAAGGCATGAAGGTTAAGTGTACTGGCCGTATTCTTGAAGTTCCAGTTGGCCGTGGCCTGCTGGGTCGCGTGGTGAACACCCTGGGTGCACCAATCGACGGTAAAGGTCCGGTTGATAATGATGGCTTCTCGCCAATCGAAGTTATCGCACCAGGCGTAATCGACCGTCAGTCCGTCGACCAGCCGGTTCAGACCGGTTATAAATCCGTCGACGCCATGATCCCAATCGGCCGTGGCCAGCGTGAGCTGATCATCGGTGACCGTCAGACCGGTAAAACCGCGATGGCAATCGATGCGATCATCAACCAGCGCGATTCCGGCATCAAATGTGTGTACGTGGCTATCGGCCAGAAAGCGTCCACCATTTCTAACGTGGTTCGTAAACTGGAAGAGCACGGCGCGCTGTCCAACACCATCGTTGTTGTGGCGACCGCTTCTGAATCTGCTGCACTGCAATACCTGGCACCGTATGCCGGTTGCGCAATGGGCGAATACTTCCGTGACCGCGGTGAAGATGCACTGATCGTTTATGATGACCTGTCTAAACAGGCCGTTGCTTACCGTCAGGTTTCCCTGCTGCTCCGTCGTCCACCAGGACGTGAAGCATTCCCGGGCGACGTATTCTATCTGCACTCCCGTCTGCTGGAGCGTGCATCCCGCGTTAACGCGGAATACGTTGAGAACTTCACCAAAGGTGCAGTGAAAGGCCAAACCGGTTCTCTGACCGCCCTGCCAATCATTGAAACCCAGGCGGGTGACGTTTCTGCGTTCGTTCCGACCAACGTAATCTCCATTACCGATGGTCAGATCTTCCTGGAAACCAACCTGTTTAACTCCGGTATTCGTCCGGCGGTTAACCCGGGTATCTCCGTATCCCGTGTTGGTGGTGCAGCGCAGACCAAGATCATCAAGAAACTGTCCGGTGGTATCCGTACCGCGCTGGCACAGTATCGTGAACTGGCAGCGTTCTCCCAGTTTGCATCCGACCTTGACGATGCAACCCGTAAACAGCTTGACCACGGTCAGAAAGTGACCGAACTGCTGAAACAGAAACAGTATGCCCCGATGTCAGTCGCACAGCAGGGTCTGGTACTGTTCGCAGCAGAACGTGGTTATCTGGGGGATGTAGAACTGGCGAAAATCGGTAGCTTCGAAGCCGCTCTGCTGGCTTACGCTGACCGTGACCATGCTTCACTGATGCAAGAGATTAACCAGTCCGGTGGCTATAACGACGAAATCGAAGGCAAGCTGAAGAGCCTGCTCGATTCCTTCAAAGCAACCCAGTCCTGGTAACGTCTGGCGGTCTGTCTTAGGGCAGACCGCAAGGCATTGAGGAGAAGCTCATGGCCGGCGCAAAAGAGATACGTAGTAAGATCGCAAGCGTCCAGAACACGCAAAAGATCACTAAAGCGATGGAGATGGTCGCCGCTTCCAAAATGCGTAAATCGCAGGAGCGTATGGCGGCCAGCCGTCCTTATGCAGATACCATGCGCAAAGTGATTGGTCACCTTGCGAGCGGTAATCTGGAATATAAGCACCCTTACCTGGAAGAACGCGACGTTAAGCGCGTGGGCTACCTGGTGGTGTCGACCGACCGTGGTTTGTGCGGCGGCTTGAACATTAACCTGTTCAAAAAGCTGCTGGCGGATATGAAAGCTTGGTCCGATAAAGGCGTTCAGAGCGATATCGCGATGATCGGCTCTAAGGGCGTCTCTTTCTTTAATTCCGTAGGTGGCAATATTGTCGCCCAGGTGACCGGTATGGGTGATAACCCGTCCCTGTCCGAACTGATCGGCCCGGTTAAAGTGATGTTGCAGGCCTATGATGAAGGCCGTCTGGACAGGCTGTACGTTGTCAGCAACAAATTTATTAACACCATGTCTCAGGCTCCGACCCTCACTCAGCTGCTGCCGTTACCGGCGTCAGACGAGCCAGAGTTGAAGCATAAATCCTGGGATTACCTGTATGAACCGGATCCAAAACCGCTGCTGGATACCCTGCTGCGTCGTTATGTTGAATCCCAGGTTTATCAGGGCGTGGTAGAAAACCTGGCCAGCGAGCAGGCCGCACGTATGGTGGCGATGAAAGCCGCGACCGACAATGGCGGCAGCCTGATTAAAGAGCTGCAGTTGGTATACAACAAAGCTCGTCAGGCCAGCATTACTCAGGAACTCACCGAGATCGTCGGTGGTGCATCCGCGGTATAACCAGGTTAATTCGTAGAGGATTCAAGATGGCTACTGGAAAAATTGTCCAGGTAATCGGCGCCGTGGTTGACGTCGAATTCCCTCAGGATGCCGTACCGCGCGTGTACGATGCTCTTGAGGTTCAGAATGGTAATGAGAGCCTGGTGCTGGAAGTTCAGCAGCAGCTCGGCGGCGGTATCGTGCGTACCATCGCCATGGGTTCTTCCGACGGTCTGCGTCGTGGTCTGGAAGTTAAAGACCTCGAACACCCAATCGAAGTACCAGTAGGTAAAGCAACCCTGGGTCGTATCATGAACGTCCTGGGTCAGCCGATCGACATGAAAGGCGATATCGGCGAAGAAGAGCGTTGGGCTATCCACCGCGCAGCACCTTCCTACGAAGAGCTGTCAAGCTCTCAGGAACTGCTGGAAACCGGCATCAAAGTTATCGACCTGATGTGTCCGTTTGCGAAGGGCGGTAAAGTTGGTCTGTTCGGTGGTGCGGGTGTAGGTAAAACCGTAAACATGATGGAGCTGATCCGTAACATCGCGATCGAGCACTCCGGTTACTCCGTGTTTGCAGGCGTGGGTGAGCGTACTCGTGAGGGTAACGACTTCTACCACGAAATGACCGACTCCAACGTTCTGGACAAAGTATCCCTGGTTTACGGCCAGATGAACGAGCCACCAGGAAACCGTCTGCGCGTTGCGCTGACCGGTCTGACCATGGCTGAGAAGTTCCGTGACGAAGGTCGTGACGTACTGCTGTTCGTTGACAACATCTACCGTTATACCCTGGCCGGTACGGAAGTATCCGCACTGCTGGGTCGTATGCCTTCTGCGGTAGGTTATCAGCCAACGCTGGCGGAAGAGATGGGTGTTCTTCAGGAACGTATCACCTCTACCAAAACCGGTTCTATTACCTCCGTTCAGGCGGTATACGTACCTGCGGATGACCTGACTGACCCATCTCCAGCAACCACCTTTGCTCACTTAGATGCAACCGTGGTACTGAGCCGTCAGATCGCGTCTCTGGGTATCTACCCGGCCGTTGACCCGCTGGACTCCACCAGCCGTCAGCTGGATCCTCTGGTCGTTGGTCAGGAACACTACGACACCGCGCGTGGCGTACAGTCCCTGCTGCAGCGTTATCAGGAACTGAAAGACATCATCGCCATCCTGGGTATGGATGAACTGTCTGAAGAAGACAAACTGGTGGTAGCACGTGCGCGTAAGATCCAGCGCTTCCTGTCCCAGCCGTTCTTCGTAGCAGAAGTATTTACCGGTTCCCCGGGCAAATACGTTGCGCTGAAAGACACCATCCGTGGCTTTAAAGGCATCATGGAAGGCGAATACGATCACCTGCCGGAGCAGGCGTTCTATATGGTGGGTTCCATCGACGAAGCCGTGGAAAAAGCCAAAAAACTTTAACGCCTTAATCGGAGGGTGATATGGCAATGACTTACCACCTGGACGTTGTCAGCGCAGAGCAACAAATGTTCTCTGGTCTGGTCGAGAAAATCCAGGTAACGGGTAGCGAAGGTGAACTGGGTATTTTCCCGGGTCACGCCCCGCTGCTCACCGCCATTAAGCCTGGTATGATCCGCATCGTTAAACAGTTCGGTCATGAAGAGTTTATCTATCTGTCTGGCGGCATTATTGAAGTGCAGCCTGGCAGCGTGACCGTACTGGCTGATACCGCAATTCGTGGCCAGGATCTCGACGAAGCGCGAGCTCTGGAATCGAAGCGTAAAGCAGAAGAGCACATTAAGAGCTCTCATGGCGACGTGGATTACGCTCAGGCGTCTGCAGAGCTGGCCAAAGCGATCGCGAAACTGCGCGTTATCGAGTTGACCAAAAAAGCGATGTAACACCGGCTTGAAAGTACGAAAGCCAGTCTGGTCTCCAGACTGGCTTTTTTTATGGTTCCGTTTCACTAAACCTGAAACTAAAACGATGTTTTATTATTTTGTGATTTATGTCACAAAAAGATTGATCGGCGAAATGGTCAGGAGTAGACTTCGTTTTGTGATGAATGTCACATAACTGAACTCCAAAAATATCAGGATGCCATCATGAAAACCATCAACAAAATCATCGCCCTTTTCAGCAACATGAACGTCTCTTTCGGTACGTTCAATAACTAAGTGCTGATATGCCGGGTGGCGCCACGCTTACCGTAGTGTGATAAGCGAAGCGCCTCTCTGGCGATTACATTTTTACCTGCGTTTTATCCAGTTCCTTCCCGTCACTGTTCACGCTTTTACCCTTCGCAATAAAGTAGTTGGTGTTATCAACGGTTCCCACCACCGCATCGTCATACTCGCCTGGCTTATTACGAATCGACAGGTTGCCGGTAAAGATTCCCTGGGTTGAGACATCTCCGTACGGGCTCGGGCGGAAGATATAGTTGAAGCGCTGGTTATCCACAGCGATGTTGTTCTCCACCACCAGCTTGCCGGGGTTAAAGTTATCGGTGAAACCGTCCAGGTGATTGCCCGTGGCTTTGCTGTTGCGGATCTGGTGCGCCACCGGCTGCCCTTCCCCGCCGAGCTTAAAGCCGTTACTGGTGTTATTGCTGGCCACCGAGTTCTCGATCACCACCACGCCGTTTGCGCCATCTTCAATCTTGTTGAACAGATCAAAACCGTCGTCGATATTATCGTGGGCATAGCAACGCTCCAGCCGGTTGCCTTCCCCGACCCGCATCTTCACCGCAAAGCCATCGGCGTTAATCTTGCCGGGATCCTCATTGGCATAAGATTCGGAATCCACGACCCGGTTGTAGCTCGCCCATAGTGGCCGGCCGATCTTCTCCGGAGAGGAGATCTGGATCCCGGTGTCGTCATTGCGGTATGCCGTGACGCGCTCGATCAGGTTATGGCTGCCCTGGACGCGCAGGCTTTTCCCGGTGACGTCGATACCCTTGATATGCCAGTAGCTGGCATCCAGCAGCAGACCGTGGATCACCGCTTTCCCGTCAGCCTCCAGCGTTTTGAGCTTGTCGCGGGTGCCGCTGGCAGAGAGCGGGATTTCGCTGCGCGGGTAATCGCCGCTTTTCAGCATCAGTTTGCCGCCGGGCGCCACCAGCGTGATGGCGGTGGCGAGATCCAGTGGCGCATCGGCTGTGCCTTTCGCATCTGCTTTGCCTTCCGGGGCGGCATACAGGAGCGTCGTATCTCTGTCCGCAACGCGTTCCACGGTAAGTTGCTGATTTACGGATTTTCCGTCAGCAGGGGTGAAGGTCAGCGTAAAGGTGCTGGTCTGCTCGACGCGGGCTGGCAGGGTGTACATCTCACCCGCTTTCACCGCTTTCTCATTACCGATCACCACTTCGTTTTGTCTTACGCTGAATACCCCGTCCTCATTGGCGCGTGCCTGCAGCAGATAATCTGGCGAAGTACTCACGGTGCCGGACGCCAGCTGCACCACGACCGGCAGCGGCTCTGCCTGCCAGGGCGCGGAAGGCACGGTATGGGCGCTGGTGGTGGTCAGCGAGGCGTTAGTCACCGTAATTTTGGCATTGCGGGACGCAAAGAAGCCGACGTAATAGTGATCCTTATTTTGCACCGAAATCAGGTCGGCGCGCGGCACGCTCTTGCTGACCCAGGCGTCGCTGTCCAGCGGAGCCCAGGCGGTAATAAACCCGTCGTCGGTTCGCTGGAGTTTGAGACGAAACTCTGGTGTCTGGCTCAGGTCCACCTCTTCCTTGTAACTCTGTTTTTTAATCGCGGCCCCGGCATCTCCCCAGGGATGGCTGATCCCCTCCCGGGTGATGGCCTGCAGCTTCACCCGCTGATGATCTTTTTTATCCTGGGTCATGATGGCGTTCATCACCTGGTTCGATGCCGCCGGGAACTCTTCATAGCCGGTTTTCAACGGCTCCTGACGCGGGTTGCCGAGGACATCGCGTACCAGCAACCCGGCGCCTTCCTGCGCGGCGGGTTTTGCGCCGTTCTCCGGTCCAAACTGGTCGACCCGAATATTGGCCTGCAACACGAAATTCTCGCTCGCAGGTAACTCGGTATAGAAAAAGGTTAATCCGTCGTGGGAGTTGGCGATTTTGCCGCCCCGACTTTCCAGGGTAATGGCTTTTGTCAGATCGGCGCTCTCCTGCACGGAAAGCTTTTTCCCGTCGATGGTGACATCGTTAGTGCCGATTTTTTCGGGCAGGACGTTCGAGGAAAAATTCAGATCCGTTGATTGCCCAAAGGCAATGGCTTTCCAGACATGCGGTTGTTCCGTTGCCATCGCGGAAAAGGCGCTACACATCATCAGGGCCAGAGGTATTGTAGACTTCATCTTATTCTCCTGAGTAATAATTGAGCGCTATTATTATCAGAATAAAACGGTGTTTCTTTTTTACGCGTCACACATTTCGATAATTAAAACAGCGTTTTGGTTACGGAAGGCTTTATTTCTGCTACGAAAAAATCACTAACGTGTTGTGAGGGCTGGAGACTTCGCTAAAGGAGGCTATATTTCACAGGCAAAGCCCCTTAATTTGCGGTAAAAAGAACCTTTATAACGCCCGAAGCAGGCGACATTGCGCGCTTTACCGCCACTCCATTTTATGGCGCAAAATATGTAGAATTTTCAACGCCAAAGGGTTTTACTTTTCACTCAAATTACAGTCAGGACGTGTATGTTGAACACTGCAATGAGCGTGGTCATTCTTGCCGCAGGCAAAGGCACCCGCATGTATTCCGATCTTCCTAAAGTGCTGCACACCCTGGCAGGGAAAGCGATGGTGCAGCATGTTATTGATGCCGCTAATGAAATGGGCGCGAGCCAGGTGCATCTGGTTTACGGCCACGGCGGCGATCTGCTGAAGCAGACGCTGCGTGATGACAAGCTCAATTGGGTGCTGCAGGCTGAACAGCTGGGTACCGGCCACGCCATGCAGCAGGCTGCCCCGTTCTTCTCCGACGACGAAGACATTCTGATGCTCTACGGCGACGTGCCGCTGATCTCCGTCGAGACGCTGGTTCGCCTGCGTGCCGCGAAGCCGCAGGGCGGCATTGGTCTGCTGACCGTCAAGCTGGACGATCCGTCCGGGTATGGCCGTATCACGCGTGAAAACGGCAAAGTGACGGGCATTGTCGAGCATAAAGATGCCACCGATGCGCAGCGTGAAATCCAGGAAATTAACACCGGTATTCTGATCGCCAACGGCGCAGACATGAAGCGCTGGCTGTCGCAGTTGAACAATAACAACGCCCAGGGCGAGTTCTACATCACCGATATCATCGCGATGGCGTATCAGGAAGGGCGTGAGATCGTTGCCGTTCATCCGGCGCGCATCAGCGAAACGGACGGCGTGAATAACCGCCTCCAGCTTTCCCGTCTTGAACGTATTTACCAGTCCGAGCAGGCTGAAAAACTGCTGCTGGCTGGGGTTATGCTGCGCGATCCGTCGCGTTTCGATCTGCGTGGGGTGCTTAACCACGGGCGCGACGTCGAAATCGATACTAACGTTATTCTGGAAGGCAACGTAACGCTGGGTAACCGCGTCAAAATCGGTACTGGTTGCGTGATCAAAAACAGCGTGATTGGCGATGACTGCGAAATCAGCCCGTACAGCGTGGTGGAAGATGCCCATCTGGAAGCCGCTTGCACCATTGGGCCGTTCGCCCGTCTGCGTCCGGGCGCTGAGCTGCTGGAAGGCGCACACGTCGGCAACTTCGTTGAAATGAAAAAAGCGCGTCTGGGCAAAGGCTCCAAAGCCGGGCACCTGACCTATCTGGGGGATGCGGAGATCGGCGACAACGTTAATATTGGCGCGGGCACCATCACCTGTAACTACGATGGCGCGAACAAGTTTAAGACCATCATCGGTGACGACGTGTTTGTGGGTTCAGATTCCCAGCTGGTGGCGCCAGTGACCATCGGTAAAGGGGTCACCATTGCCGCCGGGACCACCGTCACCCGCAATGTGGCGGATAACGAACTGGTGCTCAGCCGTGTGCCGCAGGTGCACAAGCAGGGCTGGAAACGTCCGTTGAAGAAGTAAGATTTTTGTAAGCCTGATAAGGCGTAGCTGCATCAGGCAGACAGGGTTGAGGGGATAACATAATCCCCCGCCCAAAAGCAGTAACTAAAAATATAACCCCACTCTCTACAAGGCTCGGGGCGCCCGTAAAACGGGCAAAACAGGTCAGCGACAACGCATGGCATAATGCCAAAATCAGGAAATCTAACTATGTGTGGAATTGTTGGCGCAGTCGCGCAGCGTGATATTGCTGAAATCCTTCTCGAAGGGTTACGTCGTCTGGAATACCGTGGTTATGACTCTGCCGGTCTGGCAGTGGTGGATGCAGAAGGGAATATGACCCGTCTGCGTCGCCTCGGTAAAGTAAACATGCTGGCGCAGGCCGCAGAAGAGAACCCGCTGCACGGTGGCACAGGCATTGCCCATACCCGCTGGGCGACCCACGGTGAACCTTCGGAAGGCAACGCGCACCCGCACGTCTCTGAACACATTGTGGTGGTGCATAACGGCATCATTGAAAACCACGAACCGCTGCGCGAAGCGCTTACCGAGCGTGGTTATACCTTCGTCTCTGAAACCGACACCGAAGTGATCGCCCACCTGGTTCACTGGGAGCTGGAGCAGGGCGGTACGCTGCGTGAAGCCGTACTGCGTGCTATCCCACAGCTGCGCGGCGCCTACGGCACCGTGATCATGGACAGCCGCGATCCGTCCACCCTGCTGGCAGCCCGCTCTGGCAGCCCTATGGTGATTGGTCTGGGGATGGGTGAGAACTTTATCGCTTCCGATCAGCTGGCGCTGCTGCCGGTGACCCGTCGCTTTATCTTCATGGAAGAGGGCGATATTGCGGAAGTGACCCGTCGCGACGTTAAAATCTTTGATAAATCTGGCGCGCCGGTAAAACGTCAGGATATCGAATCCAACCTGCAGTACGACGCGGGCGACAAAGGCGCTTACCGTCACTACATGCAGAAAGAGATTTACGAACAGCCGAACGCCATCAAAAACACCCTGACCGGGCGCATCAGCCACGGTGAAGTGGATCTGAGCGAGCTGGGCGCTAACGCCAACGAAATGCTGGCAAACGTTGAGCACATTCAGATCGTGGCCTGCGGCACCTCCTACAACTCCGGTATGGTTTCCCGCTACTGGTTCGAAGCCCTGGCTGGCGTACCCTGTGATGTGGAGATCGCCTCTGAATTCCGCTATCGCAAATCGGCCGTGCGTCGTAACAGCCTGATGATCACCCTGTCTCAGTCCGGCGAAACAGCTGATACCCTGGCGGCGCTGCGTCTGTCTAAAGAGCTGGGTTATCTGGGCTCGCTGGCAATCTGTAACGTGCCGGGCTCCTCGCTGGTGCGTGAATCCGACCTGGCGCTGATGACCAAAGCCGGCACCGAAATCGGCGTGGCCTCCACCAAAGCGTTCACCACCCAGCTGACGGTACTGCTGATGCTGGTGGCGAAACTGGCCCGTCTGAAAGGCCAGGATGCGGCGATTGAGCATGACATCGTTCATGGTCTGCAGGCGCTGCCAAGCCGTATTGAGCAGATGCTCTCTCAGGATAAGCGCATTGAAGCCCTGGCGGAAGATTTCTCCGACAAGCATCACGCTCTGTTCCTCGGACGTGGCGATCAGTATCCGATTGCCCTGGAAGGCGCGCTGAAGCTCAAAGAGATCTCCTATATCCACGCAGAAGCCTATGCGGCAGGCGAGCTGAAACACGGCCCGCTGGCGCTGATCGACGCGGATATGCCGGTTATTGTTGTGGCACCGAATAACGAACTGCTGGAAAAACTGAAGTCCAACATCGAAGAAGTGCGTGCCCGTGGCGGTGTGCTGTATGTCTTCGCCGATAGCGATGCCGGCTTTACCAGCAGCGACAACATGCACATCATCGAGATGCCGCATGTGGAAGAGGTGATTGCGCCAATCTTCTATACCGTTCCGCTGCAGCTGCTGGCCTACCACGTCGCGCTGATCAAAGGCACCGACGTCGACCAGCCGCGTAACCTGGCGAAGTCCGTGACCGTAGAGTAATCCCTTCAGGCTCCACCTTTGGGTGGAGCTTTTTTATCCGCTTTATCCCGCCTTTTTTAATGACAAACTGTCATCTTCAGCTAACTTTTTCAGTGTCACAGAAAGAAAATTTTTCTGAAATCTTAATGTCATAATGATGCTCAAGATACTGATATTAAAAAGTTATTTTAATATTCCCAAAGCGAAATTCTCGCTGTCATAAAACTGTCATAATTCGTACATTTATCTGTCACCTCTTTGTCCTATTTTGCTCATCGTAGCCACTAAACAACGATTTACGAAAATCTTGCAGGAGACATTATGAAAGTTATGCGTACCACTGTCGCAACTGTTGTCGCCGCGACCTTATCGATGAGCGCGTTCTCTGTGTTTGCAGAGGCAAGCCTGACTGGCGCTGGTGCAACCTTCCCTGCGCCGGTGTATGCCAAATGGGCTGACACCTACCAGAAAGAGACTGGTAACAAGGTGAACTACCAGGGTATCGGCTCCTCCGGTGGCGTTAAACAAATTACCGCAAATACCGTTGATTTCGGCGCATCTGACGCTCCGCTGTCTGATGAAAAACTGACGCAGGAAGGCCTGTTCCAGTTCCCGACCGTTATCGGTGGTGTTGTGCTGGCGGTGAATATCCCTGGCCTGAAGTCCGGCGAGCTGGTGCTCGATGGCAAAACCCTGGGTGATATCTACCTCGGCAAAATCAAAAAATGGGATGACGAAGCCATCACTAAACTGAACCCGGGCGTGAAACTGCCTTCGCAGAACATCGCTGTGGTTCGTCGTGCTGACGGCTCCGGTACCTCCTTCGTCTTCACCAGCTACCTGGCGAAAGTGAACGAAGAGTGGAAATCCAAAGTCGGTTCTGGCTCTACCGTTAACTGGCCGACCGGTCTGGGCGGTAAAGGTAACGACGGTATCGCCGCGTTCGTACAGCGTCTGCCTGGCTCAATCGGCTACGTAGAATACGCTTACGCCAAGCAGAACAACCTGGCCTACACCAAACTGGTTTCTGCCGACGGCAAACCTGTCAGCCCGACCGAAGAGAACTTTGCTAACGCTGCCAAAGGCGCTGACTGGAGCAAATCTTTCGCTCAGGATCTGACGAACCAGAAAGGCGAAGACGCATGGCCAATCACCTCTACCACCTTCATCCTGGTCCACAAAGATCAGAAGAAGCCAGAGCAGGGTGCTGAAGTGCTGAAGTTCTTCGACTGGGCATACAAAAACGGCGGCAAACAGGCTAATGACCTGGACTACGCCAGCCTGCCGGACAGCGTGGTTGAGCAGATTCGTGCTGCATGGAAAACCAACGTGAAAGACAGCAGCGGTAAAGCGCTGTACTAACAGGATATTTTTGACGAAGATGGCGGGTGGCGCTAACGCTAACCCGCCCTATGGTTCCGACTGTAGGCCCGGTAAGCGCCAGCGCCGCCGGGCATATTCGTAAGACGTCTCAAACAGAAGAGTAATTTATGGCTGCAACCAAGCCTGCATTTAACCCTCCGGGTAAAAAAGGTGACATGATTTTCAGCGCGCTGGTAAAACTGGCTGCGCTGATTGTGCTATTGCTGCTGGGCGGCATTATCGTGTCCCTGATTTTCTCCTCCTGGCCGAGCATCCAGAAATTTGGTTTCTCCTTCCTGTGGACCAAAGAGTGGGATGCGCCGAACGATATCTACGGTGCGCTGGTGCCGATCTACGGCACGCTGGTCACCTCGTTTATCGCCCTGCTGATTGCAGTGCCGGTGAGCTTCGGTATCGCCCTGTTCCTGACCGAACTGGCGCCGAACTGGCTGAAGCGTCCGCTCGGTATCGCCATTGAGCTGCTGGCGGCGATCCCAAGTATCGTTTACGGCATGTGGGGCCTGTTTATTTTTGCCCCGCTGTTTGCAACCTACTTCCAGGAGCCGGTGGGCAACGTCCTTTCCGCTATCCCGTTCGTGGGCGCCCTGTTCTCCGGTCCGGCTTTCGGTATCGGCATCCTGGCGGCAGGCGTGATCCTCGCCATCATGATTATTCCGTACATTGCGGCGGTTATGCGCGATGTCTTTGAACAGACCCCGGTGATGATGAAAGAGTCGGCCTACGGTATCGGCTGCACCACCTGGGAAGTTATCTGGCGTATCGTCCTGCCGTTCACCAAAAATGGGGTGATCGGCGGCATTATGCTGGGTCTGGGTCGGGCGCTGGGTGAAACCATGGCGGTGACCTTTATCATCGGTAATACCTACCAGCTCGACAGCGCCTCGCTCTATATGCCGGGTAACAGCATCACCTCGGCGCTGGCTAACGAATTCGCCGAAGCGGAATCCGGCCTGCACGTTGCTGCGCTGATGGAGCTGGGCTTAATTCTGTTTGTTATCACCTTCATCGTTCTGGCGATCTCTAAAGTGATGATCATGCGCCTGGCGAAAAATGAGGGGGCACGCTGATGGCTACGCTCGAAATGCAAAATACCGTGGCGCTGGCGGAATCTCGCCGCAAAATGCAGGCTAAACGCCGCATGAAAAACCGCCTCGCCCTGACGCTCTCCATGGCAACCATGGCATTTGGTCTGTTCTGGCTGATCTGGATTTTGTTCTCCACGGTGACGCGCGGTATCGACGGTATGTCCCTGGCGCTGTTCACCGAGATGACGCCGCCGCCGAATACGGCGGGTGGCGGTCTGGCTAACGCCCTGGCGGGCAGCGGCCTGCTGATCCTCTGGGCGACCGTCTTCGGCACGCCGCTTGGCATCATGGCGGGGATTTATCTGGCGGAGTACGGCCGTAAATCCTGGATTGCGGAGGTGATTCGTTTCATCAACGACATCCTGCTCTCTGCCCCATCGATTGTGGTCGGCCTGTTCGTTTACACCATCGTAGTGGCGCAGATGGAACACTTCTCCGGCTGGGCGGGCGTGATTGCGCTGGCGCTGCTGCAGGTGCCTATCGTCATCCGTACCACCGAGAACATGTTGAAACTGGTGCCGGACAGCCTGCGTGAAGCGGCCTACGCGCTGGGCACGCCAAAGTGGAAGATGATTTCTGCCATCACCCTGAAAGCCTCCGTCTCGGGGATCCTGACAGGCGTGCTGCTGGCCGTTGCCCGTATCGCCGGTGAAACGGCCCCGCTGCTCTTCACCGCGCTCTCCAACCAGTTTTGGAGCACGGACATGATGCAGCCGATCGCCAACCTGCCGGTGACGATCTTTAAATTTGCGATGAGCCCGTTTGCCGAATGGCAGTCACTGGCCTGGGCCGGGGTACTGATTATTACCCTGTGCGTACTGTTACTGAACATTCTGGCGCGCGTGATTTTCGCGAAGAAGAAACACGGTTAATTATTGACGGCGTGGCACTCTGCGGCGCCGGATGAGGAAATGAGTCAATGAGTATGGTTGATACTGCCCCGGGTATTCTTTCGGTTCGTGATCTGAACTTTTACTACGGTAAGTTCCATGCCCTGAAGAACATCAATCTGGATATTGCCAAAAACCAGGTAACGGCGTTTATCGGTCCGTCTGGCTGCGGTAAGTCCACGCTGCTGCGTACCTTTAACAAAATGTATTCGCTCTATCCGGAGCAGCGTGCCGAAGGCGAAATCCTGCTGGATGGCGACAACATTCTCACCAATACCCAGGATATCGCCCTGCTGCGCGCGAAAGTGGGTATGGTGTTCCAGAAACCGACGCCGTTCCCGATGTCCATTTATGACAACATCGCTTTTGGTGTGCGCCTGTTTGAGAAGCTCTCCCGCGCCGATATGGATGAGCGCGTGCAGTGGGCATTGACCAAGGCCGCATTATGGAACGAAACCAAAGATAAACTTCACCAGAGCGGGTACTCTCTCTCCGGTGGTCAGCAGCAGCGTCTGTGCATTGCGCGCGGTATCGCTATCCGTCCTGAAGTGTTGCTGCTGGATGAGCCGTGCTCAGCGCTGGACCCGATCTCCACCGGGCGTATCGAAGAGCTGATCACCGAGCTGAAAGCGGATTACACCGTGGTGATCGTGACGCACAACATGCAGCAGGCTGCCCGTTGTTCCGACCACACTGCATTTATGTACCTGGGCGAGTTGATTGAGTTCAGTAAAACGGACGACCTGTTCACCAAGCCTGCGAAGAAACAAACAGAAGACTACATCACCGGACGCTACGGCTGATTCAGGAGTGCGCAATGGATAATCTCAATCTTAATAAACACATTTCCGGCCAGTTTAACGCCGAGCTGGAAAGTATCCGCACCCAGGTGATGACCATGGGCGGTATGGTAGAGCAGCAGCTCTCTGACGCGATCACCGCGATGCACAACCAGGACAGCGAGCTGGCGAAGCGCGTGGTGGAAGGCGACAAAAACGTCAACATGATGGAAGTCGCTATCGATGAGGCCTGCGTGCGCATCATCGCCAAGCGTCAGCCAACGGCGAGCGACCTGCGTCTGGTTATGGCGATCATCAAAACCATCGCCGAGCTGGAACGTATTGGCGACGTGGCGGACAAAATCTGCCGTACTGCGCTGGAAAAATTCTCCCAGCAGCACCAGCCGCTGCTGGTGAGCCTGGAGTCGCTGGGCCGCCACACCGTGCAGATGCTGCATGACGTGCTGGATGCCTTTGCGCGTATGGATCTGGATGAAGCGGTGCGTATTTACCGCGAAGACAAGAAAGTCGACCAGGAATATGAGGGCATTGTGCGTCAGCTGATGACTTACATGATGGAAGATACGCGCACCATTCCAAGCGTACTGACCGCGCTGTTCTGCGCTCGCTCTATCGAGCGTATCGGTGACCGTTGCCAGAACATCTGCGAATACATCTTCTATTTCGTGAAGGGGCAGGATTTCCGTCACGTTGGCGGGGATGAACTGGATAAAATGCTCGCGGGCAAAGATCCGAAAGAGTAACTTGCTTTAACATGCCCGGCGGCGCTGCGCTAACCGGGCTGACATCATTCACAGGCCGGATAAGCGCTAACGCTATCCGGCTTTGTTTTTTTAGCGGGTGATATTCCAGCCGCGCGCTTTCCACAGTTCCGGCAGCTGCGCCAGCTCGGTGAAGACAGTGACCTTTGGATGGTCGAGCGGCGGGTTGTGCGGATCGGCACAGAAGTAGAATACCTCCATGCCTGCGGCGATCCCCGCCTGCGCGCCTGCGCTGGAGTCATCCACCAGGATGCAGTTCTCCACGTTGACGTTCATCGCTTTCGCCGCATGGAACATCATCGCCGGATCCGGCTTCCAGCGCTGGATATCGTAACCGCTGAACAGTTTTTCCGGGAAATGGTGCAGCATCTGCAGCTTGCCAAGGGAGTGCTGCATTTTGCTGACCGGGCCGTTAGAGACCACGCACATCGGCACCGCCATGGCATCCAGCAGGGTGTTCGCACCTGCGATGACTTCCAGTTCGGAGTCGAAAAGGCGTGCGACCTCGGCGCGGTAAACAGGCTCCAGATCCGCTTTCGCGAGGCTAACGCCGTGTTCAGCGTTGATGATGTCGATGATCTCGTAGAGCTTCACGCCCTTAAAGCGTTTGAACGTCTCTTCGAGATCGAGCGTGATACCAAATTCCTGGAACATGGTGACATACGCCCGGGAACAGATGACCTCACTGTCGACCAGCGTACCGTCGCAGTCGAAAAATACCGCTTCAATCTGAGACATGCATTTCCCTTTTTTTAACAAGTTTAACGTTTACGTACTACATAACGTTGAGACGCAATCGTTGCCGTATAAGCAAATTCAATGAAAAAAAGTGCCTCTCAACCGCCCTTATTGTCGCATTTTGGTATAGGATAGCGACGGATTTTCCCTCCTTGTTCGGAAATAGATGATGAGTCAACAACACACTACCCAGTCTTCTGGCGCGGGTTTGCTTGAGCGCGTGTTTAAACTGCGCGAACACGGCACGACGGCACGCACCGAAGTGATCGCCGGTTTCACTACCTTCCTGACGATGGTCTATATCGTTTTCGTGAACCCACAAATTCTGGGCGTTGCTGGCATGGATACCAGCGCCGTCTTCGTGACTACCTGTCTTATCGCCGCCTTCGGCAGCATCCTGATGGGGCTGTTCGCTAACCTGCCGGTTGCGCTGGCACCGGCGATGGGTCTGAACGCCTTCTTCGCCTTCGTCGTGGTTCAGGCGATGGGCCTGCCGTGGCAGGTGGGCATGGGCGCTATCTTCTGGGGCGCCGTCGGTCTGCTGATCCTGACCATTTTCCGCGTGCGTTACTGGATGATTGCCAATATCCCGGTCAGCCTGCGCGTGGGCATCACCAGCGGTATCGGCCTGTTCATCGGCATGATGGGACTGAAAAACGCCGGTGTGATCGTGGCGAACCCGGAAACGCTGGTCAGCATCGGTAAACTGACCTCCCACAGCGTGCTGCTGGGCGTGCTGGGCTTCTTCATCATCGCTATTCTGGCCTCGCGTAATATCCACGCGGCGGTGCTGGTGTCGATTATTGTCACCACCCTGCTGGGCTGGATGCTGGGCGACGTGCACTATAACGGCATCGTCTCCGCGCCGCCGAGCGTCACCACGGTGATTGGCCATGTCGATCTGGCGGGCTCGCTGAACCTGGGTCTGGCTGGAGTGATCTTCTCCTTCATGCTGGTGAACCTGTTTGACTCCTCCGGTACGCTGATTGGCGTGACTGACAAAGCCGGTCTGGCGGATGAAAAAGGCAAATTCCCGCGCATGAAGCAGGCGCTGTTCGTGGACAGTATCTCCTCCGTGACCGGCTCCTTTATCGGTACATCCTCTGTAACCGCCTACATCGAATCTTCTTCCGGGGTTTCTGTCGGTGGCCGTACCGGTCTGACCGCGGTGGTTGTTGGCCTGCTGTTCCTGCTGGTGATCTTCCTCTCCCCGCTGGCCGGTATGGTGCCGCCATACGCTGCCGCCGGTGCGCTGATCTACGTGGGCGTGCTGATGACCTCCAGCCTGGCGCGCGTGAAGTGGGATGACCTGACCGAAGCGGTTCCGGCCTTTATTACCGCGGTAATGATGCCGTTCAGCTTCTCCATTACCGAAGGGATTGCGCTGGGCTTTATCTCTTACTGTGTGATGAAGGCGGGGACCGGACGCTGGCGCGAAATCAGCCCGTGCGTGATGGTCGTTGCGCTGCTGTTCATTCTGAAGATTGCGTTTATTGATGCTTAACAAAAGCAAAACAGCAACGTAAGTTGCTGTTTTTAGTGTTTGCACCCTCTCCCTGTGGGAGAGGGCCGGGGGTGAGGGCATCAGGCCGCACCCACCCCTTACCTCGAACCCACCTTACGCTTTAACCCGCTGAATATACTTCCCGAATGCGCTCAGCTGGCCGCTCAGATGATCCAGCGTGCTCTGGTCAACAACTTCACCCGTCTGTGGGTCGACCTTGTTCTGAATCACACCGCCCATAAACTCCGGCTTGTTCATCACCATCGCATCCAGGAACACCAGGATCTGACGCAGGTGATACTGGCAACGCGCGCCGCCGATAGCCCCCATTGAGCTGGTCTGGATCAGCACCGGTTTACCCGCCAGCGGCTGTTCCGGCAGGCGAGAGAGCCAGTCAATGGCGTTCTTCAGGCCACCCGGCACGGAATAGTTGTATTCCGGGGTGACAATCACCACGCCGTCTGCCTGACGGATCTGCTCTGCCAGCGCTTCTACCGCAGCCGGGAATCCCTCTTCCTGCTGCACATCCGCGTCGTACAGCGGAATATCACCGATCGACGGCAGGGCGGTAATTTCCATCCCCTCAGGTGCCAGCTTCGGCAGGGTGCGGGCAACCATCCCGTTAAATGAACCCTTGCGCAGGCTTCCCAGTAACGTAACAACATTCAACGTATCAGACATCACTACTCCTTCTTCATCATGATGGCCCTGCTGAAGGGTCAGGTGAGGATAATCGCTTTTTCCGCCGGTAGACTGGTCAGCCGCATCAGGCGAGCCGCCGGTTCGTTGGCGCGGGCGGGAACGTCCGGCAGGCTTTGCCATCCAAGGCGGCCGTCGAACTCCCAGATTTTTAGTCTTTCAATGGCCGGGGTGACGGCAATCGACCAGATCAGCACGTCTTCGGCGTCGCTTAAGGCTTCGACCTGCGCGGCTCTGGAGGCCCGCAGACGACCGGAGCCCGGTAACAGTTGCAGCAGGCTGGCGCAGTCGTTGGCCTCGCCTGACAGCTTACGGATGCACTGGCGCAGGGTAATCAGCTGCGCTCTGGCTTCATTGGGGTCGTTCTGATTACGCACCCATAAGTTCTCGTTGCTGGACAGCGGGTAGGTGTCATGCGCGTGGGTACCATCCAGGCTGCGAATGGTTCGCTGCAGCTCCATATCCAGACCGCAGTCGCCCTCGGTGGTCAGCACCAGGCCCACGATATTGCCGGCATAGGCAATGGAAAAACGGGGAAGCTCTGGATCGGCAAACACCGGGCGACCCTCTGGTTCGGTAATCACTTCCGGCAGCTCGCTGGTGCCGTACAGCATAAACATCAGCTCCGCGAGCAGCGCCCGGGAGGCCAAAAAACGTATTCGACGATGTTCAGGAAGCTTTCGCGCTTCGTTGTGGCAGGATGGCGAGAGCCTGGTCGAAACCACCCATCCCTCGGTCAGCGTCCCTCTTGCAAAATGCGTAGCCATTTTTCACTCCATGATAATGGTTAGTCGTCAGGTTAAACGGTTACATGATTATCGCTTAACTTGCTTACTGTTTTAATGGCTAAATGGGGGTAATGGAAGTTTTGCGGCGGAACTTTACATTTTCTTAGCCAAAAACCAGACATTTAGCGCAACGGCGAACCATACAGCGCCTTAATGGTTTCTCTCAGCCAGAGGGTTTTGGGGTTGTGGCTGTTACGCTTATGCCAGATCAGGGTAAAAGGCACGGTGAGCTTTTGCGCCTGCGCTTCATCAATGGGGATCGGCAGGGTAACCAGCTTACGCTGGTGGAGTTGGTTATAGTGATGGCAGTAGTGCGGTGCCGTCGCAATGTAGTTATGACCCGGCTGCGCCGCCATAAACATCGACTGCTCGAATCCGGGCAAGCTCATGGCGATATTTCGCGTCCGCCCCATCTCTCTCAGCACCTCATCCAGCGCCCAGGTGTCGCTACGCTCCCAGAAAATGCTGATATGCGGGTAGCGCAGGAATGTCTCCAGGTTCCACTCTTCCTGGAGAACCGGGTGATCCTCGCGCAGATAGACGCACGGACGGTCGCTGAACAGAATTTCGTAATCAAGAAACCACGGCATCAGCTTCAGCAATTCGCGGGAGCGGGGGTGCGTTTCACGGCCGGTAAAACCGAGGTCGACCTCTCCGCGGGTAATAGCGTCCAGCGAATCGTAATCCCAGTGGCGCATCTTCACGGTCGCCTGGGGATAACGCTGATTAACCTGCTCCAGCAGGGCGTTAAAGCGGATCAGCATTAGCGGCGTTTCCGCCGCCAGTTCAAAGGTCAGGCCGCCGGGGGAGTCATGGTGGAATTTATCGAGGATCTGATTGCCAATCTGCATCCAGTCGGCCAGATCCTGCTCCAGACTCACCGTCAGCGGAGTCGGCAGCAGCCCCAGCGGGGTCTTCACAAACAGCGGATCGTCGAACCAGTCGCGCAGCTTCGCCAGCGATTTACTCACCGCGGACGGCGTGACGTTCATCCGTTTCGCGGCTTTGGTGACGCTGCGCTCCTGCAGCAAAAGCTGCAGGCACAACAACAGGTTAAGATCGAGATTGCTGAGGGGCTTCTTCATGTTGCGCTGCGGGCCGGATGACCATAAGTAGGATGATGCAGAGCATGCTACAGCCAATCAGAACCCCGATCAGCATATTCAATGCATTCAGCCCAATTATTGCTGCCAGCCAAATCCACAGCGACGAGCCGCAGACCTGAGTGATGCCCAGCACCGAACTGGCCACGCCCGCGCGCAGCGCAAACGGGCCTAACGCCTGGCTCATCGCCACGCCAAAGCCCACCGAGAACCCGGCGCAAATCAGGGTGATACCTGCCAGCATCAGGGCTGATGAGCTGGCGGTCGCCAGAAGCATGCCTGCCGCCAGGAACAGCACCTGAGAGGTGAGCATCAGCGTGCGCTGGCTGAAGATATTCAGCGCAAACGGCGTCGAGAAGGATACGGCCATGCTGACCAGGGCGGTTAACGCCATCACCGTGGAATATTCCCCGCGATCAAAACCCATGATTTCCATTAATAACACCGGGGAAACGTTTACATAGGTCAGGATCACCGCCACGCTCAGGGTGGTGATCAGCAACCGGCTGATGAAGAAGCGGTTGAGCAGCTTCTCTTCCGGCGGCACCGACGCGGCATGGCCCCGGTTTTGTGCCCCGGGATGGGTCTCTTTCAGCACCGCGATCGACAGGATAAAGACCAGCATCCCCATTGCCGCCATCGTCCAGAACAGGCTCTGCCACGGAAATTGCAGCATGATCAGGTAGCCCACCACCGGCGCCAGCACCGGGATAATGCAGGTGATGCCGTTCATCATGGAGAGCACTTTGGCGCGGCGCTGGGTGCTTAAGGTATCGCGCAAAATCGCAAAGGCCACCACGTAGCAACCGCCCGCGCCGATGCCCTGGATAAAGCGCCCGGACAGGAACAGGGTGCTCTCCTGCGCCATTGAACAGAGCACCGAGGCGAGGGCGAAAATCACGGCACCGGTAATGGCGATGGGCTGTCGCCCGGCTTTGTCGGCAATCTTCCCGGCAAACACCATCGATGACGCCATCCCCGCAAGGTAGGCTGAAAACGCGATATGCAGCTGCGCTTCGCTGGCGCCCAGATCCCGGGCGATGTGCGGCAGCCCCACCAGATACATATCGATGCCTGATGGATAAAGCAGCACCAGCGCAAAACTACAAAACAGAAAACGAGCCATAAAACCCCCATAAATGCAGGCAAGAAGAATAGGGGGAGAGAGCGTTATTAGCGAGTTGCCATTTGGACAAAGGTGATTTCCTCGCAGGAAATCACCTCAGAAAAGGGGCGGGCTCAACCAAAGCGCGGCAGGAAATTAAAGACATTGCCGAACCAGCAAACAATGACCGCGACCCCGAACAGGATCACCAGCGAGGGGATCATCATCCCGCCCCAGACGGTAAACATCTTATTCGGGAACTTCTTTCGCGCTTTCAACGCCAGAACCGCTGGGATAATCACCGCCCAGATGGTCGCACACAACCCTGCGCCGCCAATACCGTAGATAAACCCGTTCGGGAAGATCAGGTACAGAATCGTAGGGGGCAGGAAGGTCAGCATGACTGTTTTCAGACGACCTGACGGGGAATTGTCGAGCTTAAAGAGGTCGGCAAGATAGTCGAATAACCCCAATGTGACGCCAAAGAAGGAGCTGGCCACCGCTAAATTGGAGAAAACCAGTAAGCAAAATTCGATAACCCCGTGCTGCCGGGTACCGAGGAAGGATTTCACCAGTGAATCGACGTTGCCCCCTGACGAGATGATCTCGTTGAAGCTGTCGCGGGTAATATTCCCCATCGTGCAGTACAGCCAGAACAGGTAGATAAACAGCGCCAGCAGCGAGCCGAACACCAGGCTTTTGATCAGCTTATCTTTCCGCTTGCCATAGCAGATGATGAGACTGGGAATGTTGCCATGAAAACCAAAGGACGCCAGACAGACGGGCAGGGCCATAAAGATATAGGGGAAGTAGGAGTTGTTGCTGGCTGAGGTGACGTTGATATCTCTTAATATCGAGTAGTCAACCTGGAAGAAAAAGGAGCCAAATACAACGATAAAGGCGATGATCTTAATGCCTAAAAACAGCGAGGTAATTCTACTGGCGGCTAATGAGCTAAACCACAATACGGCAGCGACGAAGAGCGCTGTACTGACACCCACAATGCGGGGATTGACGTGCGTCCCCTGATTCATGGCGATGGTTTCGCTGATTATTGCGCCGTTGGCGGAAATATAGGCATACGTCAGGATATAAAGAACAAATGCAACCGTTAAACCGCTGACTATATTCCACTTGTTACCAATCAGATCTTTGGTGACCGTATTAAAACTTGAGCCGACAGGATAATTTAAATTTGCTTCCAGTAATAACAGCCCGGAGTGAAGCATCGAAAACCAGGCAATAATTAAAATAAACGCGCCCCAAAAAAACCACGCCCCTGCCAAATCCACGGGTAAAGCAAACATCCCCCCGCCAATAACCGTACCTGCTATAACCATGACACCCCACACCGAGGAGTGTTTAGTCTCTAACTCTAAAGTCTGTTCCATGGTGCCCCCATCAATGTGGCAAGCTTGACGTTGTTAATCGTTTTTTGCGGGTGGCTAACGTTATTTAGCCACCCGGGGAGAGACGTTAAACTTCTTTGAGTTTTGCAGTGAAGTGGCGCAATACTTTCGGTTCGTAGGTAAAGGTTAATCCCTTAATATTCATCGCATTTTCTTTAACGTGCTTAAAGGCTTCGACGATGAAATCCATATGGGATTGCGTGTAGGTTGCGCGCGGAATGGTTAAACGCAGCAACTCTGCCGGGCAGGGTAACTGTTTGCCGGTTTTCGGATCGCGGCCTAACAGGAACGAACCGATTTCAACTGCGCGAATACCTGCGACTTTATAGAGCTCACAGGCCAGCGCCTGCGCCGGGAACTGCTCTGCCGGAATATGCGGCAACAGCTTGCCCGCATCCACAAAGGCAGCATGGCCGCCCGCCTGCTGGCAAACCACGCCGATGGCTTCCAGACCGTCGACCAGGTATTGCACCTGATTAATGCGGTATGCCAGCCAGTCCTGGCCCATGCCGTCATGCAGGCCGACAGCCAGACGCTCCATGGCGCCCCCTTCAAGGCCGCCGTAGGTTGGGAAGCCTTCCTGAACGACGCACAAGGTTCTGCATTCGGTATAGACGTCGAAGTAGTCGTCATTCTTGATGCACAGCAGTCCACCCATCGGCACCATGGCATCTTTTTTCGCCGACATGGCGAGCATATCCGCATACTTGTAGGTTTCGCGGGTAATCTCGGCGATGGTCCAGTCTTTATACTCCGCTTCACGTTTTTGAATGAAGTACGCGTTTTCAGCGAAGCGCGCGGAATCCATGACCACCGGAATATCGTATTTTCTGGCAATCGCATACATCGCCTTCAGGTTCGCCAGCGACACCGGCTGCCCGCCGGCGGAGTTGCTGGTGATGGTCGCGACAATATAAGGCACATTGCTCGCACCCACTTCCTCGATGCCGTTTTCCAGACCCTGCAGGTCAAAGTTACCTTTAAAATCGTAACGGACGCCGGTATCAAAGGCTTCCTTGATATAGACGTTGCGCACGGTGCAGCCGTTTATCTGGCTGTGGCCCTGGGTGGTATCAAAGAAGTAGTTTGAGAAGGCGACCATCTTCGAGCGGTCTAAACCCTTTTCCTGCTCGCGTTTTTTGATTAAGACAGGAATATAAATCTGCTCAGCGCCGCGTCCCTGATGGGTTGGGATAGTATATTGATAGCCGAAAATCTCATTCACGGCGTTGGACAGCGCATAGTAGCTGCGGCTGCCGCTATAGGCTTCGTCACCGCGCAGCATGGCGGCCTGCATATTTTGGGTGACCGCACCGGTGCCGCTGTCGGTCAGTAAATCAATAAACACGTCTTCGCTATCCAGCAGGAACGGGTTCATGCCTGATTTAATAATAGCGTTTTCGCGATGCTCCCTTGTGGTACGTTTAACCGGCTCAATAACTCTGATGCGAAATGGCTCTGGTAAATGTTTGAAGTTTTCCATTATATAATTCCTGTTTTTATCGCAGCGGTGCTGGTGGTTATTTTAAATAACCATAAATAGCGGCAAGCCTGAGCCGGATATAACGCCACGCAGTCGGGAGAATAATTCTCACCAACACAGACGTGCAGAGGCGCTATTGCGGTTTTACAAGCGCAATGATTTCAGGCATACCGGATAAATAGAGTGTTAGTCTATTCAGGTTGCATAGAGAAAATGAGGCGAAGGGAGATTACGGATGGTGATTGACAATTTTATTGTCAATATTGAACCACTTAGAGGTGATGTATGTATTTAAGATAATCGTCATTGATTTATCCTCATTAGACACGCTACTACACTATTCGAATGAGAATATTTGTCTATCTGCAGAGATATTAATTGTGATTGTAATCACAGAGAATATAGCTGATATATTTGGTATTTATTCAGCTAATACAGAAAAGAAAAAAGCCGCAATAACATGAACGTTATGCGGCTTTTTAACAGAGGGCTGAAACGGACTTATTTTCCGATACAGAAGCTGGAGAAGATCCGCCCCAGCAAATCATCCGAGGTAAACTCCCCGGTGATCTCGCTTAACGCCTGCTGGGCCAGACGCAGCTCTTCCGCCAGCAGTTCTCCGGCCCAGGCGCCGAGCAGCTGGGCTTTGCCCTGATCCAGATGCTGTGCCGCCTCTTCCAGCGCCTGCAGATGGCGACGACGGGCGAGGAAGCCGCCCTCCATGCTGGTATCGAAGCCCATGCTCTGCTTCAGGTGGTTGCGCAGCTCATCCACGCCCTCGCCGGTACGCGCCGACAGGCGAATGAGTGAGTGACCGTTCACATCGCTGAGGCCCAGCGTTTCACCGGTCACGTCCGCTTTGTTACGCACCACGGTGATCGGCAGTTTTGCCGGCAGGCGGGCGATAAAGTCCGGCCAGATCTCTGCCGGGTCGACAGCGGCGGTGGTGGTACCGTCCACCATAAACAGCACCCGGTCGGCCTGCTCGATCTCCTGCCAGGCGCGCTCGATACCGATACGCTCCACTTCGTCGCTGGCATCGCGCAGGCCCGCGGTATCGATGATATGCAGCGGCATACCGTCGATATGAATATGTTCCCGCAGCACGTCGCGGGTAGTACCGGCTATGTCGGTCACAATCGCCGCTTCACGCCCCGCCAGGGCATTCAGCAGGCTCGATTTCCCGGCGTTCGGACGTCCGGCAATCACCACCTTCATCCCTTCACGCAGCAGGCTGCCCTGACGCGCCTCGGCGCGTACCGCGTCGAGATCGGCCATCACGTCGTTAAGCTGGGCTTCGATTTTGCCGTCGGAGAGGAAGTCGATCTCCTCATCCGGGAAATCAATGGCCGCTTCCACGTAGATCCGCAGGTGAGTGAGTGCTTCCACAAGATGGTTTACGCGAGCGGAGAACGCCCCCTGCAGCGAGTTCAGCGCGGAGCGCGCGGCCTGCTCGGAGCTGGCGTCGATCAGATCGGCAATCGCTTCAGCCTGGGCCAGATCCAGCTTGTCGTTAAGAAACGCCCGCTCGGAGAACTCGCCCGGTTTGGCGATGCGCACGCCCGGCAGGGTCAGAATGCGTTTCAGCAGCAGGTCGAGGATCACCGGCCCGCCGTGGCCCTGCAGTTCGAGCACGTCTTCACCGGTGAAGGAGTTCGGGCCCGGGAACCACAGCGCGATACCCTGATCCAGCGCCGTACCGTCGTTATCCTTGAAAGGCAAATAGTCGGCGTAACGTGGCTTTGGCAGTTTGCCCAGCACCGCTTCTGCCACCTCGCGCGCCTTCAGGCCGGAGATACGCAGAATGCCCACACCACCGCGTCCCGGTGGGGTTGCCTGAGCGACGATAGTGTCGTTATGGCTCATGGTTTGTCTCTTCTTAATGCAATAAAAAAGGCGGTCAATAGACCGCCCTGTCATCACTGTTCTTTATGCCGGGTGGCGCTTCGCTTACCCGGCCTACTGAGGATCAGGAATTTTTCTTCTCGCGGCTATGCAGGCCACGTTTTTCCAGACCACGGTAGATCAGCTGCTGCTGAAGGATGGTCACCAGGTTGCTGACGATATAGTACAGCACCAGACCTGACGGGAACCACAGGAAGAACACGGTAAAGATGACCGGCATAAAGGTCATGATCTTCTGCTGCATCGGGTCGGTCACGGTGGTTGGCGACATCTTCTGGATGAAGAACATCGTCACGCCCATCAGGATCGGCAGGATGTAGTACGGGTCCTGTGCGGACAGGTCATGGATCCACAGAGCGAACGGCGCATGGCGCAGCTCAACGGAGCCCATCAGCATGTAGTACAGCGCAAGGAAGATTGGCATCTGGATCAGCAGCGGGAAGCAGCCACCCAGTGGGTTCACTTTCTCGGCTTTATACAGGGCCATCATCTCCTGGCTCTGACGCTGTTTGTCATCGCCCAGACGCTCACGCATCGCCGCAATCTTCGGCTGCAGCATACGCATCTTCGCCATGGAGGTGTACTGCGCTTTGGTCAGCGGGTACATGATGCCACGAACGATAAAGGTGATAACGATGATGGAGAAGCCCCAGTTACCCAGGAAGCTGTGGATCCACTTCAGCAGTTTGAACAGCGGCTGAGAGATGAACCACAACCAACCGTAGTCTACGGTCAGATCCAGGTGCGGTGCCACGGCAGCCATTTTGTCCTGGATTTCCGGACCAACCCACAGGGTGCTGGCCAGGCTACCGGTTTGACCCGGCTGAACCAGAACCGGCTCAGACTTATAGCCGATCGCGGCAATACCGTTACCGAGGTTCGCAGTGTAGAAATTATTGGAACCCGCGTTATTCGGTACCCATGCGGTCGCGAAATACTGTTGCAGCATCGCCACCCAACCGCCTTTCGAGCTGACGTTCAGGTTTTCGTTATCGGCGATGGTGTCGAATTTGTATTTCTCGTACTTGGTATCTGGCGTGGAGTACGCCGCGCCACGGAAGGTGTGCAGCGCGAAGTTGCTGCTTCCGGTGTCACGGTGAGACGGCAGATTGATGGACTGCTTCAGCTGACCGAAGGTGGAGAGCTCCAGCGGTTTCGCACCGGTGTTCTGCACGCTATAGCCCACGTTCACCGCATATTCACCGCGTTTCAGGGTGAAGGTTTTGGTGAAGGTGTTGCCGGCCGCATCAGTGTAAGTCATCGGGATCGCGATTTCGTTCTGGCCATCGGCCAGCACAAACGCATCTTTATCGACGTTATACAGCGGACGAGCGCCGTTAGCCGGGTTATCCGGGCCATCACGACCGGTCAGGCCGCTCTGTGCCTGGTAGATAAACTGCGGCGTGGTTTCCAGTAACTGGAACGGCTCGTTAGAACCGAGCTCTTTCGGGTAAGTCACCAGCTGCGCCTGCTCAACATCACCACCACGGGTGTTGATAGTCAGCTCAAGCACATCGGTCTTAACCGTAATCAGTTTACCCTGGCCACTGGCCGGTACGCCCTGGTCGGCGGCGCTACCCGCTGCGGTGGTCGTTGTCTGCGTGACCTGCTGCTGAGGTTGAGGATTTTTGTCCTGCTCCCAAGCCTGGAAGATCATGAAAGACACGAACAACAAAGCGATGATAAGAAGATTGCGTTGCGAATCCATCGTTAGTGTTCTCTGGTATCAAAAGGTCCTGGAGGGACGGGATCGTCTCCACCTGGGTGTAAAGGGTGGCATTTTAATACGCGTTTCACCGTCAACCAACTGCCTTTTATCACTCCAAACCTGCGCAATGCCTCAATTCCGTATTGCGAACAGGTCGGTCTGAAACGGCAGTGTGGCCCGAGTAGCGGACTAATCAGGCGTTGATAGACCCGAATAAGGCCGATCAGGACCCGTGAGCCAGGCGACAGTGGCGGCGCCATAATTTTTCCAACGCTTCCGAGAGAGCACGGTTATCGAGGTCGGCAACCCCTTTTTTAGCCACCACCACGAAATCCATTGAAGGCAGTTCATGTTGACGTAAACGGAAGCTTTCACGCGTCAGACGTTTAATCCGGTTGCGTTCATGCGCACGCTTAACGTTTTTCTTGGCGACAGTGAGACCGATACGGGGATGCCCCAGCGAATTTTGGCGGCCGAGGATGGTGATTTGCGGCGTGCCAGCCCGTTGTGGCTGCTGGAAGACGAAAGTGAAATGAGTGGGAGTTAACAAACGTAACTCCCTGGGAAATGCTAGCTTAACCACTCAGGGGTTAGCTTAATTACTTGGAAACGGTCAGACGTGAACGGCCTTTAGCACGACGACGTGCCAGAACCTGACGACCATTTTTAGTAGCCATACGAGCACGGAAGCCGTGAGAACGGTTGCGCTTCAGTACAGACGGTTGAAAAGTGCGTTTCATGGCGATTTCTACCTAAACTTGAATAAATTCAATGACTTTTTATGGAGTCCGAACGAATAACGAACGATGGACGCCGAAGCCATGGGTGATTAAAGAGGCCGGATTGTAATAATTGTACACTCCGGAGTCAATTCTCTTTCCTTATTTCCCGCGTCTTTCCGCACGTTTTTAGCGTGCAAATTGAGCTGCGTCAGACGCAGGAAATCGAGTCCCACGCGCCGGGTGGGGAATTATACGGGCTCCAGGGCAAATCGCAAGGATCGTCCAGGATCTTCGTTAGATCATTTAAGCAAAAAATTGTCGTTACTCATTAATTTTTCCAATATGCGGCCTAAATCGCGGGGTCGCTTCGCCAGGATCGTTTACACTTACCCGGTTTCGGATCCTCCTGTGGATAAATCGGGAAGAAACTGTGAGAAACAGAAGATCTCTGGCGCAGTTTAGGCTATGATCCGCGGTCCTGATCGCGATCCCAGGATCCAGAGCAGGTAAAAAAACCGCAGATAGCGGTTCGCACGTCCCCCTTAACGCCGGGTTCTTTCGACGTGTGTCTACAATCACGACTATTCAATAGCTTTCTTTTTATGTTCGAGTGGAGTCCGCCGTGTCACTTTCGCTTTGGCAGCAGTGTCTTGCCCGATTGCAGGATGAGTTACCAGCCACAGAATTCAGTATGTGGATCCGCCCGTTGCAGGCGGAACTGAGCGATAACACGCTGGCTTTGTATGCGCCAAACCGTTTTGTGCTCGATTGGGTCAGGGACAAATACCTCAATAACATCAATGGACTGCTAAACGAATTTTGCGGTGCCGATGCCCCACAGCTGCGTTTTGAAGTGGGCACTAAGCCGGTCACCCAAACCCTCAAAGAGACCGTTAACGTCGCCGCTGCACCCGCGCAAACCGCGCAGGTTCATATGCCGCGCGTCGCGCCTGCGCCGCGGGCTGGCTGGGATAACGTCCCGGCACCGGCAGAGCCGACCTACCGCTCTAACGTTAACGTCAAACACACCTTTGATAACTTCGTCGAAGGTAAATCGAACCAGCTGGCCCGCGCGGCCGCCCGTCAGGTAGCGGATAACCCGGGCGGCGCCTATAACCCGCTGTTCCTTTATGGCGGTACCGGTCTGGGTAAAACGCACCTGCTGCACGCGGTGGGTAACGGCATCATGGCGCGCAAGCCCAATGCCAAAGTGGTGTATATGCACTCCGAGCGCTTCGTTCAGGACATGGTAAAAGCCCTGCAAAACAACGCGATCGAAGAGTTTAAACGCTACTACCGTTCCGTTGATGCGCTGCTGATCGATGACATTCAGTTCTTTGCTAATAAGGAACGATCCCAGGAAGAGTTTTTCCACACCTTCAATGCGCTGCTGGAAGGCAATCAGCAGATCATTTTGACCTCGGATCGCTATCCTAAAGAGATCAACGGCGTTGAAGATCGTCTCAAATCCCGCTTCGGCTGGGGTCTGACCGTGGCGATCGAGCCGCCGGAGCTGGAAACCCGCGTGGCGATCCTGATGAAAAAAGCGGACGAGAACGACATTCGCCTGCCGGGCGAGGTAGCGTTCTTTATCGCCAAGCGTCTGCGTTCCAACGTTCGTGAGCTGGAAGGCGCGCTGAACCGCGTCATTGCTAACGCCAACTTCACCGGACGGGCGATCACCATCGATTTCGTACGTGAAGCGCTGCGCGATCTGCTGGCGCTGCAGGAAAAATTGGTCACCATCGACAATATTCAGAAGACGGTGGCGGAGTACTACAAAATTAAAGTGGCAGATTTGCTGTCGAAACGCCGTTCCCGCTCGGTAGCGAGACCGCGTCAGATGGCGATGGCGCTGGCAAAGGAATTAACCAACCACAGTCTGCCGGAGATCGGCGATGCGTTTGGTGGCCGTGACCACACCACCGTGCTGCACGCCTGCCGTAAGATTGAGCAGCTGCGTGAAGAAAGCCACGACATAAAAGAAGACTTCTCCAATTTAATCAGAACATTATCATCGTGATGCTATGAAATTTACCGTTGAACGTGAACACTTATTAAAACCGCTGCAACAGGTGAGTGGCCCCTTAGGCGGCCGCCCGACGCTGCCTATCCTCGGTAACCTGCTGCTGCAGGTCGCAGACGGCACGCTGTCGCTGACCGGCACCGACCTCGAGATGGAGATGGTCGCACGCGTGACGCTTTCCCAGCCTCACGAAGCGGGCGCAACCACCGTTCCGGCGCGTAAGTTCTTTGATATCTGCCGTGGCCTGCCTGAAGGGGCAGAAATTGCCGTGCAGCTGGAAGGCGACCGCATGCTGGTGCGCTCCGGCCGCAGCCGTTTCTCGCTCTCCACGCTGCCTGCTGCTGATTTCCCGAACCTGGACGACTGGCAGAGTGAAGTCGAATTCACCCTGCCGCAGGCCACCATGAAACGCCTGATCGAAGCCACTCAATTCTCCATGGCGCATCAGGACGTTCGTTACTACTTAAACGGCATGCTGTTCGAAACCGAAGGGGAAGAGCTGCGTACCGTGGCCACCGACGGCCACCGCCTGGCGGTCTGCTCCATGCCGGTTGGCGTGACGCTGCCGAACCATTCGGTGATCGTACCGCGTAAAGGCGTGATTGAGCTGATGCGTATGCTCGACGGCGGCGAAACCCCGCTGCGCGTGCAGATTGGCAGCAACAACATCCGCGCCCACGTCGGTGATTTCATCTTTACCTCTAAACTGGTGGACGGTCGCTTCCCGGATTATCGCCGCGTATTGCCGAAGAACCCGGACAAAACGCTGGAAGCGGGCTGCGATATCCTCAAGCAGGCGTTTGCCCGTGCGGCGATCCTCTCCAACGAGAAGTTCCGCGGCGTGCGTCTGTACGTGAGCGAAAACCAGCTGAAAATCACGGCGAACAACCCGGAGCAGGAAGAGGCCGAAGAGATCCTGGATGTCACCTATGCGGCGGGCACCGAAATGGAAATCGGCTTTAACGTCAGTTACGTGCTGGATGTGCTGAACGCGCTGAAGTGCGAAAATGTGCGTATTCTGCTGACCGACTCCGTGTCGAGCGTACAAATTGAAGATGCGGCCAGCCAAAGCGCGGCTTATGTTGTCATGCCAATGAGACTGTAATGTCGCTCACCCGCCTGTTGATCCGCGACTTTCGCAATATCGAAAGCGCGGATCTTGCTTTATCCCCCGGCTTTAATTTTCTGGTTGGCGCCAACGGCAGCGGCAAAACCAGCGTGCTGGAAGCCATCTATACGCTCGGCCATGGCCGGGCGTTTCGCAGTTTGCAGATTGGTCGCGTTATTCGCCACGAGCAGGAAGCGTTTGTGCTTCATGGTCGTTTACGCGGCGAAGAGCACGAGACGGCCATCGGGCTGACCAAAGACAAGCATGGCGACAGCAAGGTGCGCATCGACGGCACCGACGGCCACAAAGTGGCCGAGCTGGCGCTGCTGATGCCGATGCAGCTAATCACCCCCGAGGGGTTTACTTTACTCAACGGCGGCCCCAAATACAGAAGAGCTTTCCTCGACTGGGGATGCTTCCATAACGAAGCGGGTTTCTTCACCGCCTGGAGCAACCTCAAGCGGCTGCTGAAACAGCGCAATGCCGCGCTGCGCCAGGTGACCCGCTATGCCCAACTGCGGGCGTGGGACAAAGAACTTATCCCGCTGGCGGAGCAGATCAGCCGCTGGCGTGCGGAGTACAGCGCCGGGATCGCGGAAGACATGGCGGATACCTGCCAGCAGTTTTTACCCGAGTTCTCCCTGAGCTTCTCCTTCCAGCGCGGCTGGGAGAAAGAGACGGATTATGCCGAGGTGCTGGAGCGAAGCTTCGAGCGCGATCGCATGCTGACCTACACCGCGCACGGCCCGCACAAGGCGGATTTCCGCATTCGTGCCGACGGTGCGCCGGTAGAGGACACCTTATCACGCGGGCAGCTCAAGCTCCTGATGTGCGCGCTGCGCCTGGCGCAGGGCGAGTACTTAACCCGTGAAAGCGGGCGACGCTGTCTGTATCTGATTGATGATTTTGCCTCGGAACTTGACGACGCGCGGCGCGGACTGCTTGCCAGCCGCTTAAAAGCCACACAGTCGCAGGTTTTCGTCAGCGCGATTAGCGCTGAACACGTAATGGACATGTCGGACGAAAATTCGAAGATGTTTAACGTGGAAAAGGGTAAAATAACGGATTAACCCAAGAATAAATGAGCGAGAAACGTTGATGTCGAATTCTTATGACTCCTCCAGTATCAAAGTCCTGAAAGGGCTGGATGCGGTGCGTAAGCGCCCGGGTATGTATATCGGCGACACGGATGACGGCACCGGTCTGCACCACATGGTATTTGAGGTGGTAGATAACGCTATCGACGAAGCGCTCGCGGGTCACTGTAAAGATATCGTGGTGACCATCCACGCCGACAACTCCGTCTCCGTTACCGATGATGGCCGTGGCATCCCGACCGGTATTCACCCGGAAGAGGGCGTCTCTGCGGCGGAAGTGATCATGACCGTCCTGCACGCAGGCGGTAAGTTCGATGATAACTCCTATAAAGTGTCCGGCGGCCTGCACGGCGTGGGCGTCTCTGTGGTTAACGCCCTGTCGCAGAAGCTCGAGCTTCTGATCCGCCGCGAAGGCAAAGTGCATCAGCAAACCTACGTCCACGGCGTACCTCAGGCTCCGCTGGCGGTTACCGGTGAAACTGACGTGACCGGGACTCAGGTCCGTTTCTGGCCAAGCCTCGAAACCTTCACCAACGTCACCGAGTTTGAATATGACATTCTGGCCAAGCGTCTGCGCGAGCTGTCATTCCTGAACTCCGGCGTCTCTATCCGCCTGCGCGACAAGCGCGACGGCAAAGAAGACCACTTCCATTACGAAGGTGGTATCAAGGCGTTCGTTGAGTACCTGAACAAGAACAAAACGCCCATTCACCCGAACATCTTCTATTTCTCCACCGAGAAAGACGGTATCGGCGTGGAAGTGGCGCTGCAGTGGAACGACGGTTTCCAGGAAAACATCTACTGCTTCACCAATAACATCCCGCAGCGCGACGGCGGTACGCACCTGGTGGGCTTCCGTACGGCGATGACCCGTACCCTGAACGCCTACATGGACAAAGAAGGCTACAGCAAAAAAGCGAAAGTCAGCGCCACCGGTGACGACGCCCGAGAAGGCCTGATCGCTGTGGTCTCGGTAAAAGTGCCGGATCCGAAGTTCTCCTCTCAGACCAAAGACAAGCTGGTCTCCTCTGAGGTGAAATCGGCGGTTGAGCAGCAGATGAACGAACTGCTGAGCGAATACCTGCTGGAAAACCCGTCCGACGCTAAAATTGTCGTTGGCAAAATTATCGATGCGGCGCGTGCCCGTGAAGCGGCGCGTAAAGCCCGTGAAATGACCCGTCGTAAAGGCGCGCTGGACTTAGCAGGCCTGCCGGGCAAACTGGCGGACTGTCAGGAACGCGACCCGGCGCTGTCCGAACTGTACCTCGTGGAAGGGGACTCCGCGGGCGGTTCTGCGAAGCAGGGCCGTAACCGTAAGAACCAGGCGATCCTGCCGCTGAAGGGTAAAATCCTCAACGTTGAGAAAGCGCGCTTCGACAAGATGCTCTCTTCGCAGGAAGTGGCGACGCTGATCACCGCTCTGGGCTGCGGCATTGGCCGTGACGAGTACAACCCGGACAAGCTGCGCTATCACAGCATCATCATCATGACCGATGCGGACGTCGACGGTTCGCACATCCGTACGCTGCTGTTGACCTTCTTCTACCGTCAGATGCCGGAAATCGTTGAGCGTGGCCACGTCTACATCGCCCAGCCGCCGCTGTACAAAGTGAAGAAAGGCAAGCAGGAGCAGTACATCAAAGACGACGAAGCGATGGATCAGTACCAGATCGCTATCGCCCTCGATGGCGCGACCCTGCACGCCAACTCAAGCGCCCCGGCGCTGGCGGGTGAACCGCTGGAGCGTCTGGTGTCTGAGTACAACGCGACCCAGAAGATGATTGGCCGCATGGAGCGTCGCTTCCCGCGCACGCTGCTGAAAGCGCTGGTCTATCAGCCGACGCTGTCCGAAGCCGACCTCGGTAACGAGCAGGCCGTGACCCGTTGGGTGAACACCCTGGTGACCGATCTGAACGAGAACGAGCAGCACGGCAGCCAGTGGAAGTTCGATATCAACGAGAACACCGAGCTGCAGCAGTTCGAGCCGGTGATCCGCGTGCGTACCCACGGTGTGGATACCGACTACCCGCTGGATCACGAGTTTGTGACCGGTGCGGAGTACCGTCGTATCTGTACGCTCGGCGAGAAGCTGCGCGGCCTGATCGAAGACGATGCCTTCATCGAGCGTGGCGAACGCCGTCAGCCGGTTGCCAGCTTCGAGCAGGCGCTGGAGTGGCTGGTGAAAGAGTCCCGTCGTGGCCTCTCCATTCAGCGTTATAAAGGTCTGGGCGAAATGAACCCGGATCAGCTGTGGGAAACCACCATGGATCCGGAAAGCCGCCGCATGCTGCGCGTGACCGTGAAAGACGCCATTGCTGCGGATCAGCTGTTCACCACCCTGATGGGCGATGCGGTTGAACCACGTCGTGCCTTCATTGAAGAGAACGCCCTGAAAGCGGCGAATATCGACATCTAAGTCGTTTGTTCCCCTCACCCTAACCCTCTCCCCATAGGGGAGAGGGGACTGCCCGGTGCGGTCTTTGCTCTCTCGCCCCTATGGGGAGAGGGCCGGGGTGAAGGGAATAATGCTGCGCAAAAGAGGAATCCTCCTCTGAACCCCATCCCCCTTTTCTTTACTGTTTTTTGAGCGGAATCGCGTTAGCATGAGGAAAGACTCATTCCAACCGGGGATCCCATGGCTATCAAACTCATTGCAATCGATATGGACGGCACCCTGCTGCTGCCGGACCACACCATCTCTCCCGCCGTTAAAAGCGCGATTGCCGCAGCCCGTGCCAAGGGCGTGAACGTGGTGCTGTGCACCGGTCGTCCGTACGCAGGTGTTCATAACTACCTGAAAGAGCTGCACATGAATGAACCGGGTGATTACTGCATTACCTACAACGGCGCGCTGGTGCAGAAAGCGGCCGACGGTAGCACCGTGGCGCAAACGGCGCTGAGCTATGACGATTACCGCTATCTGGAACAACTCTCCCGCGAGGTGGGCTCACACTTCCACGCGCTTGATCGCAACACGCTCTACACCGCTAACCGCGACATCAGCTACTACACGGTGCATGAATCCTTCGTTGCCACCATCCCGCTGGTGTTCTGCGAAGCAGAGAAGATGGACCCGGCCACCCAGTTCCTGAAAGTGATGATGATTGATGAGCCAGAGATCCTCGACAAAGCTATCGCCCGTATCCCGGAAGAAGTCAAAGAGAAGTACACCGTGCTGAAAAGTGCGCCGTACTTCCTCGAAATCCTCGATAAACGCGTCAATAAAGGCACCGGCGTGAAGTCGCTGGCCGAAACGCTGGGGATCAAGCCGGAAGAGATCATGACCCTGGGCGATCAGGAAAACGACATTGCGATGCTGGAATATGCTGGCTTAGGTGTGGCGATGGAAAACGCAATCCCGTCGGTGAAAGAGGTGGCTAACTTCGTTACCAAATCTAACCTCGAGGACGGCGTGGCGTATGCCATTGAGAAGTTTGTTCTGAATTAAGACCCCGCAAAATGCGCGTCCCATAACCCGCACCCGTTGCGGGTTTTTTTATCCCCGCAGGAACCTTTCTTTAACATTCCTTTCACTGATTGTTCTTTTTGTGATCCAGATTGTAGTACAACACAATGTGATTGTACTACATTACAACCACGGCAATGACGAATGGCATCACGTTTGTACTGCAAAATTGAGGCGAAATTCAGCGGTCGCGGTAAAGTAGTGGTGGACCTACAGAGCACAAGGACTCTCCATGACTCTCAATAAAACCGATCGCATCGTCATCACGCTGGGCACCCAAATTGTGGGTGGCAAGTACGTTCCCGGGTCACCGCTGCCCGCAGAGGCCGAGCTGTGCGAAGAGTTTGAAACCTCGCGCAACATCATCCGGGAAGTGTTCCGCTCGCTGATGGCGAAGCGGCTGATTGAAATGAAGCGTTATCGCGGTGCCTTTGTCGCCCCGCGTAACCAGTGGAACTACCTCGATACCGACGTCCTGCAGTGGGTGCTGGAAAACGACTATGACCCGCGACTCATCGGGGCGATGAGTGAGGTACGAAACCTGGTAGAGCCCGCGATAGCCCGCTGGGCGGCAGAACGCGCCACCTCAGGCGACCTGGCGCAGATTGAGTCGGCCCTGAACGACATGATCGCCAACAACCAGGACCGGGATGCCTTTAACGAGGCGGATATCCGTTACCACGAAGCGGTGCTGCAGTCGGTGCATAACCCGGTGTTACAGCAGCTGAGCGTGGCGATCAGCTCGCTACAGCGAGCAGTATTTGAACGAACCTGGATGGGTGATGAGGCCAACATGCCGAAGACGCTCCAGGAACATAAAGCGCTGTTCGATGCGATACGCCATCAGGACAGCGATGCGGCAGAGCAGGCGGCGCTCACCATGATCGCCAGCTCGACACGAAGGTTGAAGGAAATCACATGACATCTCGCTACATCGCAATTGACTGGGGATCGACCAATCTGCGCGCCTGGCTGTATCAGGGCGATCAATGCCTGGAGAGCAGGCAATCAGAAGCAGGCGTCACGCGCCTGAACGGCAGATCTCCTGAAGCGGTGTTAGCAGAAGTGACGCAAAACTGGCGCGACAGCGCCATGCCGGTGGTGATGGCGGGGATGGTTGGCAGCAACGTGGGCTGGAAGATAGCCTCTTATCTGCCGGTTCCTGCCCATTTCTCTGCCATTGGCGAACAGTTAACGTCCGTTGGCGACAATATCTGGATCGTTCCAGGGCTGTGTGTCTCTCGCGACGATAACCATAACGTGATGCGCGGCGAAGAGACCCAACTGCTCGGCGCGCGCACGCTTTCTCCTTCTTCTGTCTACGTCATGCCCGGTACACACTGCAAATGGGTGCAGGCCGATACCGAGCAGATCGTTGATTTTCGCACCGTGATGACCGGCGAACTGCACCATTTGCTGCTTAAGCACTCGCTGGTGGGTGCCGGTCTGCCGGAGCAGTCAGCCTCACCGGAGGCATTTGCCGCCGGGCTTGAGCGCGGGATCGCTTCCCCTGCCGTTTTGCCGCAGCTTTTTGAGGTTCGCGCCTCGCACGTGCTGGGAAACCTTCCCCGCGAGCAGGTGAGCGAATTTTTATCGGGCCTGCTGATTGGCGCAGAAGTCGCCACCCTGAGCGAGCAGTTCGCCGGGCAGCAGGCCATCACCCTCGTCGCGGGTTCATCGCTGACCGCACGCTACCGCCAGGCGTTCCATGCCATCGGCCGGGACGTGAAAGCGGTGGAGGGCGACACGGCATTTCAGGCTGGTATAAGGAGCATCGCTCATGCAGTGGCAAACTAATCTCCCCCTTATCGCGATCCTGCGCGGCATCACCCCTGACGAGGCCTTAGCCCACGTTGGCGCGGTGATTGACGCCGGATTCGACGCGGTGGAAATCCCGCTCAACTCCCCGGAGTGGGAAAAAAGCATTCCGGCGGTTGTGGACGCGTATGGCGACAGAGCGCTGATCGGCGCGGGCACGGTGCTGAAACCGGAGCAGGTGGACCGCCTGGCGAAGATGGGCTGCAGGCTTATCGTCACGCCTAACATCAACCCTGAGGTGATCCGCCGCGCGGTGGGCTACGGCATGACCGTCTGCCCGGGATGCGCCACGGCGACAGAGGCCTTTACTGCCCTCGATGCGGGCGCGCAGTCGCTGAAAATTTTCCCGTCGTCGGCCTTTGGCCCGGATTACATCAAAGCGCTGAAAGCGGTGTTACCCGCCAGCGTACCGGTCTTTGCCGTGGGCGGCGTCACGCCAGAAAACCTGGCCCAGTGGATGAAAGCTGGCTGTGTGGGTGCGGGCCTCGGCAGCGATCTCTATCGCGCCGGGCAGTCCGTTGAACGTACCGCGCAGCAGGCGGCAGCATTTGTAAAAGCGTATCGAGAGGCAATGCAATGAAAATAACCAAACTCACCACCTACCGTTTACCGCCGCGTTGGATGTTCCTGAAAATCGAAACCGACGAAGGGGTGGTTGGCTGGGGCGAGCCGGTGATTGAGGGCCGCGCGCGCACCGTGGAAGCGGCGGTGCATGAGCTGGGCGAATACCTGATTGGTCAGGATCCGGCGCGCATTAACGACCTGTGGCAGGTGATGTACCGTGCGGGCTTCTACCGCGGCGGCCCGATCCTGATGAGCGCCATCGCCGGTATCGACCAGGCGCTGTGGGATATCAAAGGCAAAGTGCTGAATGCCCCGGTCTGGCAGCTGATGGGTGGCCTGGTACGCGACAAGATTAAAGCCTACAGCTGGGTGGGCGGTGACCGTCCGGCAGAGGTGATCGACGGTATCAACAAGCTGCGCGGCATCGGTTTCGACACCTTCAAGCTCAACGGCTGCGAAGAGATGGGCGTTATCGACAATTCGCGGGCGGTGGATCGGGCGGTGAATACCGTAGCGCAAATCCGCGAAGCCTTCGGCAATGAGATTGAGTTTGGACTCGATTTCCACGGTCGCGTCAGCGCGCCGATGGCGAAAGTGCTGATCAAAGAGCTGGAGCAGTATCGTCCGCTGTTTATCGAGGAGCCAGTGCTGGCCGAGCAGGCAGAGTACTACCCGAAACTGGCGGAACAGACCCATATTCCTATCGCAGCGGGTGAACGTATGTTCTCGCGCTTCGAGTTCAAACGCGTGCTGGAAGCAGGCGGGATTGCCATCCTGCAGCCGGATCTCTCCCACGCGGGCGGCATCACCGAATGCTACAAAATTGCCGGGATGGCAGAAGCCTATGACGTGGCGCTGGCGCCGCACTGCCCGCTGGGCCCGATTGCGCTGGCAGCCTGTCTGCACGTGGACTTTGTCTCGCGCAACGCGGTGTTCCAGGAGCAGAGCATGGGCATTCACTACAACAAGGGCGCGGAGCTGCTCGACTTTGTGAAGAACAAAGAAGATTTCAACATGGAAGGCGGTTTCTTTAGACCGTTAACGAAGCCGGGCCTTGGCGTGGACATCGACGAAGCCAAAGTCATTGAGCTGAGTAAAAATGCGCCGGACTGGCGTAATCCTTTATGGCGTCATGAAGACGGCTCCGTAGCCGAGTGGTAATGCGCGTCATACTTCGCGCCGGTGGTGCGTTGGCTGCGTTTTCTTACCCCGGTCACATACTTTTGTATGCTCCCGGGGATGCGAAAACTTACCGCCTTCCCCCGACACGAATTATTTAGCGCATTCCGGTTACGTTTTTAATTAAAAAAAATCAAACACACCCTCTGTAAATTACAGGGCATGGTGAGCGGCTTCGCTATGCCCAAAATCTGGAGACAGATTGCGATGGATATTCCAGTTACAGCTACCAAAACCGGGCGTCGCCGTTACCTGACGCTGATTATGATCTTTATTACCGTGGTCATCTGCTATGTCGACCGCGCCAACCTCGCCGTGGCATCGGCCCATATTCAGGAAGAGTTCGGTATTACCAAAGCGGAGATGGGCTACGTCTTTTCGGCGTTTGCCTGGCTCTATACGCTGTGCCAGATCCCGGGCGGCTGGTTCCTCGACCGTGTCGGCTCGCGCCTGACCTACTTTATCGCCATTTTCGGCTGGTCCGTGGCGACCCTGTTCCAGGGTTTTGCTACCGGCTTAATGTCGCTGATTGGCCTGCGCGCCATCACCGGGATTTTTGAGGCACCGGCGTTCCCGACCAATAACCGCATGGTGACCAGCTGGTTCCCGGAACATGAGCGCGCCTCTGCCGTCGGGTTCTATACCTCCGGCCAGTTTGTGGGCCTCGCGTTCCTGACCCCGCTGCTGATCTGGATCCAGGAGCTGCTGAGCTGGCACTGGGTGTTTATCGTCACCGGTGGGATCGGCATCATCTGGTCGTTTATCTGGATTAAGGTCTATCAGCCGCCCCGTCTGACCAAAAGCATCAGCAAAGCCGAGCTGGATTACATCCGCGACGGCGGCGGCCTGGTGGATGGCGATGCGCCGGTGAAAAAAGAGGCGCGTCAGCCGCTGACCAAAGCTGACTGGAAGCTGGTGTTCCACCGTAAGCTGGTGAGCGTGTACCTGGGCCAGTTCGCCGTGACCTCCACGCTGTGGTTCTTCCTTACCTGGTTCCCGAACTATCTGACCCAGGAGAAAGGCATCACCGCGCTGAAGGCGGGCTTCATGACCACCGTGCCGTTCCTGGCGGCCTTCTTTGGCGTGCTGCTCTCCGGCTGGCTGGCGGACAAGCTGGTGAAAAAAGGTTACTCCCTCGGCGTGGCGCGTAAAACGCCGATCATCTGCGGGCTGCTGATCTCCACCTGCATCATGGGCGCAAACTACACCAACGATCCGGTGTGGATTATGACCCTGATGGCGGTCGCCTTCTTTGGTAATGGCTTTGCCTCTATTACCTGGTCGCTGGTGTCGTCCCTGGCGCCGATGCGTCTGATCGGCCTGACCGGTGGCGTGTTTAACTTCGTTGGCGGCTTGGGCGGGATCACCGTTCCGCTGGTGATTGGCTACCTGGCGCAGGACTACGGTTTCGGTCCGGCGCTGGTCTATATCTCTGCGGTAGCCCTGATCGGCGCGCTCTCCTACATCCTGCTGGTGGGCGACGTGAAACGGGTAGGCTAATCCCCGGCAATGCTATACCCTGATGCGACATCCGCGCATCAGGGTATCCTCATGAAACAAATCACTTTCGCACCCCGCAACCATCAGCTTACCAACACCCGCACCTGGAGTGCAGACAGCCAGTGGCTGGCCTTTGACGTCCGTCCTTCCGGGGCGTCCTTTACCGGCGAAACCATTGAGCGGGTTAATGTCGACACGGGCGAGGTCGAGGTGATCTATCGCGCCAGCAACGGTGCCCATGTGGGGGTTGTCACCGTCCATCCAACGGACAATAAGTATGTTTTCATCCACGGCCCCCAGCACCCTGATGCCCACTGGCAGTACGATTTTCACCACCGCCAGGGGGTGATTGCAGCGCACGGGCAGGTGAGCAATCTCGATGCGATGGATATCACCGCGCCCTTTACCCCCGGCGCGCTGCGCGGCGGCAGCCATGTCCATGTGTACAGCCCGGACGGGCAGTTCGTCAGCTTTACCTATAACGACCATGTGCTGCATGAGCGCGATCCTAAGCTCGATTTACGCAACGTGGGGGTGGCCGCGCCTTTTGGTCCGGTGACGCCTGCGGGCCACCATCCGCGAGAATATGCCGGAACGCACTGGAGCGTGCTGATCAGCTGTACCACGCCTGCGCCGCAGCCGGGCAGCGATGAGATAAACCGCGCCTATGAGGAGGGCTGGGTGGGTAACAGCCGTCTGGCCTTTATCGGCGATACCCTTTCCGCCAGCGGCGACAAAGTGCCAGAGCTGTTTATCGTCGATCTGCCAAAAGACGAACAGGGCTGGAAACAGGCGGGGGATTTACCGCTTCAGGGTACAGCGGATCGTATGCCCGCTCCCCCTGCCGGGGTGATGCAGCGCCGGTTAACCTTTACCCACGACAGCCGCTATCCGGGGCTGGTGAACGTGCCGCGCCACTGGGTGCGCAGCAATACGCAGGCGACGCAAATCGCGTTTCTGATGCGGGATGATAACGGCGTGGTGCAGCTGTGGCTGATTGCGCCAGAAGGGGGAGAGCCCCGTCAGCTCACCCATAACGCAAGTGATATCCAGTCGGCCTTTAACTGGCATCCGGCGGGTCATTCGCTGGGGTTTGTGCTGGAAGATCGCATTGCGACCTGTGATGCGGCGTCCGGCGCGGTGACGTTTTTGACGTCCGATCACGGCAATCCGCCGTCGGGCGATGCGGTGGTTTACTCCCCGGACGGGCACACCATTGCCTGGATGGAAGAGACAGACGGTTTCCGGCAACTGTGGGTAACAGAGACCGGACGCTAATCAGCGCGCGGGCATTCCGGCGGGCGGGATCACGGCGTTGGTCGCCAGCGTCTCCTGCTCGCTCTGCTCCACGCGGGAACGAACGGAACTATCGGTACGGAAGAAGTCCCACGGCAGCAGCAGGGTATCAACAACCGCCGTAAACGGCATATCCAGCACTACCAGGGATTTGGTGCCCCAGTTGGTGTCGTCATCGGCCAGCATGTTCGCGCTGGCTCGCGTCCCGGGATAGGTTCCTTCTTTACCGCCGGTGTGAGACATCACGCTCGAACACCCGCAAAGTAAAACCACCGTACTGAACGTCGTCAGCTTTATCAGAACATTTTTCATCATTAGTCAGTCATCATTAATGGCAGTAAGACCTGCAACCCGGTTTATAACGGGCCATTCTTAAAATGAATAGTTGAAAAGTACCGCTCTGTGGCACCTATCGCAATTTAACCTTACGTGCTGTGGACTCAGTCTATTCCAGTACCCGCAAAGTGCAAAAAAATCTCGCATCGGCACGCTTGAAAAGGCCGCAAGCGGACCCATTTTAAAAGTGTATCGATGAACAAGCGTGCCTTAGGGGCGTTTGTGATACCCCAGCCTGTCCACGGTGGAAGGCGACAATTCTTGCTGATTTCAGGAGTTTTAACTGTATGCGTAACTTTGATCTTTCTCCGCTTTATCGTTCAGCCATTGGTTTCGACCGTCTGTTCAGTCATTTAGAAAACAACCAAAGCCAGAGCAATGGCTACCCTCCATACAATGTTGAGCTGGTTGATGAAAACCACTACCGCATTGCGATTGCCGTGGCCGGTTTCGCGGAAAGCGAACTGGAGATCACCGCCCAGGACAACCTGCTGGTGGTGAAAGGCGCGCATGCGGGCGAGCAGAAAGAACGTACCTACCTGTATCAGGGCATCGCGGAACGTAACTTTGAACGTAAGTTCCAGTTAGCTGAGAACATTCACGTTCACGGCGCGAACCTGGTTAACGGCCTGCTGTATATCGATCTGGAACGTGTGATTCCGGAAGCGAAAAAACCGCGCCGTATCGAAATTAATTAATTATCCGGGTCGCCGCTGCGGCCCAAACAGGAATGCTTGCCGATATCGGGAGCATATGTGAATCCATTCGGATTTGCAGGAACAACTGCGTACAAAAATAAATTGTACGGAACTCGCTTCTCAGAAGGAGATTTAGTATGCGTAATTACGATTTATCCCCGCTGCTGCGTCAGTGGATCGGTTTTGACAAACTGGCCTCCGCGCTGCAAAGCACCACCGAAAGCCAGACCTTCCCGCCGTATAACATTGAAAAGAGCGACGATAACCACTATCGCATTACGCTCGCGGTGGCCGGCTTCAGCCAGCAGAACCTCGATATTCAGCTGGAAGGCACGCGCCTGACGGTGAAAGGCACTCCGGAAAAACCGGAAACCGAAACCAAATGGCTGCATCAGGGGCTGGTGACCCAGCCGTTCAGCCTGAGCTTTACCCTTGCTGAACATATGGAGGTGACGGGCGCCACCTTCACCAACGGGCTGCTGCATATCGATATCACCCGTAACGTGCCGGATGAGGTTGCTCCGCAGCGGATCGCCATCAGCGAACGCCCGGCGTTGAACAGTTAATTTGGGTTTGTGCGGCCTGATGCCCTCACCCCAACCCTCTCCCACAGGGAGAGGGCGCAAACACCAAAAACGGCCACCTTCGGGTGGCCGTTTTGCTTTTACCTCGGGCTTTTTTGTGCGCCATCGCCCATACAACCCGCCTGTGCTCTGCGAGAATCCCTGCTAATAATAATGTTATTCACAGGGATGCCGTCATGAGTGATATAGCGTTAACTGTCAGTATTCTGGCGTTGGTTGCGGTGGTCGGGTTGTGGATAGGCAATGTCAAAATCCGGGGCGTCGGCTTTGGCATTGGCGGCGTGCTGTTTGGCGGAATTTTTGTCGGCCACTTTGCCGACCAGTTGGGCATCACGCTCAGCGCGGAAATGCTGCACTTCATTCAGGAATTTGGCCTGATCCTCTTCGTTTACACCATCGGCATTCAGGTCGGGCCCGGCTTTTTCGCCTCGCTTCGCGTCTCCGGCCTGCGCCTGAACCTTTTTGCGATGGGCATTGTAGTGATGGGCGGACTGGTCACCGCCCTGCTGCACAAACTCTTCGCCATCCCGCTCCCGGTGGTGCTTGGCATCTTCTCCGGGGCGGTCACCAACACGCCCGCGCTGGGTGCCGGGCAGCAAATCCTGCGCGATCTGGGCATCGCGCCCGACATCGTGGATCAGATGGGCATGAGCTACGCCATGGCCTACCCGTTCGGCATCTGCGGCATCCTGCTCACCATGTGGCTGATGCGCATCTTCTTTCGCGTGGACGTCGAGCAGGAAGCCCGGGAACACGAATCAACTCTCACCCAGGGACAGGCGCTGATTAAGACCATCAACATCCGCGTTGAAAACCCCAATCTGAACAACATGCCGATCCAGGATGTGCCGATCCTCAACAGCGCCAACATTATCTGCTCGCGGCTGAAGCGGGATGAGACGCTGATGGTGCCCCTGCCCGGCACGGTGATCCAGACGGGGGACCTGCTGCACCTGGTCGGGCAGCCGGCAGACCTGCACAATGCACAGCTGGTGATTGGTCAGGAGGTCGATACCTCGCTTTCCACCCGCGGCACCGATATGCGCGTCGAGCGCGTAGTGGTCACCAATGAGAAGGTTTTAGGCAAGAAAATCCGCGAACTGCAGGTAAAAGAGCGTTATGACGTGGTGATCTCCCGCCTGAACCGCGCCGGGATCGAGCTGGTGGCAAGCCCGGATGCCAGCCTGCAGTTTGGTGACATCCTCAACCTCGTCGGACGCCCGGCCTCCATCGACGCCGTCGCCAATATGGTGGGCAACGCGCAACAAAAACTGCAGCAGGTGCAGATGCTGCCGGTGTTTATCGGCATCGGGCTCGGCGTCCTGCTCGGCTCCATCCCGCTGTACGTGCCCGGATTTCCGGTGGCGCTCAAGCTGGGGCTGGCTGGCGGACCGCTGATTATGGCGCTGATCCTCGGACGTATCGGCTGCGTGGGTAAGCTCTACTGGTTTATGCCCCCGAGCGCCAACCTCGCCCTGCGTGAACTGGGGATCGTGCTGTTTCTGGCGGTGGTGGGGCTCAAATCGGGCGGCGATTTTGTCGAGACGCTGGCTCGCGGCGACGGCGTGAGCTGGATTGGCTACGGCATCCTCATTACCGCTGTCCCGCTGATCACCATGGGGCTTCTGGCGCGGCTGCTCGCGAAGATGAACTACCTGACCCTGTGCGGCATGCTGGCCGGTTCGATGACCGATCCCCCGGCGCTGGCCTTCGCCAACAACCTGCATGCCACCAGCGGCGCGGCGGCGCTCTCCTACGCCACGGTCTATCCGCTGGTGATGTTTATGCGCATTATCACCCCGCAACTGCTGGCAGTGCTGTTCTGGGGGATGGGTTAGGGCAGGCATTACGCGCCTGGATGCGTTAACATTGCCGGAGTTTTGTACGATGTTAGCCAGACAGGAGTAGTCATGAAAATTTCCCGCCTCGGCGAAGCGCCGGATTATCGCTTCTCGCTGGCAAACGAGCGTACCTTCCTGGCGTGGATCCGCACCGCGCTGGGTTTCCTGGCGGCCGGCGTGGGTCTTGACCAACTGGCCCCCGATTTCGCAACGCCTGTGATCCGCCAGCTGCTGGCGCTGCTGCTGTGTCTCTTTTCCGGTGGGCTGGCAATTTACGGCTACCTGCGCTGGCTGCGTAACGAAAAGGCGATGCGCCTGAAGGAAGATCTGCCCTATACCCGCAGCCTGCTGATTATCAGCCTGATCCTGATGGTGGTCGCGGGGGTTGCGATGGGCCTGGTGCTGTATGGCGGATAGCCGTAAAGCCCGCCGTCTGGCCGATCCGGGGCTACAGCCGGAACGCACTTCGCTGGCCTGGCTGCGCACGTTGCTGGGCTACGGTGCGCTGATGGTGCTGGCGGTCAGGCATAACTGGCAGCAGGCGGGCCCGCTGTTCTGGGTGGCGCTGGGCGTACTGGCGACGGTGGCGCTACTGCTCTGGCATTACACCCGCAGCCGCGCAAAGATGGACGTCTCGCTGTACGATTTTTCAGCATCCCGACCCGTACGTATTAAATTTATGATCTCCCTCGCAGTGTTATCCCTCGCATTACTGTTTGCTGCCAGTCATGTTCACCATCTCATTATCTTTATCAGGGATATTGCATGATCGGATGTCAGGCCAGAGTGCTCGTCACGGTTATTAACCGCCATAACTGTCATCAGCCGGAGCAGATGTACCGCTATCTGCGCGATCTGGGCACGCCGTACCTGCATTTTATTCCGTTACAGGCGGGCGATAACCCGGAATCGATCACCGATCGGCAGTGGGGCGATTTTCTCACAGGCGTGTTTGATGTCTGGGTGCGGGAAGATATTGGCCGCGTCTTTGTGCAACCCTTTGATTCGACGCTGGGAATATGGCGAGGCCAGCCACCACAGCCGGATGATTTCTCCCCGCCTGACGAATGCCGGGCCTGCCCGGTGCGGTATCTGTGCTGCGGCGACGGCTCAACGGCTGAAGAAGGCAAAAGCGCGCTCTGTGCGGGGTATCAGGCATTTTTCCGCCACTCAGCCCCGCATATGCGGGTGATGCGCGATCTGCTTAGCCATCACCGCTCGCCCATGGAACTCATGGCCCTGTTACGCCAGAGCCAGTAAGTTACCGCCCCTTCGCCAGATACGTCGCCATCTCCTCTTCCGGCACCATGCCGCCGCCGGTCGCCCATACGAGGTGGGTGGCGTTATCCAGCGCATAGTGTCCGGATGCGGAGAGGCGTACCGGCCCGGCCATGCCCGCCAGCGCGGACGGTTCAAGACGGATATTCTCCTCCTGCGCCAGCCAGCCCAGCATGTCGTACATGCTCCGATCCGAGAGGGTGTAGAACCCGTCGAGCAGGCGCTCCATGGCGCGGCCGACAAAACCGGACGCACGGCCAACCGCCAGGCCATCCGCTGCCGTCACGTTATCAATGCCGAGATCCTGCACCGCAATCTGGTCATGCAGCCCGGTATACACCCCCAGCAGCATGCACGGCGAGTGGGTCGGTTCGGCAAAGAAGCAGTGGACGTGGTCGCCAAAGGCCAGCTTCAGCCCAAACGCCACCCCTCCAGGGCCGCCGCCCACGCCGCACGGCAGGTACACAAACAGGGGATGATCCGCATCCACCACGCGGCCCTGCGCTGCAAACTGCGCTTTCAGTCGTGCGCCTGCCACGGCATAGCCTAAAAACAGGGTGCGGGAGTTTTCATCGTCGATGAAGAAGCAGTTGGCATCGCTCTCTGCCGCTTTGCGTCCTTGCTCCACCGCCACGCCGTAATCCTCTTCATACTCAACCACCGTCACGCCGTGGCTGCGCAGTTTGGCCTTTTTCCATTCCCGGGCGTCGGCGGACATATGCACCGTCACCTTGAAGCCGATGCGGGCGCTCATAATGCCGATGGACATCCCCAGGTTCCCGGTCGAGCCTACGGCAATACTGTACTGGCTGAAGAAGTCTTTAAAGCGCGGCTCCAGCAGAATGCTGTAATCGTCGTCGACGCTGAGCAACCCGGCGGCCAGGGCCAGTTTCTCCGCGTGGGTCAGCACTTCATAAATCCCACCGCGAGCTTTGATGGAGCCGGAGATCGGCAGATGGCTGTCTTTTTTCAGCAGCAGCGTGCCGGGAAGGAGGATATCGAACTCCGCCTCCAGCCGTTTATGCATTGCCGGGATAGCCACCAGTTCAGACTCGATAATCCCCTGAGTGGCCGCCGTTTCCGGGAACGCCTTCGCCAGATACGGCGCAAAGCGCGCCAGGCGCGCATGGGCATCATCCACATCGGCCTGGGTCAGGCCGACATGCGGCAGCCCTTCGGCCAGGGTAGTGGCTTTCGGGTTAAGCCAGGTGGTCTCTTTCAGGGCGATCAGATCCTCAACCAGAGGATACTGTGCGATTAAGGTGGTGATGTTTGCGTTTTCCATACGAGATCTCTTCGCGCCAGAAAATGAAAGCAGGATCGTGCAGCCAATGGCACCGGGATGACAAACGATATTAATGGCGGTTCACATGAGCCAGATTGAATCAAAAGAATAACACTGCGATAAAAAATGTATTTTTATCGTCGCTGGGTCACATTTTTTCACCCTGAACCGCTATTCTGTGCGCGATAAAGAGAGGAAGGAGGGCGGCGTGATGAACGAGGGGAGAGAGGCGAAGAATCGCTTACTGAACGGCTGGCAGCTGTCGAAGATGCATACCTTTGAGGTGGCGGCACGCCATGAGTCGTTCGCGCTGGCGGCGGAAGAGCTTTCCCTAAGCCCGAGCGCGGTAAGCCACCGAATCAACCTGCTGGAAGAGGAGTTGGGGATTGCGTTGTTTATTCGCTTGCACTGCAAAGTGGAGCTGACCCAGGAGGGAAAACGCATTTACTGGACCCTGAAATCGTCGCTGGATACGCTGAATCAGGAGATCCTCGACATCAGGAACCAGGCCCTGTCCGGCAGCCTGACCGTCTACTCACGTCCGTCACTCGCCCAGTGCTGGCTGGTGCCCATGCTGGGAGACTTCACCCGCCGCTATCCGTCGATCTCTCTCACGCTGTTGACCGGCAATGATTACGTCAATATGCAGCGAACCGGGGTCGATCTGGCGATTTATTTCGACGATATGCCGCCAAACCAGCTCTCCCATCACTTTTTGATGGACGAGGAAATCCTGCCGGTCTGCTCACCGGAATATGCCCGGGAGCATCAGCTGCTCGCCAGCCTGGATAATCTACGTCACTGCACTCTGCTGCATGACCGACAGGCATGGAGCAACGATTCCGGTACGGACGAGTGGTGTAGCTGGGCGCGTCATTATGCGGTGAATTTGCCGCCATCATCGGGGATGGGTTTCGATCGTTCCGATTTGGCAGTCAGCGCGGCGATAAATCATGTCGGGGTGGCGATGGGACGCAAGCGGCTGGTGCAAAAGCATCTTGAGCGCGGGGAACTGATTGCGCCCTTTGGCGAGAAGACGCTGAAATGCCACCAGCACTATTACGTCTCCACGCTCCCCGGGCGCCAGTGGCCAAAGATTGATGCCTTTATCCACTGGCTCAAGGAAAAAGCTGGCTGATCACACCGCCTGCTCGTGGTGCGAGGCGCGGGAGGCCAGCGGCAGCCAGCAGAGCACAATCAGCAGGCCCATAAGCAACATTAGCAGCCCGAGGCTCGCCTGGCCGTTTTGCGGCATCATCGCCGAGAGCCAGGCCAGCGCGCCGGAGCCGATATTCTGCAAACCCCCCACCAGCGCCCCGGCGGTACCCGCGAGGTACGGGAACGGCTCCATTGCGCCGCTGGTCGCCAGCGGGAACAGCATCCCCGCGCCAAAGAAGAACAGCGCGGCCGGGATCAGCAGGGTCCAGACGTTCATTACCCCGAACAGCCCCGGGATCCACATCATCAGCCCCGCCAGCAGGCAGCTCAGCACCGACTGCCACATCAGGGTGGAGAACCTTTTGTTGGCGCGACCGGCAAACCAGGCGCCGAAAAACGCCGCCGGGATCGGCAGGATAAACAGAATGCTCACCACCATACTGCTGAGACCGAGCCCGGCACCCAGCAGCACGCCCGAACTGGCTTCGAATACCGCGATACCCGCCAGGCCCCCCACCAGCATCAGCACGTAGCAGTTAAACGCCCCGTTGCCGAAGAGGATTTTGTAGCTGGTGAGAAGCTTTGTGCGCGGCGCTTCGGCGGGCCGGGTTTCCGGCATCCAGCGCGCCATGCTGAAGGTGACGATGACGCACAGCACCAGCAGAAAACCATAGCAGGCGCGCCAGGACCAGGCGGTATCCAGCAGGCCGCCAATCAGCGGGGCCAGCAGCGGGCTGACCAGAATGCCCATGTTCAGCAGGCTGTTGGCATGACGCAGCTGGCTGCCTTCATAGAGATCGCGCGGCAGGGTGCGCGCCATCACGCCGCCGACGCCGGTGCCAACGCCCTGCAGCGCGCTGGCGGCAATCAGCACGCTCAGGCTGTGGGTGGTCATGGCGATGACCGTAGCTACCATAAAAATGGTCATCCCGACCAGGATCACCGGACGGCGGCCGACGCGATCCGAGAGCGGGCCGTAAAAGAGCTGCGACACGCCATAGGTCAGCAGATAGGCGCCCATCACGCTCTGGACCGCCCCTTCACGCACCTGGAGTTCCTTCGCCATGTCCGCAATGGCCGGGATATAGATGGTTTGCGCCATCTGACCGACGGCCACCAGCAAGATCAACATCAAGAGTAAATTAACGTTCCGCTGCCTTTTCATGTCGCTGAATACTTTTGCCAAAAGTGAGAAATAAAGAATAAGTGACTGCGCATTCCCATAAATGCGCGAGGAATCTACCACAGTGAGATGACAAGTTAAGCCTTGCGGTGGTGAATGGAGGAGGGCAGAAAGGCAGGATAAGTAAACAAGAACGGCAACTAATGTTGCCAGCGGATCAGGCCAGGCGCAGCAGCATTGCGCCAGCGGCAGTGCCCACCGCTGCCGCGATGCGCAGTGCGGCAACCCGCTCTTTTAAAAGTATAAAAGCGATAAGCGCGCCAAAAAGGATTGAGGTTTCACGCAAGGCCGCCACTACCGCCAGCGGTGCCTGAGTCATCGCCCAGAGCGCCAGCCCGTAGGAGCCCATGGTGGCCACGCCGCCGAGCAGCCCCTTTTTCCAGTGCAGGCGCAGGTAGCCGGACGCCTCCCGGCGGTGCGTCACCATCGCCCAGCACAGCAGGCAGAAGCCGTTCATAAAGAAGGTCCAGAACGTGTAGCCCAGGGCGGTATTCGATAACCGTACTCCGGTGCCGTCCACCAGGGTATACCCGGCGATAAAGCAGGCGTTAATCAGCGCCAGCCAGATCCCCTTGCGCGATTGCATTCGGCCGTTTATCGCCATCACCAGAATCGACAGACAGATAACGGCGATGCCGGTCCATGCCAGCCCGGATAACGTATCGCCCAGCGTAAACACGCTAATCAAGGCCACCAGCAGCGGCGCGGTGCCGCGCATCAGCGGGTAGGTCTGGCTCATATCGGAGACCTGATAGGTCTTCGCCACCAGCACCGTGTAGACCACCTGCAGTGCACAGGAGACGATCAAATAAGGCCAGCTGACCATTGAGGGCTGGGGAGAGAAAGGGAGGCAGATCAGGGCGATAAGCGTTGCGAAGCCGCTCACACTGATGGCGGAGTAGAGTTTGTCCGTCCCGGCTTTGACGATGGCGTTCCAGCTGGCGTGCAGCAGCGCGGCAAAAAGCAGAATGCAGAAAACGGTCAGGGTCATGGCGTGTCTGGTGATGTATTGTCACCAGAACTTAACATTCATGGCTGAGGTGTGCCAGCCAGTTACACCGCGCAGAACAGGCGGTGCGTCACGCGCGGCTCATCCACGACCAGCGTAAAGCCAGCCCGCTGGTAGAAAGTCCAGGCGGTCTGGGGCGCATGGGTATTGAGAAAATCGAACCAGACGCTGGCATCGGCCATCACCACGGCGAGCAGCTGTTTGCCGATACCCAGTCCCCGGCAGCTTTCGCTGATATAGAGATGGCGGATACGACCAGCCCGCGGCTGCTGGCTGAACGGATCGCGGTTTAGCCCGCAAATTCCCACCAGTTTGCCGTTCAGAAACGCCCCCAGCAGCTTTTCACCCGGGGCGTTAAAGCGATTTTCACCCCGTTCCCAGTTCTCTTCGAGCCTGCGCAGCATATTGAAGTTGAGCGCGGTGCTCTCGGTTTTCAGCGCGATATACCCCGGTTCATCCGGCGTGACAGGCTCAATTAACAAACGCAACATAGCGCATTCCTTCGTTATTAAAGAGGGGCGGTTTCCCGCCCCTCTTCGGTGCGGCTTGAACCTGAATCACTTAACGTATTTCAGGACAGCATCAAGCAGTTGCAGTGCTGCAACAATGAGTTTGAGGATAAGTACAACCATATCCACTACGCTCATACGCGTCTCCTCTGGTTAAGGAGCACGATGCTGGCGTACCTTTCCGCCGCCTGTGACCAGCACCTTTGTTGACGTAACACAGTGTGCTCAGGTGGGGAGTGGAGGCGCTGACGGCACCACCCGTTTCAGCCAGGACTTCGTTGCGCCGGTGTACTACGAGCGGCTCCCCTCACACCCTGTGAACACACCCAGTATAGATAAATACTGTATATATGAACAGTAATTTATGGACAAAATCTGAAGCGCGATCCATACTCAAATGCGTCAAAATTCGTGCCGAAAATTGCGCGTTCCTGTGCGATCGCGTATACTTCGTGCGTTGACGTAACACAGTGTGCTCTGCGGTCACCAACCGCAAACGCTGTAAAAAAACCTCGCTCCGGCGGGGTTTTTTGTTTTTGGCCTACCTAAAAAAATGCCTGTAGACTTATTGGAAATGGATGCGGTTGGTATGCGTTATTCTTTAATTATTCATTTGATAATTTCTACATAGATATTATTTATTTAACATGATTATAAGATGCAAAATAAACTACTAATACCTATCATAAATTCATGCTGTATCGCGTATAACAGTAATAAATAACATTGGCTCAAATCATTTTTGACATGAATATATATTAAAATAAATCTCAATTGTTTGAGTCACTCTTCTTTTCAATGTATGTTCCCATAACCTTACATATTGTGCGTATACGTTATGAAAGCATCCGATTATTTAAAGATGAAGTTCCAGAGCGACAGGCAATTGGCTATTTATGGCCAGCAAGGCGTTGCAGGAACATGGAAAGCATTAAAGGGGATTGGCACTGATATTTACTCAGGAATTGAGCGTGTAAGTTGGTACTCATCATGCGTAATCCCCAGCTATCACGATGTGTGTGATGAGCTTCTCTCAGAAGAAAAGAGGATGTACCTGTCCATTGTATCTCTTTATCGCTATCGCGATGTAATAGCTCATATGCTCTATCTTTATTTTGCAAGCGTTATAACCGATTCTCAAAAGGAAAATGAACAAAATCGCGTTCGTCAAATGGATTCAAAAGTAACCGGGCTTGTTACAATTATATCGACAAGCAAGGCAACGCGCTTAGCAATAGCATGGGGACTGGCAAAATCTCTTTCCGAATCCGGCCTACTCTCAGAAATCGTCGTTGAACGACTGGCTCGACGCATACCTAACGTTGTTATGGCTCTTCAACTTATTGGCACGGAACAGAAATGCGCTCTTGCTGCCCGTCGCCTGAAAACATTGGACCCTAATTATTACGCGACCCTCTATGCTGCACAACTGGAGATGCTTTACTACTTTATTGATCCTTTCCTTTCTGAAATTATTAAGAAGGTGAAAATGGGATTCTATAAGAATTTTGATGAAATTTATAACGATTTAAAGGACAAGAGACATGTTTAAGAGCCTGCTCTCGATTCTATTTTCAGATTTTTTATTCCCCGTTTATATTTTTGCATGCGCCTCTTTGTTCCTGTGGTTGGTACCTAACCACTGGGTATTACTAACCTTCATTGCAATCGTAGTATTTGTCATTGTTCATCCGATAATTTTCGGACGATTTGATAAGTATGATTGAATTTTATAAAAAGGAGTTTTTATGTCAAACCCGGCTTATTTATTTCTAACCGATGAAAATGGTTCTCAAATGGTTGGCTCTTGCTTTGTTTCAGGGCGTGAAGGTGCTATTGAGCTCAAATCGTTCACTCATAATGTTAATATCCCAGTCGACGGGAATACCGGGAAGTTGACGGGCACGCGCATACATATGCCCGTCATGTTTCAGAAGGAATTTGATCGTGTAACCCCGATTTTATTTCGGGCGTTAAGTACAGGGAAAACGCTACAGTCAGCCACGATTAAGATGTACCAGATTAATGAGGCAGGTTTAGAACACGAGTATTTTAATATCCTCCTGGAGAATGTAAAAATAACCTCAATCACACCAGATCTGTATCCAGGCGCAAACACCGGAACACACCTTGAAACGGTTCTGATGCGCTATGAAAAAATCACCTGGAAGCATTGCGATGGCAATGTCATCTATAGTGACGCATGGAATGAGCGAGCAACGTACTGAAACGTGATCCCTGACGCATTTTCAGGCAGATGAAAATAATTCCATTGTCTCGTCTGTAAACCTGTGCTTGTATAAATCCACTCAATGATTCCAGAGACAGGTTCCTAATGACCTCTTCCATGCTGACTTCGACCCTACTAAAAACTGCGCACCCAGCCGCAGTGGTCGTCGTGCGTGTGGTGGTCGTCGTCGGCAATGCGCCGTAGGGACTGGATCAACACACGATTCCAAACCCCGCCGGCGCAAACCGGCGGGGTTTTTGTTTAAAGCCTCCCGGAAAGTCGGCCCATAAGAAGGACTGGAGCATGGCAAGTTCGGGCACAACATCACACAAGACGCGTTTCACAGGCGCGCAGTTAATCGTTCATCTGCTGGAACGTCAGGGCATTACCACGGTTGCGGGTATTCCTGGCGGGACGGTACTCCCGCTGTATGACGCTTTAAGCCAGAGCACGCAGATCCGCCACGTGCTGGCGCGACACGAGCAGGGCGCAGGCTTTATCGCCCAGGGCATGGCGCGTACGCAGGGCAAACCGGCGGTCTGTATGGCCTGTAGCGGGCCAGGGGCCACCAACCTGGTGACCGCCATCGCCGATGCGCGCCTCGACTCCATTCCGTTAGTCTGCATTACCGGCCAGGTGCCCGCCTCGATGATCGGCACCGACGCGTTTCAGGAAGTAGACACCTACGGCATCTCTATCCCCATCACCAAGCACAACTACTTAGTGCGTGATATCAGCGAATTACCGCAGGTTATCAGCGATGCATTCCGCATCGCCCAGTCCGGTCGTCCGGGTCCGGTGTGGATAGACATTCCTAAGGATGTGCAGACCGCTGAAATTGAGATCGACGTGCTGCCTGAGCCGGGCACCCGCGCGCCATCGCCGGAATTCAGCGCTGACAGCGTGCGCGAAGCCGCAGCCATGATTAACGCCGCGCAGCGCCCGGTGCTCTATCTGGGCGGCGGGGTGATTGATGCGCCTGACGCGGTGCGCAGCCTGGCTGAAAAAGCGAATCTGCCGACCACCATGACCCTGATGGCGCTGGGCATGCTGCCAAAAGCGCACCCGCTGTCGCTGGGCATGCTCGGGATGCACGGCGCGCGCAGCACCAACTTTATTCTGCAGGAAGCCGATCTGCTGATCGTTCTCGGGGCGCGTTTTGATGACCGGGCGATTGGCAAAACCGAGCAGTTCTGCCCGAACGCCAAAATCATTCACGTGGATATCGACCGCGCGGAGCTGGGTAAAATCAAGCAACCGCACGTGGCGATCCAGGGCGATGTTAACGAGGTGCTGGCGCAGCTACTGCCGCACATTGATGCCACCCCGCGCACCGCGTGGCGTGAGCAGGTGACCGGCCTGCAGCAGGAGTTCCCGGGCGCTATCCCGACCGAAGACGATCCGCTGAGCCACTACGGGCTGATTAACGCCGTAGCCGCCTGCGTGGACGACAGCGCCATCATCACCACCGATGTGGGCCAGCATCAGATGTGGACTGCCCAGGCCTATCCGCTGAACCGTCCGCGCCAGTGGCTGACCTCCGGCGGTCTGGGCACCATGGGCTTTGGCCTGCCTGCGGCGGTGGGTGCGGCGCTGGCGAACCCGGATCGCAAGGTGATCTGCTTCTCCGGCGACGGCAGCCTGATGATGAACATTCAGGAGATGGCCACCGCGGCGGAAAACCAGCTGGATGTGAAAATCATCCTGATGAACAACGAGGCGCTGGGCCTGGTGCATCAGCAGCAGAGCCTGTTCTACAAGCAGGGGGTGTTTGCCGCCACCTATCCGGGCACGATCAACTTTATGCAGATTGCCGCCGGGTTTGGCCTTTACACCTGCGATCTGAACGCCGAAGCGGATGCACAGGCCGCGCTGCAGGAGGCGATTTCACGTCCGGGCCCGGCCCTGATCCACGTGCGTATCGATCCACAACAAAAAGTTTATCCGATGGTACCGCCGGGTGCGGCCAATACAGAAATGGTGGGGGAATAAGCCATGCAGAAGCAAAATGATAACGTCATTCTGGAACTCACCGTCCGCAACCACCCTGGCGTCATGACCCACGTCTGCGGGCTGTTTGCCCGCCGGGCGTTCAACGTGGAAGGCATTCTTTGTTTGCCCATTCAGGGCAGCGAGCACAGCCGCATCTGGCTGCTGGTGAATGACGATCAGCGTCTGGAGCAGATGATGGCCCAGATCGACAAGCTGGAAGACGTGGTGAAAGTGGTACGTAACCAGTCCGATCCGACCATGTTTAACAAAATTGCGGTGTTCTTCGAGTAACTTACTCCCCGGCGGCGTCCGGGGTAATAATCTTCACAAAACCGTTCCGGCAGTGGGCCGGATAGTCTGCCGGAAGCGGGCGGTCGCTGATCAGCACGTCAAACGCCGACAGCGGCCCGATGCTGGCGGGCGCCACTTCATCAAACAGGGCGTAGCGGGCCAGCAGGATCTTACGGATACCGTGCTGAATGGCTTTGCGCTTGGTGGCCAGGTCGTCAAGGTTAAACCAGGTCACGCCGTAGTGCTCATGCACGCCGCTGGCCGAGATAAACACCTTGCGCGGGTTGAGGGAGTCCAGCACCGACGGGTTGCTGGTGTCGTAAAACGCATCGCTTTTTGCCCGGTAGGTGCCGCCGCACAGGATCGCGGTGGCGTTCGGTTTCTCATTGAGCGCCATAAACACGCGATGGGAATAGCAGATGCCGGTAAAGGTGATGTCGTCGGGGATCATGCTGATGACCAGCGGCATTTCCGGGCCATTATCGAAAAACACTAAATCGTTTTCCGCCACCATGCCCGCCGCCAGAATGGCGATAGGCAGGTCGTCGGGATGATGCGTCTGGCTGCGCACCACGGGTGCTGTGGGGGCGGTGGCCGGTTTATTGACCATCACGATATAGCCGCCGAGCAGGGTGAGGGGCAGGACGGTATCATGGTTGTCCGGGCTGAGATCGCGTCGGATGGTCATGACGGAGACTTCCAGCATCCGGGCGGCATCTTTCAGGTGAATGCGGTCGGTTTTCTTTAACAGCTCAACCAGACGCCGGATTCGTTCTTTTTGCTTCGTCTCCATTCACCCTCTCCGCACGGTGTGATGTTCCTTAAAACACATTGATGATGCGTCAGGAACATTTTTGTTGCGTCATACTATACTGCCGCCCGGCCGGAAAGAAAAGTCACTTCTCAAACTGCGTTTATCGCTCAATCTATTGTAATTAATGGTTTAATTTTGAATTCCCGTCGTTCCATCTCACTTTCTACTCCGCGAGTTGATTAATCATTAAACAGCGTTAATGGATCTGCTAATCGCGATCGCAGTCACAAATGATACGGAAATAACATGATAATGTTACGATAATATCATTGTTATGTGATTGTTTCAGAGAGGTAGTAAACATGGATATCGCGGTTATCGGCTCCAACATGGTGGATCTCATCACCTACATTAATCAGATGCCGAAAGAGGGCGAAACCCTCGAAGCCCCGGCCTTTAAGATTGGCTGTGGCGGCAAAGGGGCGAATCAGGCGGTGGCAGCGGCCAAGCTCAACTCAAAAGTGATGATGCTCACCAAAGTCGGTGACGATATCTTTGCCGATAACACCATCCGTAACCTGGAATCCTGGGGCATCAATACCACCTATGTGGAAAAAGTGCCGTGCACCAGCAGCGGCGTGGCGCCCATCTTTGTGAACGCCAACTCCAGCAACAGCATTCTGATTGTGAAGGGTGCCAATAAATTCCTCTCGCCGGAAGATATCGACCGCGCGGCAGACGATCTGAAAAAGTGTCAGCTTATTGTCCTGCAGCTCGAAGTGCAGCTTGAGACGGTTTATCACGCCATTGAGTTTGGTAAAAAGCACGGTATTCAGGTGTTATTAAATCCGGCCCCGGCGCTGCGTGAATTAGACATGTCCTACGCCTGTAAATGTGATTTCTTTGTGCCGAATGAAACCGAGCTGGAAATTCTGACCGGTATGCCGGTAAACACTTACGAGAATATTTGCCTGGCTGCCCGCTCGCTGGTGGATAAAGGGCTGAACAATATTATCGTCACCATGGGTGAAAAAGGGGCGCTGTGGCTCACCCGTGATAAAGAAGTCGTGGTCCCGGCCTTTAAAGTGAATGCCGTCGACACCAGCGGAGCGGGCGATGCCTTTATTGGCTGTTTTGCCCACTATTACGTCCAGAGCGGCAACGTCGAAGCCGCCATGAAAAAAGCCGCTCTCTTTGCCGCGTTCAGCGTCACCGGGAAAGGTACTCAGTCGTCTTACCCCAGCATTGAACAATTCAATGAGTTCCTGGCATTGAACGAATAATAAAACCCTGCGAAATAAAAGGTAGCACTATGAACGATAAAAACATCATTCAGATGCCTGACGGCTATCTGAATAAAACCCCTCTGTTCCAGTTTATTTTGTTATCCTGCTTATTCCCGTTATGGGGATGCGCTGCTGCTTTAAATGATATTTTAATTACGCAATTTAAAAGCGTCTTTGCACTGAGTAATTTTGCTTCAGCGCTGGTGCAAAGCGCGTTTTATGGCGGCTATTTCCTTATTGCTATTCCTGCCTCGCTGGTCATTAAAAAGACCAGCTATAAAGTGGCGATTTTAATCGGCTTAACGCTTTATATTGTGGGCTGCACGCTCTTTTTCCCCGCCTCGCACATGGCAACCTACACCATGTTCCTGGCGGCGATCTTTGCCATCGCTATCGGTCTGAGCTTCCTCGAAACGGCGGCTAACACCTACAGCTCGATGATCGGCCCGAAAGCCTACGCTACGCTGCGCCTGAACGTCAGCCAGACCTTCTACCCGATTGGCGCTGCCGCAGGCATCCTGCTGGGTAAATATCTGGTCTTCTCCGAAGGCGACAGTCTGGAAAAACAGATGGCGGGCATGAATGCTGAGCAGATCCACAACTTTAAGATTTTGATGCTGGAGAACACCCTGGAGCCCTACAGGTACATGATTATGGTCCTGGTGGTGGTGATGGTGCTGTTCCTGTTAACCCGCTTCCCGACCTGCAAAGTGGCGCAAACCGCGGAGCATAAACGGCCGTCGGCGATGGATACCCTGCGCTACCTCGCCACCAATGCCCGCTTCCGTCGCGGTATTGTGGCGCAGTTCCTCTATGTGGGCATGCAGGTGGCGGTGTGGTCGTTCACCATCCGTCTGGCGCTGGAGCTGGGCGATATCAACGAGCGCGACGCCTCTAACTTCATGGTCTACAGCTTTGCCTGCTTCTTCATCGGCAAGTTTGTCGCCAACATTCTGATGACCCGCTTTAACCCGGCGAAGGTGCTGATCATGTACTCGGTGATCGGCGCGCTGTTCCTGGCTTACGTGGCGCTGGCCCCGAGCTTCAGCGCGGTCTATGTCGCGGTGCTGGTGAGCATTCTCTTCGGGCCATGCTGGGCAACCATCTACGCTGGGACCCTGGATACCGTGGACAACGAGCATACTGAAATGGCCGGGGCGGTGATCGTAATGGCGATTGTCGGCGCGGCGGTAGTGCCAGCGGTGCAGGGCTATGTGGCCGATCTGTTCCACTCCCTGCAGGCCTCGTTCCTGGTATCGATGCTGTGCTTTGTTTATGTGGGCTTCTACTTCTGGCGTGAGAGCAAAGTGCGCCGCGAGCTGACCGAAGCCACCGCTTCCTGAGGAGGATCACCATGACGCAACTTCCCCTGTGGCGCGCGCTCTTTACCGAACAGCCGCGCACCCTGCTGCAAAACGATGACTTCACGGTAACGGCGTTTCGCTACGCCAATGGCGTGGAGGGGCTGCGGGTGCAAAACCGCCGCGGTCATCTGGTGATCCTGCCCTGGCTGGGGCAGATGATCTGGGATGCGGAGTTCGACGGCCACGACCTGACGATGCGCAATATGTTCAGCCAGCCTAAAGCGGCAAAAGAGGTGGTCGAAACCTATGGCTGCTTCGCCTTCCACTCTGGCCTGCTGGCGAATGGCTGCCCGTCGCCGGAGGACAGCCATCCGCTGCACGGCGAAATGCCCTGTGCGCCCATGGATGAAGCCTGGCTGGTGCTGACCGACGACAGCCTGACGGTGACCGGGCGCTATGAGTATGTGATGGGATTTGGTCATCACTACCAGGCGCAGCCCGCCGTCACGCTGCGCAAGGACAGCGCCCTGTTCGATATCGCCATGTCAGTAACCAACCTGGCGTCGGTGCCGATGCCGCTCCAGTACATGTGCCACATGAACTATGCCTACGTGGCGGGGGCGACCTTCAGCCAGAACGTGCCGGATGAGGCGATCGCGCTGCGGGAGTCGATTCCGGCACACGTGAAGCCCACAGAACAGTGGCTGGCGTTCAATCAGCGTTTGCAGCAGGGCGAAGCCTCCCTGAAGGCGCTGGACGAGCCGCACTATTACGATCCGGAAATCGTCTTTTTTGCCGACAGGCTCGATCGCTACACCGCACAACCGGAGTTTCGCATGACCGCCCCGGATGGCGTCACGTTCGTGACCCGCTTTGCCAGCGCGGAGCTGAATTACGCCACCCGCTGGATCCTCTACAACGGCGACCAGCAGGTGGCGGCCTTCGTGCTCCCCGCCACCTGTCGTCCGGAAGGGTTCCTCGCGGCCCGGCGTAGCGGCAGCCTTATTGAACTGGCTCCGGCTGAAACCCGCCGTTTTACGGTGACAACCGGGATCCTCTGACGGCGACAGTGCCGGATGGCGTTACGCCGCCATCCGGCGCTTTCACACCCTTGCCCTGGCTTTACCCCGCTTTACACACCCGCCCTGCCTCATGCTCTACAGTTTTATTTCGCTGCCGCCTTTCGCGCAGCCTTAGCCCCTTTGCTAATGGAGAGCTTGCATGTTGACCCGACGATTGTCCTGCCTGGCGCTGCTGGTGGCGCTTGCCTCACCCGCGATGGCTGCGGATACCCCCGCCTACGGCGAGAAGCTGGAAGGTTTTGACTACGCCTGGCCGGTGAAACACTTCACCTTTACCTCGCAAAACCAGTCTCTGGATATGGCTTATCTGGACGTGAAGCCGGAAAAAGCCAACGGCCGCACCGTAGTGCTGATGCACGGTAAAAACTTCTGCGCCGGTACCTGGGATGCCACCATCCGGGCCCTTACCGCCAGCGGCTACCGCGTGGTGGCTCCCGATCAGATCGGTTTTTGCAAATCCACCAAGCCCGAGCGGTATCAGTACACTTTCCAGCAGTTGGCGGATAACACCCATGCCTTGCTGAAAGAGCTGGGTATCGATCGTGTCACCGTCATCGGGCACTCCACTGGCGGCATGCTGGCCACCCGCTATGCGCTGATGTGGCCGCAGCAGGTAGAGCAACTGGTGATGGTCAACCCGATTGGCCTTGAGGACTGGAAGGCGCGCGGCGTGCCGCATATCACCGTTGACCAGTGGTATCAGCGCGAGCTGAAAACCAGCGCCGACGGCATCCGCCAGTACGAGAAAAACACCTACTACGCCGGGGAGTGGAAGCCGGAATATGAACGCTGGGTCACTATGCTCGCCGGGCTGAATAACGGGCCGGGCAAAGAGCGCGTGGCCTGGAACTCGGCGCTGCTCTACGACATGATCTACACCCAGCCGGTTATCTATGAATTCAGCGAGCTGAAGATGCCGGTGTTATTGATGATCGGCACGAAGGACAATACCGCCATCGGAAAAGATCTCGCCCCGCCTGAGATCCGCAAAACCCTTGGCAACTACGCGGTGCTGGGCAAAGAGACGGCGAAGCGGATCCCACAGGCCACGCTTGTCGAGTTTAACGATATGGGTCACGCCCCGCAGATGCAGGATCCTTCGCGTTTCCATGAGGCGCTGCTGAAGGGGCTTCAGACGCGCTGACTGGTCTCCAGCAGCAACCCGCGCAGCCACGCCTGCGCGGGATTGCGGTGCGTTCTTCCAGGGTGCGGATATCCGTTTTCATCGCCTTGTACCACCTGTTTTGTGCGCATTAATACGACTTTGTACGCTGTCGACGCGCTGCGTTTCCCGATATTATGCTCGCCTAATCGTAAGGAGAGTGCATGGTCTGGATAATGCTGGCTACGCTTGCCGTGGTGTTTGTGGTGGGCTTTCGCGTAATGACGTCGGGTTCCCGGCGCGCCATTCGTCGTCTCAGCGAACGTCTGGGGATCACCCCTGTGCCGCTGGAGTCGATGATCGACCAGTTTGGCAAAAGCGCCGGCAATGAGTTTATCCGCTACCTTGAACGCCCCGACGAAGCGCATCTGCAAAATGCCGCCCAGGTGCTGCTGATCTGGCAGGTGTGCATTGTCGACAGCAGCGAAAATAATCTTCTTACCTGGTATCGCCTGCTGCGCAAGGCGCGTCTCGCCGCGCCCATCACCGATGCCCAGGTTCGCCTGGCGCTCGGCTTTATGCGCGAAATGGAGCCCGATCCGTACGACCTTAACGCCTTCCAGCTGCGCTATAACCAGCTCTTCCTGCCGGAAGAGGGGGTCTTTTTCCTGCACTGATATCACCAACCGTGATGAGGATTATAAATCATCGTCATTAGATTTATACCACTGCCCGGCGCACCATTGCCTCATCAACAACAGGATGAGGTGAACCATGAAACAATCAGCCATTATCTGGCCGCAGGACTTCCTGCCAGGCACGACCGACAACTTTGCATCCAACGAAATCATCGTCGCCGGGCTGACCGCCCAGGCAGTCTGGGATCAGCTCAATGACACCTCCCGGTGGCCGGGATACTACAGCAATGCCGAAGACATTCGCTTTCACGACGGCAGCGGCCCGGCGTTAAGCGCCAACGCCCGCTTTCGCTTCACTACCTTTGGCTTCCCGGTAGAAGCGCAGATCACTGAATACGTGCCGCCGGTGGCAGGGCAGGCCGCGCGTATTGCCTGGCACGGCTGGGTGGAAGGGGATGCGAATTCGCGCCTCGACGTTATCCACGCCTGGCTGTTTGAAGACTTGCCCGGCAACCGGGTACGCATCCTGACCCAGGAGTCGCAGAAAGGCGTTCCGGCGCAGGAGTTGGCGCGCACCGTGCCGAATCCGATGATCAACGGCCATCAGGAGTGGATTGTCGGGCTGGCGAAGGCGGCGCGAGGGTAATTTTTTGCCCGGTGGCGCTACGCTTACCGGGCCTACGAGACCTGTAGGCCGGTGCAAGCGCAGCGCCGCCCGGCAAAAAGTGCCAAAAGTTGTCTAAACGTTAAATAGATCACACTTTAACTGTTAAACTGCACGGCTTTCCCGCTCGTTTTCTCCTCAGGTGATGCCATGACAGAACAGATCCAATCCGCCCCTTCGCCCCACGCCAAGGCGGTCTCCCGCCCAAACTGGTCGGCGGTTTTTTCCGTGGCGTTTTGCGTCGCCTGCCTGATTACCGTGGAGTTTTTGCCGGTCAGCCTGCTGACGCCGATGGCGCAGGATCTGGGCATTTCCGAAGGGTTGGCGGGTCAGTCCGTCACCGTTACCGCCTTTGTCGCCATGTTTGCCAGCCTGTTCATCACTCAGGCGATTGGTACCACCGATCGCCGCAAGGTGGTGATCCTCTTTTCTGTCCTGCTGACGCTCTCCTGTCTGCTGGTCTCGTTTGCCGATAACTTCACCCTGCTGCTGTTAGGGCGTGCCTGCCTCGGGCTGGGACTCGGCGGGTTCTGGGCGATGTCCGCCTCGCTCACCATGCGCCTGGTGCCGGCGCGTACCGTGCCAAAAGCGCTGTCGGTGATCTTCGGTGCTGTCTCCATCGCGCTGGTGATTGCCGCGCCGCTGGGCAGTTTCCTCGGGGGCATCATCGGCTGGCGCAACGTCTTTAACGGCGCGGCGGTGATGGGCGTGCTCTGTATTCTGTGGGTGTGGAAAGCGCTGCCGTCGCTGCCGGGCGAAGCCGCGCATCACAAGCAGAACATGTTCAGCCTGCTGAAACGCCCCGGCGTGCTGGCGGGGATGACCGCCATCTTTATGGCCTTCGCCGGGCAGTTCGCCTTCTTTACCTATATCCGCCCGGTGTTTACGACCCTGGCCGGATTTAACGTCGACGGCCTGACGCTGGTGCTTTTAAGCTTCGGTATCGCCAGCTTTGTCGGCACTTCGCTCTCGGCGCAGTTCCTGAAACGCTCCCTGAAAGTGGCGCTGGCGGGCGCACCGCTGGTACTGGCCATTAGCGCTGCCGTGCTGATCCTGTGGGGGAGTGACAAGTGGGTGGCCTCGGCGATTGCCATTATCTGGGGCTTTGCCTTTGCGCTGATCCCGGTGGGCTGGTCGACGTGGATCACCCGTTCCCTTGCCGATCAGGCCGAAAAAGCCGGTTCCATTCAGGTGGCGGTGATCCAGCTGGCGAACACCTGCGGCGCGGCGGTGGGCGGTATCGCGCTGGATAATTTGGGGCTGACATCACCGCTGGTGATTTCCGGTACGCTGATGCTGCTGACGGCCCTGCTGGTGGCGGGGAAAGTGAAGGCGCAATAGCGGAGCCTGCTTTTTATGCTGGTTTATATTTGACGTACCAGCCTCCCTGACTCTGAGATAACCCCGCCATAAGGCGGGGTTACTATTGCAGGCATGAAATTCACCTCAGAATGCCCCGTTCCGAATGCGGAAAGAACGGGTGATGCGATCCCAGATTTCCACCAGTTCGGCATCGCTGTAGGAAGGTGGGGGCAGGGCATGGTTACGTAATGTCAGATCAATAATCGGATGCCGGAAATCCACTATTTTTTCATTAGCGATGACGTTAAAAAGTAGCTGCCCGGTTGGATTATCAGGAAATTTTTCTGACGGGGCGGTGTTAAGCCATTCATCTGCTTCAAAGCTGGCTATCTGTGTTTTACCCTTCCGCAGCGTATTCGCCTTAACCTCTGTCAGATAAGGCTGAATTTCATGGCTCCGCTCCAGCATGCTCTTTGGATCGCCAAGAAAAGTGTTTGTGGAAACCGACAGGGAAAAGACCGGATTGTGCCGATAAATGAAGGTTATATCTTCCTTTGGTTTCTCTTGCCCGTCGCGGATAAAACCCTCAGCAATACAGGTTCCTGGCTGTGTCGGAATTTCATCATTTTTTCGCCCGCTCAGGCGGGACATTAAGTCCTGTAGCTCCGCAAGTTTCTGGGGTTTGGTGTTAAGTTGATATTCAGCCATTCCTCCATTCAAATATTCGGTTCGCTCCTGCTTATATTTTAGGTCGGATACATCTCTTATCTCCGAGGAAACAATGAACGCCACCCCGTCAACGTACAGATGCCCTTCCAAAACACGACCAAACCCCGCAGCACTCTCATTTTTATTACGGTCAAATATCACCGCATTCTCACTGACCCGGTACACCTGCTTGAGAAAAGGCTGATCTATTGGATCAACCGTGCGGCTGTTCTGCAGCTCTTCCTCCCGCAACCGGATACGCTGCGCAAACGCCGGACGGTAGAGCCGCTTGCTGCTGATGCTCACCTCATTAATGCGGGCGCGGTCCGTCAGTGTGTTTTCAAAAGAGGCGGGAACCTCAAATACGTAGCGCCCCACGCACTGGACTTTGGTGGTGGCAAACAGAGTATCGACCATACGTTTTTCCTTGTCCGTTAACGCCGGTGGCGTATGCACAAACGTCACATAGTTGTGAATATAGAATGCTGCCGCCAGCAGTACCATCGCCAGCGGGATAAGCCAGGGAAGAGGGGATTTTTTCATGGTGTCGGCACCTGCTGCACGATTTTCATCACCGAGCGGACCGTGAACACCAGGGCATCAGACAGGTCGCTGTAAACCGAACGAGAGCGATCCACTGGAGCAACGGCATAGGCACCTTCATGGTCAACATCGGTCGCCAGCACACCACGAATATGGGGGGAGACGGTCCGGACGGCCGTCACAGGCACCGTGCCATCGCCGGGTGTCCCGCCGGAAATTAGCGCATGAGTTCTCAACGGGGACAGCTCAAGACGTTCGCCGGCGTCCTCCCGGACCCTCTGCGCCTCCCTTACTCGCTGAGGGAGACGTTCTTTCCAGGTCAAGAACGCATCAGACGGATTGTCCGCACTGGCACCGTAAAAGAGCCAGGTCTGCGGGTGGTATTTACCGTTCAATTTTTCAATGAATTTTTTAACATCGACTTTTATCCGATCCTGATATGTACCCCACTCTTTTTCCGTATCCCCCAGCAGCAAATCCTGCTCACACAGCCGCCACCAGGCGGTTTTGTTCAGGTAAATATCCTTATACGGATCATCAACCGGCAGGGACATTTTGGTATTGCTTCCCTCGATTCTCAGCCAGCCCGGACCGTAGGCTATGCCTGGCAATAGCTGGAGGGGACCAGGGGACTGGGCCAGTACCGGCATCAGCTTTTCTGCATTATCCCCGATAATCATCCCGATCACGCCCCGCTCACCGGTTTTCATCCGCCGGTACGCCGCTGGTGAGCCGAGGTCGGGCATTACCCCGTGCACAATCCCCAGAATGTTTTTCTGTCCGTCCATGTTTTCCGAGTAGTGCCGGGCAACCAGCCCTCCCATGGAATGGGTGACCAGAATGACTTTGTTCACCGCCAGACGGCCGTGATAATCCCCCTGCACCTTGCGGATATACGCGCCCAGCCGTATCGCTGAGTCCGCATTGGACTGCAGCCAGTTGTAACCAAACACATGCAGCGGGTATAAAAACTGATGGCCGTGCGCCGTTTCTGCTTCCGTCAGCACTTGTTCTGCCGGCTCGTCGCCTATCCTGACGCCGGTAAAACGCTGCCGTGCCGTCTGCATCTGCGCTTCCCTGAAATAGTTATCCAGCAGGATGTCGTCGTCGCTGAGCAGGTATTGCAATCGGTCGAGCGCCTCCCCGTAGCTCTTGTAGAAGGCGCTTCCCCATCCACGCGCCCGCCGGGACGGGAATTTATTGCCATCCGCGCCGTCATTTAAAATTTCCCCCGAGTCATCAACCGTCGTGGTCTTTGGATCCAGAAGCTGCTTTCTTTTTTTTGCGTTAGCAAGCGGCCATTTTTTTAGCGACGAAGCGCTGAACTGCCAGACCTCATCGTCCTCATTTTTCAGGTTTGACCCCATAACCCCCGGAATAAAAATCACCGGGATCACCTTCACGGGGGGCATGAGGCAGACTGCCACGTAATTTTTTTCTTTTGCCTGAGGGGTTATTTTGTAATGAACCTGACCGTTTTCATCCCATAAGGGCCGATGATAAGATCGGTTATCGCTTTTGTAGTCATCCATGTAATAAATGCCTGATATTCCTGGTGGTGAAAAGCATTAGCTCACAATATCGACACTTACAACTTAACCAAAATCAACTTACTTTCGCTTTGTTATTGTTCGCTTGTGAACCTTTGTATTACCCATGATTTATGCTTTAAGAGTCAATTTAGGGTGCTACAAGGTGGGGTATTCAGAGACAAACAGAATAAAAAAATCCCCAGCGATAAATGCAGGGGATTATGTATAAGAGAACGCTTTTTGGGTAAGGGCATCCAGCTACGCTGATGTCCGCCCATGTCTGCGTGAATCCATCGAAATCAGCACCACCGACGACACAATCAGCAGCGTGCCCAGCCAGTCCGGCAGGGTAAACGCCACGCCCAGTAAAATTACCGACAGCAGAGCGCTGCTCAGCGGCTCGGCGCAGCTCAGAATGCTCGCTTTCGGCCCGCCAATCATCTGGGCGCCTTTCAGATACAGGCTGAAGGTCACCGCTGTGCCGATCACCACCAGATAGAAGAACGCCAGCAGTATGCTGCCGTCGATGACGAAGGTGGTGCCGCGCCCGGCATAGAAGGGCGTCAGCATTAACCCGGCCAGCAGCATACTCCAGCCGACAATCGGCAGCGTGCCGTAGCGGGCGATCAGCGTGGACGGGTAGGTGGTATAAAACGCCGCGGCGAAGGCGGAGGCGATACCCCAGGCCAGCGCGGCTGGGGAGATGGTCAGCGAGGTGGGATCGCCGTGGGTGACCAGTAAAAAGGTGCCGATAAGCGAGGTCATGATCGCCGCCAGCACAAAGATGCCCGGTCGCTTTTTGCGCGCCAGCGCGAACCACGCCACGATAATGGTCGGCGACAGGAACTGCAGCACGGTGGCGGTAGCGGCGTTGGATTTTTCAATCGTCACCAGGAAGGTGAGCTGGACGATCAGCGCCCCGAACAGGGAAAAAATCAGCAGGCTGAGGGCGTCTTTGCGATTTTTGATGACCGTGAAAATCTTGTCACCGTGGACGAATGAGAGTGTCAGCAGGATCACGCCGGCAAACAGCAGGCGGATCATGGTCAGATACGGCGAAGGGATCTGACTTTTCTCCATGATGTACTGCGCGCAAACCCCCGAACTGCCCCATAAAATGGCGGCGATCAGGACGTTCAGCATCCCTTTTTTTGTGGCACCCATGTTCTCCCCTGCAATATTGGCTTTTCAAAGGCCAGCAGCATAACACGGGTCTTGCCGGGTGGCGCTACGCTTACCCGGCCTACGAATTTAGTAG
>NZ_VCBB01000018.1:0-99024 GCF_005843915.1 Enterobacter sp. MF024 | reverse complement strand
TGCGCGGAAAAGCCGGGTGGCGGCTCCGCCTTACCCGGCCTGGAAAGACCTCATCCATTGTTGAATGAAATCGACAACGCCCTCCACATCATTGATATCTAATACCGGTACCTGAAGCGACAGTGAAATGTCGCTGGCTACCGCGATAACATGTTCATCAAGCGTTAATTCATTAATGTCATGCCCTGTATCGCTGCGAAACAGCAGGATCTTTGCCACGGGCTCATGCTTAAAACCTTCAACCAGAACCAGATCCAGCGTCGAATGATCCATCCGGCTAATGAGATAAGGAAGATCAACGTCCCTTTCATCCGGCGTCTCGGTCATTAATGCCCAACGCTGACTGCTGGCGACAATAGTTTGTGCCGCGCCAGCTTTGCGTAGTTCATAACTGTCTTTACCGGGAATATCGACATCCATATTGTGGTGGGTATGTTTGATAAGCCCCGGACGCACGCCCCTGGCACAAAGTGCCGGGATAATGGCTTTTAGAAGGGTGGTTTTACCCGTACCGCTCCAGGCGGCGATCGCTAAAACAGGTATCATTGGTGCCTCTGCATAGTGTCTATCTGTTTGAGGGTATTTATATTAATAAATGCCTGTTTCATCTCGCTAAAATCGACAGGATGTCCGCCAGCCTGCCGCATGAAGACCATCACCCGACGCTCTCCCGCAGCCAGGTAGTTCTGTAATTCTGGCATCAGCCTACGGTGCATTAGCGCGATGGTTGGATGATCGCGCTCGCCGTCATGCGCCCAGACAACGGCTGCCGCTTCCCTCTGTTGAACAAAGCGTTCAGCCAGATAATCAGGAATGAACGGCGTATCGCAGGGGCAAAACAGAAACCACTCCGCGTCACACTGCTGCATAACGGAAAGCATGCCAGCCAGCGGCCCGGGGAAATCTGCCAGCAAATCGGGATAGACGGGATATCCACTTGCCTGATAAACGGCGAGGTTTTTGTTAGCACTGACGGCAAGCGTGCTGACTTGTTTACTCAACCTCTGTGCAACGTGCTGCCATAACGGTATGCCGCTCAACTCCTGCAGACCTTTATCAACTCCGCCCATACGGGACGCCTTGCCGCCGGCTAAAACCACACCGGTGATCGTGCTTATCTGGCTCACGAATATCGCCTCTTTTCTTGTGGGATTGACCCTGATAACGTGTCACTCTAAATGAAAGGAGTATTACCATGAAATGTAAACGTCTGAATGAAGTTATCGAACTTCTCCAGCCAGCCTGGCAAAAAGAGCCAGAACTTAACCTGGTGCAATTCTTACAGAAACTGGCGCAGGAGTCAGGCTACGAGGGTGAACTGGCCGACCTTTCTGATGACATCCTGATCTATCACCTGAAAATGCGCGATTCCGGCAAAGATGCCGTGATCCCCGGTATTCAGAAAGATTATGAAGAGGATTTCAAAACGGCCCTGCTGCGCGCGCGTGGCGTAATTAAAGAGTAAAAGCTTGTAAGAGGCGCCACCGTAATCGCCGTTAAATGATATCCTGAATCATTCGTATAATTTCCGGATGATCGGATGAACGACCAGGCCTTTACTTTCCAGACCTTACACCCGGATACCATTATGGATGCTCTGTTTGAGCAGGGCATCCGGGTGGACTCAGGTCTGACCCCATTAAACAGCTATGAAAACCGCGTCTACCAGTTTCAGGATGAGGATCGTCAGCGCTTCGTCGTGAAATTTTATCGCCCGCAGCGCTGGTCAGCCGATCAGATTCAGGAAGAGCATCAGTTCGCGCTCGACATGGTCGCCGATGATGTTCCCGTTGCTGCGCCCATTAAATTCAATGACCAGACGCTGCTGTCGCACCAGGGATTTTATTTTTCTGTATTCCCAAGCCTCGGTGGCCGACAATTTGAAGCCGATAATATCGATCAGATGGAATGGGTTGCCCGTTATTTAGGGCGCATTCACCAGACGGGAAAGAAAAGCGCCTTTACCTCACGCCCCACCATCGGGATACAGGAATATCTCCTCGAACCGTGTCAGGTATTTGAAACATCCTCGCTTATCCCTTCAGGTCTGAAAGCTGATTTTCTTGCCGCGACGGACGGCTTAATTAATGCCGTTATCGCGCGCTGGGATAACAACGTCAAAACGCTGCGCCTGCACGGCGATTGCCATGCCGGAAATATCCTCTGGCGTGACGGGCCATTATTTGTCGATCTCGATGATGCGAGAATGGGACCTGCTATTCAGGATCTCTGGATGCTGCTGAATGGCGATAAAGCCGAGCAGCGGATGCAGCTTGAGACGATTATCGAAGCTTATGAAGAGTTCAGCCCCTTTAATTCAGACGAAATTGCATTAATCGAACCTTTACGCGCCATGCGTTTTGTTTATTATCTTGCATGGTTAATCAGGCGTTGGGACGACCCCGCGTTCCCCAGAAACTTCCCGTGGCTTACCGGGGAAGATTACTGGCGTAACCAGATATCCACATTTATTGAACAGGTAAAGGTTCTGCAGGAACCCCCTTTGCAATTAACGCCAATGTATTAATCGAACACATCCAGGAGAGAGTTGATCATGAAAAAAATATGGCTGGCGCTGGCAGGTATGATTCTGGCATTTAGCGCTTCGGCTGCACAGTTCACCGATGGTAAGCAGTACATTACCCTCGACAAACCTGTTGCCGGAGAACCTCAGGTTCTCGAGTTCTTCTCATTCTATTGCCCGCACTGCTATGAGTTCGAGCAGGTTCTTCATGTTTCCGATAACGTGAAGAAAAAGCTGCCAGAAGGCACCAAAATGACCAAGTATCACGTTGAGTTCCTTGGCCCGCTGGGTAAAGACTTAACGCAGGCGTGGGCGGTAGCGATGGCCCTGGGTGTGGAAGACAAAATCACTGCGCCAATGTTTGAAGCCGTGCAGAAAACTCAGGCCGTACAAACCACTGCCGATATCCGTAAAGTATTCGTCGATGCGGGCGTGAAGGGTGAAGAATACGATGCAGCCTGGAATAGCTTTGTGGTGAAATCTCTGGTCGCGCAGCAGGAAAAAGCGGCAGCCGATCTGCAACTGCGTGGTGTTCCAGCTATGTACGTTAACGGTAAATACCAGCTGAATATGCAGGGTATGGATACCAGCAGCATGGACATCTTCGTGCAGCAGTATGCTGACACCGTGAAATATCTGGTTGAGAAGAAGTAATAAAGAAAACGCCGGTCAATGACCGGCGTTGTTGTATTGGGCTTTAATCCTGGTGATTAGCGCGTCTTTTTCCGTCCATAGCGTATTCAGCCAGAGCTGGAAACGTCGCTTAAAGTTCTTATCGTTAACATAATCCCCATGTAACTCTTCCGCCACTGGCACCAGATTAATACGCACCACGATCCGCGTTAACTTACCGCTGAGCATATCGTAAAATGGGGTCTTATCGTTTTCCGGATAACACAGCGTCACGTCCAGTAATTTATCGAACTGTTGACCCAGTACGTTCAGCGCCATGGCGATGCCGGCCGCTTTTGGTGGCAGGAGGTTGCTATAGGATGAGCGGGTCTGCTGCTTTTTCTCTTCGGTAAAGCGAGAGCCTTCAACAAAATTGACGATGGTGGTGGGGTGCGCGCGAAACTTCTCGCAAGAGCGACGGGTTGTTTCAACATCTTTGCCGCGGCGTTCAGGATGGCGAATCAGATAGCTGCGGGAGTAGCGCTTCATGAAAGGCATATCCAGCGCCCAACAGGCCAGGCCAATAAAGGGTACCCAGGCAAGCTGCTGCTTGAGGAAATACTTGTTCATCGGAATATGTTTGCGGAACAGCACGCATAACACCACGATATCGGCCCAGCTGTGGTGGTTGCAGATGAGCAAATACCAGTTTTTCTTGTTGAGACCATCCAGACCCTGAACGTCCCATTTCAGATGCGGGTTAAGGCGGAGCAGTACCGCCAGGCCTTCACACCAGCAGTACATCATAAAGTTGCAGAATGCAGATACAGCACGCCAGACGACGGGAATGGGTAAAAGCAGTTTAATTATTCCGGCGATGATGATCGGCACAGAACAGGCAATGGTGACCAGAATAGTTAATGCGATGCTTAACAGGAGTATGATCGCAGCCAGCAGTCTAGGCATGATGAATGTTTTCAGGTAGTTAGCTATGGTAAGCGCCTGATAAACAGACACCGGGCGCTGATTTTACCAGAAAACTGCCAAATGATGGCGCTTTAACTTGGCGGGACGAATGATTTGCACGCGTTGTGGAGAAAAATCCTGTGTCGCCAAAATGGCGTGGCTTATATCCACATGGAGTAAATTGTCATCAACCGAAAATATGAGATCGAGATCGAATGATAATTATCTGATTATTAATAATAATATTTAGATGAACGATCTACTTTCAGCACAATTAATCCAGGTGTTAGAAAGTATTCACAAACTTATCCACAGATTTGATTTGCGAGCGATCCTGAGGATCACAAAATCTTTGGCTGTATTGACCGTGAAAAACTGATGTTTTCATCCTTCTGTGGCATCCTTTATCCATAAATTCCTTAAAGGCACGGACATTATGGTTCAGATCCCCGAAAATCCGCTTATTCTCGTCGACGGTTCGTCTTACCTCTACCGGGCGTATCATGCGTTTCCTCCGCTGACTAACAGCGCAGGAGAGCCTACGGGCGCAATGTATGGCGTGCTGAATATGCTGCGTAGTCTGATCATGCAGTATCAGCCGAGCCATGCTGCCGTAGTCTTCGATGCGAAAGGCAAAACTTTCCGGGATGAGCTGTTCGAGCATTACAAATCCCATCGTCCGCCGATGCCGGACGATCTGCGCGCGCAGATTGAACCCTTGCATAAGATGGTAAAAGCGATGGGGCTGCCTTTAATGGCCGTCACGGGCGTAGAGGCTGACGACGTTATCGGTACGCTGGCGCGAGAAGCCGAAAAGCTGGGCCGTCCGGTACTGATCAGTACTGGCGATAAAGACATGGCGCAGCTGGTCACGCCGGGGATCACCCTGATTAATACCATGACCAACACCATTCTTGGACCGGAAGAGGTGGTGGCGAAGTATGGCGTGCCGCCAGAACTGATCATCGATTTCCTCGCATTGATGGGCGACTCCTCCGATAACATTCCTGGCGTGCCGGGCGTGGGTGAGAAGACGGCTCAGGCGCTGCTACAGGGGCTGGGCGGGCTGGATACGCTTTACAGCGAGCAGGATAAAATTGCCGGGTTGACCTTCCGCGGTGCAAAAACCATGGCCGCGAAGCTTGAGCAGAACAAAGAGGTGGCATACCTCTCCTATCAGCTGGCAACCATCAAAACGGACGTCGAACTGGAATTGACCTGCGATCAGCTTGAAGTGCAGCAACCTGCTGCCGAAGAGCTGCTGGGCTTGTTTAAGCAATACGAGTTCAAACGCTGGATCACCGATGTTGAAGCGGGGAAATGGCTGCAGGCAAAAGGGGCTAAACCGGCGGCGAAGCCAAAAGAGACCCTGGTGATTGATGCAGAAGATGCGGTAGAAGAAGCCGCCAGCATTCTCTCTTCCGAGCATTACGAAACCGTCCTTGATGAAGCACAGCTACAGGGCTGGATTGAAAGACTGAAGCAGGCGCCGGTATTTGCCTTTGATACCGAAACCGATAGCCTCGATAACGTCTCCGCCAATATGGTGGGCCTCTCATTTGCCACAGAACCTGGCGTCGCCGCCTATGTGCCGGTGGCTCACGACTATCTCGACGCACCTGTGCAGCTCACGCGTGAGCGCGTGCTCGAACTCCTCAAGCCAATCCTTGAAGACGAAAAAGTGCTGAAGGTGGGGCAAAACCTGAAGTTCGATCGCGGTATCCTGCAAAACTACGGCATCGAGCTGCGCGGTATTGCGTTCGATACCATGCTGGAGTCTTATATCCTCGACAGCGTAGCCGGTCGTCACGATATGGATTCGCTCTCTGACCGCTGGCTAAAGCATAAAACCGTTACCTTTGAACAGATCGCGGGTAAGGGCAAGAATCAGCTGACTTTTAACCAAATCGCGCTGGAAGAGGCCGGACACTATGCTGCGGAAGATGCCGATGTCACCCTGCAACTGCATTTGAAGATGTGGCCTAAGCTCGAAAAAGACGCCGGGCCGCTGAACGTGTTCCAGAATATCGAGATGCCGCTGGTGCCGGTGCTGTCCCGCATCGAGCGCAACGGCGTTAAGATCGATCCGGCTGTATTGCATAAGCACTCGGAGGAGATCGCCCTGCGCCTGAACGAGCTGGAGCAAAAAGCGCATGAGATTGCCGGCGAGCCGTTCAACCTCTCGTCCACCAAACAACTGCAGACCATCCTGTTTGAAAAGCAGGGTATCAAGCCGCTGAAGAAAACCCCTGGCGGCGCGCCGTCCACCTCAGAAGAGGTGCTTGAGGAACTGGCGCTGGACTATCCGCTGCCAAAAGTGATCCTTCAGTACCGTGGCCTGGCAAAGCTGAAATCGACCTACACCGATAAGCTGCCGCTGATGATCAACCCGAAAACGGGTCGCGTGCATACTTCTTATCATCAGGCCGTGGCGGCTACCGGGCGCTTGTCCTCAACCGATCCTAACCTGCAAAACATTCCGGTGCGTAATGAAGAAGGGCGTCGTATTCGTCAGGCGTTTATTGCGCCAGAGGATTACATCATTGTCTCTGCTGACTATTCACAGATTGAACTGCGCATCATGGCGCACCTGTCCCGGGATAAAGGCCTGTTGACCGCCTTTGCTGAAGGGCAGGACATTCACCGGGCAACGGCGGCGGAAGTATTTGGTATGTCGCTGGAGAGCGTTACCGGGGAACAGCGTCGCAGTGCTAAAGCGATCAACTTTGGTCTGATCTACGGCATGAGCGCCTTTGGTCTCTCCCGCCAGCTCAACATTCCGCGTAAAGAGTCGCAGAAGTATATGGATCTCTATTTCGAGCGATATCCGGGCGTTCTGCAATATATGGAAAATACGCGTGCTCAGGCGAAAGAAAAAGGCTATGTCGAGACCCTGGAAGGGCGTCGCCTCTATCTGCCGGACATCAAATCCAGCAATGCTGCCCGACGTGCCGGCGCTGAGCGTGCTGCAATCAACGCCCCAATGCAGGGAACGGCTGCGGACATCATTAAACGTGCAATGATCGCTGTTGACGCCTGGCTGGAGAAAGAGCAGCCGCGGGTGCGGATGATCATGCAGGTTCACGATGAACTGGTGTTCGAAGTGCATAAAGACGATCTGGAATCCGTGTCGAAAAAGATCCACGAATTGATGGAGAACAGCGTGAAACTGGACGTGCCGTTGCTGGTGGAAGTGGGTCACGGAGAAAACTGGGATCAAGCTCACTAAGTGTTTATGGCATATCAACTGTTTCTGTAAGTAAGCAACATATCCATGAACGTTTTGTGATGATCATTAGAATTCCCTATGTAAAGAATGAAAAAAAACTACAAAAAGTGCTTTGTCTGTAGTCTAAAAAAGGGTAGAGTTATTCACGTAGGGTACAGAGGTAAGATGTTCTATCTTTCAGACCTTTTACTTCACGTAATCGGATTTGGCTGAATATTTTAGCCGCCCCAGTCAGTAATGACTGGGGCGTTTTTTATTGCGGCAAAGAAAATAACAGCGCAAAAAAAAGCGCGGACATCGCCGCGCTCATCTTTACTGATCCCCTTCTGTAGCGGGTTCCAGTTCGCTATACCACGTATCCAGTTTCTCACGCAGTTTATCCACGCCCTGCTTCTTCAGCGAAGAAAACGCTTCGACCTGGATGTCACCGTTAAACGCCAGAACCGCTTCGCGCACCATGTTTACCTGCGCTTTACGCGCGCCGCTGGCCAGCTTGTCGGCTTTGGTGAGCAACACCAGCACCTGGATCCCGCTTTCGACGGCCCAGTAGATCATCTGCTGATCGAGATCTTTAAGCGGATGACGAATATCCATCAGGACAACCAGGCCCTTCAGGCACAGGCGTTTTTCCAGATATTCACCCAGGGCGCGCTGCCACTTGAGCTTCATCTCTTCCGGAACTTCTGCATAGCCGTAACCTGGCAGGTCCACCAGGCGCTTGCCCGGCGCGACTTCGAACAGGTTGATTAGCTGGGTACGGCCAGGCGTTTTAGAGATACGGGCCAGGCTTTTCTGATTGGTCAGGGTATTCAGAGCGCTGGATTTCCCCGCGTTAGACCGGCCAGCAAATGCCACTTCGAGACCCGTATCGGCGGGTAAATGGCGAATATCAGGCGCACTAAGAACAAAATGCGTCTGGTGATAATTCAGGTTGGTCACGTGGTTGTCTCCAGAAATTCGTAACGTTGGGGGGATTATACCTGAACAGAGAGAAAAGGCTTTTCCCATCGGCAATACGGCTGTAAGTAAAAACCCCTGGCTTTGTGAGAGATCTGCCATTTGAACTATGGGAGATTTAAGAAAAATCGCAGAGCTCTAAAATTTCAAAACCATTAAAATCAATCTATTAACGTTTAGTCTTAGTCTGAAAGTCGTGGATAAACGGCCTTTGTGGCTTGTGCGTACAGCTGGAAACGGTAAAGTAGCGCTCAACGGCGAGGATGCCGACAGGAACCGGACTCAAGGATGAGGGTCAGGAGCGCCAGGAGGCGAAGACACAGGACAGTCAGGAAGACGTACGCCTGGAGGCGTTTTAAAGGGAAACGGAACATATCACGGACGGTACCTGCTAACGGACAAACAGGGTGAGTTGTAAGCAAACAGGGATTGTCAGACCCGTAATGGGTTATGAGTCAGGAAAAAAGGCGACAGATTGCTCTGTCGCCTTTTTTCTTTGCTTGCTTTCTGCTAGATTTCGCCGCAATTCTATACTGAAGAAAACGACTTAAAGACAAAACAACATGAAAAAACCGACCTCCGCTGCAGGCGCTAAACGTCCTGCAAAAGCACGCCGCAAAACGCGCGAAGAACTGAATCAGGAAGCGCGCGATCGCAAACGCGATAAAAAGCATCGTGGTCATGCTGCGGGTAGCCGCGCGAGTGGCGGTGCTTCGGGCGCGTCTGCGAAGAACAAACAGCAGAAAGACCCGCGTATCGGCAGTAAAACACCTGTTCCATTAGGCGTGACCGATGCCCCGGTCACCAGGCAGCACAAACCGAAGAGCGAGAAACCTATGCTTTCACCGCAGGCCGAGCTGGATATGCTGGAGAACGATGAGCGCCTGGACGCGCTGCTGGAACGTCTTGAAGAGGGCGAAGCCCTGAATGCTGAAGAGCAATCATGGGTTGATGCCAAACTGGATCGTATCGATGAACTGATGCAACAGTTGGGTCTCTCCTATGATGATGAAGACGAAGATGAAGAAGAAGAAAAACAGGAAGATATGATGCGCCTGCTGAAAGGTGGAAACTAACATTTGCACCCGGCAGGCTCACTCGTCCTGCTTATAACCCTTCCGGTTATATGTTATCTGGTGTGGTTATTCGTTAAACTACGGCGGTTGTCGCGGCGACAGAAGTGGCTGCGCACCCGATTCGTGGCCCGCACAGGGGTCAGAACGGGCCGCCGTATACGAACGCGACACCAACGGAAGGAGTGAGCATGTCTGTACCAACCATCGACTGGGATCTGGCCCTCATCCAGAAATATAACTATTCCGGGCCGCGTTATACCTCTTATCCCACTGCGCTGGAGTTTTCCGACGCCTTCGGTGATAGCCAATTTCAGCAGGCCGTGGCGCGTTATCCTGACCGTCCGCTTTCTCTGTACGTTCATATCCCGTTCTGTCACAAGCTCTGCTATTTCTGTGGCTGCAATAAAATTGTGACCCGTCAGCAGCATAAGGCGGACCAATATCTGGATGCGCTTGAACAGGAGATCCTGCATCGTGCGCCGCAGTTTGCCGGCCGTCATGTCAGCCAACTGCACTGGGGCGGCGGTACGCCAACCTATCTGAATAAAGCGCAAATCAGCCGCCTGATGACCCTGCTGCGGGATAACTTCCGTTTCAATGCGGATGCTGAGATCTCTATCGAAGTGGACCCGCGCGAAATCGAGCTGGATGTGCTCGATCATCTGCGTGCCGAAGGTTTTAACCGCCTGAGTATGGGCGTGCAGGACTTTAACAAAGAGGTCCAGCGCCTGGTCAACCGCGAGCAGGATGAAGAGTTTATCTTTGCCCTGTTGAATCATGCTCGGGAGATTGGCTTCACCTCCACCAATATTGACCTGATTTATGGCCTGCCGAAGCAGACGCCTGAGAGCTTTGCCTTTACGCTGAGGCGCGTGGCGGAGCTGAATCCGGATCGCCTGAGCGTGTTTAACTATGCGCATCTGCCGACGCTGTTTGCTGCCCAACGCAAAATCAAGGATGCCGACCTGCCTTCCGCCCAGCAAAAGCTGGATATCCTGCAGGAAACCATCACCTCGTTGACCCAGACCGGCTACCAGTTTATCGGTATGGATCACTTCGCCCGTCCGGATGACGAACTGGCCATTGCCCAGCGCGAAGGTGTCCTGCACCGCAACTTCCAGGGTTATACCACTCAGGGCGATACGGATCTGCTGGGGATGGGCGTCTCGGCCATCAGTATGATTGGCGACTGCTATGCGCAAAACCAGAAAGAGCTGAAGCTCTACTACCAGCAGGTGGATGCGACCGGCAACGCCCTGTGGCGCGGCATCGCGTTAACCCGCGACGACTGCATTCGCCGGGACGTGATCAAAGCGCTGATCTGCAACTTCCGTCTCGACTTCAGCGCGGTCGAAGCGCAGTGGGATCTCAACTTTACCGATTACTTTGTGGAAGACATGAAGCTGCTGGCGCCGCTGGCGAAAGACGGGCTGGTGGATGTGACGGAGAGTGCGATTGAGGTGACGCCGAAAGGACGTCTGTTGATTCGTAATATCTGTATGTGCTTTGACGCCTATCTGCGGCAGAAAGCCCGTATGCAGCAGTTCTCGCGCGTGATTTAAGCCGTACTGCCGGGTGGCGGCTTCGCCTTACCCGGCCTACAAAAGCGCGAAATGCAGGCCGGGTAAGCGAAGCATCTAACTAAACAATCCAACCAGCGCCGCACACAATACTGCGGCAACGGCTGTTTGCGGCGTATGGCTTTCGACTGCTGCGCCAGACAACATATTCATGATTGATTCCAGCATGATGATCCCCCCGTTTTCCCGGGCGAGATCATACTTAACGCATCGGAACAGTAAAGCGCAAAATAACACCAGCTTGCGTTTGATTAACTCTCTTTACACTGCAAGAGAGCATCACTCCATCCCCAGCTCTTTTAACTTACGCGTCAGGGTATTGCGACCCCAGCCAAGCAGGCGTGCTGCCTCTTGTTTATGGCCCTGAGTATGGCGCAGCGCGGTGGTAAGCAGCGTGCGTTCCATCTCGGGCTGCGCCTCGGAGAGCAGGTTTTGATGACCGGAACGCAGGGCGCGATCGGCCCATTGCGCCAGCAGCGTCGCCCAGCTGTCGGGCAGGCTCTGCCCGGTGCTGCTTTCCGGAACATGGGTTTCGAAAAGCTCTGGCGGGAGATCCTGAATCAACACTTCCTGACCGGCGGCCATCACCGTCAGCCAGCGACAGGTATTCTCCAGCTGACGCACGTTCCCCGGCCAGGCCAGACGCGTCAGCGCCGCTTCGGTTTCCGGGTGCAGCAGTTTGGCTTCGACACCCAGTTCGCGGGCGGCATCCTGCAGGAAATGGCGCGCCAGACGCGGAATATCTTCACGACGCTCGCGCAGCGGCGGGAGATGAACGCGAATGACGTTCAGGCGGTGGAATAAATCTTCACGGAATTTCCCCTCCTGGACGCGCAGTTCGAGGTTCTGGTGGGTGGCGGCAATAATGCGCACATCCACTTTAACCGGCGCATAGCCGCCCACGCGGTAAAACTGTCCGTCCGCCAGCACGCGCAGCAGACGTGTCTGGACGTCGAGGGGCATATCCCCAATCTCATCCAGGAACAGCGTCCCGCCGTCGGCCTGCTCAAAGCGACCCTGACGGATGGTATTGGCCCCGGTAAAGGCGCCTTTTTCATGGCCGAACAGTTCGGACTCAATCAAATCCTTGGGGATCGCCGCCATATTCAGGGCGATAAACGGGGCTTTGGCACGCGGACTGTGGCGATGCAGGGCATGCGCGACCAGCTCCTTACCGGTACCCGACTCACCGTTGATCAATACGCTGATGGACGAGCGCGACAGGCGGCCAATGATGCGAAACACATCCTGCATTGCCGGCGCTTCGCCAATGATGTCGGTGGTGGGGCCGAAAACCGGGGCATTGCGCGGCTGCTGCTGCTCCTGATAGTGGCTAATGGCGCGCTCAACCAGCGCCACCGCTTCGTCAATATCGAACGGTTTTGGCAGATAATCGAACGCACCCTGCTGATAGGCGCTGACGGCCGCATCCAGATCGGAGTGGGCGGTCATTATGATGACCGGAAGCATCGGATGGCGCTGCTTGATCTGTTTTAACAGCGCCAGCCCGTCCATCCCCGGCATACGGATATCGGACAGCAGCACATCCGGGGTTTTGGTGGTGAGGGCATCAAGCACCTCAGCGCCACTTTCAAACGCAGTGCAGCTTAAACCTGCTCCGGTAAGCGCCCGTTCGAGCACCCAGCGGATGGAGCTATCGTCATCAACTACCCAGACTATCCCTCGTTGCATAACCTAACCCTCTATTTCCTGATTGGCAGGTAAACCGAAAACTCGGTATGACCCGGCCAACTGGTAAATTCAATTTTGCCGGAATGCTGATCTATCAAATTACGGGCAATCGATAAGCCAAGCCCGGTCCCGCCTTCACGGCCGCTGACCATCGGGTAAAACAGCGTGTCCTGTAAATGGGAAGGGATGCCCGGACCGTTATCTTCAACGTCGATACGTGCCGCCAGGCGGTAGCGCGTGCCGTGCAGCGTCAGCTGGAACGCGGTGCGGGTGCGCAGAATAATTTCTCCGCCTTCCACGCCTAATGCCTGCAGGGCATTGCGCACGATATTCAGCAATACCTGCTCAATCTGGTCGGGATCGTGCGGCAGTTCCGGCAGGCTGGGATCGTAATCGCGAATCAGCCTGACGTTGTCCGGCAACTCCATCGACACCAGCTTCACGACGCGCTCGGCCACTTTGTGAATGCTTTCGGTAACATGCATGCCGGGCTGCTGTGGCCCTAACAGGCGATCCACCAGGTTACGCAGGCGATCGGCCTGCTCAATAATAACGTTGGTGTATTCCGCCAGCGCCGGGTCGGGTAGGGCTTTGGTGAGCAGCTGTGCCGCACCGCGCAGGCCGCCAAGTGGATTTTTAATCTCATGGGCGAGGCCACGCACCAGATCGCGGGCCGCAATCTGCTGGGCATGCTGAAGCTGCTCCTGGCTCAGGCGGCGCTGGTTATCCATGGGCGCCATTTCCAGCAGAATCAGCCCTTCCGGCAGCCGCTGCGCGGTCAGGGACAGAATATGCGAGCGCCCGTCGATCACCAGCGTAACTTCGTTATCGGTAAAGCCCTGTCCTGCCTGCAGGCTCTCCTGCATCAGGCCGATGTTCAGGGAAAAATAACTCAACAGCTCGGGCAGCGGCGCGCCAAACAGTTTGCGCGAGCTTTGCGCCAGCAACTGCTGGGCCGCGGGATTGGCGTAATGCACCGCCAGCTCGTCGTCGACCAGTAATATGCTGTTGATGAGAGAATTGAGGATCTGCCCAGCATCGGGCAGCGTGCCAGTTGCCATTCAGCAGTCTCCTGGAGTCGTTTGCACCATTTTAGTGCAGTATAGCGTTTCCGCGGTAAAAAGCGCGTGAGATCAGCTTGTTGACGGTGAAAAAAGCCCATCCGAAGATGGGCTGAAAAGTTTCCACGGCAACAAAAAAAACGGCTATTAATCTCGCGCGGAAAAAGGCCGCGCGACAGGGATTAATGATTAGACGCTGTAGTACAGTTCGAACTCAACCGGGTGCGGAGTCATGCGAACGCGGTCGTTCTCTTCCATACGCAGGGCGATGTAAGCGTCGATCGCTTCGTCAGTGAACACGCCGCCTGCAGTCAGGAACTCACGGTCTTTGTCCAGCTCCAGCAGGGCTTCTTCCAGAGAACCTGCAACCTGTGGGATCTCTTTCGCTTCTTCTGGCGGCAGGTCGTACAGGTTTTTGTCCATTGCTTCGCCCGGGTGGATCTTGTTCTTGATACCGTCAAGACCAGCCATCAGCAGCGCTGCGAAGCACAGGTATGGGTTAGCTGCCGGGTCCGGGAAGCGCACTTCGATACGACGCGCTTTCGGAGAAGCAACCACTGGAATACGGATAGAAGCAGAACGGTTACGGGCAGAGTACGCCAGCATAACTGGAGCTTCGTAGCCTGGGACCAGACGCTTGTAGGAGTTAGTGGTTGGGTTCGCCAGGGCGTTGATCGCTTTAGCGTGTTTGATTACGCCGCCAATGTAGTGCAGAGCCTGCTCGGACAGACCCGCATACTTGTCACCAGCGAACAGGTTAGTCCCGTTCTTGGACAGGGACATGTGGCAGTGCATACCTGAACCGTTGTCGCCAAACATTGGTTTTGGCATGAAGGTCGCGGTTTTACCGAAGCGGTGCGCAACGTTGTGAACAACGTATTTGTAGATCTGAATTTCGTCCGCTTTTTTGGTCATGGTGTTGAAACGGGTGGCGATTTCGTTCTGGCCAGCAGTTGCAACTTCATGGTGGTGCGCTTCAACAACCAGGCCCATCTCTTCCATGATTAGACACATGGTAGAACGGATGTCCTGTGAAGAGTCAACCGGTGGAACCGGGAAGTAACCGCCTTTGACTGCTGGACGGTGACCTTTGTTACCGCCTTCGTATTTGGTGGAGGAGTTCCATGCGCCTTCGATATCATCGATAGCAACGTGGGAACCGGACGTGGTCGCACCAAAACGGATGTCGTCGAACAGGAAGAACTCTGGCTCTGGCCCGAACAGAACGGTGTCTGCGATGCCGGTGGAGCGCAGGTACTCTTCAGCGCGTTTAGCGATGGAGCGTGGGTCGCGGTCGTAGCCCTGCAGGGTGCCTGGCTCGAGGATGTCGCAACGGATGATAAGGGTAGACTCTTCGAAGAACGGGTCAATGAGCGCGGTAGATGCGTCAGGCATCAGTACCATGTCGGATTCGTTGATACCTTTCCAGCCACCAATCGAGGAGCCGTCAAACATTTTGCCTTCTTCAAAGAATTCGGCATTCACCTGATGAGCAGGAATAGTGACGTGCTGTTCTTTACCTTTGGTATCGGTGAAGCGCAGATCAACAAACTTCACTTCATGTTCGTTCAGCATCGTCAAAACGTGTTCAGCGGACATACTTAACTCTCCAGATTGGTCATTGTCGTCGTGGTAACGAGGTCTTCAAATTCTGTGTAAGGCAGGCGATGTTGCCTTTTGTTGCCGTATTTTTACTAAGCGAAATCTGTGCCAACTTTTAAAACACCCCAAAAAGGCGTTATCATGCGCACCATAGTGCAAAAGGGCTGCACCAGGATGGTTTTGTTGCACCAGTATAGTGCTTCAATGTGAACATTGAGCACCATATTGGTGCAATTTACGTTAAAGTGCCCCTTTACCGCTCCGTGAAAGCGATCACAAAGCATCTCTGCGATACTTGTTTGCGGGGGATGTTTGTGATCCTGTTTTGTAGTGCGATTAATCCGTGTACAATAACGCGCTATTTCTAAATGCCTGAGGCAAAGTTGTGATCGAAAATCTGCGTAATATCGCCATCATCGCGCACGTTGACCATGGTAAAACTACCCTGGTTGATAAGCTGCTGCAGCAATCCGGTACGTTCGATGCGCGTGCCGAAACTCAAGAACGCGTGATGGACTCCAACGATTTGGAGAAAGAGCGTGGGATTACCATCCTCGCTAAAAACACCGCTATCAAATGGAATGACTACCGTATCAACATCGTTGATACCCCGGGGCACGCCGACTTCGGTGGTGAAGTTGAACGTGTAATGTCCATGGTCGATTCCGTGCTGCTGGTCGTTGACGCAATGGATGGCCCAATGCCGCAGACGCGCTTCGTAACCAAAAAGGCATTTGCCCATGGTCTGAAGCCAATCGTGGTTATCAACAAAGTTGACCGCCCTGGCGCGCGTCCTGACTGGGTTGTTGATCAGGTCTTCGACCTGTTCGTAAACCTGGACGCCACCGACGAACAGCTGGACTTCCCGATCGTTTACGCTTCTGCGCTGAACGGTATCGCAGGTCTGGACCACGAAGACATGGCTGAAGACATGACCCCGCTGTACCAGGCGATTGTTGACCGTGTTCCTGCGCCAAACGTCGATCTCGACGGTACCCTGCAGATGCAGATCTCTCAGCTCGACTACAACAACTACGTTGGTGTAATCGGCATTGGTCGTATCAAGCGCGGTAAAGTGAAGCCTAACCAGCAGGTTACTATCATCGATAGCGAAGGCAAAACCCGTAACGGTAAAGTCGGTAAAGTTCTGACTCACCTGGGTCTGGAGCGTATCGATAGCGACATCGCTGAAGCGGGCGACATCATCGCCATCACCGGTCTGGGTGAGCTGAACATCTCCGACACCATCTGCGATCCGCAGAACGTCGAAGCGCTGCCGGCCCTGTCCGTTGATGAACCAACCGTATCCATGTTCTTCAACGTCAACACCTCTCCGTTCTGTGGTAAAGAAGGTAAGTTCGTTACCTCCCGTCAGATCCTTGACCGCCTGAACAAAGAGCTGGTGCACAACGTTGCGCTGCGTGTTGAAGAAACGCCGGATGCTGACGCATTCCGTGTTTCCGGTCGTGGTGAGCTGCACCTGTCAGTTCTGATCGAAAACATGCGTCGTGAAGGTTTCGAGATGGCGGTTTCCCGTCCGAAAGTTATCTTCCGCGAAATCGACGGCCGTAAACAAGAGCCGTTCGAAAACGTAACGCTGGACGTCGAAGAGCAGCACCAGGGTTCTGTAATGCAGGCACTGGGTGAGCGTAAAGGCGACCTGAAAAACATGAATCCAGATGGCAAAGGCCGCGTACGTCTCGACTACGTGATCCCAAGCCGTGGTCTGATCGGCTTCCGTTCAGAGTTCATGACCATGACTTCCGGTACTGGTCTGCTGTACTCCACCTTCAGCCACTACGACGACGTTCGTCCGGGCGAAGTTGGCCAGCGTAACAACGGCGTTCTGATCTCCAACGGTCAGGGTAAAGCAGTTGCGTTCGCCCTGTTCAGCCTGCAGGATCGCGGTAAGCTGTTCCTGGGTCACGGTGCAGAAGTTTATGAAGGCCAGATCATCGGTATTCACAGCCGTTCTAACGACCTGACTGTAAACTGCCTGACCGGTAAGAAACTGACCAACATGCGTGCGTCCGGTACTGACGAAGCAACGGTTCTGGTTCCACCGGTTAAGATGACTCTGGAACAGGCTCTGGAATTCATCGATGACGACGAACTGGTAGAAGTGACTCCACAGTCTATCCGTATCCGTAAACGTCACCTGACTGAGAACGATCGTAAACGCGCAATGCGCGGTCCGAAAGAAGATTAATTTTCTTCTCTCCGTCCTCTGAAACCCCGCCTTCTGGCGGGGTTTTTTCTTTTCAGGGGTGCTCCGCGCCTCATAGCCAAACATCTTCTTTCCCGCTACAGTTACTTTTCACGGCGAAAAGGAGAAATACATGCTCTATATCTTTGATTTAGGAAACGTAATCGTCGATATCGACTTCAATCGTGTGCTGGGTGCATGGAGTAATTTCAGCCGCGTTCCGCTGGCCACGCTAAAGCAAAGTTTTACCATGGGCGAGGCTTTCCATCAGCATGAGCGCGGTGAAATAACCGATGAAGTCTTTGCCGAAAAGCTCTGTCAGGAGATGGAGCTTTCGCTCAGTTACGAACAATTTTCCCACGGCTGGCAGGCTATCTTTGTCGGTATCCGCCCTGACGTGATTGCCATCATGCACAAACTGCGCGAGCAGGGGCATCGGGTGGTGGTGCTCTCCAATACCAATCGCCTGCACACTACCTTCTGGCCGGAAGAGTATCCCGAAGTGAAAGCGGCGGCAGACAAGATCTATCTCTCCCAGGAGATGGGAATGCGTAAGCCGGAAGCGCGCATCTACCAGGCCGTTCTACAGGCTGAAGGATTCTCTGCCGGGGATGCCGTCTTTTTTGACGATAACGTCGATAATATAGAGGGAGCTAACCAGTTGGGTATCACGTCAATTCTGGTGACCGGAAAACAGACGATACCCGACTACTTTGCGAAGCAGTTATGCTAAAAAACGTTCATCAAAAAGCAAGCCACCACACCAGGCCGTTTCGTGCGTGGCTAAAACTTCTCTGGCACCGCATCGACGAGGACAACATGACGACGCTGGCAGGCAATCTTGCCTACGTGTCGCTGCTCTCCCTTGTGCCGCTGGTGGCTGTCATCTTTGCCCTTTTTGCCGCCTTTCCGATGTTTTCTGATGTCAGCCTGCAGCTGCGGCATTTTGTGTTTGCTAATTTCATGCCGGCAACCGGTGATGTCATCCAGAATTACATTGAGCAGTTTGTTGCTAACTCCAGCAAGATGACGGCGGTAGGTGCCTGCGGGCTTATCGTCACCGCGCTGCTGCTGATGTATGCCATTGACAGTGCGCTGAATACTATCTGGCGCAGCACCCGCGCGCGTCCGAAAGTGTATTCGTTTGCGGTTTACTGGATGATCCTGACCCTGGGGCCGCTGCTGGCCGGGGCCAGCCTGGCGATCAGCTCCTATCTGCTCTCGTTACGCTGGGCCAGCGAACTCAACAGCGTGATTGACGATGTGCTGCGTATCTTCCCGCTTCTCCTCTCGTGGCTCTCTTTCTGGCTGCTTTACAGCATTGTTCCGACGACGCGCGTGCCTAACCGGGATGCGATGACAGGGGCGCTGGTTGCCGCTCTGCTGTTTGAACTGGGCAAGAAAGGGTTCGCGCTTTACATCACCATGTTCCCCTCCTATCAGCTGATTTATGGCGTGCTGGCGGTGATCCCCATTTTATTCGTCTGGGTATACTGGACCTGGTGTATCGTCTTGCTTGGCGCGGAAATTACTGTCACTCTCGGGGTATACCGCGAGCTAAAAAAAGCAGCAGAAGCCGAAAAACAACGAGAAGCAGACCAACCATGATTGCATTGATTCAGCGCGTAACCCGTGCCAGCGTCACCGTGGAGGGGGACGTGACGGGCGAAATTGGTCCGGGACTTTTAGTCCTGTTGGGTGTCGAAAGGGATGACGACGAGCAAAAAGCCAACCGCCTGTGCGAGCGCGTGTTGGGTTACCGCATCTTCAGCGATGCGGATGGCAAAATGAACCTTAACGTCCAGCAGGCGGGTGGCAGCGTGCTGGTGGTGTCACAGTTTACGCTGGCAGCCGATACCGAGCGCGGCATGCGCCCGGGCTTCTCTAAAGGGGCTGCGCCGGATCGGGCAGAAGCGCTTTATGACTATTTTGTCGGGCGTTGCCGCCAGCAAGAGATGCATACACAGACCGGACGATTCGCTGCAGATATGCAGGTTTCGCTGGTCAATGATGGCCCTGTCACTTTCTGGCTCCAGATATGAGTGAGCTGACGGTATGGCCGCGGGTAACCAGAGAGAGTACAGCTATGTATCACCTTCGAGTACCGCAAACAGAAGAAGAGTTAGCGCTTTACTACCAGTTCCGCTGGGAGATGCTGCGTAAGCCATTACATCAGCCGAAAGGGTCGGAACGCGACGCCTGGGACGCCATGGCGCATCACCAGATGGTGATGGATGAAGAGGGCAACCTTGTCGCCGTAGGACGGCTGTATATCAATGCCGATAATGAAGCCTCTATCCGCTTTATGGCGGTGCACCCTTCCGTGCAGGATAAAGGTCTCGGCACGCTGATGGCGATGACGCTGGAGTCCGTGGCGCGTCAGGAGGGCGTGAAGCGCGTCACCTGTAGCGCGCGCGAAGACGCGGTGGAGTTTTTTGCCAAGCTGGGTTTCATTAATCAGGGCGAAATCACCGCGCCGCAAACCACCCCGATTCGTCACTTTTTGATGATCAAACCCATTGCCTCGCTGGATGATATTCTCCATCGCGCCGACTGGTGCGGTCAGCTGCAGCAGGCCTGGTATCAGCACATTCCCCTGAGTGAGAAGATGGGGGTGCGTATTCAGCAATACACCGGGCAAAAATTTATCACCACCATGCCGGAAATCGGCAACCAGAATCCGCACCACACGCTGTTTGCCGGCAGCCTGTTCTCGCTGGCCACGCTTACAGGCTGGGGGCTTATCTGGCTGATGCTGCGTGAGCGCCACCTTGGCGGCACCATCATTCTGGCCGACGCCCATATCCGCTACAGTCGTCCCATCACCGGCAAACCGAGTGCCGTGGCCGATTTAGGCTCGCTGAGCGGCGATCTCGATCGCCTGGCGCGCGGTCGCAAAGCCCGCGTGCAGATGCTGGTGGAGTTGTTTGGCGACGAGACCTCAGGCGCGGTGTTTGAAGGAACCTATATCGTGCTGCCCGCAAAGCCGTTTGGCGCCTATGAAGAGGGCGGGAACGAGGAAGAGTAATATCCAGCGTTGAGAGTTACCCAGGTGAAACGGGTAACTCTCGTTTAAAGCCAGCCCGCTGGTTTAAAAACGGTAGCCCATGCCGACGTTGAAACCATTTATTGCTTTGTTGCGATCCAGATTTGCTTTCGTGCCTTCATAGCCGAGATTAATAGAGAGCGCGTTGAACGGGTTCATTACCATTCCGACGCCCCACGCAAAAGACGCTGATTTTTCAGAAATACCGTTATGGTTCACTTCATTATTACCGTAAGTCATCCAGCGAGTATTTCCGGTTGCCTTCACCCAGGCTGTGCCGCCAACGGCATAGAAAGAGACGTAATCATTTAAACGATATGCCGGGCCTGCCAGCAAAGAGTAATAATTCAGATCTATATCATTATGAACAATATCGCTGCCCGTTAAATATGCCTGCTTAGCGTGCGCTTTCATCCAGGAGAACGAGCCAAGCAGGCTAAATGGTGAGCCGAATTCATAGCGGTACTGGGCATTTACGCCGTTCAGGTTGTCAAAGCCGTGCACTTCGCTGTGCGCAAAACCAACAGAAAAAGTGTGATTATTTGCCAGTGCCATACTGCTGGTGAGGGAGGCTGTCAGTAAAATCGCCAGAGAAAATTTATTCATTGATATAATCCATTAATCAAAGAAGTTAGATAATTAACAATAATGGTGGGAGGGGAATGTGATGATTATTCTTCCTTTATCACATTGCTTTGGGCGATTTATTCTGCTGTGCAGATTTTGGCGGTGCAAACTTTAATTACTTTATCGTCATTATGGTTATTCTTAATTTATTCCCCTTACTGACAAAACACCCGCCGTGATAATAGATAATGGCGGGCAGCCTTTCAGGTGCGTTGAGCGGCGAAAAAATGCGAAAAGTGATTCCGTCGAGCTCCTGCGTTGTTGCCTGAACACGAGTTTCACTCTCCCCGGCAAGCACCGTACTGGCAACGTAGCCTGCTCTCCGGTCATCAATACTCTGGCTACGCGAAGAGGGTTTCCCTGCGGCGATAAACTCCTGAACCAGTTGATCAATACCTTTTTCCAGTGCCATGAGTGCTTTCCTTTACCTGTATGAATAAACAGTTTTATAGCCTGGTTTTATGCAGATGAAAACAGAGGATTTTGGTGGGGATTTAAATCTGGAAAGCGGCTCGCAAAAGCGCGCGCTGCCTCAATAATTCGCTTTAACCACAAATTAATAACGTGTATTTTGCCTGAAAATTAACCGTTGACGAGATGCTGGGATGATATATGACTCTATTGGCGAAACTTGAAATGGGCAGAATACTGATCGATTTGTCGGATAACGTCATTCAGCGACTCGATAACCTCAAACAACTGCGAAACCAGCCTCGCGCTGAGTTGCTACGAGAAGCAATAGAGCAGTATCTCGACCAGCAAAGTTCTTCAGTTATTCGTGATGCGCTGGGTCTTTGGGGTAATGAGCAAGAAGGTGGGCTTGAGTACGAGCGTAAACTGCGTGATGAGTGGTGAGCATGGAATGAAACTGCCGGATGCCATCATTCTGGCTACAGCTCAAAGCAGAAATTGCCCATTAATCTCACGAAATACAAAAGATTTCGCCGGGATAGCAGGGGTCGTTTCGCCTTATCAGCTGTAGGCCGGGCAAGCCTGCGCCGCCCGGCACGATTACAGGAAATTACTCCCCTTCACCCGGGAACAGGAACGGGTTGATAGAGCTGCGGGCAAAGCCTTCCTGCTCCATTTTTGCGTCCAGAATCAGCGTGGCGAGATCGTCGGCGACGGCCTCCACCTTCGGGTCTTTCTCCTGATACAGAATCTTCAGGTAGGTGCCGCAATCGCCGCAGCTTTCGGCTTTCACCGCAGACTGCTCGTTTTCCAGCGACCAGTAGTGCAGGTCGCGGGTCTGCTCGCAGTTGCTGCATTTGATGCGCACCACGTGCCACTCGGTTTCACACAGGTTGCAGTGCAGATAGCGCAGGCCCTGAGTAGTACCGATTTGCACCATGCTCGACACCGGCATCGAACCGCACACCGGGCAGAACTGGCGCGCTTCACCGTATTCGGCACGGGCTTTCCCTGGGATCAGGCTGGCCATTTGCGCCCAGTAGAGCGACAGCGCCGCCCAGATGAACGGGGCCTTGTCGCTGCTGACGGAGGCAAAATCGGAGGCAAACAGCGCGCTCGCCATCAGCTCCAGCTCCTGCTCAGAGGCTTTTTCGAGGTTCTCGATCACCGCCAGCGCCGGGCCGCTCATCTCTGGCTTCAGCTCGGCAATCAGGGAGTGCAGCAACTTGTGCCAGTGCTTATCGCGCGGCAGAACGTGGATATCCAGCGGCGGTTTGCCCTGGGCGTTCGCCTCTTTGATGCGCGCGGTCAGGTCCATCTGCAGCGGATGGTCGTACAGCACCACTTCCTGGACGTGGGCGATCAGCGCCGCAAAGCGCAGATAGTCGCCGAGTGGGTTGCTCTCAGCCAGCTCGCGCAGGCGTTCCGCGCGGCGGTTGTAGAGGTTTTTAAGTCTGGGGAACAGTAACGGCGGAATCACTTCCGCCGTGCGTTTCTCGCTCGAACCCAGCTCATCTTGCGGGATTATGCGAATACTCATTCAGATGGCTTTTCCTGTTTCTGGCGGACTTCCCGGTACCAGCGTGGGTGATGTTTCTTCGCCCACGTCTTAGTTACCCAGCCTTCCACCATCGCGGTAATGGTGCCTTTCACCCAGAGGGCGGCGTAAATATGCACCATGATAACCACAATCAACGCCACTGCTGCAAATGAATGCAGCATTAACGCAAATCGGATCACCGGGATTGAGAAAGCAGGTGCGAAATACGGACGCCAGATGATCACGCCACTCACCAGCAGCAGTACCAGGAAGATAATCGCCGCCCAGAATACGCATTTCTGGCCGAAGTTATAGCGTCCGGTATCACCCACTTCCTCGTTGACGACGATCTTACGAATATTCTTCGCCCAAAAGATATCATCCCGATTGATTAGGTTGTGGTGCCAGTAGCGGAAAAACATGATGATGAATGAAGCGAACATCACCACCCCGACGAACGGGTGCAGGATGCGCGCCAGCTGCGGCGTACCCAGGATCTGCATCAACCAGTTGAAGGAGGGGAAGAAGAACCCCAGCCCGCTTATCGCCGCCAGCATGAAGCAGAAGGCGGTGACCCAGTGGTTGATACGTTCCGGCGCCGTGTAGCGCACGATGGTGTCACGTCTTTTCATTTGCGCACCTCGTCTTTCTCTTCATGCAGGTTGTCTTCATCCTCGTCTGCACGGTTCGGACCGACACCGACATAGTGGAAGATGCTGGCAGCGAAGGTTGCCGCAAAGCCTACGGCGGCCAGGGGTTTCCAGATGCCTTTCCAGAATTTAACCGTGGCGCTGATTTCCGGGTTCTCCGGCAGGCCGTGATAGAGATTCGGCTTGTCGGCGTGGTGCAGCACGTACATCACGTGCGTACCGCCAACACCGGCCGGATCGTACAGGCCTGCGTTGTCGTAACCACGGGTTTTCAGCTCGGCTACGCGCTCGCCCGCCAGCGTTTTCATATCCTCTTTGGAGCCAAAGTGGATAGCGCCGGTTGGGCAGGTCTTCACGCAGGCCGGCTCCTGGCCGACGTTCACGCGGTCGACGCACAGCGTACATTTGTAGACGCGGTTGTCTTCCGGGTTCAGTCGCGGCACGTCAAACGGACAGCCGGCGATGCAGTAGCCGCAGCCAATGCACTGCTCAGACTGGAAGTCGACGATACCGTTGGCATACTGAATGATAGCGCCTTCAGACGGACAGGCCTTCAGGCAGCCCGGATCGGCGCAGTGCATACAGCCATCCTTGCGGATCAGCCATTCCAGTTTGTCGTTCTGCTCCACTTCCGAGAAGCGCATTACCGTCCAGGATTTGGCGGTCAGATCGGCAGGGTTATCGTAAACCCCGACGTTGTGACCCACTTCATCACGCAGATCGTTCCACTCCGAACAGGCCACCTGACAGGCTTTACAGCCGATACAGGTGGTCACGTCGATAAGCTTCGCCACTTCCTGCTGGTGGTCCCGCGCCTGAGGCGCGGGGGTAAGACCGTTAGTCGCGGAACGACGAATAATGTCTTGCGATTGATAAGCCATAAGTCGTCTCCGTTACACCTTTTCCACGTTCACGAGGAAGGCCTTAAACTCCGGCGTCTGCGTGTTCGCATCGCCGACGAAAGGCGTCAGGGTGTTGGCAATAAACCCTTTCTTCGCCACCCCTTCGTAACCCCAGTGGATCGGGATACCGATGGTGTCCACCTGTTGCCCGTGAACGTTCAGGGTGCGAATACGCTTGGTCACCACCGCTTTGGCCTTGATATAGCCGCGGTTGGAGGAGACCTTTACGGTATCGCCCTGAACGATGCCAAGCTTGTTCGCCAGCTTCTCGCCGATCTCCACGAACTGTTCCGGCTGCGCGATAGCGTTGAGCAGCGCATGCTTGGTCCAGTAGTGGAAGTGCTCGGTCAGACGGTAGGTGGTGCCCACGTACGGGAACTTGTCCTTTTTACCCAGCGCTTCAAGATCGCCCTTAAAGATTCGGGCGGCCGGGTTAGAGATCACGTTCGGGTGCAGCGGGTTAGTGCCCAGTGGCGTCTCAAACGGCTCGTAGTGTTCCGGGAACGGCCCTTCCGCCATCTTATCGATGGCAAACAGGCGGCCCATCCCTTCCGGCTGCATGATAAACGGCCCGACATCGCTGCCCGGTGCGGCGGCGCTGTAGTCCGGAATATCCACGCCGCCCCACTTCGCGCCGTCCCACTTCAGCAGCTGACGCTTCGGATCCCACGGCTTGCCCTGCGGGTCTGCGGAGGCACGGTTATAGAGAATGCGGCGGTTCAGCGGCCACGCCCATGCCCAGCCCAGCGTATTGCCGAGGCCCGACGGGTCGGCGTTATCGCGGTTGGCCATCTGGTTGCCTTTCGGCGTCCAGCTACCGGCGAAGATCCAGCAGCCGCTGGAGGTGGTGCCGTCATCGCGCAGGTGGGCGAAGGTGCTGAGCTGATCCCCTTTCTTCGCCAGCACGGTGCCGGTGGCCGGGTCGATGACGTCCGCCAGCGCCTTGCCGTTGCTCTCCATCGCCACTTCTTCTGGCTGCGGATTTTCCGGCGTCGCGTAGTTCCAGGTCATGTTCAGCACCGGCTCCGGATTAGCGCCGCCTTCAGCCGCGTACATCTTACGCATACGCAAGAAGATACCGGCCAGGATCTCGCCGTCGTTCATGGCGATACCCGGGGCGTCCGCACCTTTCCAGTGCCACTGCAGCCAGCGACCGGAGTTAACGATAGAGCCGTTCTCTTCCGCGAAGCAGGTGGAGGGCAGACGGAACACTTCGGTCTGGATCTTCGACGGATCAACGTCGTTCGACTCGCCGTGGTTCTGCCAGAAGGTCGAGGTTTCGGTGTTGAGTGGGTCAATGGTCACCAGGAACTTCAGCTTCGACAGCGACGCCACAACCTTGTTCTTGTTCGGGAACGAGGCCACAGGGTTAAAGCCCTGGCACAGATAGCCGTTGACCTTGCCCTGGTTCATCATCTCGAAGTACTGCAGGACGTCGTAACCTTTATCCCACTTCGGCAACCAGTCAAAGCCCCAGCTGTTCTCGGCTGTGGCTTTATCCCCATAGAAAGCCTTCATCATCGAGACGAAGAATTTCGGGTAGTTGCTCCAGTAGTTAACCTGGCCTTCCAGCAGCGGCTTAGGCGTGCTGGCCGTCAGGTAGGTCTGAAGATCGGTCTGTTTCTCGCTCGGCAGGTTCATGTAGCCCGGCAGGCTTTGCGACAGCAGGCCGAGATCGGTCAGGCCCTGAATGTTGGAGTGACCGCGCAGGGCGTTAACGCCGCCGCCTGCCATCCCCATGTTGCCGAGCAGCAGCTGCACCATTGCCATGGTACGGATGTTCTGCGCGCCGACGGAGTGCTGCGTCCAGCCCAGGGCATAGAGGAACGACGCGGTTTTGTCGTGAGCGCTGGTTTCGGCGATGTACTCGCACACCTTCAGGAAGTCGGCCTTCGGCGTACCACAGATGGTCTCGACCATCTCCGGCGTATAGCGGGAGACGTGCGTTTTCAGCAGGTTCCACACGCAGCGCGGATGTTGCAGGGTGGTATCGCGTTTCGCAAAGCCGTTTTCATCCAGCTCATAGTTCCAGCTGGTTCTGTCGTACTTGCGTGCCTGCGCGTCATAGCCGCTGAACAGGCCGTCGTCGAAGCTGTAATCCTCACGCACGATCAGGCTGGCGTTGGTGTAGGCCTCGGTGTATTCACGGTTATATTTTTCGTTAGTCAGCAGGTACAGCAATACGCCTGACAGGAAGGTAATGTCAGTACCGGAACGAATTGGAGCATAGAAGTCGGCAACCGACGCCGTACGCGTGAAACGCGGATCGACGACAATCAGCTTCGCGCCATTGTGGATTTTGGCTTCCATCGCCCAGCGGAATCCCACCGGATGCGCTTCTGCCGCGTTCCCACCCATCACAACGATGAGGTTGGCGTTTTTCATGTCGACCCAGTGGTTGGTCATCGCACCGCGACCAAATGTTGGAGCAAGACTTGCTACCGTTGGTCCGTGTCAGACACGCGCCTGGTTGTCGACCGCGAGCATACCGAGTGCGCGCGTGAATTTCTGCGTTAAATAGCCTGTTTCGTTACTGGAGGCAGACGCACACAGCATGCCGGTGGAGAGCCAGCGGTTGACGGTGGTGCCTTCGGCGTTTTGCGCCATGAAGTTGGCATCGCGGTCTTGCTTCATGAGCTTAGCGATGCGATCGAATGCCTCTTCCCAGCTAATTTGCTGCCATTTGTCGGAGCCAGGAGCGCGATATTCCGGGAATTTCAGACGGCTTTCCGAGTGGATGAAGTCCACCAGACCTGCCCCTTTCGGGCACAGCGCGCCGCGGTTAACCGGGTGATCCGGGTCGCCTTCGATATGGAAAATAGATGCTTTGGCGTTTTTCGCACCGTCGCCGAGGCTATACATTAACAGCCCACAACCGACGGAGCAGTACGTACAGGTATTACGGGTTTCGCGGGTGCGCAGCAGTTTGTACTGCCGTGTTTCCGCCAGCGCGACGCCGGGCGCAAAGCCCAGTGCTGCTGCCGTGGTGCCTGCCATACCGCCAGCGCAGATCTTAAAGAACTGCCTTCTGCTGACCTGCATGGGTCACTCCTTGTTTCGACATTGCCACCTTTTACAGGGCGTGTCGCAGGTGCGTTTTGCTGCTTACCTGCAACGCGCATTATTCAGGTGCATATAGTTTTACTTTACGGTTACAAAATAACCGGAAAGGGATGGGATCTTTTATTCCCTCAATTCCGCGAGGGATATGGCTCAGAATACCACATTGTCGGTAGGCTTGTTTGAATGGAGTTAAAACAACGTGAACGAAATCTAAGCGTGCTAATTTAAAAATGTGAACTAAATCACTTTATTAACCCTGCGTGTTACAAGGCTGTAGCAACCCGCTCAACGGGCTCCCCCACAGGGAGTAACGCCGCCTGACAGTTGCTCTACTGAAAAATTGATCCATCTCCGGCGCGAAGTCCCGCTATTTGTGGTGCAATAGCGCCCTTACTTGCGAAGTTGCCCAGGAATGAAGTCGTGTCAAAAGAGAACCGAGATACCCCCTCCCAGCCCGTCGGCGTTGTGACCTGTGAGGTGCGCAGACCCCCGCAGCTCAATCAACCCATTGCGGACTGGCTGGCGCAGGAAGTGCCTGTGGCGCTGGTTTATAACGGTATCTCGCACGTCGTGATGATGGCTTCGCCAAAAGATCTGCCCCTGTTTGCCCTCGGTTTTTCCCTCTCGGAAGGGATTATCGACCACCCGCAGGAGATCTACGGGATGGATGTGGTCCCGGTCTGCAACGGCATGGAAGTGCAAATCGAGCTCTCCAGCCGACGCTTTATGGCCCTCAAGGAGCGTCGCCGCGCGCTGGCCGGGCGGACCGGCTGCGGGGTTTGCGGTGTGGAGCAGTTGAACGACATCGGCAAACCCATCGCGCCGCTGCCCTTCACCCAGACCTTTACACTGACCAACCTCAATATTGCGCTGCAAAATCTTAACTCGGTACAGCCGGTAGGGAACCTGAGCGGGTGTACCCACGCCGCCGCCTGGGTACTGCCGTCGGGCGAAATTGCGGGCGGGCACGAAGATGTCGGACGCCACGTGGCGCTGGACAAGCTGCTGGGCCGACGGGCTGGCGAAAGCGCCGTCTGGCAGCAGGGGGCCGCGCTGGTCTCCAGCCGGGCAAGCTATGAGATGGTGCAAAAAGCGGCGATGTGCGGCGTGGAGATCCTGTTTGCGGTATCCGCAGCTACCACCCTGGCGGTTGAGGTGGCCGAGCGCTGCAACCTGACGCTGGTGGGTTTCTGCAAGCCAGGAAAAGCCACGGTATATACCCATCCGCAACGCCTGATTGTTGATCAGTAATTTTGAATGATATTAGCAAATCCTTCCGCTATCAGTTGTCGGTGATGAGGCCTATTATTTATCACATCAAGGCACAACGCCTTACAACAAACAACTTATCGCAAGGGTCTCTATCATGAAAAACATCAAAACTTTTGTCGCTGTTATCGCTCTGGCTACTTCTTTCGGTTCTTTCGCTGCTCAGACTGTCACCGCATCTGCCAGCACCATTGACGGCGCAGAAGCGAAAATTGCCGCACAGGCTCAGCAGGCTGGTGCATCGTCTTACACCATTACTCAGGCTTTCACCGGTAACCGTGTACACATGACCGCTGAACTGAGCAAATAAGCACAAAGCATCTGTCGAAAGAGCGCCCCCGGGGCGCTTTTTTAGTTTATGCCCGCCAGGCGTAACAGCGCCGTCACCACTGCCGCCGCCACGATCACGAAAATCAACGGTACTTTGCGCCAGGCGAGGAATACCGCAAACGCCACGCCCAACACCCGCGCCATTCCGGCAAAATGTTCCCCTTCGTAGAAGGTGGTCGCCAGCGCCACCGAAAACAGCAGTACCGTTGCCGCATCCGAGAGCAGCGCCTGGGAGCGTTCCGACAGCGCTAACCGGCTGCCCAGTTTTGCTCCACCGAGACGCATCAGATAGGTGCCCGCAGAGAGCAGGGCAATGCCGAGAATAAAGACGGTCATGTTTTCCATTATTTCTTCCTCGTCGCAAGGCCAAGCAGAGAGAGCAACACCGGCAGGCCCACCGGCGCAAAGGGAACCGCGGCCAGCGACAGCGCCGCACCGCTACAGGCGCGGATAAGCGTCGTGCGGTTCTTAAAGGCGGGCACCACTAAGGCCAGCAAAATGGCCGGGAATACCGCATCCAGCCCGATGGTTTCCGGGTCGGGCAGCAGCTTGCCGACCATCGCCCCCAGCAGTGTGCCCAGCGGCCAGATGATTGCCACGCCCAGACCGCAGAGCCAGTAGGCGGCCTTGCGCTGTTCCGGCGTTTTTTGCGACAGGCCAAACACCACGCTTTCGTCGTTCATAATGTGGCAGCCCAGCAAGCTGGCGCCGCGCTTGCCGACCAGCTCGCGCACCGTTACGCCAAAGGGCACATGGCGGGCATTGACCAGTAGCCCGGCCGCCGCAGCGGCAAGCGGATTGCCGCCGCTGGCAACAATGCCGATAAACATAAATTCCGACGCGCCCGCCAGCACCGAAATGGAGAGCACAAACGGCACCCACAGCGGAAAGCCATACGCCATCGCCAGCGAGCCGTAGGACATCCCCACGACCCCCACCGCCAGGCACACCAGAATAATCGCTTTGATGGTGTCGCCTTTAAGACTTGAGAGAGAGTGTTTCATACAAATTTAGCCATATCGAACGAGTATCCATTATAATGAACGCAATAAATTCGTTTATCAAGATGAACGATTCGTTCGATATAACAGTAAAAGAGGCCGTTTTATGACGCAGCCAATTAGCGTGATCGCCAAAAGTCTGGTGCGAGAACGCATGCGAACCGGGCTTTCACTGGCGGAAATTGCCCGTCGTGCCGGGATCGCCAAATCCACACTCTCGCAGCTGGAGTCCGGCAACGGCAATCCCAGCCTCGAAACCCTGTGGTCGCTGTGCGTGGCGCTGGATATCCCCTTTGCCCGTTTGCTTGAACCCCATCAGCCTGCCACCCAGGTTATCCGCCTCGGCGAAGGCACCAAAGTGGTGGCTGAACAGGCAAACTATGAGGCAATTTTACTGGCGGCCTGCCCGCCGGGGGCCCGACGCGATATCTACATTCTGATGGCCCAGCCCGGCGCCGACCGTATCTCGCATCCGCACCCGCCGGGTTCGGTCGAACATATTATTGTGATGAAGGGGCGGGCGCTGATTGGCCTGATCGACGCACCCGAGGAGCTGGGGCAGGGGGACTATATTTGCTATCCTGCCGACCAGGCGCACATCTTCAAAGCCCTTGAGCCCGATACCTATGCGCTCATGGTGTCGGAACAAAACTAATACCCAAAGACACGGATAATCATGTCGCTTAAAGCCATTGCTAAAGAACTGGGACTGTCGGTAACGACGGTAAGCCGCGCCCTCAACGGCTATTTTGACGTTTCCAGCGAGACGCGCGCCCGCGTGGAGGCCGAAGCGCAGCGACGTGGCTATCGCCCGAACACCCTTGCCCGCCGCTTGAAGATGGGCAAGATCGACGCCGTGGGGCTGGTCTTTCCGGTGCATCCCGTTCCGCTCAATAACAGCGTTTTTATGGAGATGGTCGGCGAAATTAGCCACGAGTTAGCGCGACATGAGATCGACTTACTACTGATTGCCGACGACGACCTGGCCGACAAGCACAGCTATATGCGCATGGTGCAAAGCCGTCGCGTGGATGCGCTGATTGTGGCGCACACGCTCGATAACGATCCGCGTCTCGAACAGCTGCAGGCCGCCGGGTTCCCCTTCCTGGCGCTCGGTCGTAGCCATCTGCCGGAGCCCTACGCCTGGTTTGATTTTGATAACTATGCGGGCACCCACACCGCCGCCCAGCGTCTGATTGCGCGCGGGCATCAGCGCATCGCCTACCTGGGGGAAAGCCACAATCAGGCGTTCATCACCCAGCGCCGTCAGGGCTACCTTGCTGCCCTGAAAGAGGCGGGGCTCTCCAGCGAATGGCTGCGCACCATGCCGCCTTCACGCCGCGCGGGCTACACCACCACGCAGGAACTGCTGGCGCTGGATGTCCCGCCGACGGCGATCGTCACCGACTGCAACACCCACGGCGATGGCGCGGCGATGGCGCTGGCGCAGATGGGGCGTTTAACCGGCGAGCACGCCGTATCGCTGGTGGTCTACGATGGCCTGCCGCAGGACAGCATTGTCGATATCGACGTGGCGGCGGTGATCCAGTCCACTCGTCAGGGGGTGGGCAAGCAGATTGCCGACATGGTGCTGCAGCTGATTAACGGCGGCGAACTCAGCCAGCTGCAGGTGCTGTGGCAGCCGGAATTCTCTCCGGGCCAGACGGCATAATTTTCCCCAATTTCTAAAGCCGATCACAAAACCGAAACGTTTTGGTTTGTATCCGAAACGTTTCGGATCAAAACTCAGGATATCCCGATGACAGGAGATGTCCGATGCAAGAGGCTATTTTACGACTGGCGAGCGAAACGGTGGATGTGGTGATCAAAACCCACCCGTTCGCCGAAATTCTTTACTGGGGACCCCACCTTCGCCACTTTTCGCCGCAGGATGCGGCCACGCTTTCCCGCCCGGTTGCCAACGGCAGACTGGACGTTGACTCGCCGGTTACACTGATGGCGGAGCTGGCCCACGGCCTGTTTGGCGCGCCGGGCATTGAAGGCCACCGCCAGGGGCTGGATGGTTCGCCGAAGTTCAGTACCGTTGCGGTATCGCAGCAGGGGCAAACCCTGACCCTAACCGCCGAAGACCAAAACGCCGGTCTGCGTCTGACCAGCGAGATTGCCCTCGATGACAGCGGCGTGCTGGCTGTTCGTCACGGCCTGACCAATCTCAAAAGCCAGCCGTGGCAGGTTGAGCGCCTGGCCGTCACCCTGCCGTTGGCGGAACGCGCCCGGGAAGTGATGGCGTTTCATGGCCGCTGGATCCGCGAGTTCCAGCCGCATCGCCTGCTGCTGGAGCACGACAGCTTTGTTCTCGAAAACCGCCGGGGGAAAACCTCCCACGAACATTTCCCGGCGCTGATTAGCGGCACGCCGGGCTTTAGCGAAATGCAGGGCGACGTCTGGGGCGTGCATCTGGGCTGGAGCGGCAACCATCGCCTGCGCGCCGAGGCCAAAACCGATGGCCGTCGCTATCTGCAGGCCGAAGCGCTTTATCTGCCGGGTGAGATGGCGATTAGCGAGGGCGAAACCCTCTGGACGCCACGCCTCTACGCCAGCTACTCCGCGCAAGGGCTGAACGGCATGAGCCAGCAGTTCCACCGCTATCTGCGCAGCAACATCATTCGCTTCCCGGAGAACAAACCGCGCCCGGTGCATCTCAACACCTGGGAGGGGATCTATTTCAACCACGATCCTGAGTACATCATGCGCATGGCCACCGAGGCGGCTTCGCTGGGCGTCGAGCGCTTTATCATTGATGATGGCTGGTTTAAGGGGCGTAACAATGACCAGGCCGCGCTGGGCGACTGGTATCTCGACGAGCAAAAATACCCCAACGGCCTAACGCCGGTGATTAACCATGTGAAAGATCTCGGGATGGAGTTTGGTATCTGGGTCGAGCCGGAGATGATTAACCCCAACTCCGATCTCTACCGCGCGCACCCGGACTGGGTGCTGGCCCTGCCGGGGTACGAACAGGCCACCGGACGCCATCAGTGGGTGCTGAACCTTAACATTCCTGCCGCCTTCAACTACCTTCTGGAGCGGATGAGCTGGCTGCTGGGTGAGCATAAGATTGACTATGTGAAGTGGGACATGAACCGCGAGCTGGTGCAGCCGGGGCATAACGGCAAGGCCGCCGCCGACGCCCAGACCCGACAGTTCTACCGCCTGCTGGATGCTCTGGGCGAGCGCTTCCCGCACGTGGAGTTTGAATCCTGCTCCTCCGGTGGGGGACGTATCGACTATGAAGTGCTGACCCGCTGCCATCGCTTCTGGGCGTCCGACAACAACGACGCCCTGGAACGGAATACCATCCAGCGCGGCATGAGCTACTTCTTCCCACCGGAGGTGATGGGCGCGCATATCGGTCATCATAAATGCCACGCCACCTTCCGCCAGCACAGCATCGCTTTCCGCGGCCTGACGGCACTGTTCGGGCATATGGGGCTGGAGCTGGACCCGCTTGCCGTAGACGAGCAGGAGCGCGAGGGCTACCGGCACTATGCGGCGCTGCATAAGCAGTGGCGCGAGGTGATCCATCGCGGCACCCAGTGGCGCGTGGATATGCCCGACAGCACCACCCTGGCGCAGGGGATTGTGAGCCAGGATCAGGCCCAGGGGCTGTTTATTGTCACTCAGATGGCGATGCCGGATTACACCCTGATGATGCCGCTGCGCATGCCGGGACTGGCGGCCAACGCCCGGTACCGCATCACGCTGCTGGATCACCCCAATATCCGCCTGACCGGCGAAGGGGGACATACCATGCGCAAGCTGCCGGCCTGGATGGAGGCACCGCAAACGGTGAGCGGCGAATGGCTGATGCAGGCGGGGCTGGCGCTGCCGGTTCTGGATCCGGAAACCGCCATTCTGATTGGCGTTGAACGCGTATAAGGGCAATGGGCCGGGCAAGCGGCCCTGAGTTAAGGATAAAAATAATGAACACGACTGCCTGTACCCACAAAGACAATCCGAACTTCTGGATCTTCGGATCGTTCTTCTTTCTCTACTTCTTCATCATGGCCACCTGCTTTCCGTTCCTGCCGATCTGGCTGTCGGATATCATCGGCCTGAATAAAACCCATACCGGGATTGTCTTCTCCTGCATCTCGCTCTCCGCCATCTCGTTCCAGCCGGTGCTGGGCGTGGTGTCCGACAAGCTGGGGCTGAAAAAACACCTGCTGTGGATCATCGCGGTGCTGCTGTTTCTGTTCGCGCCGTTCTTCCTCTACGTTTTCGCTCCGCTGCTGAAAACCAATATCTGGCTCGGGGCGCTGAGTGGCGGGCTCTATATCGGCTTTGTCTTCTCGGCGGGATCGGGCGCTATCGAGGCCTACATCGAGCGCGTAAGCCGCAACAGCTTCTTTGAATACGGCAAGGCGCGCATGTTCGGTTGCCTGGGCTGGGGGCTGTGCGCCTCGACGGGCGGCATCCTGTTCGGCATCGATCCTTCGTATGTGTTCTGGATGGGGTCCGCCGCGGCGCTGGTGCTGATGGTATTGTTGGTGGTGGCAAAACCGAAGCCCAACCAGACCGCCCAGGTGATGAACGCATTAGGCGCTAACCAGCCGCAGATCACCGTCAGAACGGTGATTAACCTGTTCCGCCAGCGCAAAATGTGGATGTTCATTCTGTACGTGATTGGCGTGGCCTGCGTGTATGACGTCTTCGATCAGCAGTTCGCCACCTTCTTTAAAACCTTCTTCGCCACACCGGAGGCGGGCACGCGGGCGTTTGGTTTTGCGACCACCGCGGGCGAAATCTGTAACGCCATCATCATGTTCTGCTCGCCGTGGATCATTAACCGCATTGGTGCGAAAAATACGCTGCTGATTGCCGGACTGATTATGGCAACGCGCATTATCGGGTCATCATTTGCCACCACCGCCGTGGAAGTGGTAGCCCTGAAGATGCTGCACGCGCTGGAAGTGCCTTTCCTGCTGGTGGGCGCATTTAAGTACATCACCGGGGTGTTCGATACCCGGCTGTCAGCGACCATCTACCTGATTGGCTTTAACTTTGCCAAGCAGCTGGCGGCGATTTTCCTCTCCGCCTTTGCCGGGAATATGTATGACCGGATCGGCTTCCAGGATACCTATCTGATGCTGGGCTGTTTTGTGCTGGCGATTACGCTGGTGTCGGCGTTTACGTTGAGCGGTAAGCGGGAGATCGCTGCCGCGAGCGCGGCAGCGTTAACACATCAGGCCAGGTAAAACACCTCTTTCAGCCCGGCGCTCACCGGGCTGTTATCCGGGTTAGAGGGCATCACTTCTCCCATATATTTCCACCAGCGCTGGCAGACATCGGTATTCGCCACCGCATTCCAGCGCTCTTCCGATTCAATCTCCACCGTGGCAAACAGCAGGTTACGCTCTTTATCGAGCCAGATGGCGTAGTGGTGCGCGCCGTGGTCTTTCAGCACCGCTTCCAGCTCGGGCCAGATCGGGTTGTGGCGACGTTCGTACTCCTCATGAGCGTCAGGGTTCACCTGCATCACAAAGGCTTTGCGGATCATAATGCCTCCAGATAGAGTTCGCGCACCTCGTCGCGGCTGGCGCTGCGCGGGTTGCAGGGGGCGCAAGGATCGGCGAGGGCTTTGTCGAGCCAGCCTTCGATATCGGCTTTGGTCACGCCCAGCTTGCTGAAGCCGGACGGGATCCCGACGCGGGTGCTCAGGGCGCGAATGGCGTTGATCGCCTCCATGCTGGCGGCTTCGTCGCTCATGTCGCGGGTATCCACGCCCATCGCCTGCGCCACGCGGGCAAAGCGTTCCACGGCGTTAGGGCGGTTAAAGTTTTCGATGATCGGCAGCAGGATGGCGTTGCAGACGCCGTGCGGCAGGTTATGCGTGGCGCCTGGCTGATGGGCCAGGGCATGCACCAGCCCCAGACCGGCGCTGTTAAAGGCCATCCCCGCCAGATACTGGCCGAAGGCCATCTGCTCCCGCGCCACGAGGTTGTGGCCGTTGTTGACCGCCTCCGGCAGCCAGTGGGCGATGAGGCGAATCGCCTCCAGCGCGTTGGCGTCGGTGAGCGGGTGGGCGCCGACGGAGACATAGGCCTCGATGGCGTGGGTCAGGGCATCCATGCCGGTGGCTGCCGTCACGGCGGCCGGAATATCGAGCATCACGCTGGCGTCATCCACGGCAATGTCCGGGATAATGTTCGGGTCGATGATCACCTCTTTGACCTGACGCGCCGAATCGATGATCACCGCGTTGCTGGTCATCTCTGCCGCCGTGCCTGCAGTGGTGTTGATCGCCACCAGCGGCACGCCGGGGTTGAGCACTTTGCCGACGCCGGAGTAAGCGGTAGACGGACCAGGATTGGCGGTGAGGATCTTAATCGCCTTGGCGGTGTCGATCGGGCTGCCGCCGCCGAAGGCAATAATGTAATCACACTGCCCATCCTGGAACGCGGCAAAGCCCTGCTGCACCAGCGCTTCCGTCGGGTTCGGGAACACCGCGTCGAACAGGTGATAAGACATCTGCTGCGCGTCGAGGGCGGTAAACAGGCTGTCGAGCAGGCCCATTTTCACCAGCTGACCGTCGGTGACAATCAGCGCGGTGCCCCACTGTTTGTTCGCCACCAGCTTAACCATATCGCCGATTGCGCCTGCGCCGTGCAGGCTGATTTTCGGCAGCGCCAACATAAAGCTCATGATAATTCTCCTTAATTACGGTGATTTTTATGCCCGGCGGCGCTGCGCTTGCACGGGCCTACGGTTCGTAGGCCGGGTAAACGCAGTGCCACCCGGCATTTAGATCCGTCTTCGCTGCATAATCCGGCGGGTGATGATCGGCAGGGAGATCACCACAATCAGCATCGCGCCGATAATCACCGACATCACGATGCCCGGCACGTTGAGCAGGCTCAGGCCGAAGGTGACCAGCCCCATCAGGAAGGCGGCGATAATCACGCCCACCATGCTGCCGGAACCGCCGAGAATATTGACCCCGCCGAGCACCGCCATGGTCACCACCGCCAGCTCCCAGCCCATCGCAATGGTCGGGCGGGTACTGCCCAGACGCGAGGTGAGCAGCACCGAGGCCAGCCCGGCCATCAGCCCCACCAGGGCAAAGAGGATCAGGTTGTGACGCTTGACGTTGATGCCGGAATACCATGCCCCGGTCGGGTTATTGCCGATGGCGTAGGTGCGACGCCCGAAGTTGGTTTTGTGCAGCACGAAGGCGAACACCGCCCCCAGCACGATAAACAGCGCGAACTCAAACGACAGCGCACCCCAGACGTATCCCTGGCCAAACCAGGCGAAGCTCTCCGGCCAGGTGTTTAACGCCTGGTCGCCCAGCAGGATGTAGGTGATGCCGCGATAGAGGCTCATGGTGCCGATGGTGATGACAATCGACGACAGGTTGAAGCGGGTCACCAGCAGACCGTTGAACAGCCCGCACAGCAGGCCCACGCCTAATCCCACGCAGACCAGCAACGGCGTATCCAGCCCGGCGGCCGCGCAAAAGCCCATCACCGTGGAGCTGAGCGCGATGGTGGAGGCCACCGACAGATCAATTTCACGGGCGATAATCAGCATCGCCATGGGCAGCACGATGATCGCTTTCTCGGTGAAGTTGAACGTGGCGTCCGACAGGTTCCAGATATTAAGGAAGTAAGGGGAGGCCAGCGCGTTGACCACGAACACGGCCAGGGTGACCGCCAGCAGAAAACCTTCCCAGCACAGCAGGCGCTGGAAAATGCCCGACGCAGCGGGCGTATTTTTGATCTCTTCAGACGTCATAATTTTACTCATGATCTCACCGCCTGTTTTTGACGTGCCAGCGCCGCATCGCGCAGGATCAGCCGTCCTTTGCGTTTGTTGCCGCGTTCATTGAGCAGCACCGCAATCACAATCACCGTCCCGGAAATCGCCATCTGCCAGAACGGCGACACGCCAATTACCGGCAGGGCGTTGTTGATGACCCCAAGGAACAGCGCGCCGCACAGGCAACCTAACACCCGGCCCGTACCGCCCATGGTGCTGATGCCGCCAATCACGCAGGCCGCCACCACCTGAAGCTCAAAGCCGTTCGCCACATCGACATAGGCCACCGCGAAGCGCGAGATCCACAGATAGCCGCAGAACCCGGCCAGCGCCCCGGAGAGGCAGAAGCTGACGAACTGCATTTTGCCGGCGTTAATCCCGGTGTAGTACGCCGCCGTGGCGTTACCGCCCGCCGTGTAGAGGGCGCGTCCGGTGCGGCTGTAGCGCAGGAAATAGCCCACCAGCAGCAGGGCGGCAATGGCGCACCAGCTCAGTACCGGTAAGCTCAGCACCGACGCACGCGGCAGGCCGAGGAAATCAGCCCCCATCTGGTTAGAGTTGACCCAGCCGCCGCCGGAGAGCAAAAAGATGATCCCGCGGTAGATGCTCATGGTGCCGAGCGTCACCACAATCGCAGGAATGCCCATCTTCCACACCAGCAGGCCGTTGATGACGCCCATCAGCAGGCCCAGAGCGGTGGCCAGGATCAGCAGCACCCAGACCGGCACCTCGGGATAGTTAAAGTTGATCAGGGCGACAATCATCCCGGTCAGGGCCAGGTTTGCCGCCATCGACAGGTCGATGCCTTTGGTCAGCAGCACCATCATCTGCCCGAGAGCGAGAATGACCAGAATCGAGGTGTCGTTAAACATCTCCACCAGGTTGCCCGGGGCGATAAACGACGGGACGCGGGTACCGATGGCGATGACCATCAGCACGATCACCGCCGCCAGCAGCGCTTCGCGGTGTTTAAGCAGTTGTTGCACCATTATGCGGCCTCCTGTCTGGCACCGCTGGCGGCGCTGACGATGGTTTCCGCCGTCGCGCCCCCCGCCTGGTATTCCGCCACCATTAACCCTTCATGCATGACGATAATTCTGTCGGCCATGCCCATCACTTCCGGCAGTTCGGAGGAGACCATGATCACCGCCAGCCCCTGACCTACCAGCTCGGACATAAACTGGTGCACCGCCGCCTTGGAGCCGATATCGATCCCTTTGGTCGGTTCATCGAGAATGATGACGTCCGGGTGGGTCGCCAGCCATTTGCCGATCACCACTTTCTGCTGGTTGCCGCCGGAAAGGGTCTCCACCGCCTGTTTCCAGCTAAAGGCTTTCACCTGCAGGCGTTTGGCGTATTCGTCCGCCAGTTGCCACTCGCGATCGTCGTTCAGCACGCCGTTGGCGTTGAGCTTGCTGAGCTGCGGCAGGCTGATGTTCTGCGCAATCGACAGCTCAATAATCGCCCCCTGCTTCTGGCGCTCTTCCGGCACGCAGACGATCCCGGCTTTGATGGCGTCCGCCGGCTGGCGGAAATGCTGTTCTTTACCGTTCAGCACAATGCTGCCGGAAGAGGGGCGCGAAACGCCGGAAAGCGCCTGCATCAGTTCGGTACGTCCGGCACCCACCAGCCCGTAGAAGCCGAGGATTTCGCCTTTGCGCAGGGTAAAGGAGATCCTGGCGAACTCGGTCGGATGGCAGAGATCCTTCACCTCCAGCACGGTGTCGCCTTTTTCGCATTCCACTTTCGGGAAGGTCTGGGTTATCGCGCGGCCCACCATCATCGCCACCATCCGCTCTTCGGTGATGTCGTTGATGGCCCCGGCGCCGACAAACACGCCGTCGCGCAGGATGGTGTAGTGATCCGCCAGCTCAAAAATCTCGTCGAACTTGTGGGAGATAAACAGGATGGCTTTTCCCTCCTGCTTTAAGCGTTCGACGATCTGGTAGAACTCGAGGATTTCGTGCTGGGACAGGGCGGCGGTGGGTTCATCGAGGATCACCACCTGGGCGTCAAACGACAGCGCCCGGGCGATCGCCACCATATGCCGCTGGGCGATGCTCAGGGTTTTCAGCGTCGCGCGCGGGTCAATCTGCACCTCCAGACGGGTGAGGATCGCCTGCGCCCGGCGGTGCATCTCCGGCCAGTCGAGCTTTTTGAAAATGCCTTTATAGAGGTACTGGCCGACAAAAATGTTTTCGGTGACCGACAGCTCATCGAACAGCACGGTCTCCTGGTGAATGGCGGTAATGCCCACCTTATGCGCCGAGTCGGGGGTCGGCAGCTGAATGGGGATCGCTTTATAGAGGATTTCGCCCGCGTCGGGCTGGTAAATGCCGGTCATCACTTTGACCAGCGTCGATTTGCCCGCGCCGTTTTCACCGATCAATGCGGTGACTTTGCCGGGCCAGAGCTCAAGCTGCACGTTCTCAAGGGCGCGCACACCAGGGAAAACCTTAGTAATGCCGTTGAGCGCCAATAATGGGGTCATGATAGTTCTCCGGAAATTCCATTACCCCTCACCCTAACCCTCTCCCCAAAGGGGAGAGGGAACAATTACACCCTCTCCACTATGGGGAGAGGGCCGGGGTGAGGGGCGAAGTTGTTAGAAGATTTTCGAGAACTTATCAATATTGCTGGCATCGTAAACAAACGGCTCAGCCATGGCGCCGCTGCCGTCGGCATCCAGCTTCACTTTACCCAGTTTGCCCATGCTGGCTTCCTCTTTGGTTGCCGTGCCTTTCACCAGGTCATCCGCTAAGTAGGTAGCGGCATACCCGAGGTCGATCGGGTTCCAGATGGCGAAGCTTTTGCTGGCGCCGGATTTCACCGCGCCGGCCATTTCAGACGGCAGTCCTAAGCCGGTGACGTACACCTTGCCGATTTTGCCCTGATCTTTCACCGCCTGCGCCGCCGCCACGATGCCCACCGACGATGGCGAGACGATCACTTTCAGGTCCGGGTAGGTTTTCAGCAGGCCCACCGCTTCGCGGTAGCTCTTGTCAGAGAGATCGTCGCCATAGGCCACGGTCACCAGATTGACGGACGGGTACTGCGGCAGCACCTTTTTCATCTCGGCAATCCAGGTGTTCTGGTTGGTGGAGGTTGGCGTGGCGCTCAGCACCGCCACGTCGCCTTTCTCCACGTTCAGCGCTTTCAGCGCCTCGGCTGCCAGCTTGACGTTGGTCTCGCCAATCAGCGCATTGTTAGACGGGTTGAGGTGGATCTGGCGACCGGCTTTCGCCACGCCGGAATCCCACGACACCACTTTGATCCCGCGCTGCATCGCTTTTTTCAGCACTGGCACCACGGCATCAGGATCGTTGGCGGAAATCGCGATCGCATCCACGCCCTGGGCGATCAACCCGTTCAGCACTTCGATCTGGGCTTCGGCGGTGGTGGTGGTCGGGCCGGTATAGATCACTTTTACATCACCCAACTCTTTGGCTGCCTCCTGGGCACCCACGTTTGCCGCTTCGAAGAAGCCATTACCTAACGATTTCGCCACCAGGGCGATTTTCACTTCAGCTAAAGCAGAACCGGACAACGCCAGGGCGGCAACGGTGAGGATCAAGCTTGTCTTTATTTTCATTGCTTTTACTCCACTTAATTGAGTTTTGTAGGGTTTGCAGGTGTAGGTTCGCCCCGTCCCGATGAGCGGGGCGCGATGTTCTTATTTGTACAGATCTAACGCTGACTGCACAGGGTTAACGCCAAAGCGTTTGCCCAGCGCAATCAGTTCTTCCCGGGTGATGGTCTGCTTCATGCCACCCATCGAATAGACTTTTACCAGCACTTCGGCAGATTTCTCGGCAGTGTCGATCAGACCAAAGGTCTCATCCAGCGTCGGGCCGCTGCCGAACACGCCGTGGAACGGCCACAGCACCAGGGAGCGTTTTTGCATCTCGGCCGCCGTGGCTTCGCCGATTTCGTCGGTACCCGGCACCATCCACGGCAGAATGCCTACGCCATCCGGGAACACCACCAGACACTCGGTGCTGCCTTCCCACAGCTGGCGGGTGATGACGTCTGAGTTGTTCTCCAGTACAAAAGTCAGGGCGATCAGGTTGGTGGCGTGACAGTGCATGATCACGCGATCTTTCCCATTGGTGGCCTTGATACGCTCGCAGTGGGAGAGGAAGTGGGCCGGCAGTTCAGAGGTTGGTACCGCTTCGTCAGTCAGCCCCCAAAGAATGTGGTAGCCCGCGCCGTCGCTGTCCACTTTTACCACCCCTAAATTCGCGGTGGGGTCGAGCTGCACGTTGCGGAAGAATTTGCCGGAACCGGTGACGATAAACGGCGTGTTGGCGAGCAGCGGCATCGGCTGGCTCAGGGCGATGTAGCGCGGTTTGGCGTGGAAATCCGCCTCAAACGGGGCGATATCCGCTTCATCCAGGCGCAGCGTCAGGTTGCCGCCGTTGCGCTCGTCCCAGCCTTTCAGCCAGGCGTCGGAGGTGGCTTTGATCATGCCCTGGACGAACCAGGATTGAGTGATGGTCTGCATTCTGTGTTTCCTTTGAAAATGCCCGGCGGCGCTTCGCTTGCCGGGCCTACAGCTAAACGTAGGCCGGGTAAGCGAAGCGCCACCCGGCAATGTTGTTTACTTGCGAATTCTGAGAACGTCCTGCTCGTACGCCCGGACGTTATCCAGCCACTGGCTGCCCGCCGGGGCATCGTTACGCTGGCAGTACATCTCCCATACCGCCTGCCACGGCAGTGATTTTTGCTCTTCCAGCAGGGCCAGGCGCGAGGTGTAATCCCCTGCGGCTTCCAGCGCGCGCAGCTCGGCGGTAGGCTCCAGCAGGGCGCGCAGCAGGGCTTTTTTCATGTTGCGGGTGCCGATAACCCATGCCGCGATGCGGTTGATAGAGGCGTCAAAGAAGTCGAGGCCGATGTGCACCCGGTCGAACAGGTCATGGCGGATAATCTCGCTGGCGATGGCCTGGGTTTCGTCATCCAGCAGCACCACGTGGTCGCTGTCCCAGCGCACCGGGCGGCTGACGTGCAGCAGCAGGTGCGGCACGTACAGCATCGCGGCGGAGATCTTGTCGGAAATCACTTCGGTTGGATGGAAGTGACCCGCATCCAGGCACAGCGCGGTCTGGCGGCTGGTGGCGTAACCCATGTAGAACTCGTTAGAGCCGACGGTGTAGCTTTCGGCGCCAATGCCGAACAGCTTGCTCTCCACGGCGTCGATGTGGTGCGCCGGGTTGAGTTTTTCGCTGATGATTTCATCCAGCGCCGCCAGCAGACGCTGACGCGGGGCGAGACGGTCAACGGTAATGTCTTTCATTCCGTCCGGGATCCAGATGTTCATCACCGACGGGGTGCCCAGCTGCTCACCAAAGTACGCCGACACGCGACGGCTGGCCTTCACGTGGTCAATCCAGAACTGGCGGATCTCGTCATCGGCGTGGGCGAGGGTGAACCCGTCGGCGCTCAGGGGATGCGAGAAGCAGGAGGGGTTAAAATCCAGCCCCAGCTTTTTGGTTTTCGCCCATTCAACCCAGTTCTTAAAATGTTCCGGCTTGATGGCATTACGCTCGACGGGCTCGTCGGACTCCAGATAGATGGCGTGCAGGTTCAGGCGTTTCGGGCCCGGGATCAGGCTCAGGGCCAGCTCCAGATCGGCACGCAGTTCGGCGGCGTTACGCGCCTTGCCCGGATAGTTACCGGTGGCCTGGATCCCGCCGGTCAGCGCGCCGCCAGGGTTCTCAAAACCGGCGACGTCGTCGCCCTGCCAGCAGTGCATAGAGACGGGCAGACGGTCGAGCTGACGCAGAGCCTCCTCGACATCCACGCCCACGGCGGCGAAACGCTGTTTAGCCAGTTCCCAGGCTTGTTCAAGTTGAGTGGTCATGCGCAAAGCTCCTTAGTCGGTCGTTGTTGCTGAAACTGCGCCTGGTAGCGGGCAATCTCATGATCGGGATTCGGGTTAAAGGTGGTCAGGCCGTAGTTGTCGGTCACCACCTGGCGGAACTGGTCGACGTTGGTCAATTCATCGAGAGTCATCAGCTGGATGCCGATATTGCCGAGGGTCGAGGCCTCAACCGGCCCGGCTAACACAGGAATGCCGCAGGCGTCGGCGCACAGCTGGTTGAGCAGCTGGTTCTGGCAGCCGCCGCCGACAATGTGCAGCTCGCTGAACGGCTTCCCGCGCAGGGTTGCCAGCTCGTGCAGCACCTCGGCATACAGCAGGGCGAGGCTGTCGAAGATGCAGCGCGCCAGTTCGGCGGCGCTCTCCGGCTCCGGCTGGGCGGTGTCGCGGCAGGCGGCCTGGATCTCGGCGCTCATGTTGGCCGGATTGATAAAGCGGTCGTCGTTGGGGTTGATCAGGAAACGGCACGCCGGCAGGGCTTCCGTCTCGCTAATCAGGGTCGCCAGGTCGCTGATGCGTTGCTCCTTCAGCACCCGCTGCAGCAGCCACAGGCCCATAATGTTTTTCAGCACCCGGTAGCGACCCTCTGCGCCGCCCTCGTTGGTGATGTTGGCCGCCAGGGCGCTATCGCTGGTATAAGGGGTTTTGCTCTCAAAGCCCATCAGCGACCAGGTGCCGGAGGAGAGATACGCCGCATCCTTTGAGGCCAGCGGCGCGGCAATCACCGCGCTGGCGGTATCGTGGCTGGCGACGGCCACCACCGGGATGGCATGTTTCTGCGGGCAGATCCAGTGACCAATCACATTGCCGGGATGGGTCGGGGTGCCAAACCAGTCGCGCGGCGCGCCGGTCCAGCGGAGCAGGTTCTCGTCCCAGTTATCGGAATTGATGTTCACCAGCTGGGTGGTGGTAGCGTTGGTATATTCCCAGTTCATCTGGCCGGTGAGGCGGTAGCTGAAGTAGTCCGGGATCAGCAGGGCGTGGGCGACGTTCGCCACCAGCTCCGGCTGCTGTTCCACCAGGGCGCGCAGCTGATAGAGCGTATTAAAGGGCAGGAACTGAATGCCGCTGCGGCCATAGATCTCCGCTTTGCCGAGCTGCTCCAGGGCGTGGGTCATCACTCCGTCGGTGCGGTCATCGCGGTAGGAGACCGGCAGGCCCACGCGCTGGCCGTTGCTGTCCAGCAGCACGTAATCCACGCCCCAGGTATCAATCCCGATGCTGTCGATGCGAATGCCTTCTTCACATACCTTATTCAGCCCGGCGCGGATCTCCGCTTCCAGAGTGTCGATATCCCAGCAGTCAAAACCATCCTGCTTTTGCAGGCAGTTAATGAAACGGTGGATTTCGCGAAGCACAAGCGTGCGCTCCTCGCGGTGGTAGCTTGCCAGCATCACCCGGCCGCTGGAGGCACCTAAATCGACAGCCACACAATGGCGGAAAGTCATGGTCCGATCCTTATTGAAGTCATTGCCGGTGAGTGTAAAAAAGGGAAGGGAAAGCGACCTTCTTGCCACTGACAGCGCATTTCAGGCGCTGGCAAGAATTCAAAGATGAACGTGAGAGAGTTCACAATTTCGGTTTTTAGCGGCAAAAACAGGTGGTGTGACGGTGTCCGCATTTCCTGATCTTTCCCGCCGTTTCTTGAAAAAGCGACAGGGTTTGCGCCATTTGCTGTCGAAAATTTAAGGTGAGCCGGGGAACCCTAAATTACTATTTTGAGAACTCTTATCATCTGGTGGTGACCCGTTATGACCGTACTGCACAGCGTGGATTTTTTCCCTTCAGGCCACTCGCCTGTGGCGATTGAGCCGCGGCTGCCCCAGGCTGCGTTTCCGGAACATCATCATGATTTTCATGAGATTGTGATCGTGGAGCACGGGACGGGCATCCATGTCTTTAACGGGCAGCCGTACACCATCAGCGGCGGGACGGTGTGCTTTGTGCGCGATCACGACCGGCACATGTACGAACATACCGACAACCTGTGCCTGACTAACGTGCTGTATCGCTCTCCGGAAGCGTTCCAGTTTTTGTCGGGATTAAACCAGCTGTTGCCTCAGGAGCAGGATGGCCACTACCCGTCGCACTGGCGGGTGAACCAGGCCACGCTGCAACAGGTGCGCCAGCTGGTAAGCCAGATGGAGCAGTCGGAAGAGGGCCAGGAGACTCACGCCCTCGCCAGCCGCGAAATCCTGTTTATGCAGCTGCTGGTGCTGCTGCGCCGGGGCAGTCTGGTGGAAGGGGCCGCGAATAACGACGCCCGGCTCAATCAGCTGATGGCCTGGCTGGAAGATCACTATGCGGAAGATGTCTGCTGGGAGACGCTGGCGGATAACTTCTCGCTGTCGCTGCGCACCCTGCATCGTCAGCTGAAGCAGCACACCGGTCAGACGCCCCAGCGCTACCTGAACCGTCTGCGGCTGATCAAAGCCCGCCATTTGCTGCGCCATACCGATGACAGCGTCACGGATATCGCTTATCGCTGCGGTTTTGGCGACAGTAACCACTTTTCGACGCTGTTTCGCCGAGAGTTCAACTGGTCGCCGCGCGATATTCGCCAGGGCCGGGATGCCTCCCTTCAGTAACGCGAGGAAAATCACCGTTTTATTGCCGCAAAGCGGGTAATAATGTCAGGTTATTCCCCGGTAGAGGTTGTGACGTGGCAGGACAGTTGATTCTTCGCAGAGCCGATTTTTTTGCATCCGCTGCTCAGGCCGTCGCGGTGGCGGACCGCTATCCGCAAAATGTCTTTGCCGAACACACCCATGATTTCTGCGAGCTGGTGCTGGTGTGGCGCGGCAACGGCCTGCATATCCTCAACGATCGCCCTTATCGCATCACCCGCGGCGACCTGTTTTATATCCGCGCCGAGGACAAACACTCCTACGCCTCGGTGAACGATCTGGTGCTGCAGAACATCATCTACTGCCCCGACCGGCTGAAGCTCAACGTGGACTGGGGGGCCAACATCCCCGGCTTTCTGAACGCCCGTGGCGCGCCGCACTGGCGGCTCGGCAGCAACGGCATGGCTCAGGTGCGCCAGGTCATCGCCCAGCTGGAGCAGGAGAGCCTGAAGGACGACCCTCATGCGTTTGAACTGGCGGAACTGCTGTTTGCCCAGCTGACCATCATGCTCAGGCGCTACCGCTACGCCCCGGATAACCCCGAAGCCAGCGAGCCGGAAGCGCTGCTGGATAAGCTCATCACCGCCCTTTCCGGCAGCCTGAACCGCAGCTTTGTGCTGGAGAAGTTTTGCGAGCAGGAGCAGTGCAGCGAGCGCGCCCTGCGCCAGCAGTTTCGTACCCAGACCGGCATGACGGTCAACCACTATCTGCGCCAGTTGCGCATCTGCCATGCGCAGTATCTGCTGCAGCATACCGAGCTGATGGTCAGCGAAGTGGCCATGCAGTGCGGCTTTGAGGACAGCAACTACTTCTCGGTGGTGTTTAACCGCGAGGTGGGGATGACGCCGGTTCAGTGGCGTCATCGCAGCCATAACGCAGCGTAATAGAATATTCACCAACCCCCTGAGTTCTCCACACGCCCCGCCAGATCAGTGACATAACGAAAAGTTATAACCTTATTAAAACTACGGCATTGATAAACATTTTCAATATCATTTAATTAACTATAATGAACCAACTGCTTACGCGGCATTAACACGTTTGCCGCCCGACAATAATGGAGATGATTATGAGCTATACCCTGCCATCCCTGCCGTACGCTTACGACGCCCTTGAGCCGCATTTCGACAAGCAGACGATGGAGATCCATCACACCAAACACCACCAGACTTACGTTAACAACGCCAACGCGGCGCTGGAAAGCCTGCCAGAATTCGCCAACCTGTCTGCTGAAGAGCTGATCACCAAACTGGATCAACTGCCAGCTGACAAGAAAACCGTACTGCGTAACAACGCGGGCGGCCACGCTAACCACAGCTTCTTCTGGAAAGGCCTGAAAACCGGCACTACCCTGCAGGGCGACCTGAAATCCGCTATCGAGCGCGACTTCGGCTCCGTTGAGAACTTCAAAGCTGAGTTCGAAAAAGCGGCTGCTACCCGTTTCGGCTCTGGCTGGGCGTGGCTGGTTCTGAAAGGCGACAAGCTGGCGGTCGTTTCTACTGCTAACCAGGACTCCCCGCTGATGGGCGAAGCGATCTCTGGCGCATCCGGTTTCCCAATCGTGGGCCTGGACGTGTGGGAACACGCTTACTACCTGAAATTCCAGAACCGTCGCCCGGACTACATCAAAGCCTTCTGGGACGTTGTAAACTGGGACGAAGCTGCGGCACGTTTCGCTGCTAAAAAATAAGGTTGCAAAGCCTTCTGTGAGAAGCGAGTCTGATGACTCGCTTTTTTTATACCCACAATCTGCACAAGGAGCCGCGATGGACTATCACGTTAATGTATTCACCGGAAAAATAAGGGACTACAAGGGTAGCCGCCCGAGCGCGATTGCCAAACTGCAGGTTGATGGCGAACTGACGTTAACCGAGCTGGGTCTGGCGGGCGATGAGCAGGCGGAAAAGAAAATCCACGGCGGGCCAGAGCGCGCGCTGTGCCACTATCCGCGTGAACATTATCAGCACTGGGCGAGCGAATATCCCGCTCAGGCCGATCTGTTCGTCGCTCCGGCGTTTGGCGAAAACCTGTCAACCGAGGGGCTGACGGAGAAGAACGTCTTTATCGGCGATATCTTTCGCTGGGGCGAGGCCCTGATCCAGGTGACCCAGCCGCGTTCCCCTTGCTTCAAGCTCAACTTCCATTTCGGCATTAACGACATGGCCACGCAAATGCAGAACGCGGCGAAAACCGGCTGGCTCTATCGCGTGGTGCTGGCAGGGCAGGTATCGGCGGATGCGCCGCTGACGCTCGTCTCCCGCCTGAGCGACGTATCGGTGCATGACGCCTGCGCCATCGCCTGGCATATGCCGTTTGACGACGAACAGTATCAGCGCCTGCTGTCTGCGGCGGGCCTGTCGACCAGCTGGACGCGAACCATGCAGAAGCGGCGCCTTAGCAACAAGATTGAAGACAATTCCCGGAGATTGTGGGGTAACCAGGCCGGGTAAGCGAAGCCGCCACCCGGCACAACAGTTACGAACGTTTGTAGAGCGGCAGCCAGAGGGTTAAGCGTAATCCCCCCAGCGGGCTGTCGTCCGCTTTGACCCAGCCGCGATGCTGCTGCATGGCGGTCTCGACAATCGCCAGACCCAGCCCGGTGCCGCCAGATTCACGGTCGCGGGCTTCGTCGGTACGGTAGAACGGACGGAAAATCTGCTCACGATCTTCCGGGCTGACGCCAGGACCATCGTCATCCACGTTAATGGTGATGCCGTCTTTATCCACCGAGAACGCCACCTCGATTTTGGTATGCGAATAGCGCAGGGCGTTACGGACGATATTCTCCAGCGCGCTTTCCAGCGTGTTGGGGTTACCGTACAGCGGCCACGGGCCCGGCGGGAAGTTGACGGTGAAGGATTTCCCCATCTGCTCCGCTTCGAATGCCGCGTTATCCAGCACCTCATGCCACAGGTGGTTGGCTTTCACCTTTTCGCTGACCAGGGCGTTTTTCTGCTGATTGCGCGACATCACCAGCAGGTCGTTGATCATGCTGTCCAGACGGTGCGCCTCCGTTTCGATACGCTCCAGCTCCTTGCTCTCACCGCTGCGACGACGCAGCAGGGCGGTACCCAGCTGCAGGCGCGTTAACGGAGTGCGCAGTTCGTGGGAGATATCCGAGAGCAGGCGCTGCTGGGTGGTCATCATCCGCTCCAGCGCCGTTACCATCTGATTAAAGCTGGCACCCGCCGCCAGGAACTCCTGCGGCCCGGCTTCCAGCTCAGGATGCTGTCGCAGGTTGCCCTGCGCCACTTCATCCGCAGCGTTTTTCAGTTTGCGAGCCGGCTTCGCCAGACTCCAGGCGAGCCATAACAACAGCGGTGAACTCACCAGCATTGTGACAATCAGCAGCAACAGCGGGCGGTCGAACAGCAGGTTGATAAAGTCGGACTGGGAACTGCTCGCCGGGCGAATCAGGTAGAGCTGGTAATTATCCTCCCCGTCATTGACGGAGAACGGCCCCACCATCTCCACACGACCGTATTTCTTCTTCTGCGGATGATCGGCGTTATCGGCCTGGCCAATGAAGTTACGGATGATCTGCATTTCATTGCGGTCCGCACCAATCACGCGGCCTTCGCTGGTGACCAGCAGCAGGCGCTGCCCGGGAGGCGCCCATTTTTCAATCGCGCGAAACAGCCTGCGCCACCACATCAAATCATTGGGCGGATCGATGGCCAGCTCTGCTTCTACGTGTTGCTCGATCATCACACCCTGACGTTGCTCGCTATCAAGGAGCTCCGTCATCTGGCGTGAGTCGAGTTTTGGCAACATCAAAACCAGCATTAAAACCAGTGCCAGCGTCAGCCAGAAAATGGCGAAGATGCGGGCGGTTAAGCTGCCTATCATGAAGCGGAAACCATCAGATAACCGCGTCCACGCAGGGTTTTAAACCACGGGTGACCGTCTTTGCGTTCCGGCAATTTACGGCGCAGGTTGGAAATGTGCATATCAATGGCGCGGTCGAACGGCGTCAGGCGTTTACCCAGCACTTCCTGGCTCAGATGTTCACGTGATACCACCTGGCCGAGATGCTGTGCCAGCAGGTAGAGCAGGGTGAATTCGGTGCCGGTCAGCTCCAGCGCCTGGCCGTCAAAGCTGGCTTCCTGGCGGCCTGGGTTCAGGCTCAGGGAGTCCACTTCGAGCGTAGGTGAGCCGTTGTCGGTGTTCTGCTGCTGCTCGCTCCAGTGGGAACGGCGCAGGATCGCACGAATACGGGCAACCAGTTCGCGGTCGTTAAAAGGTTTAGGCAGATAGTCATCCGCGCCCAGCTCAAGGCCGAGTACGCGGTCAAGTTCGCTGCCGCGTGCGGTCAGCATAATGACAGGTGTCTGGTGTGTCTGGCGTAGCTCTTTAAGGGTGTCGATACCGTTTTTCTTCGGCATCATGACGTCGAGCAAAAGCAAGTCGATGCTATCGTCGAGTAGACTCAGCGCCTGTTCCCCATCATGGGCAACCGACACGTCAAAGCCTTCCATGTCGAGCAACTCCTTTAAAAGGGATGTCAGCTCTCGGTCATCATCAACTAACAGGATTTTATTCATTGTTTAAATACCTCCGAGGCAGAAATTACGTCATCAAGGCTCTCTAATCCATGACTTTACGTTGTTTTACACCCCCTGACGCATGTTTGCAGCCTGAATCGTAGACTGTCTCTCGTTGAATCGCGACACGAAAGATTTTGGGAGTAAGTGATGCGCATAGTTACCGCTGCCGTCATGGCCTCAACGCTGGCGTTTAGTGCATTTAGCCAGGCTGCTGGAGCTATCACCGGCGATAACCGTTCCTCAGCAGAGGGTATTGCGCAGCAAAGCGGCCAGGGCCATATGTTTGACGGCATAAGTTTAACCGAACATCAGCGTCAACAGATGCGAGATCTGATGCAGCGGGCCCGGCATGACCAGCCCCCTGTTAATGTTAGCGAAATGGAGACAATGCATCGCCTTGTCACCGCAGAAAATTTTGACGAAAACGCTGTACGCGCTCAGGCAGATAAGATGGCGCAGGAACAGGTTGCCCGCCAGGTCGAGATGGCACGGGTCCGCAACCAGATGTTTCACCTGCTAACGCCAGAGCAGCAAGCGGTTTTGAACCAGAAACACCAGCAACGTATGGATCAGTTGCGCGAGGTTGCACGGATGCAGAAGAACGCCGAATCGACGCTTTTTAGTAGCAATACCCGTAGTAACCAGTAGACCCTGTTTTCCTTGCCATAGACACCATCCCTGTCTTCCCCCTCATGATGAGGGGGTTTTTTTTGCCCATCATTAAAATGCGTTAACCCTTTATTCATCTTATTGACTCCCCTGCATCCGTTATACTAGCGGCATAGCATGACAGGAGTGTTTATGAATCAATCCTATGGACGGCTGGTCAGCCGGGCCGCAATCGCCGCGACGATCATGGCGTCGTGCCTGTTAGTGATTAAAATCTTCGCGTGGTGGTATACCGGTTCGGTCAGTATTCTGGCGGCGCTGGTCGACTCCCTGGTGGATATTGCCGCCTCGGTCACTAACCTCTGGGTGGTGCGCTACTCTCTGCAGCCGGCAGATGAAGAGCATACCTTTGGCCATGGCAAAGCGGAGTCGCTGGCGGCGCTGGCGCAAAGTATGTTTATCTCCGGTTCGGCGCTGTTTCTCTTTTTGACCGGTATTCAGCACCTGTATACCCCGTCGCCAATGAAAGATCCCGGCGTTGGCGTAGTGGTGACAATAATTGCACTTATAAGCACATTAGTTCTGGTAACGTTCCAGCGCTGGGTGGTACGCAAAACCCAAAGTCAGGCGGTACGGGCGGATATGCTTCATTATCAGTCTGATGTTATGATGAACGGCGCGATTCTTATTGCGCTCGGTCTGGCCTGGTATGGCTGGCACCGGGCCGATGCGCTGTTTGCGTTAGGGATTGGATTCTATATTTTATACAGTGCGTTACGTATGGGGTACGATGCGGTGCAATCGCTGCTCGATCGCGCACTGCCAGACGCAGAACGGCATGATATCTTTGAAATTGTGACCTCCTGGCCAGGCGTCAGTGGCGCTCACGATCTTCGCACGCGGCAGTCAGGGCCGACCCGCTTTATTCAGATTCATTTAGAAATGGAAGATAACCTGCCGCTCGTTCAGGCACATCTGGTGGCTGAACAGGTTGAGCAGGCGATTTTGCAGCGTTTCCCGGGGTCAGACGTCATTATTCACCAGGATCCCTGCTCAGTCGTACCTAAGCCAGGCAATGGACATTTTGAGCTTTCGTAATTCGTTGTAAAAAAGTGAACCAGGGCAGCATTTTGTGGAAAAATAACCGCCATTTGGTCTGACCTGAATCAATTCAGCTGGAAGTGGTTGATATACTATTTGCAGTATTCGTTGGTCGATAGACGTCTTCCGGCAACAGATTTCATTTTTGCATTCCTAAGTTCAGAGGTAGTCATGATTAAGAAAATCGGTGTGTTGACAAGCGGCGGTGATGCGCCCGGCATGAACGCAGCAATTCGTGGCGTGGTTCGTGCTGCGTTGACGGAAGGTCTGGAAGTTTTTGGTATCTATGACGGTTATCTGGGCCTGTATGAAGATCGTATGGTGCAGCTCGACCGCTACAGTGTTTCCGACATGATTAACCGTGGCGGCACCTTCCTGGGCTCCGCACGCTTCCCGGAATTCCGCGACGAGCGCATCCGTGAAGTGGCTATCGAGAACATGAAAAAACGTGGTCTGGACGCGCTGGTTGTTATCGGCGGCGACGGCTCCTACATGGGTGCAAAACGCCTGACTGAAATGGGCTTCCCGTGCATCGGTCTGCCAGGCACCATCGACAACGACATCAAAGGTACCGACTACACCATCGGTTACTTCACTGCGCTGGGTACCGTTGTTGAAGCGATTGACCGTCTGCGCGACACCTCTTCTTCTCACCAGCGTATCTCTATCGTTGAAGTAATGGGCCGCTACTGTGGCGACCTGACCCTGGCGGCAGCCATTGCTGGTGGCTGTGAGTTCGTGGTGGTTCCGGAAGTGGAATTCAGCCGTGAAGACCTGGTGGCAGAAATCAAAGCCGGTATCGCCAAAGGTAAGAAACACGCTATCGTTGCCATCACCGAGCACATCTGCGACGTGGACGAGCTGGCGAAGTACATCGAAACCGAAACCAAACGCGAAACCCGCGCTACCGTTCTCGGCCACATCCAGCGCGGCGGCTCACCGGGTCCTTACGACCGTATCCTGGCTTCCCGTATGGGTGCCTACGCGATTGAGCTGCTGCAGCAGGGCTTCGGCGGTCGTTGCGTCGGTATTCAGAACGAAAAACTGGTTCACCATGACATCATCGACGCTATCGAAAACATGAAGCGTCCGTTCAAAGGTGACTGGCTAGACTGCGCGAAAAAGCTTTACTAATCAGCCTCTTGTTGCCGGGTGGCGGCTGCGCCTTACCCGGCCTACAAAAGCAGGGTTCGTAGGCCCGGATCGCTGTGCGCCACCGGGCTTTTTTCTGTGCACAATACTGCTTTTTATTCCCGCAAGTTATAGCCAATCTTTTTTTATTCTTTAATCATTGGTTTGCTTTCTGGCACGCTGCATTCATCAAACACAACATTAAGAGAGTTGGACGATGAACAAATGGGGCGTGGGGTTAACTTTATTGCTGGCATCGACCAGCGTTCTGGCAAAGGATATCCAGTTACTGAACGTGTCTTACGATCCGACGCGTGAGCTGTACGACCAGTACAACAAAGCGTTCGCCGCACACTGGAAACAGGAAACCGGCGATAACGTCGTGATCCGCCAGTCTCACGGCGGCTCCGGCAAGCAGGCGACCTCGGTGATTAACGGTATCGAAGCCGACGTCGTGACCCTGGCGCTGGCGTATGACGTGGATGCCATTGCAGAACGCGGCCGTATCGATAAAAACTGGATCAAACGCCTGCCGGACAACTCTGCACCTTATACCTCCACCATCGTGTTCCTGGTGCGCAAAGGCAACCCGAAACAGATCCATGACTGGAACGATCTGGTTAAGCCGGGCGTGTCGGTCATCACCCCGAACCCAAAAAGCTCTGGCGGCGCACGCTGGAACTATCTGGCGGCATGGGGTTACGCCCTGCACCATAACAATGGGGATCAGGCCAAGGCTCAGGAGTTCGTAAAAGCGCTGTTTAAGAACGTCGAAGTGCTGGATTCCGGTGCGCGCGGCGCGACTAACACCTTCGTTGAACGCGGCATTGGCGATGTGCTGATTGCGTGGGAAAACGAAGCGCTGCTGGCAACCAACGAGCTGGGCAAAGACAAGTTTGAAATCGTCACTCCAAGCGAATCCATTCTGGCTGAGCCAACCGTCTCCGTTGTCGACAAAGTAGTGGACAAGAAAGGCACCCAGGCCGTGGCTGAAGCCTACCTGAAGTACCTTTACACCCCGGAAGGCCAGGAGATCGCCGCGAAGAACTTCTACCGTCCTCGTGATGAGGCGGTGGCGAAGAAATATGAGAACGCGTTCCCGAAACTGAAGCTGTTCACTATCGATCAGGTCTTCGGCGGCTGGACGAAAGCGCAGAAAGATCACTTCTCGAATGGCGGCACCTTCGATCAGATCAACCAGCGTTAATCGTCTCTTAAAGAACGACACGGTGACCCGGTGCGAGAAATCCGCCGGGTTTTTTATTTGGTCATCTTTATGCGTTACTCTTTCACTTCAAATGGATACAGGTAACGCGCTGTGAAAAAAATAATCGTGCTGGTGCTGGTTATCATCGTACTCGCTGCGGGCGGCTGGCTGTGGATGAAAACGGGTAACCCAAATGCGCTACGGCATATTGTTCTTGACCAGTGTGTGCCCAATCAGATGCAAAACCGTAACCCGGCACCCTGCGCGCAGGTTAAGACGGATGCGGGATATGTGGTGTTTAAAGACCGCAACGGGCCGCTGCAGTATCTGCTGATGCCAACGTACCGCATCAACGGTACCGAAAGCCCGCTTCTGATCGAGGCTCATACGCCGAATTTCTTCTGGCTGGCGTGGCAGTCGCGCAACTTTATGAGCATGAAGCGGGGGAGCAGCGTGCCTGACAGCGCGGTTTCGCTGACCATCAACTCCCCGACCGGGCGCACGCAAAACCATTTTCATATCCACATCTCCTGCCTGCACCCGGACGTGCGCGAGAAGCTCAATGCGAATCAGGGCCAAATCAGCACCCAGTGGCTGCCGTTCCCCGGCGGGCTGGAAGGGCATGAGTATCTGGCGCGTCGGGTAACGGAGGCTGAGCTGGTGAAGCGCAGTCCGTTTATGATGCTGGCAGAAGAGCTGCCGGAAGCGCGCGACCATATGGGGCGTTTTGCGCTGGCGATGGCGCAGCAGTCCGACGGGTCGTTTGTGCTGCTGGCAACCGAGCGAAATCTGCTGACGCTTAACCGCGCATCTGCTGAGGAATTGCAGGATCATCAATGCGATATCCTGAATTGACCCCACCATAAATAGCGTTTACTCGCCCTGCCTGTCGCCGTAGACTTGCTGAAAAATTCTACAGGAGACAGGTATGTCGCTCTGGTTAACTCATCCGCTGTTTCTGCCCTCGCTGATCGTCGGCGTCACTATTGTGCTCTGGGCCACCTCGCTGCTGCCGGAATTTATCACCGCGCTGCTGTTTTTTACCGCGGCGATGATCGCCAGAATTGCGCCGCCGGAGGTGATCTTCGGCGGTTTTGCGTCGTCGGCGTTCTGGCTGGTATTCAGCGGGTTTGTGCTGGGCGTGGCGATCCGCAAAACCGGGCTGGCGGACAGGGCGGCGCGGGCATTATCCTCCAGGCTGACCGACTCCTGGCCGCTGATGGTGGCAAGCGTGGTGCTGCTCACCTATGCGCTGGCGTTTGTTATGCCTTCCAACATGGGGCGTATTGCCCTTCTGATGCCCATTGTGGCGGCGATGGCGAAGCGGGCGGGCATTGCCGACGGCTCCCGGGCATGGTTCGGCCTGGCGCTGGCGGTGGGGTTTGGCACCTTCCAGCTGTCGGCCACTATCCTGCCTGCCAACGTGCCCAATCTGGTGATGAGCGGGGCGGCGGAAGGCTCATACGGGATCCATCTCAACTATGTTCCGTACCTGCTGCTGCATACCCCGGTGCTGGGGATCCTCAAGGGCCTGATTCTGATCGGCCTGATTTGCTGGCTGTTCCCCGGTGAGCCCAAACCGGCGCAGGATCTGACTCCGTCGGAGCCCATGGGCCGCGACGAAAAACGCCTCGCCTGGCTGCTGGCGGTGGTGCTGGTGATGTGGATGACCGAAAGCTGGCACGGCATCGGCCCGGCGTGGACGGGGCTTGCGGCGTCGATTGTGGTGATGCTGCCGCGCGTGGGTTTTATTACCGGGGAGGAGTTCTCGGCCGGGGTGAATATGCGCACCTGTATCTACGTGGCGGGCATTCTGGGGCTGGCGATCACCGTGACGCAGACCGGGATTGGCAATGCCGTGGGTGAGGCGTTGATGCGGGTGATGCCGCTGGATGCCGACGCGCCGTTCACCAGTTTCCTCGCGCTGACCGGCATCACCACCGCGCTGAACTTCATCATGACTGCCAACGGCGTGCCGGCCCTGTACACCACGCTGGCGCAAAGCTTCTCGGATGCCACCGGCTTTCCGTTATTATCGGTGATCATGATTCAGGTGCTGGGGTATTCCACGCCGCTGCTGCCGTATCAGGCGTCGCCGATTGTGGTGGCGATGGGGCTGGGAAGGGTGCCTGCGCGGGCGGGGATGCTGCTCTGTCTGGCGCTGGCGGTGGCAACGTATCTGGTGCTGCTGCCGCTGGATTATCTGTGGTTTAGCATGTTGGGACGGCTGTAAAAAAGCCCGGTGGCGCTGGCGCTTACCGGGCCTACAGAACCGTAGGGCGGGTTAGCGAAGCGCCACCCGCCACAAAGGCAATTACGCCTTTTTAGCGGCTTCTGCTGCTTTAACGATCACCGCGAAAGCGTCTGCTTTCAGGGATGCGCCGCCAACCAGCGCGCCGTCGATGTCCGGCTGGGTGAACAGCTCTGCGGCGTTCGCTGCGTTTACGGAACCGCCGTACTGGATGATCACTTGCTCAGCAACTTTCGCGTCTGCTTTCGCAATGTGGTCACGGATGAATTTGTGAACGGCCTGAGCCTGTGCTGGGGTTGCAGATTTGCCGGTACCGATCGCCCATACTGGCTCGTAAGCGATGACCGCGCCTTCAAACGCTGCCGCGCCCTGAGTGGTCAGCACTGCGTCGATCTGACGTGCGCACACTTCTTCAGTTTTGCCCGCTTCGTTTTCTGCTTCGGTTTCACCGATGCACAGAACCGGGATCAGACCCTGCTCTTTCAGCACCGCGAATTTCTTAGCGATGAACTCGTCGGACTCTTTGTGATAGGTGCGACGCTCAGAGTGGCCGATGATGATGTATTTCGCGCCGATATCTTTCAGCATTTCAGCGGAGGTTTCACCGGTGAACGCGCCAGACAGGTTAACGTCAACGTTCTGAGCACCCAGAACGATGTGGCTGCCGTCAGCCGCTTTCTTAGCCATATCCAGGTACATGTCCGGCGGAGCGATAGCAACAGCACAGCCAGTCACGCCAGCCAGCTCTTTACGCAGGTTAGCTACCAGTTCGTTTACCATGTGGCGGCTGCCGTTCAGTTTCCAGTTACCCATCACTAAAGGATGTCGCATTTCAATTCTCCACGCTCAAGAGCGAATTAAGGAATATGGCCACCCGATTGGGCAGCATGGTCTGTGAATCAGTATAGAGATTTTCCCTCGAAAGGCTTTGCTTTTTGTCATTAATTCGAGCCGCCAAGAGTCTCAGATAACGCCAGCTTAATCGGTTCAACAGCGAAGGTCAGCCCCTTTTCGCCGTTATCTGCCACCACATAGCGAACCGCGCCTTCCGTTTCGGCGTAGTAGCGTTTGTTTTTACCGGCGGTAAGCAGCTTTTGCAGTTTTTGCTGGCTCTGGGATTTGGTCAGCGCCGGAGTAAACGCCCGCAAAATTGCGCTCATATACTCCAGCGCTTTCGCTTTGGCGGCTTTCTGTTCCGGCCCCTGAATCGGCAGCCAGGTGATCTGCATACTCTTAATTTTGAGGGTTCCACGCTCCAGCGCCGTGGAGGCGTACAGATTCTCATTAATTTTGCTGGCAGCCCGGGTCAGGTTCGGGGTATCGCGCGCGCCGTCGATGGAGCGAAACTCACTGAGCGGCAGGGTTGGATTATCCTGATTAAAGGCTTCACGGAACAGGCTAATGGACTGATCGAACGTCGGCGCGCCCGGCATCACGTAGGGTGCGGTAGCCGGTGCGGAGGTCTCAGCAGCACGCAGAGAAAAGCTCGCACTTAACAGTGTTAAACCCAGCCAAATAAGGTGACGCCACATCTTCATCAATAAAGTCTCTGAATGTTACTGCCCACGATTAAAACGGGATCCGGCTGGCTTGTCAAAAGGATGCGACTCCAGGGTAAACTACGCTCCGCAATGATTTTAAGGAACCTGACATGACCATACAGCAGTGGTTGTTTGCATTCAAAGGGCGTATTGGACGCCGTGATTTCTGGATCTGGATTGGTGTATGGATTGTCGCCATGCTGGCTCTGTTTATTTTTGCCAATAACGCGTGGCTGAGCACCCAGACGGCGGCCTTCGCGCTGGTGTCGCTGCTGTGGCCGACCGCAGCGGTGTTAGTGAAACGTCTGCACGATCGTGGGCGTTCAGGGCTGTGGGCGCTGCTGGTGGTGCTGGCGTGGATGCTGCTGGCTGGCAACTGGTCGATGCTCCCTTCCATGCTGCCGTGGGTGGTTGGCAGGCTGATCCCCACCGTTATTTTTGTGATGATGATTGTCGACCTGGGCGCGTTCGTTGGCACCCAGGGCGAGAATAAATACGGTAAAGATACGATCGACGTGAAGTACCGCTGATTACCAGTAGTGCTCTGCGGTCATATGGCCCGGCCGACGGCGTAAATGTTTGGTCATCTGCCGGGTCTCTTTCAGCAGCTGCTGGGTGTCGCGCACCATCTGCGGGTTACCGCACAGCATCACATGGCTGGTGGCTGCATCCATTTTCAGACCTACGGCGGCTTCCAGTTCGCCATTTTCAATCAGGGCCGGGACGCGCCCGTTGAGTGACCCCGCTACCGTTTCACGGCTCACTACCGTCTGGATTTTCACTTTCCCTTCATAGCGCTTCTGCAGCTCCTGCATCAGCGGCAGGTAGCTCAGGTCTGCGGCATAGCGCGCGGCATGCACCAGCACGATATTCTTGAAGCGGTCGAGGTCTTGCCCATACTGCAGGATCGACAGGTAAGGGCCGATGGCGGTACCGGTCGCCAGCATCCACAGCGTTTCGCAGTCGGGTACTTCATCCAGCACGAAGAAGCCAGCGGCTTCGCTGACAATCTGGATCTCATCGTCGGGTTTTAGTGCCGCCAGACGCGGGCTGAGTTTGCCGTCGGGGACGGTGACAAGATAGAACTCGAGATCCGGGTTATCCGGCGCGTTGACATAGGAGTAGGCGCGCTGCACGCGTTCGCCGTCGATCTCCAGCCCCAGCTTGGCAAACTGCCCCGCCGTGAAGGGGTGGATGGGCGCATGAACGGTGAGACTAAATAGTGCATCGGTCCAGAATTCTACCTTTTTAACTTTGCCTGTTACCCAGTCAGCCATGATGTTCTCCTGTGCTTATGTCGGGATCTATCTTCCTTTCCTGGAGGGGAGATTTCCAGCCCGGGCGGGCCGGAAAGCTCAATTGATCAAACGGTTTTACAGAATGTGGGTCTGCACGTCGGGATCTTTGCGGTCCAGATAGTGAATTGACTGGATGCGGCGAATGGTGCGTGATTTACCCCGGATCAGCAGCGTTTCGGTGGTCGCCATGTTGCCTTTGCGGCTGATGCCGTCCAGCAGATCGCCTTTGGTGATCCCGGTGGCGGAGAAGATGACGTTATCGTTGCGGGCCATATCGTCCAGACGCAGCACGGTGTTGGCTGCAATCCCCATTGCCGCACAGCGGGCCAGCTCCTGCTCGCCGATACGGCGGTTCTCTTCGCTGTCGCCTTTCACGTCATGGCGCGCCAGCAGACGCCCGTGCATATCCCCGTCGAGGGCGCGGATCACCGCGGCAGAGACCACCCCTTCCGGTGCGCCGCCGATGCCGTACAGCACGTCGACTTCGCTGTCCGGCATGCAGGTAAGAATGGAGGCCGCCACGTCGCCGTCGGGGATGGCGAAGACGCGCACGCCGAGCTGCTGCATCTGGGCAATCACCCCATCGTGGCGCGGTTTAGCCAGGATAGTGACCGTCAGTTCGCTCAGCGGTTTATTGAGCGCGGCGGCGATGTTACGCAGGTTATCCGCCAGCGGCAGATTGAGGTCGATAACCCCTTTTGCGCCAGGGCCGACAATCAGCTTTTCCATATACATATCCGGCGCGTTGAGGAAGGTGCCTTTATCGCCCACGGCCAGCACTGCCAGCGCATTAGCCTGGCCCATGGCGGTCATGCGGGTGCCTTCAATCGGATCCACGGCGATATCCACCGCATCGCCTTTGCCGGTCCCGACTTTCTCGCCGATATAGAGCATTGGCGCTTCGTCGATTTCACCTTCGCCAATCACGATGGTGCCGTCGATGTTGACCTGGTTAAGCATGATGCGCATGGCGTGGACGGCTGCGCCGTCAGCGGTATTTTTGTCGCCACGGCCAAGCCACTTATAGCCTGCCAGGGCGGCAGCTTCGGTTACGCGGGAAAACTCGATAGCAAGTTCACGTTTCATCAGATACTCGTGCAATCAAAAGGAATTGCACGAAGTTTATCACAGAGTGGGGTGGGGTGCGGGCTGGGTCCCCCTCACCCCGGCCCTCTCCCCAAAGGGGCGAGGGTGTTCAAGTTCCCTCTCCCCTTTGGGGAGAGGGTTAGGGTGAGGGGTGAGGGGTAAGGCTTGTCTTACTCGTCGTGCTCTTCCCACGCCAGGGCGCGTTTCACCGCTTTCTTCCAGCCGCTGTAGCGGTAGTTGCGCTCGGTGGTTTCGATGCCCGGGCGGAATTCGCGTTCAATGACCGCTTTTTCCTGCAGTTCGTCCAGATTCTGCCAGAAGCCCACCGCCAGACCGGCAAGATAAGCCGCACCCAGCGCCGTCACTTCACGCACTTCCGGGCGCTCCACGCGGGTACCCAGAATGTCGGACTGGAACTGCATCAGGAAGTTGTTGGCAACCGCGCCGCCGTCCACACGCAGGGCGTGCAGGCGAATGCCGGAGTCGGCCTGCATCGCTTCCAGCACGTCGCGGGTCTGATAGGCAATCGACTCCAGCGTGGCGCGAATGATGTGGTTGGAGTTCACCCCACGCGTCAGGCCGAAAATCGCCCCGCGCGCATAGGGATCCCAGTACGGCGCACCCAGCCCGGTAAAGGCCGGCACCACGTACACGCCGTTGGTATCTTTCACCTTGGTGGCGAAATACTCTGAGTCAAAGGCGTCGCTGATCAGCTTCATCTCGTCGCGCAGCCACTGGATGGAGGCCCCCGCCATAAACACCGCGCCTTCCAGGGCGTAGTTCACTTCCCCGCGCGGGCCGCAGGCGATGGTGGTCAGCAGACCATGCTCCGATTTCACCGCCTTCTCGCCGGTATTCATCAGCATGAAGCAGCCGGTGCCGTAGGTGTTTTTCGCCATCCCTTCCTTCACGCACAGCTGGCCAAACAGCGCCGCCTGCTGGTCACCGGCGATCCCGGCGATAGGAATACGCGTGCCGCCTTTACCGCCGATATTGGTCTGGCCGTAGATTTCCGAGGATTTACGCACCTGCGGCAGCATGGCGCGCGGGATATCCAGCGCCTCCAGCATCTTGTCATCCCATTCCAGGGTGTTGATGTTGAACAGCATGGTACGCGAGGCGTTGGTGTAGTCGGTCACGTGGACGCGGCCCTGGGTCATCTTCCAGATAAGCCAGGTATCCACGGTGCCGAACAGCAGTTCGCCGCGTTTTGCCCGCTCGCGGGAGCCTTCAACGTGGTCGAGGATCCATTTCACCTTGGTGCCGGAGAAGTACGGGTCCACCACCAGGCCGGTGGCGCTACGCACGTACTCTTCCATACCGTCGCGCTTGAGCTTCTCGCAGATATCCGCGGTGCGGCGGCACTGCCAGACGATAGCGTTGTAAATCGGCTTACCGGTTTCGCGCTCCCAGACGATGGCCGTTTCACGCTGGTTGGTGATACCGATAGCGGCAATCTCATCGGAACTGATATCGGCTTTCGCCAGCACTTCAACCAGCGTTGAGCTTTGCGACGCCCAGATTTCCATTGGATCGTGCTCGACCCAGCCTGGCTTCGGATAAATTTGCTCGAATTCGCGCTGTGACACGCTGACGATGTTCGCGTCATGATCCATAACGACAGCGCGGGAGCTGGTCGTGCCCTGGTCGAGCGCAACGATATATTTTTTGTCGGTCATAGTTGTGGTCCCGTAGTCAGATTACAGCGAAGCGTTTTGTTGTGTGGCGGAAGAGGTGTCCTTCTCCTCGGCGACACAGGTGTCACACGGCAGGTGGCGGCCAATCAGTTTACGATAGCCGAAGGCACCCAGCGCAGCACCTACAATGGGGCCGAACAGCGGCACCAGGAAATAAGGAATATCTTTACCGCCGGTGAAGGCAACGTCGCCCCAGCCCGCGAAGAAGGCAAACGTCTTGGGTCCCAGGTCGCGCGCCGGGTTCATGGCAAAGCCCGTCAGCGGTCCCATTGATGCACCGATTACCGCAATCAGCAGGCCAATCAGCAGCGGTGCCAGCGGCCCGCGTGGAATGCCGTTGCCGTCATCCCCCAGGGCCATAATGACGCCCATCAGGATCGCGGTAATCACCATTTCCACCGCGAAGGCCTGCACAAAGTTTATGTGCGGATTCGGATAGGTGGAGAAGATACCCGCCAGCTCAAGGCTTTCGGTACTGCCGCGCACCATCTGGTGCGTCTGTTCAAAGTCGATAAACAGATTGTAATAGAGCCCGTAAACTAACGCCGCTGCACAAAAGGCACCGGCAAACTGCGCAACAATGAAGGGGATCACCTTGCGTTTGTCGAAGCAGGCAAACAGCCACAGCGCGATGGTGACCGCAGGGTTGAGATGCGCACCAGAAACACCCGCCGTCAGGTAGATGGCCATCGCCACGCCCAGACCCCAGATGATGCTGATTTCCCACTGCCCGAAACTGGCGCCCGCCACTTTCAGTGCAGCCACACATCCTACGCCAAAGAAAATCAACAACCCAGTACCCAGGAACTCTGCGATGCACTGGCCTTTTAAGGTTGATGTTTCACTCATAATCGGATCCTGAAAAGAATTAATGGTTATTGTTGGCGCGACGATTGTCGAAACCGCCACGATGTCCTGTAGACATAGTGTTAATTTATCGTTAACGAGCAAAAACGAGAAATATCGAACTTAAAATGTGTGTGCCGCGTCAACAAAATGAGCGATAACGCGCCATAAAGTGTGTGCGAGCGTTAATGAGCGAATGCGGGTTGAAGCATCCCGTTAACTAAAGTGTTAACAATTTAGGGGTATATGGTGCGAACGCACCAGGAGGAGGCTGAAAAGTATTGCAAACCGCAATCTGCGCGGTCTGCCGCTGGACAGGGAGGGCGGGGCTCCATACAATCGACACCAGGTGTTGTGCGCGTTTACGTCAAGCGTCGCCTTGCAAATTCAGGAGAGGTAGGATTATGTCGTTAGAAGTGTTTGAGAAACTGGAATCCAAAGTACAGCAGGCGATTGATACCATCACCCTGCTGCAGATGGAAATCGAAGAGCTGAAAGAAAAAAACAACGCGCTGTCGCAGGAAATTCAGACTGCTCAGCACGGTCGCGAAGAGCTGGAGCGTGAAAACCACCACCTGCGCGAACAGCAGAACGGCTGGCAGGATCGTCTGCATGCCCTGCTGGGACGTATGGAAGAAGTCTGATTCCCGTTATCTTTTACGCTTAACGGCGTGAGAGAGAATGAGCAGGCCGGGTAAGGCGAAGCCGCCACCCGGCTTTTTTATTACTCGATATCCAGCGGATCTTCAGAGAGGATAATGCCGGTATTATCGGCATAGAGATGGTCGCCGGAGAAGAACGTCACACCGCCGAAATTAACGCGCACGTCGCTTTCGCCAATGCCTTCCCCTGCGGCACCCACCGGAATGGCAGCAATCGCCTGAATGCCCAGATCGAGCTCTTCGAGGTCGTCCACCTGACGCACCGCGCCATAGACCACAATGCCTTCCCATTCGTTTTGCATGGCAAGACGAGCCAGTTCGGCATCAATTAACGCGCGACGCACGGAGCCACCGCCGTCGATCAGCAGAATGCGACCACGGCCGTTCTGTTCGAGCAGATCGTACAGCAACCCGTTATCCTCAAAACATTTAACCGTGATGATTTGTCCGCCAAATGACGACCGTCCACCAAAGTTGGAGAACAGCGGTTCTACGACGTTAACATCTTCCTGGTAGATGTCACAAAGCTCGGAGGTATCGTATTTCATAGGTTTAACGCTCTGTTGCTGCAAGTGATTTCAGTATATCGCGCGAAATGCATTGTTTGCAAAATCATCAATTGTTAATTGATATTTGTCAGCTAATTTAGCGTCTGGCTGAGAACAATCCCTATCACGAACAACAGGTTAGTTAGTAACGCCCCTTTTACCGTGCGTTCCAGCATCGGCGGCATTGCCGAGGCGCTCTGCTCGCGCATCACGTAGCGGGCCTGTTTGAACAGCAGCGGCGCGGCAAGGATGAACAGCCAGCCCCACAGACTGTGCAGCGACAGCAGATTAAACAGCGCCAGACAAAACAGCGCACCCATCAGCAGGCAGGCATGGTAGCGGCGCGCGTTCACCGGCCCTAAACGGACCGCCAGGGTGTTTTTACCGTTCTGCCGATCGCTGTCGATATCGCGCAGGTTATTGATATTGAGTACCGCCGTCGCCAGCAGGCCGCAGGCGGTGGCCGGCAGAAACAGGGCAGGGATCAGCGTATGCGCCTGCAGATACCAGCTACCCATCACGCTCAGCCAGCCGAAGAACACCAGTACGGAAATATCACCCAGACCAATGTATCCGTAAGGGCGGGTGCCGACGGTATAGGTGATCGCCGCGACGATGGCCAGCAGGCCGAGCACCAGGAAGCCAACCGCATCCGCCGGCGTTTTACAGGCCACCAGCACCAGCGCAATCCCCGAAAGACAGATCAGCGCGACGGTGATAATCAGCGCCCGTTTCATCTGCTCCTGGGTGATCACCCCTTTCTGCATCCCGCGCAGGGGCCCGATACGGTCAGGCTTATCGCTGCCCTTAACGGCATCGCCATAATCGTTGGCAAGGTTAGAGAGAATTTGCAGCAGACCGGCGGTTACCAGCGCCAGTGAGGCCACCAGCGGGTCAAAATGTCCCTGCCACCACGCGAGGGCGGTGCCGACAATAATGGCGGCGAAAGCGAGAGGAAGAGTTTTAGGACGCAGGCTTTCCAGCCAGGCACGTGTACGGCTGATTTCAGTCATAGTTATTTAGCCAATAAAAATGGGGCTTTTCAGCCCCATCATCAGTGATGAATATGCAATGACCGCGATTATAGGATAAAACGGCTCAGATCTTCATCTGCTACTAAAGCATCAAGGTGCTTACTCACATAGTCGGCATCAATGGTAATGCTCTCGCCGTTAAGGTCGCTGGCATCATAAGAGATGTCTTCCATCAGGCGTTCCAGCACGGTATGCAGACGACGCGCACCGATGTTCTCGGTGGTTTCGTTAACCTGCCATGCGGCCTGTGCGATACGCTTGATACCGTCTTCGGTGAACTCGATGTTCACGCCTTCGGTCGCCATCAGCGCTTTGTACTGCACGGTGATGGAGGCGTTCGGCTCGGTCAGGATGCGCTCGAAATCTTCAGTGGTCAGCGCCTGGAGCTCAACGCGGATCGGCAGACGACCCTGCAGTTCCGGGATCAGGTCAGACGGCTTGGCCACCTGGAACGCGCCGGAGGCGATAAACAGAATGTGGTCGGTTTTCACCATGCCGTGCTTGGTGGAGACGGTGCAGCCTTCAACCAGCGGCAGCAGGTCGCGCTGTACGCCTTCACGGGAAACGTCCGGGCCGGAGGATTCGCCGCGCTTACAGATTTTATCGATCTCATCGATAAACACGATGCCGTGCTGCTCTACCGCGTCGATAGCGTCCTGCTTCAGCTCTTCCGGGTTCACCAGCTTCGCCGCTTCTTCTTCAATCAGCAGCTTCATCGCGTCTTTGATTTTCAGCTTACGCGGCTTTTGCTTCTGCCCGCCCAGGTTCTGGAACATGGACTGTAGCTGGCTGGTCATCTCTTCCATGCCTGGCGGAGACATAATTTCTACGCCCATTGGCGCAGCGGCGAGATCGATCTCAATCTCTTTGTCATCCAGCTGGCCTTCACGCAGTTTTTTGCGGAACGCCTGGCGCGCAGCAGACGGCTCGGCAGGCTGCTCTGCCTGGCCCCAGTTGTTTTTCGCCGGTGGGATCAGCACATCCAGGACACGCTCTTCCGCCATCTCTTCGGCGCGATAGCGGTTTTTCTCGATGGACTGGACGCGAACCATTTTGATCGCGGAATCGGTCAGATCGCGGATGATAGAGTCCACTTCTTTCCCGACATAGCCCACTTCGGTGAACTTGGTCGCTTCGACTTTGATGAACGGCGCGTTGGCCAGTTTCGCCAGACGACGGGCGATCTCGGTTTTACCGACACCGGTCGGGCCGATCATCAGAATGTTTTTTGGCGTCACTTCATGGCGCAGCACTTCGTCCAGCTGCATACGACGCCAGCGGTTACGCAGGGCGATCGCCACAGAACGCTTGGCGTTATCCTGGCCGATAATGTGTTTGTTCAGTTCGCTGACAATTTCGCGTGGGGTCATTTCAGACATGAGAAATCCTTACGCCTTAGACGGCAATTCTTCGATGGTGTGGAAGTGGTTGGTATAGATGCAGATATCCCCTGCAATATCCAACGCCTTCACAGCGATATCGCGCGCGCTCAGGTCGGAGTTTTCCAACAGCGCACGGGCGGCGGCCTGGGCGTACGGGCCACCGGAACCGATAGCAATCAGGTCATTTTCTGGCTGCACCACGTCACCGTTACCGGTGATGATCAGCGAGGCATTTTCATCGGCAACCGCCAGCAGCGCTTCCAGCTTGCGCAGCATACGGTCGGTACGCCAGTCTTTCGCCAGCTCAACGGCGGCTTTCACCAGATGTCCCTGATGCATTTCCAGTTTACGTTCAAACAGCTCAAACAGCGTGAAGGCGTCAGCGGTACCGCCCGCAAAACCGGCGATCACTTTGTCGTTATACAGACGACGCACTTTTTTCACGTTGCCTTTCATGACGGTATTACCCAGCGTGGCCTGGCCATCACCGGCAATCACCACCTGGCCGTTACGGCGTACACTTACTATTGTTGTCACGAGCAGACCCCCTGGTTACAAATTCGGAATAGAGGCCCCGAGCCAGTGCTCAGGGCTGAATAGAATGATAGATGGGGGGGATTTTGGGGGTTTCAACCCCCGGAAGCGAGTCGAATGCAGTTTGCGTGACCTGCCATCTTCAGACGAGAGATGGTGCCATCGGCATTTTCTTTGCCTTTTACCGGGCCGATCACCACGCGATTCCAGCCGTTATTGGTGGTGATGCGTGAGTCAAAGCCCTCAAAGGCCAGCTGGGCACGCACGGTTTCCGCCTGCTCCGCGCCTTTAAATGAACCGCACTGTACCATCCAGCGACGTTCGTCTTTCTTCTCTGCCGTCTGCTTCGGTGCTTCGGTCTCTTTAGTGACCGGCGCGGCCTTCGGCTGCTGGGCGGTGGTATGCGCAGGCGTTTGCAGCAGATCCTGATACGGCTGCGCGTTGCTATTTTGCTTCGCAGGCTGCGTCTTCGGCTGTTGCGCCGGTTGCGTCTGCGCGGTACGTGGCTGCTGGTACGGCTGTTCCGTTGCCCGCGGCTGCGCTTTCGGCTGCTGTACCGTCTGGGTCTGCGCCCACTGCTGTTGTTGCTGAACCTGTTGCTGCGCCTGGCGCTGACGCTGCAGCGTTTGCTGGCGCTGTGCTGGCGTTTGCTCATTCCACGGCACTTCGTTGAGCTGGGTAGGCTGCTGGCGCATATCGGCCTGCATCTGGGCCAGCAACTGGCGCTGTTCATTGGTTAACTGGGTAGGATCAACCACCTCGCCACCGGCAGAAGGCTCGGTTGGTGCACGCACGCCCGGCTGGCGGCTTTCAAGCTCTTTAATATAGCGCCAGCGCTCTTCCGGTTTCGGAGGCAAGCCGTTGCCGACAACTTTGTTGCCCTGCAGCGCTTCTGCTTCTTCTTTTTTATGGTGCGTAATGAACCAGAGGCCGCCGATGAATGCCACCAGTACCGCCGCCGCAATCGCGACCATGGCAGGCGAGACCGCAGGCAGGCTGCGTTGCGGTTTCCGTGAGCTACTCTTTTTGCGTCGCGAAGGTGCCGGCTGGCCGCGACGTACATAATCTCGTTGTGCCACTATCGTTTCGCTGTATTTTTTCGTTTGTCAGCCCGTCATGTTACTTAAGCGACGGGCCTTTGACCAGATGAGGACGTCTGAAAGGCGTTTACTTTAAGTCAGTGCCTGGGTTGAACCCCGAACAATCAATTCACAGTCCAGTAAACGGGAGCCGCTGCTAACCGTTTGTCCGTTCAGCTGATCCAGCAGCAACAGCATCGCTTCCCGGCCAATATCATAGCGGGGTTGCGCCACCGTCGAGAGCGGCGGATCGCAAAATTCAGACAGAGAAATGTTATCGAAGCCAATAATCGACAGGTCTTTCGGCACATTCAGGCCGCGCCGTTTGGCGTAAGAGAGTGCGCCCAGCGCCATTACGTCGCTATGGCAGAACACCGCAGTAGGCGGTTGCGGCAGCGACAGCAGTTTTTCCAGCGCCAGGCCGCCTGCGGCATAGGTAAAGTCACCGCGAGCGATATAGTGCGGATCCACCGTCGCCCCGGTGCGGCGCAGCGCCTGAACATAGCCCTGCAGGCGATAGTGGCACAGCGGCATCTCTTCCGGCCCGGCGATGCAGCCGATACGTTTATGACCGAGCTCCTGCAGATAATTCACGGCGTTGAACGCGGCGGTGAGGTTATCGATATGGACGGTCGGCAGCTCCAGTTCAGGAGCGAACTCGTTGGCCATCACCATTGGCGGTAAATTGCGCTGCTCTTCAATGCTGGCATCAAAAGGCAGACGGGAACCAAGCAGCAGCATGCCGTCGATCTGCTTGGTGATAATCAGGTCGATGAAGGTCTTTTCCTGCTGGTTCTGGTGCGCGCAGTCGCCAATCAGCACCAGGTAGCCCTGGGCGGCGGCGGTCACTTCGATGCCGCGGATGATTTCGCTGAAAAAGGGATCGCAGATATCGGGCACAATGACCAGAATGGTGCGGGATTCGTTTCGTTTGACGTTTCGGCCCATGGCCTGGGGCAGATAACCCACCTCCAGCGCAGCCTGCTCAACGCGATTGCGCGTGCTTTGCGAGACTTTGTCGGGATTCATTAAGGCTCGGGATACCGTTGCCGTTGAGACTTTTGCTTTCAGGGCAACATCTTTCATGGTCGCCGAGGCAACCTCTTTCCTGGACTTCAACCTCTTCTCCTCGCAGGCGTATCACCGCTCTTCTGACTGAATCAGTTTTATCAGATTGCGAATGGAAGCGGTTACAGAATTTTCATAAAAAGTGTGAGTCATGTTGAATTTTTCGATCCGCCTCCCACCATTTTTTAACTTTCGATGGGATCGACATCCAGCACCCACTTCACCTTACGCGCTTCCGGCAGGGTATTTATTAACGCCAGTGTTCCGCTGACGATATGTTGCAGACGCACCCGGGAAGGGTGTTGCAGCAGAATTTGCCAACGATAGCGTCCGCCGCGTTTGGGCGCTAATGCCGGAACCGGACCTAAAATCCACAGCTGATTATCCACCAGCGGGCTGGCCTGCAGCAGATTGCGCAGCTGCTGGAGGAACAGCGGCGCCTGCTGGTTGTTGTGATCCTCGGCGCGGATAATCACATGGCTGGTCCACGGCGGGAGTTGCAGGGTCTGACGCTCCGCCAGGGCCTGCTCGGCAAAGGCGTCGTAGCCTTTATGCAGCAGGGTTTGCAGCAGCGGATGCTCGGGATGGTGGGTCTGCAGCACCACTTCGCCCTGTTTACCGGCGCGCCCGGCACGGCCAGCCACCTGGGTATAGAGCTGGGCAAAGCGCTCTGCAGAACGGAAATCCGCCGAGAACAGCGCGCCGTCAACGTCCAGCAGCGCCACCAGGGTGACGTCCGGGAAGTGGTGCCCTTTCGCCAGCATCTGGGTACCAATCAGGATGCGCGCCCCGCCGCGATGCACCTCTGCCAGCTGCTGCTCAAGCGCCCCTTTGCGGCTGGTGGTGTCGCGGTCGATACGTGAGATGGCCACGCCGGGGAAGAAGGGGGTCAGCGCCTGCTCCAGCTGCTCTGTGCCCAGCCCGACCGGCACCATATGGGTGGAGCCGCAGGAAGGGCACTGGCGCGGCACCGGACGCTGGCTGTCGCAGTGGTGACAGCGCAAATGGTGCTGCGCCTGATGCAGGGTGTAATAGTGATCGCAGCGCGGGCACTCGGCTATCCAGCCGCAGTCGTGACACAGCAGCGCCGGGGCAAAGCCGCGACGGTTGAGAAACAGGATCACCTGGTTGTTGGCCTGCAGATGCTGGCGCATGCGGGTAATTAACGCCGGGGCTAATCCCGCCTGCACCTGCTGGCCTTTCAGATCCAGCACGTGCTGCATGGCTGGCCGGGCATTACCCGCCCGTCGCGTCAGGCGTAATAGATGGTATTTACGCTGGCGCACGTTATGCAGCGTCTCCAGCGCAGGGGTCGCCGAGCCAAGAATAATCGGGATCTGCTCGCTGTGGGCGCGGTACACCGCCAGGTCGCGGGCGTGATAGCGCCAGCCTTCCTGCTGTTTATAAGAGCTGTCGTGCTCTTCGTCGATAACGATCACGCCAAGATTTTTAAACGGCGTGAACAGGGATGAGCGGGTGCCAATCACAATCGCCGCTTCGCCATTTTTGGCTTTCAGCCAGGCGCTGAGGCGCTCGCTGTCGTTTAACCCGGAGTGCAGCACCTCGACCGGAGCATTAAACCGCTCGCGAAAACGGGCGATGGTCTGCGGCGTCAGGCCGATTTCCGGCACCATCACCAGCGCCTGTTTGCCCTGAGCCAGCACATTTTCCAGCACGCTCAGATAGACTTCGGTCTTACCGGAACCGGTGACGCCCGCCAGCAGCCAGGCCGAGAAGCGATCGGAGGCGCTGTGGATCGCGCCAACGGCGGTTGCCTGTTCGGTATTCAGCCGCAGACGGTCGCCCGCCACGCTAAAGCCGTCGCGCCAGTCGATAAGCGCTGGCGCTTCGCAGGCCAGCTCGCTCAGCCCTTTTTTGCGTAAGCTCTGCAGCGCCGCGTCGTTAAAATCGAGGCTCTCAACCTGGTGCCGCCAGATCCGGCCCTGGCGTAACGCCGCCAGCGCCTGCTGCTGTTTCGGGGAGCGTTTCAGGCTGTTAATGTCCACCGCCTGGCCCTGCTCGGTGGCAAACCAGTACCACATCGGCGCGTGGCTGGCGCTTTTGCCCTGACGTAACAGAATGGGTAGGGCATGAAACAGCACGTCGCCAATGGGATGATGATAATAGTCGGCGGCCCACAGCAGCAGTCGCCAGACGCTGGAGGAAAAGACCGGTTCGCTGTCCAGCACCTCAACCACGCTCTTCAGGTCACTGAGAGGCAGTTCGCTTTGCTGGCTGACGGAAACCACAACGCCCACCCGCTGCTGTTTGCCAAACGGCACCGTCACGCGACAGCCCGCTACGGCCTGCATGCCGTCCGGCAGCAGGTAGTCGAAGGTGCGGGGAAGCGGAACGGGCAGGGCAACGTGAGCAACGGGCATCGAATCTTCCTGACTTGAAAAGTGGCGCGTTAGTATACACATTAGTGAAAGGCGGCGTGCGGATCAGTTTGCATACCCTGGTTAAATTCTGTATGATTCGCCGCCTTTGGTGCACTTTGCATCAAAGAACTTACATTCAACATCGCGTGGTGTCTGGCGTTAGGGCTGGAAGAGCGACGCGGCCTTAACTGAGGTTCTCCCATGAAAAAAGATATCCATCCTAAATACGAAATGATTACTGCAAACTGTTCTTGCGGTAACTCTATCCAGATCCGCTCCACCGTGGGTCATGATCTGAACCTGGACGTGTGCGGCCAGTGCCACCCGTTCTACACTGGTAAGCAGCGTGATGTTGCAACCGGTGGCCGTGTTGACCGCTTCAACAAGCGTTTCAGCATCCCGGGCTCTTCTAAGTAAGATGCATCCCGAAAAAAAAGCGCCGCAAGGCGCTTTTTTTGTATCTGCAAATCAGTATTCCCACGTATCCGGGTCGATACCCAGTTCACGCATGATCACCTTCGCCTCTTCCGGAATTTCATCGCTACGCTCTTTGCGCAGGTCTTCATCGTTCGGCAAAGGCTGGCCGGTAAACGCGTGCAGGAACGCTTCGCACAGCAGCTCGCTGTTGGTAGCGTGACGCAGGTTATTCACCTGACGACGCGTGCGCTCATCGGTGAGGATTTTTAACACCTTCAGAGGAATGGAAACCGTAATTTTTTTTACTTGTTCACTCTTCTTACCGTGCTCAGCGTATGGGCTGATATATTCGCCGCTCCATTCAGCCATGAGATACCTTTAATCCTCTCTGTCATTAATATGAGGCCGACACCGCAGCGGTTCGCAGGGTTTCGCGCCATAATCTCGCGTAGTTTACCGTAGAGACGCCGTCGTGACACGGATATTGCCTCTGCGGTATGCGCTAAAGCATATAATTTTAACGGCTATTTGCGCATTGCTCAATCTATACGCAAAGAAGTTTAGATGTCCAGATGTATTGACGTCCATATAATCAATGTTTACTCTGGTGCCTGACTTTTCATCCATTAAGCCAGGAAGCCTTCACCATGACGCGTAAACAGGCCACCATCGCAGTGCGTAGCGGATTGAATGACGACGAACAGTACGGCTGCGTTGTCCCGCCGATTCATCTCTCCAGTACCTATAACTTCACCGGATTTAATGAACCACGCGCCCATGACTACTCGCGCCGTGGCAACCCTACGCGTGATGTCACCCAGCGTGCGCTGGCGGAACTGGAAGGTGGCGCAGGCGCGGTGATGACCAACACCGGCATGTCGGCGATTCATCTGGTGACCACCGTGTTCCTGAAACCTGGCGATCTGCTGGTGGCCCCGCACGACTGTTACGGCGGCAGCTACCGTCTGTTCGACAGCCTGGCGAAGCGCGGTTGCTATCGCGTGCTGTTTGTCGATCAGGGTGATGAGCAGGCGCTGAAACAGGCGCTGGCAGAAAAACCGAAGCTGGTATTAATCGAAAGTCCAAGCAACCCGCTGCTGCGCGTTGTGGACATCGCAAAAATTTGTCAGCTTTCGAGGGATGCGGGAGCGATAAGTGTAGTGGATAATACGTTCCTCAGTCCGGCGCTGCAGAACCCGCTGGCACTGGGAGCAGATCTGGTATTGCATTCATGCACCAAATATCTGAACGGCCACTCGGATGTGGTTGCCGGGGTGGTGATTGCAAAAGATCCGGAAGTTGTCACCGAACTGGCATGGTGGGCGAATAACATCGGCGTCACCGGCAGCGCGTTCGACAGCTATCTGCTGCTGCGTGGTCTGCGCACCCTGTCGCCGCGTATGGACGTGGCGCAGCGTAATGCCCAGGCGATTGTCGATTTCCTGAAGACCCAGCCGCTGGTGAAAAAGCTTTATCACCCGTCGCTGCCGGACAATCAGGGGCACGAGATTGCGGCGCGTCAGCAAAAGGGTTTTGGCGCGATGTTAAGCTTTGAACTGGATGGCGATGAGCAGACGCTGCGTCGCTTCCTGAGCGGGTTGTCACTGTTTACGCTGGCGGAATCTTTAGGTGGGGTTGAAAGCTTGATCTCCCACGCCGCCACCATGACGCACGCAGGCATGGCGCCAGAAGCGCGTGCCGCCGCCGGGATCTCCGAGACGCTGTTGCGTATCTCAACCGGTATTGAAGATTGTGAAGATTTAATTGCCGATCTGGAAAATGGCTTCCAGGTCGCAGCCAAGGGGTAATCATGAGTGTGATAGCGCAGGCAGGGGCGAAGGGTCGTCAGCTGCACAAGTTTGGTGGTAGTAGTCTTGCTGATGTGAAATGTTACCTGCGGGTCGCGGGGATCATGGCAGAGTATTCGATGCCGGGGGACATGATGGTTGTCTCCGCGGCGGGCAGCACCACCAACCAGTTGATTAGCTGGCTGAAGTTAAGCCAGACCGATCGTCTCTCTGCGCATCAGGTTCAACAAGCGTTACGCCGTTATCAGAGTGAACTGATCGCCGGTTTACTGCCTGCTGACGTGGCCGATGGCCTGATTAGCAACTTTATCCAGGATCTGGAGCGGCTGGCCGCGTTACTCGACAGCGGCGTGACCGATGCCGTCTACGCAGAAGTGGTGGGCCACGGCGAAGTGTGGTCTGCCCGTCTGATGGCAGCCGTCCTGCAACAGCAGGGGCTGGAGGCCGCATGGCTGGACGCGCGTGATTTCCTGCGCGCCGAACGTGGCGCTCAGCCGCAGGTGGATGAAGGCCTCTCCTATCCGCTGCTTCAGCAACTGCTGGTGCAGCATCCGAATAAACGTATTGTCGTGACCGGCTTTATCAGCCGCAGCAACGCGGGTGAAACCGTGCTGCTGGGACGTAACGGCTCCGACTACTCTGCGACGCAGATCGGTGCCCTGGCGGGCGTCTCTCGCGTCACCATCTGGAGCGACGTGGCCGGCGTCTACAGTGCCGACCCGCGTAAGGTGAAAGATGCGTGTCTGCTGCCGCTGCTGCGTCTCGACGAAGCCAGCGAACTGGCGCGCCTCGCAGCTCCGGTTCTTCACGCCCGTACCTTACAGCCGGTCTCCGGCAGCGATATCGACCTGCAGCTGCGCTGTAGCTATACGCCGGATCAGGGGTCAACCCGCATTGAGCGCGTGCTGGCCTCCGGCACGGGGGCGCGTATCGTTACCAGCCATGACGATATCTGCCTGATCGAGTTCCTCGTTCCGGCCGGGCAGGATTTCAAACAGGCGCATAAAGAGATTGAACTGATCCTCAAGCGTGCTCAGGTGCGTCCGCTGGCCGTGGGTGTGCATACTGACCGTCACCTGCTGCAGTTCTGCTACACCGCAGAAGTGGCCGACAGCGCGCTGAAAATTCTCGATGAAGCGGGCCTGCCGGGCGAGCTTCGTCTGCGTCAGGGGCTGGCGCTGATCGCCATGGTCGGCGCGGGCGTCACCCGTAACCCGCTGCACTGCCACCGTTTCTGGCAGCAGCTGAAAGGCCAGCCGGTTGAATTTACCTGGCAGTCGGAAGAGGGCATCAGCCTGGTGGCGGTGATGCGTACCGGGCCAACGGAGAGCCTGATCCAGGGCCTGCACCAGTCGCTGTTCCGCGCCGAAAAACGTATCGGCCTGATGCTGTTCGGGAAAGGCAATATCGGTTCCCGCTGGCTGGAGCTGTTTGCCCGTGAACAGACCACGCTTTCCGCGCGTACCGGCTTTGAATTTGTGCTGGCGGGGGTGGTGGACAGCCGCCGCAGCCTGCTCAGCTATGAAGGGCTGGACGCCAGCCGTGCGCTGGCCTTCTTCAACGACGAAGCCATTGAACAGGATGAAGAGTCGCTGTTCCTGTGGATGCGTGCCCATCCGTATGACGACCTGGTGGTGCTGGATGTGACCGCCAGCGAGCAGCTGGCCGATCAGTATCTTGATTTTGCCAGCCACGGTTTCCACGTCATCAGCGCCAACAAACTGGCGGGTGCCAGCAATACCCGCAACTACCGTCAGATTCATGACGCGTTTGAAAAAACGGGCCGTCACTGGCTGTACAACGCCACCGTCGGCGCGGGTCTGCCGGTTAACCACACCGTGCGCGATCTGATCGAAAGCGGTGACAGCATTCTGGCGATCAGCGGTATTTTCTCCGGCACTCTCTCCTGGCTGTTCCTGCAGTTTGATGGCACCGTGCCGTTCACCGACCTGGTGGATCAGGCGTGGCAGCAGGGGCTGACCGAGCCGGACCCACGCGTTGACCTCTCCGGGAAAGACGTGATGCGTAAGCTGGTGATTGTGGCGCGTGAGGCGGGCTACGACATCGAGCCGAATCAGGTACGTGTGGAGTCGCTGGTGCCAGCGGGCTGCGAAGAGGGATCTGTCGATCACTTCTTCGAGAACGGCGATGCGCTGAACGAGCAGATGCTACAGCGTCTGGAAGCGGCGCGCGAAATGGGTCTGGTGCTGCGCTACGTGGCGCGTTTCGATGCCAACGGCAAAGCGCGCGTTGGGGTTGAGGCCGTACGTCCTGAACATCCGCTGGCGGCGCTGCTGCCGTGCGATAACGTCTTTGCCATCGAAAGCCGCTGGTATCGCGATAACCCGCTGGTTATCCGTGGTCCGGGTGCGGGCCGCGACGTGACCGCCGGGGCAATCCAGTCAGATATCAACCGTCTGGCGCAGCTGCTGTAATCTTTGTGTTTTCCCCCTCTCCCCTAAGGGGAGAGGGAATAGTTACCCCATCCTGAACGTTTTTCACTTTCCCTGAGCATTCCTCACCGTTATTGATGATATTTTCAGTTGACGCCAGTCCGCTTTTCCGTCATTTTTACATCTGGACGTCTAAACGTATAGAAGTTCGAATACAACAAACAACGACACGCGATTGATGAGGTAAGGTATGAGCTTTTTTCACGCCAACCAGCGGGAAGCCCTGAATCAGAGCCTGGCTGAAGTAAACGGCCAGATTAACGTCTCTTTTGAATTTTTCCCGCCGCGCACCAGTGAAATGGAGCAGACCCTGTGGGCCTCTATCGATCGCCTGAGCAGCCTGAAGCCAAAATTTGTCTCCGTAACTTACGGCGCCAACTCCGGCGAGCGCGACCGCACGCACAGCATCATCAAAGGGATTAAGGACCGTACCGGTCTGGAAGCTGCCCCGCATCTGACCTGTATCGATGCCACCCGTGATGAGCTGCGCGCCATCGCCCAGGATTACTGGAACAACGGTATCCGTCATATCGTGGCCCTGCGCGGCGACCTGCCGCCAGGCAGCGGCAAGCCGGAGATGTACGCCACCGATCTGGTTGCCCTGTTGAAAGAGGTTGGTGACTTCGATATCTCCGTCGCGGCCTACCCGGAGGTTCACCCGGAGGCGAAAAGCGCCCAGGCGGATCTGCTCAACCTGAAACGCAAAGTGGATGCCGGTGCGAACCGCGCCATCACCCAGTTCTTCTTTGATGTGGAAAGCTATCTGCGCTTCCGTGACCGCTGCGTCTCAGCCGGTATCGACGTGGAGATTATTCCGGGGATCCTGCCGGTCTCTAACTTCAAACAGGCGAAGAAATTTGCCGACATGACCAACGTGCGTATCCCGCTGTGGATGGCAAAAATGTATGAAGGTCTGGACGATGACGCTGAAACCCGCAAGCTGGTGGGCGCGAATATCGCTATGGACATGGTGAAAATTCTCAGCCGCGAAGGGGTAAAAGATTTCCATTTCTATACCCTCAACCGCGCCGAAATGAGCTACGCGATCTGCCACACTTTGGGGGTTCGCCCGGGCCTGTAAAAGCAAATCCCTCATAAATATGAGGGATTTTTTGTTTTCGTCCGATTTCGACGGAAATAACTATCAAATCTGTGGATGGTTTCAATTATCTCTTGCTCCCGGTGGTGTATATCCTAACGGTAAAATCATAGAGGGAGCAGAGCGATGAGTATGTCCGACGAGAATCATAATTCAGGTAAATGCCCATTCCACCAGGGCAGTTATGACAAGAGTGCGGGTGCTGGCACTAACAGCCGGGACTGGTGGCCTAAACAACTTCGTATCGACCTTCTCAATCAGCATTCCGAACGTTCTAACCCCCTGGGTAAAGATTTCAATTACCGCAAAGAGTTCAGCAAACTCGATTATTCCGCGCTGAAGGGCGATCTTAAAGCCCTGCTGACCGATTCACAGCCATGGTGGCCTGCGGACTGGGGCAGCTATGCCGGTCTGTTCATTCGTATGGCGTGGCATGGTGCGGGCACCTATCGTTCAGTCGACGGACGCGGCGGCGCGGGCCGTGGTCAGCAGCGTTTCTCTCCGCTCAACTCCTGGCCGGATAACGTCAGCCTCGATAAGGCGCGTCGTCTGCTGTGGCCGATCAAACAAAAATATGGCCAGAAAATTTCCTGGGCTGACCTGTTTATTCTCGCGGGCAACGTAGCGCTGGAAAACTCCGGCTTCAGAACCTTTGGCTTTGGTGCCGGGCGTGAAGACGTGTGGGAACCGGATCTGGACGTTAACTGGGGGGATGAAAAAGCCTGGTTAACCCATCGTGACCCGGAAGCGCTGGCGAAGAATCCGCTGTCAGCTACCGAAATGGGGCTGATTTACGTGAACCCGGAAGGGCCAAACGCCAGCGGCGAACCGCTGTCGGCGGCGGCGGCTATTCGCGCCACCTTCGGCAATATGGGGATGAACGATGAAGAGACCGTCGCGCTGATCGCCGGTGGTCATACCCTGGGTAAAACTCACGGGGCAGGGGAAGCCAGCCATGTGGGTGTCGATCCGGAAGGCGGTCCGCTTGAGGCGCAGGGCCTGGGCTGGACCAGCACCCACGGTACCGGTATCGGGGCGGATGCGATTACCTCCGGCCTGGAGGTGATCTGGTCGCAGACGCCGACCCAGTGGAGCAACTACTTCTTCGAGAACCTCTATAAATACGACTGGGTGCAAACCCGCAGCCCGGCCGGGGCGATTCAGTTTGAAGCGGTGAACGCGCCGGAAATCATGCCCGATCCGTTCGACCCGTCGAAAAAACGTAAGCCGACCATGCTGGTTACCGACCTGACGCTGCGCTTCGATCCTGAGTTCGACAAGATCTCACGCCGCTTCCTGAACGATCCGCAGGCCTTTAACGAAGCCTTCGCCCGGGCGTGGTTCAAACTGACCCATCGTGATATGGGGCCGATTTCCCGTTATATCGGACCGGAAGTACCGAAAGAAGAGCTGATTTGGCAGGATCCGCTGCCGCAGCCATTCTTCCACCCGTCCGCTGACGATATCCAGAGCCTGAAAGAAGATATTGCGGCTTCCGGACTGTCGGTGAGTGAACTGGTGTCCGTAGCATGGGCGTCGGCCTCCACCTTCCGCGGTGGCGATAAGCGTGGCGGTGCCAACGGCGCACGTCTGGCACTGGCGCCGCAGCGCAGCTGGGATGTTAACGCCGTAGCGGCACGCGTTCTGCCGGTGCTGGAAGGCATCTATAAATCTGCGCATAAAGCGTCGCTGGCGGACATCATCGTGCTGGCCGGTGTGGTGGGCGTCGAGCAGGCGGCGAAAGCGGCGGGCTTCAACATCACCGTTCCCTTTACGCCAGGCCGCGTAGATGCGCGTCAGGATCAGACCGATATCGGCATGTTCTCGCTGCTGCAGCCGGTTGCCGATGGCTTCCGTAACTACCGTGCGGCCATCGACGTGTCGACTACCGAATCGCTGCTGATTGATAAAGCGCAGCAGCTGACCCTGACCGCGCCAGAGATGACGGTGCTGCTGGGCGGGCTGCGTGTGCTGGGCGCTAACTTTGACGGCGGTAAGAGCGGCGTCTTTACCGATCGCGTGGGCGTACTCAGCACTGACTTCTTCGTCAATCTGCTGGATATGGGCACGCAGTGGAAAGCTACTGATGAATCCAGCGAGCTGTTTGAAGGCCGCGACCGCGTGAGTGGAGAAGTGAAATATCAGGCAAGCCGTGCCGACCTGGTATTTGGTTCTAACTCCGTACTGCGTGCCCTGGCAGAGGTTTACGCCAGCAGCGATGCTCACGAGAAGTTCGTGAACGACTTTGTCGCGGCATGGGTGAAAGTGATGAATCTCGACCGGTTTGATCTGCTGTAAAAGGAAAATCCCCGCTTCGGCGGGGATTTTTTTGCCGGGTGGCGGCTACGCCTTACCCGGCCTACAAAACCCGTAGGCCCGTGCAAGCGCAGCGCCGCCGGGCAACAGCCGCTACTCCCACTCCTGCATAAATCGCTGACCGTACTGGTCGGCAACCAGCAGTGCCGCATATACCTGATCCGGCGTGGTGCCGCCCGGCATGTTATGGATGGTTTCATCTTTCGCGCAGGATGCCGTCGCCACCAGGCGCATTTTGGCCGGGATATCGGTGGTGATATCCAGCTGTGCCAGGGTGATGGGTAATCCCACGCTGTGGCAGAGCGCCGCGACGGTTTCTATCTCTTCAACCGGGGCATTCTCCAGTACCAGCTGGGTCAGGGTGCCGAACGCCACTTTCTCGCCGTGATAGTAATGATGGGCATCCGGGATGGCGGTCAGCCCGTTGTGAATGGCGTGCGCCGCCGCCAGCCCACCACTCTCAAAGCCGACGCCGCTCAGATAGGTATTCGCTTCAATCACCCGCTCAAGGGCAGGGGTCACCACATGCTGCTCCGCGGCCAGCATCGCTTTCTCACCCTCTTCAATCAGGGTGTTGTAGCACAGCTCGGCCAGCGCCAGGGCTGCCTGTGTGCATTTGCCGCCCGCCATGGTAGTCGCACCGCTGCGCGAGCAGGCCCGGGCTTCAAACCAGGTCGCCAGCGCGTCGCCAATACCGGCAGCCAGCAGGCGCGCAGGGGCACCGGCCACCACTTTGGTATCCACAATCACGATGTTCGGGTTGTGGGGCAGCATCAGGTAGCGATCGAATTCCCCGCTGTCGGTGTAGATGACGGAGAGCGCGCTGCAGGGCGCATCGGTGGAGGCGATAGTCGGGGCGATAGCAACCGGAACGTCCATAAAATGCGCCAGCGCTTTAGCGGTATCCAGCGTTTTACCGCCGCCGATGCCGAGGATCGCCTGGCAGTCGGCGCTCTTCGCCAGCTGACGCAGTCGGTCAATCTCGTTCTGCGAACATTCGCCGCCAAAGGGCGCGATTTCTACGTACAGTTCCGCCTGTTTAAAGCTCTGGCGCAGCGTCTCTTCGGCAAAGCCCAGCACAAATTTATCGCCCACCACCAGCCAGCGTGCGGCCAGCGGTTTCAGGTAATCACCGAGGCGTGAGAGCACGTCTGCACCCTGAATGTATTTGCCGGGCGATTGAATAATACGATCCATCACATATCTCCTTTACAGGTTGAGGCTACCAAACGTGTTTTTCCAGTCCTGCTCAAACTTGTCTATGGCTGACTCTACCGCTGGCGTATTGAGCATTTGTTGCGCGACATCAGTGGGCAGGGTGATCGCCTCACAGCCAGCAAGCAGGCAGTCCAGCGCCTGACGCGGCGTTTTGAAGCTGGCAGCCAGCACCATGCTGTCTGGCGCATGCAGTTCCAGCAGGGTTTGCAGCTCCTGCACCGTGCGGATCCCGTCTCCGCCCTGAGCATCCACGCGATTAACGTACGGCGCGATGTACTTCGCCCCGGCCAGCGCCGCCAGCAGACCCTGAGATGCGCTGTACACTGCGGTGCCGAGCGTGGTAATGCCCTCTTTTTTAAGCGCTTTGATGGCGACAAGCCCTTCTGCGGTTACCGGGATTTTGACCACGATGTCGGGGATCGCATCACGCAGGCGTCTGGCTTCGGCAACCATCCCTTCGGCGCTGCGGCTCATGGTCTGGGCGAACAGGGTCCCCTGGGGGCCGATGGCTTTCTGCAGGCGCGGCAGGACATCCCAGAGCGGTTCACCGCTGGCGGCAATAATGCTCGGATTAGTGGTGATACCCGCAATGGGGAAGATGCGGGCAAGGCGTTCAACGTCCGCCACGTTGGCGGTATCGAGATACAATTCCATTATTTTTCCTTAAGTCAGCGGATATGAATTAAGGATACGGCGGGCCTGACGGGGTGAGCCAGAGGTCAAATTTGTCAAATACTGGACAAATGTAAGGTCCTTAGCGAAGTGAGAGGACGATCACAATGCTAGTTTTTGGCGGTAAGCTGGCTGTGATACTGGCGGCGATATTCCGAAGGTGAGCGCTCGGTGTGCCTGCGAAACAGGCGGCAGAAGTAGTTGCTGTCCGTGAAGCCGCAGTGTGCGGCAATGTCCTTAATTTTCAGGTCATAGCCTTTGAGAAGCTGTCGCGCATGCTCGAGACGGGTTCTGGTCAGGTATTCATTGAACCCCACGCTGCCGGTCTTTTGAAAAAGGTGAGAAAGGTAGTTGGGTGAAATGTAAAACGCCTGCGCCACCGACTCACGGGTAAGCGGTGCGGCATGATGTTCTTCGATATGGCTGCGAATAGCTTCAAAAAGTGCCCGACTGTGGGAGGCGGTGTGAATGTCGCTGCCCAGCAGATCGCGGCAGTGGCTGAGCAGACTTAAGACCACCAGTCTCGCCGTGGCCTGCTCGTCCGGCTGCATTTGCAATTCAGCGAGGGTTTGCAGCAGGAAGGCACCGATTCTTGGCCCGCGTCTGGCGACCTGCTGCTGAAGCAACACGGTGGTGTCGCGCTGGAGCTGAAGCGTCAGTTGCTGCTTCCCGAAACTGATGCTGAGCAGGGTGGCGGGCTGAAGGTCAGCAATAAATCCGACGGAAGAGAACACCGCGTCATGCGTTTCGCCTTCAAGAACAATCGTAAGACGAGGAGAAGCGTTGGGGATCGGGTCGACCGGAGATGCAAATCGCACCTGATGCAGGGGCGACGTGCCGTTGATCAGATCGGTCAGGATTGAGGTGATATCGTGGGGCATGGTGGGAGTACCAGAATTGCCGGGTGGCGCTAACGCTTACCTGGCCTACTTATCGTAGGCCCGTGCAAGCGCAGCGCCGCCGGGCATAAAACATTAACCGGTGTTACGCATCCCCGCCGCAACGCCCGCGATGGTTACCATCAGCGCTTGTTCCACACGTGGATCCGGCTCCTGACCCTCTTCTTCTGCTTTACGCGAACGGTACAGCAGTTCGGCCTGCAGAACGTTCAGCGGATCGGTGTAGATGTTACGCAGCTGGATAGACTCCGCAATCCACGGCAGGTCGGCCATCAGATGGGAATCGTTGGCGATAGCCAGCACTACTTTGATGTCGCCTTCCAGCAGTTCACGCAGTTCGGTACCCAGCTTCCACAGCTCCGGTTTCACCAGACGCTGATCGTAGTACTCCGCCAGCCACAGGTCGACTTTGGAGAATACCATCTCCAGCATGCCCAGACGGGTGGAGAAGAACGGCCAGTCGCGGCACATGGTTTCCAGTTCGCTCTGCTTACCGTCATCCACCACTTTCTGCAGGGCGGCACCGGCACCCAGCCAGGCCGGGAGCATCAGGCGGTTTTGCGTCCACGCGAAGATCCACGGGATGGCACGCAGGGACTCAACGCCACCGGTCGGACGACGCTTGGCCGGACGGGAACCGAGCGGCAGTTTACCCAGCTCCTGCTCAGGTGTGGCCGAGCGGAAGTAAGGCACGAAGTCTTTGTTTTCACGCACGTAGCCGCGGTACAGATCGCAGGAGATATCTGACAGCTCGTCCATGATATGGCACCAGGCCTCTTTCGGCTCCGGCGGTGGCAACAGGTTGGCTTCCAGAATGGCGCTGGTGTAAAGCGACAGGCTGCTGATGGTCACTTCCGGCAGACCGTACTTGAAGCGGATCATCTCGCCCTGTTCGGTCACGCGCAGACCGCCTTTCAGGCTGCCCGGTGGCTGTGAAAGCAGCGCCGCATGCGCTGGCGCACCGCCACGACCGATAGAGCCGCCGCGACCGTGGAACAGAGTCAGCTCAATGCCCGCTTTCTCGCAGGTTTTGATCAGGGAGTCCTGCGCCTGATACTGCGCCCAGGAGGCTGCCATTACGCCCGCGTCTTTTGCGGAGTCGGAATAGCCAATCATCACCATCTGTTTGCCCTGAATAAAGCCGCGATACCAGTCGATGTTCAGCAGCTGGGTCATCACGTCATTGGCGTTGTTCAGGTCATCAAGGGTTTCGAACAGCGGTGCCACCGGCAGGGCATAGTCGATGCCGGCTTCTTTCAGCAGCAGATGAACGCCCAGCACGTCGGACGGGGTCTTCGCCATGGAGATCACATAGGCGGCCACCGATCCTTTCGGCGCATCAACGATCGCTTTGCAGGTGTTGAGCACTTCGCGGGTGTCGTTGCTCGGCTCCCAGTTGCGTGGCAGCAGAGGACGTTTGGAGTTCAGCTCGCGGATCAGGAAGGCCTGTTTGTCGGCTTCTGACCAGCTTTCGTAGTCGCCGATGCCAAGGTAGCGGGTCAGCTCGCCCAGCGCTTCGGTATGACGGGTGCTTTCCTGACGTACGTCGATACGCACCAGCGGCACGCCAAAACACTTCACGCGACGCAGGGTGTCGAGCAGTTCGCCGTTGGCGATGATGCCCATGCCGCACGCCTGCAGAGATTTATAACAGGCGTACAGCGGATCCCAGAGCTGCTCGTTCTGGCTCAGCAGTCCTTCCGGCTTCGGCAGGCGCTGGCCTTTCAGACGTGCTTCCAGCCAGGCCTGCGTTGCCAGCAGCTGGCCGCGCAGCTTTTTCATCAGATAGCGGTAAGGCTCGCTCGCACCCTCTTCACCGGCCAGCTCGCGCAGTTCCGGGGTGGCTTCAACCATCGACAGCTCAGAGATCAGCACCTGAATATCTTTCAGGAATAGATCGGTCGCTTTCCAGCGGCTCAGCAGCAGCACGTGGCGGGTGATGTCGGCAGTGACGTTCGGGTTGCCGTCGCGGTCGCCGCCCATCCAGGAGGTGAAGCGGACCGGGACAAAATCCACCGGCAGGCGATAGCCGAGGTTCTCTTCCAGCTGTTCATTCAGCTCGCGCAGGTAGTTTGGCACCCCTTCCCACAGGCTGTTTTCCACCACCGCAAAGCCCCACTTGGCTTCATCTACCGGGCTTGGGCGGTGCTTACGAATTTCATCGGTATGCCAGGACTGGGCAATCAGCTGGCGCAGGCGGCGCATCAGCTGGTTACGTTCGTAGTCAACGATCTCTTTGTTATCCAGCTGCTTCAGGCAGTTGTTCACTTCCACCATTTTGTGGATCAGGGTACGACGGGTGATCTCGGTCGGGTGGGCGGTGAGCACCAGCTCCAGCGACAGGGACTCGACGGCCTTTTTAATGGTGGCTTCGTTGAGATCGGGTTGGTCCTTGAGCTTTCTGAGCGTACGGGCAATCACTTCCGGGTTGCTTGCCGCTTCGCCGTTCGGCGAAATGCTGTGGTACTGCTCGGCGGTGTTCGCCAGATTCAGAAACTGGCTGAAGGCACGGGCAACAGGCAGCAGTTCGTCATTGGAGAGGTTCTGCAGGGTGGTAAGCAGCTCCTGACGATTGGCTTCGTTACCTGCACGGGAAGATTTGGACAGCTTGCGGATAGTTTCAACGCGATCGAGGATGTTTTCCCCCAACGCGTCTTTGATGGTATCTCCAAGCACTTTGCCGAGCATACTGACATTACTACGCAACGCGGAATATTGTTCGTTCATAAAAACCCAGTCACCCCATCATTTTTGTTTATGCCCTGCCAGACATCTAACGGACATTATTTTGTCATCTCCCTTTATAAAGCCACGTAAAACCCCCGTCGTCAATTGCTGCGAAAACGGTTCAGCAAACGAATAAATGCGGGCAATTTACGAAATTTAATTCGCTTTGCGTCAGATAAGAGATGCTTATGAGAATGTGACGAAGATCGCGGGATTTTCCCCTCTCCGAAGAGAGGGGAGGCGTGATTAATGCCAGCAGAAGTGATGCACAACCTGGGTAATCAGTTCGCGGGTGGGCTTGATAAAGCGCGTTTCCAGATACTCATCCGGCTGATGGGCCTGGTTAATGGAGCCCGGGCCGAGCACCAGGGTCGGGCACAGGGTCTGAATAAACGGCGCTTCGGTGCAGTAGTTCACCACGTCGGTTTTCTCGCCGAGCAGTTTCTCCACCACTTCCACCAGCTGGTGGTCCGGCGGGCACTCATAACCCGGGATCGGCGGATGCAGGTCGGACACCGTCAGACGGCCCGGCCAGCGTTCACTCACCGGTGCCAACGCTTCGGTCAGTAAGCCATTCAGATCGCTCAGGGTCATGCCCGGCAGCGGACGGATATCCATATGCAGTTCACAGCAGGCGCAGATACGGTTAGACGCATCGCCGCCGTGCAGGCTGCCGAGGTTCAGCGTGGGATACGGCACGGTGAAGGCGTCGTAGTGATAGCGCTCTTTCAAATCGTCACGCAGGGTCATGATGCGGCCGATGGCGTCGTGCATCAGTTCAATGGCGTTGACGCCGCGCGCCGGATCGCTGGAGTGGCCGGACTGGCCCAGCACGCGCACCGCCGTGGAGATATGGCCTTTGTGGGCACGGATCGGTTGCAGGGACGTTGGCTCGCCGATAATCGCGCAATCCGGGCGAATCGCCGTGTTTTCCGAGAAGTATCGCGCGCCCGCCATGCTGGTCTCTTCGTCGGCGGTAGCCAGAATATAGAGCGGCTTTTTCAGAGTGGTGACGTCAACGTCACGCAGCGCGTCGAGGATAAAGGCGAAGAAGCCTTTCATGTCGGCGGTGCCCAGCCCGTAGAGCTTGTTGTCGTGCTCGGTCAGGGTGAAGGGATCGCGCGTCCAGCGCCCGTCATCAAACGGAACGGTGTCGGTGTGTCCCGCCAGCAGCAGACCGCCCGCGCCCTGGCCGGTACTGGCGAGCAGGTTAAATTTATTACGGGTTCCCGGTACCGGCTGAACCTCCACCTTAAAGCCGAGATCGCTGAACCACCCCGCCAGCAGATTGATTAAAGTCTCATTACTCTGATCCAGCGCTTCTTCCGTTGCGCTGATGGACGGCGTGGCAATCAGGGCGCGGTAGATCTCGATAAATGGCGGTAAATTCATTTTCATTGTTGACACACCTTAGGTCGTGATAGTATCAATATTCATGCAATAAATGTGAATAAAAATACATTAACGTTGAGCATAAAGGAACCCGATGTTGAATACGCTGATTGTAGGCGCTAGCGGTTATGCGGGCGCAGAGCTTGTAAGCTACGTGAATCGCCATCCTCATATGACCATAACCGCTTTGACTGTCTCAGCGCAAAGCAATGATGCAGGAAAGTTAATTTCCGATTTACATCCGCAACTTAAAGGGATTGTCGATCTGCCATTGCAGCCAATGTCGGATATCAGCGAGTTTACCGGCGGCGTAGACGTGGTGTTTTTAGCCACCGCTCACGAAGTCAGCCACGATCTGGCGCCGCAGTTCCTGGCGGCCGGTTGCGTGGTATTCGATCTCTCCGGTGCGTTCCGTGTGAACGACGCCGCGTTCTATGAAAAATACTACGGTTTCACTCATCAGCACCCGGATCTGCTTGAAAAGGCGGTGTATGGTCTGGCGGAGTGGAGCGCAGATGCGCTGAAAGAGGCGAACCTGATCGCCGTACCGGGTTGCTACCCTACGGCCGCGCAGCTCGCCCTGAAACCCCTGATCGACGCGGGCCTGCTGGATCTGAACCAGTGGCCGGTGATCAACGCCACCAGCGGCGTGAGCGGAGCCGGGCGCAAGGCGGCTATCTCCAACAGCTTCTGCGAAGTGAGCCTGCAACCGTATGGCGTGTTTAACCACCGCCATCATCCCGAAATCACCACTCATCTGGGTACGGACGTGATTTTCACTCCGCATCTGGGCAGCTTCCCGCGTGGCATCCTCGAAACTATTACCTGCCGCCTGAAACCGGGCGTGACCCAAGACCAGGTGAAAGAGGTCTTCACGAGGGCGTACGCGGATAAGCCGCTGGTGCGTCTGTATGACAAAGGCGTGCCGGCGCTGAAAAACGTGGTTGGCCTGCCGTTCTGCGATATCGGCTTTGCCGTGCAGGGCGAGCACGTGATTGTGGTGGCCGCAGAAGATAATTTACTCAAAGGCGCAGCCGCCCAGGCAATGCAGTGCGCAAATATTCGTTTTGGCTATGCTGAAACGCAGTCTCTTATTTAAGGTGTGATGATGAACCCATTAATTATCAAGCTTGGTGGTGTACTGCTGGACAGCGAAGAGGCGCTGGAGCGTCTGTTTACCGCGCTGGTCAACTATCGCGAATCACATCAACGTCCGCTGGTGATTGTTCACGGCGGCGGCTGTGTGGTGGATGAGTTAATGAAAGGCCTGAACCTGCCGGTGAAAAAGAAGAACGGCCTGCGCGTGACGCCTGCCGATCAGATTGACATCATTACCGGTGCGCTGGCGGGTACGGCCAACAAAACCCTGCTTTCATGGGCGAAGAAACACCATATCGCATCCGTGGGCCTCTACCTTGGCGATGGCGACAGCGTTAAAGTGACCCAGCTCGACGAAGAGCTTGGCCACGTCGGTCTGGCGCAGCCGGGCTCGCCAAAACTCATTAATACGCTGCTGGAAGGCGGTTTCCTGCCGGTGGTGAGCTCTATCGGCGTGACCGAAGAAGGCCAACTGATGAACGTCAACGCTGACCAGGCAGCGACCGCGCTGGCGGCGACGCTGGGCGCAGACCTGATCCTGCTCTCTGACGTGAGCGGAATTCTGGACGGCAAAGGCCAGCGCATCGCGGAGATGACCGCAGCGAAAGCCGAACAGCTGATCGACCAGGGGATTATCACCGACGGCATGATCGTGAAAGTGAACGCGGCGCTGGACGCTGCGCGCACGCTGGGTCGCCCGGTGGATATCGCCTCCTGGCGTCACGCGGAGCAGCTTCCGGCGCTGTTTAACGGCACGCCGATCGGCACGCGTATTCTGGCGTAAGATTTTATTGAATGACCGTAGGCCGGGTAAGCGTAGCGCCACCCGGCGGAACTAACGAATAAAGGAAGCATGTTATGGCACTTTGGGGTGGGCGTTTTACACAGGCAGCGGATCAACGGTTCAAACAGTTCAACGACTCTTTGCGCTTCGACTACCGCCTGGCCGAACAGGATATCGTCGGCTCTGTGGCCTGGTCCAAAGCGCTGGTCACCGTTGGCGTGCTGACCGCAGACGAACAGCTGCAGCTGGAAGAGGCGCTGAATAATCTGCTGGAAGAGGTGCGTCTCAACCCGCAGCAAATCCTCGAAAGCGACGCCGAAGATATTCACAGCTGGGTGGAAGGGAAGCTCATCGACAAAGTCGGCCAACTGGGTAAAAAGCTGCATACCGGCCGGAGCCGTAACGACCAGGTGGCGACCGATCTGAAGCTGTGGTGCAAAGATACCGTGGTGGAACTGCTGGCGGCTAACCGTCAGCTGCAGAGCGCGCTGGTGGAAACCGCGCAGAACAACCAGGATGCGGTGATGCCGGGTTATACCCACCTGCAGCGTGCGCAGCCTGTCACCTTTGCCCACTGGTCGCTGGCCTACGTTGAGATGCTGGCGCGTGATGAAAGCCGTCTGCAGGATACCTTAAAGCGTCTGGACGTGAGCCCGCTGGGCAGCGGCGCGCTGGCCGGTACTGCCTATGAAATCGACCGCGAACAGCTGGCGGGCTGGCTGGGCTTCGCCTCTGCCACCCGCAACAGCCTGGACAGCGTCTCCGATCGCGACCACGTGCTGGAACTGCTTTCTAATGCCTCTATCGGCATGGTGCATCTGTCGCGCTTCGCCGAAGACCTGATCTTCTTCAACTCAGGTGAAGCCGGGTTTGTTGAGCTGTCGGATCGCGTAACTTCCGGCTCTTCCCTGATGCCGCAGAAGAAAAACCCGGATGCGCTGGAGCTGATCCGCGGCAAGTGTGGCCGTGTGCAGGGCGCGCTGACCGGTATGATGATGACCCTGAAAGGGCTGCCGCTGGCGTATAACAAAGATATGCAGGAAGACAAAGAGGGCCTGTTCGACGCGCTCGACACCTGGCTGGACTGCCTGCATATGGCGACCCTGGTGCTGGACGGCATTCAGGTGAAACGTCCGCGCTGCCAGGAAGCGGCTCAGCAGGGTTATGCTAACTCCACCGAGCTGGCGGATTACCTCGTGTCTAAAGGCGTGCCGTTCCGTGAAGCGCACCACATTGTGGGGGAAGCGGTAGTGGAAGCCATTCGTCAGGGCAAAGCGCTGGAAGACCTGCCGCTTTCCGATCTGCAGAAATTCAGCAGCGTGATTGGCGATGATGTTTATCCGATCCTGGCGCTGCAGTCATGCCTGGACAAGCGTGCCGCAAAAGGCGGCGTGTCGCCGAAGCAGGTGGCGCAGGCCATCGCGGATGCGAAAAACCGTCTGGTGTGATCCGTGATATGTCGGGTGGCGGCTTTGCCTTACCCGACCTACAAAATGAGTAGCCCTGGCAAGCGTAGCGCCGCCGGGGAAAAGGCCAGCCATGCGCTGGCTTTTTTACGCAAAAAAAATGCGGACCACGGGGTCCGCAAAAGTTCACGTTGGCTTTAGTTGTTCGAGTTTTGAGAGAAACTCGTGAGACGGGACAGGACTTCAAGGGTAATCGGTGCCGCCTCGTCTCTGTGATGCATTATTCAACAGAACGCTTGATAGGGATAATCGTTCGTTGCTATGCTATCTATCGCCATGAACTATCGTGGCGACGGAGGATGAATAATGAATATTCGTGATCTTGAATACCTGGTGGCGTTAGCCGAACATCGCCATTTCCGCCGCGCGGCAGATTCCTGCCACGTCAGTCAGCCTACGCTTAGCGGTCAGATCCGTAAGCTGGAAGACGAGCTTGGCGTAATGCTGCTGGAGCGCACCAGTCGTAAAGTGCTGTTCACCCAGGCAGGCCTCCTGCTGGTGGATCAGGCGCGCACCGTGTTGCGCGAGGTCAAAGTGCTCAAGGAAATGGCAAGCCAGCAGGGGGAGACCATGTCCGGCCCGCTGCATATTGGCCTGATCCCAACCGTTGGCCCGTACCTGCTGCCGCACATCATTCCGATGCTGCATCAGACCTTCCCGAAACTCGAAATGTACCTGCATGAAGCGCAAACCCATCAGCTGCTGGCGCAGCTTGATAGCGGCAAGCTCGACTGTGCCATTCTGGCGCTGGTTAAAGAGAGCGAAGCCTTTATCGAAGTGCCGCTGTTTGATGAGCCGATGATGCTGGCGATCTATGAAGATCATCCGTGGGCGAGCCGCGATCGCGTCCCGATGGCCGATCTGGCCGGCGAAAAGCTGCTGATGCTGGAAGATGGTCACTGTCTGCGCGATCAGGCGATGGGCTTCTGCTTTGAAGCGGGTGCTGATGAAGATACCCACTTCCGCGCAACCAGCCTGGAAACGCTGCGTAACATGGTGGCGGCGGGAAGCGGCATTACGCTGCTGCCTGCGCTGGCCGTGCCGCGCGAGCGTAAGCGTGATGGGGTGGTCTATCTGCCCTGCATCAAGCCGGAGCCGCGCCGTACCATTGGCCTGGTTTATCGCCCGGGTTCACCGCTGCGCAGCCGCTATGAGCAGCTGGCAGAGGCCATCCGTGGTGCAATGGATGGCCATTTCGACGGTAAATTAAAACAGGCGGTTTAAGCCGTTCAGCGCCGCTACCCGATAAGCTTCTGCCATGGTCGGGTAGTTAAAGGTGGTATTAACAAAGTATTCGATGGTGTTACCACCACCTTTTTGCTCCATGATCGCCTGGCCGATATGAATGATTTCCGCCGCACGCTCACCGAAGCAGTGAATACCGAGGATCTCTTTCGTCTCGCGATGGAACAAAATCTTCAGCGTACCCACGCTCATCCCCACGATTTGCGCCCGCGCCAGATGTTTAAACTGGGCGCGACCCACCTCGTAAGGCACCTTCATGGCCGTCAGCTGCTGCTCGGTTTTCCCGACAGAGCTGATTTCCGGAATGGTATAAATGCCGGTCGGAATATCTTCGATCAGATGCGCCGTCGCTTCACCTTTCACCAGCGCCTGAGCCGCAATGCGTCCCTGGTCGTAAGCCGCTGACGCCAGGCTTGGATAGCCAATCACATCGCCTACGGCATAAATATGCGGCAGAGCGGTCTGGTACATGCTGTTAACCTTGATTTGCCCGCGGCTGTCGGTGGTGAGACCGATGTTCTCCAGCGCCAGCGAATCGGTGTTACCCGTACGGCCGTTAGCGTACAGCAGGCAGTCTGCTTTCAGCTTTTTACCGGATTTCAGGTGCATGATCACGCCATCATCGCAGGGTTCGATCTTCTCGTACTCTTCGTTGTGGCGAATCACCACGCCGCTGTTCCAGAAGTGATACGAGAGCGAGTCGGACATCTCCTGATCGAGGAAGGCCAGCAGACGGTCGCGGGTGTTAATCAGGTCGACCTTCACGTTCATGCCGCGGAAGATAGAGGCATATTCGCAGCCGATCACCCCGGCACCGTAGATCAGCACGTGGCGCGGCTCATGATGCAGGCTCAGAATGGAGTCGCTGTCGTAGACGCGCGGATGAGAGAAATCGACATCGGCCGGACGATAGGGACGTGAGCCGCAGGCGATAACGAATTTCTCTGCGGTGATCGTCTCAACAGAACCGTCATGGCACTCCAGCGCCAGCGTATGCTCATCCACAAAATGCGCGCTGCCCTGCAGAATTTCGCAGTGGTTACGTTCATAAAAACCCTGGCGCATCCGCGTCTGCTGGTTAATCACGTTATCCGCGTGATTGAGAATATCGGCAAAAGAAGAGCGGAGAAGTCGGGAGTGATCGCTGTAGAGAGGGTTCTGGTTGAATTCAATAATGCGGCTGACGGCGTGGCGGAGGGCTTTGGAAGGGATGGTGCCCCAGTGGGTACAGCCGCCGCCAACGTTATGGTAGCGCTCAATAACCGCTACTCTGGCTCCCTGTTTAACCAGTCCCATAGCAGCGCCTTCGCCGCCGGGGCCGGAACCAATAACTATTGCGTCGTAATCGTAGGAATGTGACATGGTAAGGCTTACCTGTTCTTATACATAAAAGCAACAGAATAGTAACATCATTGGCGGGATAACCCAATTATCGTTGTGCTCTTTTCGCGTGGTGGAGCACAAACCACATGGAAACCTTCATTCTGTAAGCCAGGTAAACCGATTAATTTTATTCTCTGGTATAGTGCCAGCGGGCCTTTGGAAGGATTCAACTATCGTGATGGGCGTAAGAGCACAACAAAAAGAGAAAACCCGGCGTTCGCTGGTGGAAGCCGCATTCAGTCAACTGAGTGCTGAGCGGAGTTTTGCCAGTCTGAGCCTGCGCGAGGTCGCACGCGAAGCAGGGATTGCGCCTACCTCTTTCTATCGTCATTTCCGTGACGTAGATGAACTGGGTCTGACCATGGTGGATGAGAGCGGGCTGATGCTGCGCCAGCTGATGCGCCAGGCGCGTCAGCGTATCGCCAAAGGGGGCAGCGTGATCCGCACCTCCGTTTCCACTTTTATGGAGTTTATCGGCAATAATCCCAACGCGTTTCGTTTATTGTTACGGGAACGCTCTGGCACCTCGGCAGCATTCCGTGCGGCTGTGGCCCGCGAGATTCAGCATTTTATTGCGGAACTTGCCGACTATCTTGAACTCGAAAACCATATGCCGCGCGCCTTCACTGAGGCGCAGGCCGAGGCGATGGTCACAATAGTCTTCAGTGCGGGCGCCGAAGCACTGGATGTGAGCGTTGAACAACGCAAGCAACTCGAAGAGCGACTGGTATTGCAACTGCGGATGATCTCTAAAGGGGCTTATTACTGGTATCGCCGTGAACAAGAAAAACTGGCGCATCAATCCGATGAGTGAAAGGTGAGTAATGAAACAGACAGGACAGGATAAAGGAACATTGTTGCTGGCATTGATCGCTGGCTTATCCATTAACGGTACGTTCGCAGCGATTTTTAGCTCCATTGTACCGTTCTCGGTTTTCCCGATGATCTCTCTGGTGCTGACGGTGTACTGTCTGCATCAGCGTTATCAGAATCGCACCATGCCGGTAGGCTTACCGGCGCTGTCGGCAGCGTTCTTTGTGCTGGGCGTCCTGCTGTACAGCACCGTAGTGCGCGCAGAGTACCCGGACATTGGCTCTAACTTCCTGCCGGCTGTACTGTCGGTGGCGCTGGTGTTCTGGATTGGCTTTAAAATGCGTAACCGTAAGCAGCAGCTGCCAGAGTAACGGTTCTGTTTTGTAGTTGTAGGCCGGGTAAGCGCAGCGCCACCCGGCAATAACGGGTTACCGCGCAGTCAGTAACACCCCGCACTCCATATGGTGTGTATACGGGAACTGATCGAACAATGCCAGACGTTCAACCTTGTGCGTCTGGCTTAATGTTTCCAGGTTCTTGCATAAGGTTTCCGGGTTACAGGAGATATAAAGAATACGCGGGTACGCCTGCACCATCTTCTCGGTTTCGCTGTCCAGCCCGCTGCGCGGCGGATCGACGAAAATCGTTTCACACTGATAGCTCTTCAGATCGATCCCCTGCAGACGGTTAAAGTCCCGCACGCCGTTCATCGCCTGAGTAAACTCTTCCGCCGACATACGAATGATCTGCACATTATCAATGTGGTTTGCTGCAATGTTGTATTGCGCGGCGGCGACCGACGGCTTGGCAATTTCGGTAGCCAGCACGCGTTCGAAGTTACGCGCCAGCGCCAGGGAGAAGTTGCCGTTACCGCAGTACAGCTCCAGCAGATCGCCGGTTGAACCTTCGGTGGCCTTCAGCGCCCACTCCAGCATCTGCACGTTCATGGCGGCGTTCGGTTGCGTAAAGCTGTTCTCAACCTGGCGGTAGATCATCTCTTTGCCCGCTACCGGCAGGCGTTCATCGATGTAATCCTGATCCAGGGCAATTTTGGTTTTTGTCGCGCGGCCAATCAGATGCACATTAATGTTCTGCGCGCGTAGCGCATCGCGCAGGGCTTCTGCCGCCTGGCGCCACTCGTCATTCAGCGCTTTATGGTACAGCAGCGAGACGATGGCCTGATTGCTTTGTGTACTCAGGTAGTCAATCTGGAACAGCTTATGGCGCAGAACAGGATTATTGCGCACGCCGTCCATCATCAGGGTCATCAGCTGGTTAATCAGCTCGCTGGCCGCCGGGAAGCTGTCCACGCGGATACGGCTTTTGGTCTGCTGATCGAAAATGATGTGGTACAGGTCATCGCCGTCATGCCAGATACGGAATTCGGCACGCATACGGTAATGGCTGACCGGGGAGCGGAACACCTCAGGCGCAGGCGCAGCAAAAGGCGTCATCATACTTTGCAGGCGGACGACTTTCTCTGCCAGTTGCGCGTCGTACTGTTCTGTCGGGAGGTGTTCTGGAGTCATGATGCTTCCTGTTGAAGATGAATTACGCGGGGATTGTAGGGATTGTACAGGGGATGTCCAGCCCTAATGGTTAACAGCAGTCTGGACATCTATACGTGTCTAAATGTAGCATTATGTTTCCGGTCTCTTATGAGTGAAAAGGGAATCCAGTGCAAATCTGGAGCTGACGCGCAGCGGTAAAGACTGGCGGGATGAGTTAATCGACACTGTGAAAATGGGAAGTCGTCATCCAGTTAACGCCACCTAGCCCGAAGACCTGCCGGGATCACGTCGCATTTGGTTTCATCATCGCGTGCTATGGGTGGGGCCTGCGGCATCCTTCTTATATTGTGGATGCTTTTACAATGATAAAAAAAGTATCGCTGTTGACGGCGCTTTCCGTCACGGCATTTTCGGGCTGGGCGCAGGATAGCGCAGACTCGTTGGTGGTGACGGCAAACCGTGTTGCACAGCCTGCTAATACCGTCCTGGCCCCAAGCTCTGTCGTTACCCGGGAAGATATCGAGCGCTGGCAGGCGAAAAGCGTCGTTGAGGTGATGTCGCGCTTACCGGGCGTTGATATTGCACAAAGCGGTGGAATGGGTGCCAACTCTTCTACTTTTATTCGCGGTACAGAATCTCGTCATGTGCTGGTTCTTATCGACGGCATTCCACTGAATAACGCCGGGATCAGCAACTCACCGGATCTCAGCCAGATTCCCGTTTCGCTCATTCAGCGTGTCGAATACATTCGTGGTCCGCGCTCGGCCCTGTACGGTTCAGATGCGATTGGCGGTGTGATTAACATCATCACTGGCCGTGATAAGCCAGGGGCAGAAATTAACGCCAGCGTAGGTTCGAAAGGCTATCAATCCTACGATGGCTCCTTCCAGCTGGTGCTGGATAAAACCAAAATCACCCTGGGCGGCAATTATAACTATACCCGCGGCTTTGATATTGATGCGGCAGATGCCCCGCGTCAGCCAGACCGTGACGGCTTTATGAGTAAGTCGCTGTTCGGCTCCGTTGAGCAGCAGATCACTGACAACCTGAGCGGCTTCGTGCGTGGCCTCGGCTACGACAACCGCACGGCGTATGACGGTTATGAGCATTACGACGATAACTTTATGGTCGATGGCACCCCTGATACGCGTCAGCTTTACAGCCAGAACTGGGATACCGGTCTTCGCTATAACCAGGGAATTTATCAGACCCAGCTGGTGGCTGGTTATGGTCGCAGTAAAGACCAGAACTACGATCCGAGCAAAGGCCGTTATGCGTCCTCTGCCACCATGGATGACGTTAAGCAGTACACCGCTCAGTGGCTGAACACCGTTACTGTCGGCCACGGCAATATTGGCGCAGGTCTGGACTGGCAGAAGCAAAAAACCCAGGCGGGAACGGGCTATCTGGATAAAGGCTACGAACAGCGCAACACGGGTGTGTTCCTGTCTGCCCTGCAGCAGTTCGATAGCGTCACCCTGGAAGCCGCCGCGCGTAATGACGACAACGCTAACTTTGGTAACCATAACACCTGGCAGACCAGCGCCGGATGGGAGTTTATCGACGGTTACCGGATCATTGGTTCTTATGGTACAGCCTATAAAGCGCCGACCATGAGTCAGATCCACAGTGCTAGCTATGGCAACCCGGACCTGAAACCGGAAGAGAGCAAGCAGTGGGAGGGCGGCTTCGAGGGGCTGACCGGTCCGGTGAACTGGCGTGTGTCAGGCTATCGTAACGACATCGACAACCTGATTAGCAGCGACCCGCGGACTTTCCGCTACTACAACGTCGACAAAGCGCGTATCAAAGGTATTGAAGCGACGGCGCAGTTTGATACTGGCTCGGTAGGGCATCAGGTTTCCTATGACTACGTCGATCCACGCAATGCGAAAACGAACGAAGTGCTTGCCCGCCGTTCGAAACAGCAGGTGAAATACCAGCTGGACATGCAGGTGTGGGATCTCGACTGGAATCTGGCCTACCGCTATCTGGGAACCCGTTATGACGTGGCGTACGATCCTGATACCTTTACTTCAGAGCGCGTGAAACTGGGTGGAGTAAGCCTGTGGGATCTCGCCGTTTCATATCCTGTCACCTCTCACCTTACAGTTCGTGGTAAAATAGCCAACCTGTTCGATAAAGACTACGAGACAGTTTATGGCTACCAAACTGCAGGACGGGAATACACCTTGTCTGGCAGCTACACCTTCTGACCCACGTCCCACCGTACTGGTGTTTGACTCCGGTGTCGGTGGGCTTTCAGTCTATGATGAGATTCGGCAACTTCTGCCGGATCTTCATTATATCTATGCGTTCGATAACGTGGCTTTCCCGTATGGGGAAAAGAGCGAAGCGTTTATTGTCGAGCGCGTCGTCGAGATCGTTACCGCCGTACAACAGCAGTATCCTCTCGCACTGGCAGTGATTGCCTGCAATACCGCCAGTACAGTCTCCCTTCCGGCACTGCGTGAAAAATTCCCGTTCCCGGTTGTCGGCGTCGTTCCGGCGATTAAACCTGCCGCGCGCCTGACGGCGAATGGCGTGGTGGGACTGCTGGCGACGCGCGGGACGGTTAAACGTCCTTATACCCGTGAGCTGATCGAGCGCTTTGCCAATGAATGCCAGATTGCGATGTTAGGTTCTGCTGAGCTGGTTGAGATGGCCGAAGCTAAACTGCACGGCCAGGCGGTATCGCTGGAAGAGCTGCGCCGTATTCTGCGTCCATGGCTGCGGATGGCGGAGCCGCCAGATACGGTGGTGCTGGGCTGCACGCATTTCCCGCTATTACAGGAAGAGCTGCTTGCCGTACTTCCGGAAGGTACCCGGTTGGTGGATTCGGGAGCGGCAATTGCCCGTCGCACGGCATGGCTGCTTGAACATGAAGCGCCAGATGCGAAATCCACCGACGCGAATATCGCTTATTGCATGGCATTGACCCCGGTAACTGAGCAACTTTTACCCGTTTTGCATCGTTATGGCTTCGAAACGCTCGAAAAACTAGCGCTATAGCACGGTTTTGAGCAAAAAACAGACGGTTGAAAGTTTTTTTTAATTTTGCTCTTGTCAGCGCCGGAGAACTCCCTATAA
>NZ_VCBB01000017.1:0-157799 GCF_005843915.1 Enterobacter sp. MF024 | reverse complement strand
GAACCACCGTAGGTTTTTGCCAGAACGGTAGTGATTGCAGCGGTCAGCGTTGTTTTACCATGGTCAACGTGGCCGATAGTACCGACGTTAACGTGCGGTTTTGTACGTTCAAACTTTTCTTTAGACATCGATTGTCCCTCTAAGACACGGATAAATCGGTGATATCACCACATCAACCAGGCGAAATGCCTGAACTGTTGAATACATTTAAATTGAAACAGAGAGAAACGGGAGGGAGAAGTGAAGTGGTGCTGATACCCAGAGTCGAACTGGGGACCTCACCCTTACCAAGGGTGCGCTCTACCAACTGAGCCATATCAGCACGTATTGGAGCGGGCAGCGGGAATCGAACCCGCATCATCAGCTTGGAAGGCTGAGGTAATAGCCATTATACGATGCCCGCATCCTGAAACTCGGCTACCCAGTTCTTTCTGTAACAAAAAAAGAGATTTCTCTCTTTTTAAGTTCGAGCTGGTTAATTTTTTCAACCAACTCCGGCGGCGTTAACGCTGCCAGAAAGTGGTGGTGGGGGAAGGATTCGAACCTTCGAAGTCTGTGACGGCAGATTTACAGTCTGCTCCCTTTGGCCGCTCGGGAACCCCACCGGACTTGATGGTGCCGACTACCGGAATCGAACTGGTGACCTACTGATTACAAGTCAGTTGCTCTACCTACTGAGCTAAGTCGGCATCAAGTAGCGCGCATTCTATGGAGACATGGGCAGTCATGCAACTAAAAATTTGCATAAATTGTTCTTTCGCTCACATTTTGTGCGAGAAGAGAGAATAACGCTGTATTTTCAGGCAAGCACGCGCAAATATTCACCATATACTGCCGTGAAAGGGGCCCAAACCCGGTCTGTGACGATTCCCGCTTAACGTAACATGGAGCCATATTTTTTCTTATTATTCGGCTCATCTGGTGTTACCCTCCTGCCCATTGTCCAAAATTAACTATTATGTGATGCGCCATACCCCGCATGGCTAGCCTCTGTTGTGGGATGAGACGCCTCACTCAAGCATGCTTATGAGCAAAAAAGAGCAAATGTTAATGACGCCTTATCTCCAGTTTAGCCGCAGCCAGTGGGCTGCTCTGCGTGATTCCGTCCCGATGACCTTAACGGAAGGCGAAATCGCACGGTTAAAAGGGATAAACGAAGACCTGTCGCTTGAAGAAGTCGCCGAAATTTATTTGCCTCTGTCGCGTTTGCTGAATTTCTATATCAGTTCCAACCTTCGTCGACAGGCCGTCCTGGAGCAGTTCCTCGGGACTAACGGGCAGCGCATTCCTTATATCATCAGTATCGCCGGCAGCGTGGCCGTGGGTAAAAGCACCACCGCGCGCGTGCTGCAGGCGCTGCTGAGCCGCTGGCCGGAGCATCGCAGCGTTGAGCTGATCACCACCGACGGCTTCCTGCACCCCAACGAAGTGTTAAAAGAACGCGGCCTGATGAAGAAGAAAGGCTTCCCGCTCTCTTATGATATGCATCGTCTGGTGAAATTCGTTTCAGATTTGAAATCCGGCGCGCCGAACGTTACGGCTCCGGTCTATTCGCATCTGATCTACGACCGCATCCCGGACGGGGACAAAACGGTGGTGCAGCCGGACATTCTGATTCTGGAAGGGTTGAATGTTCTGCAAAGCGGGATGGACTACCCTCATGACCCACATCATGTCTTTGTCTCTGACTTTGTCGACTTCTCTATTTATGTCGATGCCCCGGAAGACTTATTGCAAAACTGGTACATCAACCGCTTCCTGAAGTTCCGCGAAGGGGCGTTCACCGATCCTGACTCTTATTTCCACAACTACGCCCAGCTCTCAAAAGAAGAGGCTGTTAATGTGGCGACCGCACTGTGGAATGAGATCAACTACGTGAACCTGAAAGAGAACATTCTCCCGACGCGTGAGCGCGCCAGCCTGATCCTCACCAAAAGTGAAAAGCACGCTGTCGACCAGATCCGATTACGAAAATAGTGTCGCGCATCCAATAAAAAACCGGCGAATTCGCCGGTTTTTTTTATGACTTAAGCCTGAGGCTTCTCGCCGTTTTCGTCCTGGTCGACCGCAAAGCAGGCCACCAGTTGTCCGCCGTAGTCTTTTAACTGCGGTTGCAGCTGGGTGCACGGCCCAAAGCGACGACGGCAGCGTGCGTTGAAGGCACAACCCGGCGGCGGATTAAGCGGGCTTGGCAGCTCGCCGGTCAGCTTAATACGCTCCCGACGTTCATCCGGGTTCAGACGCGGAGTCGCAGAGAGCAACGCCTGCGTATACGGATGGCGCGGGTTATTAAAGATCTGATCCTTGGTTCCCTTCTCCACGCAGCGGCCCAGATACATCACCATCACTTCATCCGCAATGTGTTCCACCACCGACAGGTCGTGAGAGATGAAGACGTACGACAGACCTAAATCCTGCTGCAGATCCATCATCAGGTTCAGCACCTGCGCACGAACGGATACGTCCAGCGCGGAGACCGGTTCATCGGCGATCACCACGTCCGGGTCGAGCATCAGACCACGGGCAATAGCGATACGCTGACGCTGGCCGCCGGAGAACATATGCGGATAGCGATCGTAGTGCTCGGTCTTGAGCCCCACCTTGGCCATCATCGCCAGCGCCTTCTCGCGACGCTGCTCTTTGCTCAGCGTAGAGTTGATCTGCAGTGGCTCCTCCAGAATCTGCCCCACCTTTTTACGCGGGTTCAGCGAACCATACGGGTTCTGGAACACAATCTGGATTTTCTGGCGACGCAGTTTCTGCGCGTTAGGATCGTGCTTGAGCAGATCCTGCCCCTGATAGTAAAGCTCGCCCCCGGTCGGGGTTTCAATCATGGTCAGCAGACGGCCCAGCGTGGATTTCCCACAGCCGGACTCCCCCACCACCGCCAGCGTTTTACCGCGCTCGAGGGTAAAGGAGACGCCATCCAGCGCTTTCACCAGGCGCTCAGGGGCAAACATCCCCTTCTTCACCGGATAGTGTTTTTTCAGATCGATAGCCTGCAACAGCGGCTGTTGCATGGTGGCCTCTTGCGTACTCATAGTGTGGGCCTCCCGGCATCATCGAGTGGGTAGTGACATTTAGACTGACGACCGTCGCTGAGCGTATAGAGATCCGGCTCATCGGTGCGGCATTTGTCCGTGGCATACGGGCAACGCGGGTTCAGCAGACAGCCGGTCGGGCGGTCGTATTTCCCCGGTACCACGCCCGGCAGTGACGCCAGACGCGCCTTATCCTGGGCAAACTCCGGCAAGGCACGCAGCAGCGCCTGAGTATAAGGATGACGCGGCGCGCGGAAGATATCGTGCGAACTGCCGGTTTCCACTACTTGCCCGGCATACATCACGATGATTTTATGCGCCGCTTCGGCCACTAACGCCAGGTCATGGGTGATCAGGATCAGCGCCATGTTCTCTTTCTGCTGTAACTCCAGCAGCAGCTCGATGATCTGTGCCTGAATGGTCACGTCCAGCGCGGTTGTCGGTTCATCGGCAATCAGCAGTTTTGGACGGCAGGCGATCGCCATGGCGATCATCACACGCTGGCTCATCCCGCCGGAGAGCTGGTGCGGATAGACATCCAGACGCGAGGCCGGGTCAGGAATACCCACCTGGTTCAGCAGGTCGATCGCCCGCTGGCGACGGGTTTTCTTGTTACCGCCCTGATGCACCTTGATCGCTTCCATGATCTGGAAACCGACGGTGTAGCACGGGTTAAGGCTGGTCATCGGGTCCTGGAAGATCATCGCCACTTCGGCGCCGACCAGGTTGCGGCGCTCTTTTTCAGAAATGCGCTTCAGATCCTGACCGTTAAATTCCAGGTTTTCCGCCATCACGCGGCCGGGAAAATCAATCAGTCCCATGATAGCCAGTGAGCTCACCGACTTACCGGAACCAGACTCACCTACAATGCCGACCACTTCACCCTGATTTACGCTGTAGCTAACACGGTCTACGGCGCGAAACTCGGAGCCTACGTCACCGAAGTGCACCGATAATTTATCTACATTTAATAACGCCATCTCGTGCCTCTTACTGCTTCAGTTTGGGATCAAGTGCATCACGCAGACCGTCACCCATCAGGTTAAATGCCAGCACCGTCAGCAGGATCGCCAGACCCGGGAAGGTCACGACCCACCAGGCGCTTTGCGCGAACTGCAACACGTCGGAGAGCATGGTGCCCCACTCCGGTGTTGGCGGCTGCGCACCCATGCCAAGGAAGCCAAGAGCGGCCATATCGAGAATGGCGTTAGAGAAACCGAGCGACGCCTGGACAATCAGCGGCGCAAGGCAGTTAGGAAGAATGTTGACGAACATCTGACGCATCGCACCGGCACCCGCCACGCGAGAGGCGGTGACGTAGTCGCGGTTCACTTCCACCAGCACCGCCGCACGGGTTAATCGCACGTAGTGTGGGAGCGCAACGAACGTCAGGGCGAGCGCGGCGTTGCCGATTGACGGGCCGAAGATCGCCACCAGCACCAGCGCCAGCAGCAGGCTTGGCAGGGCCAGCATGATGTCGACGATACGCATAATGGTGTTATCAATCAGGCCGCCAAAGTAACCGGCGATCAGGCCCAGCACCACGCCGAGGATCAGCGAGAGTACCACCACCAGACAGCCAACCAGCAGTGACAAACGTGCACCGTACATCAGACGGGAGAGCACGTCGCGGCCCACGTCATCGGTCCCCAGCAGGTGGGCAAATGTTCCACCCTCCTGCCAGGCTGGCGGGGCCAGCAGCACGTCGCGGAACTGATCCGCCGGGTTATACGGCGCCAGCACGTTCGCAAACACCGCAATCAGGATCATGATGGAAACGTAAACCAGCCCCACCACTGCGCCTTTGTTGCGCTTGAAGTAGTGCCAGAACTCCTGCAGCGGCGTCATTGGCACCGGTGCAGCTTTATTTGCAGTAACTTGTGACATGATGGCCCCTTACTTCTTATGACGAATACGCGGGTTCACCACGCCGTACAGCAAATCGACCAGCAGGTTAACGAGGATAATCATCGTCGCCACCAGCAGCACACCGCCCTGCACAACCGGATAGTCACGGCGCTGCAGTGCGTCAATCAGCCAGCGACCCAGGCCCGGCCAGGAGAAAATAGTTTCGGTCAGGATCGCCCCTGCCAGCAGCGTACCCACCTGCAGGCCGATAACCGTTACCACCGGCAGCATGGCGTTACGCAGCGCATGGACGATAATCACGCGCATGCGGGTCAGCCCTTTGGCGCGGGCCGTCCGGATGTAGTCCTCGCCCAGCACTTCCAGCATCGACGAACGGGTCATACGCACGATAACCGCCAGCGGGATTGTCCCGAGCACCATCGCAGGCAGGATCATGTGCGCCAGCGCATCAATAAAGTTGCCCTCTTCGCCCCAGATAGCCGTGTCGATCAGCATAAAGCCGGTCAGCGGGTTGGTGTCATCAAGGAAGACCATATCGCTGACGCGCCCTGAGACCGGAGTCAGGTTCAACTGCACCGATACCAGCATGATCAGCATCATGCCCCACCAGAAGATAGGCATGGAGTAACCGGTCAGCGCCAGGCCAACGGCGGTGTGATCGAAGATAGAGCCACGTTTTACCGCAGCCAGCACGCCCACCGGGATACCCACGGCGACGGCAAAAATCATGGCGCAGACACCGAGTTCCAGCGTCGCTTTAAATCGTGGTACGAACTCTTCCCACACCGGAAGACGGCTTTTCAGCGAGATACCTAAATCACCATGCATCACACCCCAGATATAGTGGAGATACTGCTGCCACATCGGCTTATCCAGCCCCAGTTCGGCCAACAGCTGTGCATGACGTTCAGGAGAAATGCCACGCTCGCCCGCCATAATCATTACCGGGTCACCGGGGATCATATGGACAAAAGCGAAGGTGAGAAGGGTGATACCGATAAACGTGGGGATAACAAGTCCCAGACGTCGGAGGATGAACTGCAACATAACCCGGATTCTCTCTAATGACGCTCGCCGGAAGGCGTGACGTCTGTATTGCTCACAAATCTTATTCCCTCCCCTTTCAGAGAGGGAATAAAGCACTGCTGCCGGGTGGCGCTACGCTTACCCGGCCTACATGCCGTAGGCCAGTGCAAGCGCGGCGCCGCCTGGCGTTGCTTTTAATTATTCAACAGAGACGTTTTCGAAGTGGTGTTTACCCAGTGGGTCAACCACGTAGCCTTTAACTTCTTTACGCACTGGCTCATATACGGTGGAGTGAGCCACGATCAGCGCCGGAGCCTGGTCATGCATCACAACCTGAGCCTGTTTGTACAGCTCGATACGCTTGTTGTGATCTTCTGCAGCACGTGCCGGCTGAATCAGGTCTTCAAACGGCTTGTAGCACCAGCGAGAGTAGTTAGAACCGTCTTTCGCCGCGGCGCAGCTGAACAGGGTTGCGAAGAAGTTATCCGGATCCCCGTTGTCACCGGTCCAGCCCATCATCACAGCCTGGTGTTCACCGGCTTTAGCACGCTTCAGGTACTCGCCCCACTCGTAGGTCACGATCTTGGCCTGGACGCCGATCTTAGCCCAGTCAGCCTGAACCATCTCGGCCATACGGCGAGCGTTCGGGTTGTATGGACGCTGAACTGGCATTGCCCACAGCTCAACAGTGAAGCCTTTATCCTGGCCTGCTTCTTTCAGCAGCGCTTTCGCTTTCTCAACGTCATAGGTGTAATCCTTAACGTCGTCGTTATAGCCCCACATGGTTGGTGGGATCAGGTTCTTGGCAGCAACGCCAGCGCCCTGGTAAACGGCTTTAATGATCGCTTCTTTGTTCACCGCGTAGGTCAGCGCCTGACGCACTTTCACGTCATCAAACGGTTTCTTCTCGGTGTTGAAGGAGAGATAGCCAACGTTCAGACCCGCCTGCTCCAGCAGGTTGATGTTTTTGTCCTGCTTCATGCGCGCGATGTCAGCCGGGTTCGGGTACGGCATAACCTGGCATTCGTTCTTCTGCAGCTTGGCGTAACGCACGGAGGCGTCAGGCGTGATGGAGAAGACCAGACGGTCGATCTGCGGCTTGGTGCCCCAGTAGCCTTCGAACGCTTTGTACAGGATGCGGGAGTCTTTCTGGTACTGCAGCAGTTGGAACGGACCGGTACCGATTGGGTTCAGGTCAACTTTTTCCGGGGTGCCGGCTTTCAGCATGTTGTCCGCATACTCTTTAGAGAGAATAGAGGCGAAGTCCATGGCCAGGTCAGCCAGGAATGGCGCTTCCGGACGGGTCAGCACGAACTGAACGGTTTTGTCGTCCACTTTTTTGATTTCGCTGATCAGATCCGGCAGACCCATACCTTCGAAGTACTCATAGCTGCCGCCGGAGACTTTGTGGTACGGGTTCTGGGCATTTTTCTGGCGGTCGAAGGAGAACACCACGTCGTCTGCATTCAGATCGCGCGTAGGTTTGAATTCTTTGCTGTCCTGCCACTTCACGCCCTGGCGCAGGTGGAAGGTATAGGTTTTGCCGTCTTCGCTGACTTCCCACTTCTCTGCCAGACCCGGAATAACTTCCGTGGTACCGGTTTTGAATTCAACCAGACGGTTATAGATAGGTACAGAGCTTGCATCGTACGTTGTACCAGAGGTAAAGAGCTGTGGGTTAAAGCCTTCCGGCGAGCCTTCAGAACAGTAGACCAGGGTTTTTGCCTGTACGCTTGCTGCGACAGTCATGGCTACCAGGCTCAGACCAAGCTTCAGCATCCCTGACTTCTTCAAGGAAATACTCATTGTTATTCTGCTCCAATGTGATGTTTTTTGTTGTGTTACTCCGCCTGACCTTTAATTTGTTTTTTACCCGGTCCGGTCGGTGCTGCCCTAAGGCGTTATAAGGGATGGAGATTCCTTTCAGAAGAGCGACTGAGTTGCAGCGCAGATCCTCCCTGAATTGCCCCTCGTGCCCTACAATCTGTCAACAGAATGTGAAAACGTCAATACAGGTGACGGGGATTTACGCTAAGTGTGAGAATCGGCAAACAAAGATTAAAAAAACTACCGGGGCGTATTTTCAGCAGGGAAATTTATGCTACCCGCCATGATGCAGCACAACTCTCTGCGCATTCTCCTACAACCAGTGATTAACATTTATTCAACCCGCGTAAATTTTCTTACAGAATGGCGATTATCTGCGCACTAAATGCCGTGAACGTTAAAACGCACAGGGGAAAATGCTGAGGTTATGTATAAGCAACGCGAAAAAAGATCATTCCATATATAAAAAAATACAATGGAATATGTCACAAAAACGTTAGCAGGCAGGGGGAACGAGAGGTTGGCCGCATTTTAGTAAGTCTGGAAGGATAAGGCTTTAATGCGACAGATTTCTGCGGATGCTAAATGCGAAAAACCCCGCTCAAAGAGCGGGGTTTTCAAATGTGGTCGGCGAGAGAGGATAACTCGTCACTTCGTGACTCGCCCTTCGGGCCGTTGCTGAAGCAACGTTCTCTCGCTTCGCTCGAGTCGAACCTCCTGCCCCGGAGGTCCTCATCCTCATAACTTTCAGATGAAAAAAACCCCTGCTCAAAGAGCAGGGGTTTCGAATGTGGTCGGCGAGAGAGGATTCGAACCTCCGACCCACTGGTCCCAAACCAGTTGCGCTACCAAGCTGCGCTACTCGCCGAATGCGGAGCGCATCTTACTGCTACGCTGCAACCCCGTCAATCCCTTATTCTGAAAAAGCCATTCGATCGGCTATAAAGTCGCCAGGCCCGTTACTTCGCGGCTTTCGCAGCGCTGTCCGGCACTTTACACCAGTTGTTATTCTCGTTAATCCCACCGTCTGGCGAGGTATAACCGAGGCAACCGAGAATGGTGTCATACAGCTCCACATGACGACGCGCCACTTTCATATCCGCCTGCTCTTTGAGGTGGGCAAACATTTTGGCTTTCTCCGGGTTCTCCAGATACTTGTCAGACATCCACACCATCATCGGGACGCGGAACTGCTCCGGCGGCGCCATCTTGCGCGGCGTACCGTGCAGGTGCTCTTTCTCGTTAATCGACTCACCGTGATCGGCGGCGTAGAAGACAATGGCTTTCTTATCACGCACCTGGTCAATCACGCTGTCGATAAAGTGATCCACATAGGTCACCGAGTTGTCATAGGAGTTGATCAGCTGCTGTTTGCTGCAGTCTTTATCCACGCCCTTACACTCCGGCGTCCATTTCGCAAAGCTGCGCGGATAACGCTGGGTATAGTTAAAGTGCGACCCTTTGGTATGCAGGATGATCATATGCTTACCGTCCTGGTTGCCCTGCAGGGAGCGCTGCATCTCGTCGATCAGCAGCATATCGTCCACGCTCTTACCGCGGTTACGCGGCTCAGCGCCAATCTGCTCACGATAGGCAATGTTGTTGGCCATGGTGTTGCTGTAGAACCACATCTCGCTTTGCATCGCGTAGAGGTCGGAGCTAAAGCCCAGCTGGCGCAGCACCGCGAAGACATTCTGCTCTTTCAACGTACGCTGTGGATTATCGCTTGCCCCACCCTCACGCACGAACATGCAGCGCAGCGAGAGCTTGGTCGCGGTATCGCAGGAGTAACCGCGGAAGGCGACGAGGTTTTTCTCCTGCGCCAGCTTCGGTGTGGTATCCCGCTCATAGCCCAGCATACCCATATGATCCCAGCGCGTGGTTTCACCAATAATGAAGATCACATAGGTGTCATCAATATCCGCAGGCGCCTGATAGGTAAATTTCTTCGCCGGGTTCATCAGCGATTTGTTGTCGGACGATTCGTCCACCTGCGCCCAGGCGTATAACCCCAGCGCGGAGATCCAGTTGGACGGCAGATAGGAGTTCGCCACCACGCCGCCGTAGCTCGGCATATCCACGCCGGAGGTACGTTCAACGTTCTTCTGCTGTAAATCCAGCAGGCGGATAGGTCCCCAGACCATCAGTCCCGCCAGGACGACCACCGCGGCGCTTCTGATACGCTGTCCCGGGGTACGCAGCTGGCGCAACAGCGTATAGCGGCAGCGGTTGTTCCAGATAAGCAGCAGCGGCAGGATGCTGACGCAAACCAGCCAGAGAACAAAGTGGATACCGACCACCTCTTTCGAGAGGTCAATATCCGTGGTCATCACCGAGGCAATAATGCCGTAGCCGATCACCACGTTCATAAAAGTCATGTAATAGCTGGCACCCGCCGAGCACAGCACCACCAGCGTGGCGAGAACGCGCCATATCCGGCGGCCAAACAGCGACAGCAAACGCAGTAAAAAGAAGGTGACCAGCACAGTGGCAACCAGTTCAACGACCGCAGCGATTCCTTTCCAGGCGGTAAAGTCTTGCGCATAACCGTCAAACCGACGGAAAAAAACCGCGCCATTCATAAACAGACCGATGTACAACGCGAGCAAAAAGCTGAGCTTTTGTTGCGTCATCGCTTTGATATATTTCATTAATGCAACCTGGAAAAAGATAATGTAGAGCCGTCTCACTCTTGGTTAAAAAGTGAACAACATATTTCATTGCCTGGGAGTACGTTATAGGAAACGTCTGTAAGCGCGGTAAGTAGACCACAGGGAAAAGAAAAAGTGGCAGCAGAGAATGTGATCCCTGCAAATATTTACAAAAAAACAAGTCCGATGACATACCACCGGCCTGTTTTTTACAGAGTGCAGCGAAAAAAAAGGCCGGAATATCCGGCCCTTAGAGGGGTTTTACTCAGGCATGCGCTTGTTTAAATATTTCGCGCTGCGGCTGGCGAATCGTAGTGGAAAGCGCCAGAGAAAGGATAAGCAGGGCGAATATTACGCAGAAGGTCACATAGAAGCCGCCGAACAGCGAAGCAATAAGCGAACCGCAAATACTGCCGATACCAAAGCCTAAATAAATAACGCCGTAGTTTTTCGCCAGGTTATTAAGGCCGAAGAACTCACTTACCAGCGACGGGAAGACGGTGATGGTGCCGCCGAAGTTAAACGCGACGCAGGCAATAGCCGCAAAGAAGGTCACTTCGTTGAGCGGGGCGAAAAGCAGTGCCGCCATCCCCACCAGCGAAACCACCTGGCCGATAGTAATGACGCGGATACGGGCAATTTTATCAGACAAGATCCCCAGCACCAGGCGACCAGAGAGGTTGGCGATAGAGATAATGGTTACCGCGTTGGCCGCAGTTGCCGCGTCCAGTTTTACCATCCCCTGGGCGATATCTTTCGCCACGCCAATCACATACAGACCACTCATGCAGGCGGTCAGGAACATCACTGCCAGCATCCAGTACTGCGGCTTACGCATTGACTGGGCCAGCGTAAAGTCGTTCTCGACCACACCGTTAACGGATTTCACTTCCTGCTGCGGGGCATCTTTCATCAGGGTGGCACCGAACAGGATCATCACCAGCACGATGGCGCCCCAGATCATAAAGGTCTTTTCAAGGCCGACGGTGGCGAGCAAATGGCTGTCGATAAATTTGAAGCCCAGGCTGCCAAGACCGTAAGAACCAATGGCAAAGGCGGAGATCAGCCCTTTACGTTCCGGGAACCATTTCACACAGTTCGACAGGGTTAACAGATAGCCCGCGCCATCCGCCAGCCCCACCAGCACCCCGGCGCTCAGCCACAGCATCATCAGATTGCTGGAGTGCGCGGTCAGGAAGAAGCCAACCCCCAGTAAAATCCCGGAGGCCATGGTGACGCGCTTAACGCCGAAGCGTTCCTGTAATTTACCGGCAACGGACGAGGAGAGCGCCAGGCCCAGGCTCAGCAAGCCAAAGGAGAAAGCCACCTGGCTGACCGGTGCATCGAGTTTATCGGAGAGGGCACTGTTAAACAGGCTCCAGGTGTAGACCGACCCCAGCGCAAACTGGGTCACGATGGTGCCGATAAGGGTCAGCCAGCGGGTGCGGTTGTAAGATGATGTGTTCATGGCAGTTGTCCTGCAGCAGAAGAAAGGGAAATTCACTGCTGACAACGATAACTAAAACCCCAACTTACCAGGGGTAAAACGGCATGAAATGCAGAGGGCGTGGAATGAAATGCCGAAAATCAGGAATGAATGACCTGGACTGCCGTCTGAACCGCACCGGAGAAGGCTTACTTCCGGTGCTGCACAGGTCACTTATGCGCTTAATTCAGAACCTGGCGCTAACGCCGAGAGTATAAAGATAATCTTCGCCGGTGGTCATGTTTTCGGCCTGCGACATAGAAGCATAGGCCGCCATATAGGGGTTGATCAGCATATCTGCCCCGACGGTGACATCCATCCAGTTACCATATTGCGTGGACGGCGCCAGGCGTCCCAGGCCGGACTGCATTTTCCACTGATTATCGCCGAACTGCTGGTTATAGCTGATTTGCGCCCAGGGTCGCAGATCGCCCACGCGCGTATCAACGCGCCAGCCGAGCGTACTGACGCTGGCATGCCATAGCGGATCGATTAGCGACTGCGTGTTCACGCTATCGCCAAACTCGTTGTACATATTGGGCGTGGAGCCGTCATAGTGCCAGGCGGCAACCGGTCCGGTGGTAAAACGGCGGGCCACGGGAATACTCCAGCCCACGCTCATGGAGCTGGTCGCTTCCACGGGCGATTCATCAGGCAAATTCAGCGCTAAACCGGACGTATTCTGCGAAGAGAGAATTCGCTCTTTGAGAATGTCCTCATAACGCGGTTGGTGATCGTCGTCCCATGTATAACGCTCAGTGGTATTACTTTTCGTATCCGAAACGATATATTCCTGTTGCCAGGCGTTTGCTGTGTTGCCTGTCAGCAGACAGGCGAGGAAACTCACCAGACCGGTAACGGCATGGCGGCCACTTATTTTTTTTATAATCATCAAAGCGACTCCAGAGAAGAGCCGAATTCGGCGATATTTGTGATTGTGTAATTGAGGCCTGGTTGCGACATGAGGGATGTTGCGTATCAGCCTGTATTAACTATTGTCTCTTTAGATGACACGTCAAGCCGGGTCGATTGAAATTTTTGTCATTTCAGTAGCAAAAGGGAGAGAACCGATGCAACGTTGTGGCTGGGTTAGCCAGGATCCGCTTTATATCGCCTATCACGATAAAGAGTGGGGAGTGCCGGAAACTGACGGAAAACATTTATTCGAGATGATCTGTCTTGAGGGCCAGCAGGCCGGTTTATCCTGGATCACCGTGCTTAAAAAGCGGGAAAATTATCGTCAGGCCTTTCACCAGTTCGATCCGGTTCTGGTCGCCGGAATGACAACTGCCGATGTCGACAGGTTAGTGCTGGATGCGGGCATTATTCGCCACCGGGGTAAAATCGAAGCCATTATCGGCAACGCCCGGGCTTATCTGGCGATGGAAGAGAACGGCGAGCGGTTCTCCGATTTTGTCTGGTCCTTTGTTGATAACACCCCGCAGGTGACCCGGGCGGCAACCCTGGCGGAGATCCCCACCTCAACGCCCGCCTCGGACGCCCTCTCTAAGGCGCTGAAAAAACGCGGCTTCAAGTTCGTTGGCACCACCATCTGTTACTCCTTTATGCAGGCCTGCGGGCTGGTCAACGATCACGTCACCACCTGCCACTGCTACCCGGGAGGTCATACATGATCCGCAAATGGCTCAGCGACGACGTCGAGCCCCTGCTGACGCTCTGGCTGGAGAGCACCACCGTCGCCCATCCGTTTATCGATGCGCAGTACTGGGTAGAGAGCGAGGAGGTGGTGCGGGAAGTTTACCTGCCTTCGGCCGAGACATGGGTATGGGAAGAGGAAGGCGCGCTTCGCGGGTTTATCAGCGTGATGGAGTCGAAGTTCATCGGGGCGCTGTTTGTCGATCCCGCCTGGGCCGGCAAGGGCATCGGGCATGCGCTGATAAACCATGTTCAGCAGCGCTACCCGTATTTAAGCCTCGAGGTCTACCAGAAGAACAATCGGGCGGTGAATTTCTATCATGCTCAGGGCTTTCGCATCGAAGACAGCGCCTGGCAGGAAGATACCCAGCACCCGACCTGGCTTATGAGCTGGCAGGCGGATCAAACGCCGTCAGCGTAAGCGTCGGCCCCTGGTATTTTTCCAGCCACGCCAGCGCGGTATTCCCCGCGCAGCCGTTCCCCAGCTTCGAGCTGGGGAGATCTTTGGTCAGCACGTTGACCGCTCCGTTCTTACAAATCCCGTCGTTATCAGGATCCAGATCCGGCCATGCCCCCTGGTGAATGCAGATCACCCCCGGTTTGATGCCTTCGCTGACCACCGCCCCTGCCAGCACCTGGCCGCGATGGTTCCAGACGCGTACCACGTCGCCGTCGGCAATGCCGCGCGCCTTCGCGTCATCCGGGTGCAGCGTCACCGGCTCGCGCCCGGCCACCGCGTACTGCTCGCGCAGGGAAGAGTAGTTAAGCTGGCTGTGCAGACGGTGCGCCGGGTGGGCAGAAAGAATTTGCAGTTGCCCCGGCTCGGCGTTGCCATGCCACTCGTCCGGCTCCAGCCACATCGGGTGAGGCGGACAGTCGGCGTAGCCGAAGCCGGCAATGCGATCTGAATAAATCACGAGTTTGCCGCTCTCGGTTTTAAGCGGATGGCTTTCAGGATCGCGACGGAAATCAGCGAAGCGCACGAATTTCGCGTTGTCCTCGGATTCCGGCATTTCGACGATGGCATTGGCTTCCCAGAATTCGGCAAAGGGCGCTAAAGTCACGCCCTGGGCCGCGCCGCGCTGCCCGGCAATCTCATAAAACGTCTCCAGCCACTCCAGATCGGTTTTGCCTTCGGTGAAACGCTCGCCGCCGCCCTGCTCCCAGCGCTCGCTCAGCTCGGCAAACACATCAAGATCGTCACGCGCCTCATCGCGCGGGGCCACAACCCGCTTCATCGGCACCATATGCTGGTTGCTGTAGTCGCCGGTCATGGTCATGTCGTTGCGTTCAAACGAGGTGGTGGCCGGCAGCACGATATCGGCATGCTTCGCCGCCGCCGTCCAGAAGCACTCGGAGATGACCACCAGCTCCGGTTTTTGCCAGGCGCGGATCAGGCGGTTGGTGTCCTGATGGTGAGTAAAGTTGGCGCCGCCCGCCCACCAGACAAAGCGAATATCCGGGAAATGGCGATCCAGACCGTTGTGCTGATAAAAACCGCCGGGATTTTCCAGGGCTTCAACAATACGGGCGACCGGGAATTTATCCACCGCGTCGGTACCGCCCTTGACCGAACCCTGCATCGAGGCCAGCACCGCCGCGCGACGCGTCGGGTTACCGCCGTTGGCAAAGTGATACGAAAGCCCAAAGCCGCCGCCGGGCGTACCAATCTGGCCGAGCATTGCCGCAAGCGTAACCAGCATCCAGTGTTTCTGCTCGCCAAACTGCTGGCGCTGCATGCCCCAGCCGGACATCAGCATCGTGGTGTTATGGTGGAACAACGCCGCCAGTTCACGAATTTTATCGGCTGGAACGCCGCAAATGTCGGCAGCCCATTCGGCGGTTTTGGCGATACCGTCTGTCGCACCGGTCAGGTAGTCGGCAAACTTTTCATAGCCGGAAGTGCAGCGCGCCAGGAAGGCTTCATCCTGCCAGCCGTTTTCCACCAGCGTATGGGCGATGCCGAGCATCAGTGCCACATCGGTACCCATGTGCGGGGCGATCCACTCGGCGCTGTCGCCAAAGAAATCCATGGTTTCGGAGCGCATCGGATCGATGCAGATCAGGCGCTTGCCGCTTTTACGCAGCGCGTCAAAGTAAGGTATTCCCTGCTCGTCGCTGGCGTTCCACGCGATCTTGAGGGTATTAAGCGGGTTAGCGCTCCACAGCACCACCACCTCAGAGTGCTCCAGCACCAGCGGCCAGCTGGTCTGCTGCTGATAGACTTCGTTGCCGCCCACCACATACGGCATGATGGCCTGCGCCGCGCCGGTTGAGTAATCCCCCAGATGGCCGGTATAGCCGCCCGCCAGGCTCATATAGCGCTGAAGCAGGGTGGCCGCTTTGTGCAGCACGCCGTTGGAGCGCCAGCCGTAGGAACCAGCGAAAATGGACGATGGACCATAGCTCTGGCGAATGCGTTTATGCTGCGCATCGATAAGCGTCAGCGCCTCGTCCCAGCTGACGCGCACGAATTCATCCTGTCCGCGCACCCCCTGTGGATTATCCGGCGAGGCGAGAAAGCCTTTACGCACCATTGGCCAGCGCACGCGTGTTTTGCTGTGCACCTGGTCGCGCACCGCGGTCTGCAGGGAATTGGGATGCTTTGTCGGCAACGCGCCACGGGAAGAGAGCACCCTGTCGCCGTCGGTTTCGACCAGCATGGGCCCCCAGTGGGCTGCAGTCAGAATGGTTTTTGTTGAAGTGGTCACAGCGTGTGCTCCTGGATTGCCGGTTGCAGGTTTTCTCAGCCTTCATTGAGACTGTTTATGATTTGACACAAATTTAAGAGTTATCCCCGGAATTTTCTCCGTAACTGGACGTCATAATCAACCGCCACGCCCGTCGTGGCAAAGAATAAAAAAGCTTAAGGAAAGAAGATGAAAAAAAGCGCACTTATGATTGCCGCCGTAGTGAGCGGCGCCCTGGTTGTTTCAGGCTGCACCACCAACCCTTACACCGGCGAACGCGAAGCGGGTAAATCAGGCATTGGCGCAGGCATCGGTTCCCTGGTGGGCGCAGGTGTTGGCGCGCTCTCCTCCTCGAAGAAAGATCGCGGCAAAGGTGCCCTGATTGGTGCCGCAGCAGGCGCAGCGCTGGGCGGCGGCGCGGGTTATTACATGGACGTGCAGGAAGCGAAGCTGCGCGACAAAATGCAGGGTACCGGCGTAAGCGTGACCCGTAGTGGCGATAACATCATTCTGAACATGCCAAACAACGTCACCTTCGACAGCAGCAGCGCAACGCTGAAACCGGCGGGTGCCAACACCCTGACCGGCGTGGCGATGGTGCTGAAAGAGTACGAAAAAACCGCGGTGAACGTGCTGGGCTATACCGACAGCACCGGCAGCCAGGATCTGAACATGCGTCTCTCCCAGCAGCGTGCTGACGCGGTGGCCAGCTCGCTCATCACCCAGGGCGTGGCGGTGAACCGCATTCGCACCAGCGGCATGGGCCCGGCGAATCCGATCGCCAGCAACAGCACGGCGGAAGGCAAAGCGCAGAACCGCCGCGTTGAGATCACTTTAAGTCCGGTGCAGTAGGTAAAAGCAAAACGGCAACCTGTTTGCCGTTTTTAGTGTTTGCGCCCTCTCCCCGTGGGAGAGGGTCGGGGTGAGGGCATCAGGCCGCACAAACCCCAGGCCCGGTAAGCGTAGCGCCACCGGGCATTTTCGCGCTAAGGTATGCTCAACCAAGGCAAGGAAACAGCGATGAGCAAATCAACACGGCCCACCATCAGCGACGTAGCGAAAGCCGCGAAAACCGGTAAAACCAGCATCTCCCGTTACCTCAACGGCGAAAAAAACCTGCTTTCCGACGCGCTGCTGGCCCGCATTGAACAGGCTATCGCCGACCTCGACTATCGCCCTAGCCTGATGGCCCGGGGCCTGAAGCGTGGCCGTACCCGCCTGATCGGGCTTATCATCGCCGACATTACCAATCCCTACTCTGTTAACGTCCTCAGCGGCATCGAAGCCGCCTGCCGGGAAAAAGGCTTCACCCCGCTGGTATGTAACACCAACAACGAGCTCGACCAGGAGCTACACTACCTCGATCTGCTGCGCAGCTATCAGGTTGAGGGCATCGTGGTTAACGCCGTGGGAATGCGCGAAGAGGGGCTGAACCGCCTGCAACAGTCCGCCCTGCCGATGGTGCTGATTGACCGCAAAATCCCGGACTTCGCCTGCGATGTGGTCGGGCTGGATAATACTCAGGCCGCGACCACCGCTACCGAACACCTGATAGAACAAGGCTTTGAAGCGATTCTGTTCCTGAGCGAGCCGCTGGGAATGGTCAATACCCGCCGCGAACGCCTGAGCGCATTTCGCGCCACCCTCGCCCGCTATGCTGGCGTGGTCGCCGAGAACGTTGAAATCCCGCTCCATGAAGCCGAACGGCTGGATAACGCCCTGCGTGAGTTCCATACCCGCCATCGCGGGATGCGCAAGGCGGTCATCTCCGCCAACGGCGCATTGACGCTGCAGGTTGCCCGCTCGCTCAAGCGCATTGGCCTGCACTGGGGCAGCGATATCGGTCTGCTGGGCTTTGACGAGCTGGAGTGGGCCGAGCTGGCCGGGGTCGGCATTACCACCCTCAAACAGCCTACCTGGCAGATCGGCTTCGCCGCCGTCGAGCAGGTCGTGCGCCGGATCAACGGTGCCGATGATGCCGTCCGCGAGCAGGTCTTTTCCGGGGAGCTGATCGTCCGCGGCTCCACGGCCCGTTAAATCCCCTTCGTGATGGCGATCATAAATCCAGCATACTGAACTTTTCTTTGGAACCGGTTCCATCTAGCGTAAAGAGTATCAGCTACGTGATGGAGTCCGCCGATGGGCAGAAAAATTATTGTCGTCACCGCCGCCTATGGCGCTGACAAGGTACGTGAAGCAGGGGGCCAGCGCGCCATGCTGCACGTGATCGCCGGGGCAGGCGCCGACGGCGTCGAGATCCGCCGGGAGTTATTCAGCGATGCCGAGCTGGCATCCTTACCCACGCTTGCGGGATCCATTGAACTGCTCGGCCTGCTGGCCTGCTATTCCGCCCCGGATGCCCTGTTTACCCAGGATGGCGTTCTCAACCCGATGCTGCCCCGCTACCTTGCCGAAGCCGCGACGCTCAACGCCCTGTGGCTGAAAGTCTCCCTTGGTAACTTCAGCGACAAGCAGCAGCTTGACGCGCTTCGTGCCCTGCTGGATGAGACCGGCATGACGCTGGTGGTAGAAAACGACCAGACCCGTTGCGGCCAGCTGGCGCCGATGCAGCGCTTCAAAGCGGCCTGCCGGGTGATGAATCTCCCGGTCACGCTGACATTTGATATGGGCAACTGGCTGTGGGTGGGCGAATCCCCGGAAGAGGCCGCGAAGCATCTGGCTCCTGCGGTGAGCTATATCCACGTTAAGGCCGCCGTCCCGCATAAGCAGCAGTATCGCGCCGTGCCGCCGGACAACAACAGCGCCCGCTGGCAGGCCCTGCTGGAGCAGCTCCCCGCCGATGTGCCGCGTGGGATCGAGTTTCCTCTTGAAGGGCCAGACCTGACGGCTGTCACCCGTCACTACGTCAATTTGCTGCGTGAGGAGTAACGCGATGCCGAATGCTCTGGATGTGATCACCATTGGTGAAGCTATGGCCATGTTTGTGGCGACCAACACCGGCGACTTAAGCGAAGTCGACCACTTTATGAAGCGCGTTGCGGGTGCGGAACTGAACGTTGCCACCGGGCTGGCGCGCCTTGGCCTGAAGGTAGGCTGGGTGAGCCGCGTCGGCAATGACAGCTTCGGCCAGTTCGTGCTCGACACCCTGAAAAAAGAGGGTATCGACACCGCAGGCGTGACCCTGGATGGACGTTACCCCACCGGTTTTCAGTTGAAATCGAAAGTCACGGATGGAACCGATCCCACTGTGGAGTATTTCCGCAAAGGCTCTGCTGCCAGCCATCTGTCAGTGGAAGATTTCAATCCGATCTGGTTTACCGCGGCAAGGCATCTGCACCTGAGCGGCGTGGCGGCGGCGTTGTCCACCAGCTCTTACGCCCTGCTCGATCGCGCGGCGGGAGCGATGAAAGCTGCGGGCAAAACCATCTCATTCGATCCGAACCTGCGTCCGGTGCTGTGGAAGAGCGAAGCGGAAATGGTGGAGAAGCTCAACCACCTCGCCTTCCAGGCCGACTGGGTGTTACCCGGACTGAAAGAGGGCTTCATCCTGACCGGGGAAAAAACCCCGGAAGGGATCGCTGATTTTTATCTGAACAAGGGCGTGAAAGCCGTGATCCTGAAAACCGGGGCCGACGGAGCCTGGTATAAAACCGCCGACGGCGAGCAGGGTGCGGTGGCGGCGGTGAAGGTCGAGAACGTTGTCGATACCGTCGGCGCGGGTGACGGCTTTGCGGTGGGCGTGGTCAGCGCTCTGCTGGAAGGCAAAACGCTGCATCAGGCCGTGACGCGCGGCAATGTTATTGGTTCGCTGGCGATTCAGGTTCAGGGCGACAGCGAAGGATTACCCACCCGGGAACAGTTAGGGGAATAAATCCCCGCAACATAATTAAGCCACCCTGTACCCTACAGACAGCGGCGGTCATTTCCTCAACCACAGAGGCAAGCCTATGAACAGTGCAACAAACGCAGTAAAACGCTGGTGGTACATCATGCCCGTCGTGTTTATCACGTACAGCCTGGCGTACCTTGATCGTGCGAACTTCAGCTTCGCGTCTGCCGCAGGCATTACGGAAGACCTGGGGATCACCAAAGGCGTCTCCTCGCTGCTGGGCGCCCTCTTCTTCCTCGGTTACTTCTTTTTCCAGATCCCCGGCGCAATCTATGCCGAACGCCGCAGCGTGCGCAAACTGATCTTCATCTGCCTGATCCTCTGGGGTGCCTGTGCGTCACTCACCGGGGTGGTGAATAACATCCCGGCGCTGGCGGCCATTCGCTTTATTCTCGGCGTGGTGGAAGCGGCGGTAATGCCGGCGATGCTGATCTACATCAGCAACTGGTTTACCAAATCCGAACGCTCGCGTGCCAATACTTTCCTTATTCTCGGCAACCCGGTCACGGTACTGTGGATGTCGGTGGTCTCCGGGTATCTGATCCAGTCCTTCGGCTGGCGCGAGATGTTCATTATTGAAGGCGTTCCGGCGGTGATCTGGGCTTTCTGCTGGTGGGTGCTGGTCAAAGACAAACCGGCCCAGGCCAAATGGCTTTCGGAAGATGAAAAAGCGGCCCTGCAGGCGCAGCTGGATAAAGAGCAGCAGGGTCTGAAAGCGGTACGTAACTACGGCGAAGCCTTCCGCTCCCGCAACGTGGTGCTGCTGTGCATGCAGTACTTCACCTGGAGCATCGGGGTTTACGGTTTTGTGCTGTGGCTGCCGTCCATCATCCGTAGCGCGGGCGATAACCTCGGCATGGTCGAGGTGGGCTGGCTCTCTTCCGTGCCGTATCTGGCGGCAACCATCGCCATGATTGTGGTCTCCTGGGCGTCGGATAAACTGCAAAACCGCAAGCTCTTCGTCTGGCCGCTGCTGCTGATTGCTGCCTGTGCCTTTATTGGTTCCTGGGCGGTGGGCGCAAACCACTTCTGGATCTCTTACACCCTGCTGGTGATCGCCGGTGCCGCCATGTATGCCCCGTACGGTCCGTTCTTTGCCATCATTCCGGAAATGCTGCCGCGTAACGTGGCGGGTGGCGCAATGGCGCTGATCAACAGCATGGGTGCGCTGGGTTCATTCTTTGGTTCATGGTTCGTGGGGTATCTGAACGGTGTGACCGGCGGCCCGTCGGCCTCGTACATCTTTATGGGGGTGGCGCTTTTTGCCTCAGTGTGGCTTACTTTGATTGTTAAGCCTGCTAATAATCAAAACATTCCCGTCGGCGCACGCCACGCCTGAACCCTTTTAAAATCAACGGAGATTAGCATGAAGCCGTCCGTCATTTTGTATAAAGCCCTGCCTGACGCGTTACAGCAGCGCCTTGAAGATCATTTCACCGTAACCCGGGTCAACAACCTGAGCCCGGAGACGGTGCAGCAGCATGCTGAGGCGTTCGCCGGTGCTGTCGGGCTGCTCGGCTCCAGCGAAAAAGTGGATGCCGCGCTGCTGGAGAAGATGCCTGCGCTGCGTGCAACCTCAACCATTTCGGTGGGCTATGACAACTTCGACGTCGATGCGCTGAATGCCCGCAATGTCGTGCTGATGCATACGCCAACCGTACTCACCGAAACCGTGGCGGATACGCTGATGGCGCTGGTGCTCAGCACCGCGCGTCGCATGGTGGAAGTGGCCGAGCGCGTTAAAGCCGGGGAGTGGACCAAAAGCATCGGTCCGGACTGGTTCGGCACCGACGTGCATGGCAAAACGCTGGGTATCGTTGGCATGGGCCGCATCGGCCTGGCGCTGGCCCAGCGCGCCCACTTCGGTTTCAACATGCCGATTCTGTATAACGCGCGCCGCCAGCATAAAGAAGCCGAGGAACGCTTCAACGCACGCCACTGTGACCTGGATACCCTGTTGCAGGAATCTGACTTTGTCTGCCTGATCCTGCCGCTGACAGATGAAACGCACCATATGATCGGCAAAGCGCAGTTTGAGAAGATGAAGAAGTCCGCCATCTTTATTAATGCGGGACGCGGGCCGGTAGTGGATGAGCAGGCGCTGATTGCGGCGCTGAAAAACGGCGAGATCCACGCCGCGGGGCTGGACGTGTTCGAGCAGGAGCCGCTGCCGGCCAGCTCAGAGCTGCTGAAGATGCCTAACGTAGTGGCGCTGCCGCACATTGGCTCTGCCACGCACGAAACACGCTACAACATGGCGGCCTGTGCGGTGGATAACCTGATCGACGCCCTGCAGGGCAAGGTCGATAAAAACTGCGTCAATCCGCAGGCAAAACCCTAAACGAAAAAAACCCGCCAGAGGCGGGTTTTTAAATTCTTTTAGCTGAGTTGGAAGCTTACAGGCTTACAACGTTACCAGCTGCTGGGCCTTTAGCGCCGCTTTCGATGGTGAAGGAAACTTTCTGACCTTCGTCCAGAGATTTGTAGCCATCGTTCTGGATAGCAGAGAAGTGTACGAACACGTCTTTTGAGCCATCGTCAGGAGTGATGAAGCCGAAACCTTTATCAGCGTTGAACCATTTTACCAGACCAGTCATTTTACCAGACATAGAGATTACCTTTTAAAAATTTGTTTTGCCTTCCGGCGCGATGATGGAATGTGTTACAGATTTTTAAGCGATGAAGGAAGGGTCACTACGAAGGGTATCTAAGGATAACGCATCTGGACTGCTTTACTAAACTGCTTTAGGTCTGTGTAACAAACCGACGGGGTGTATTAAGACATAGTTAGCGGATCAAAGACAAGCTTTATTTTCTGAGAAGATAAAAAACCCGCTTTTCAGCGGGGTTTTTATTTATGCAATCTGGACGTCTGACGTTATTCCGTGGCGGCCATCGCCGCGCCCCACGCCTGGCTGAACGCCTGGTGCTGCGCTGCCAGCGGCCCAATCAGCGCATTGTACTGGCTGGCCTGCTGCGAGGTCGGGAACTGAATGCCGTTAGAGACAAAGCTCACCTGGGTGCCTTGCTGCGAAATAAAGTCCGCCACCTGCACCAGCTGCTGCGTGAAGATCTGCGCGGCCGGAATGAGCGGCTGCAACGCATCGGCAGGTTTGGTCACGACCTTGTCATACACTTTGTCGAACACAGGTTTCAGATCGTCACCCTGCTTCAGCGCAGAGTGCGCACCATCAGCCTGCATTTTGGCGTTTTGCAGCTGCTGGCCCAGCACACCCAGTGCGCCGTTTGACTGGCTCAGCGGCTCACGCTGGGTCACATAATCCTGCGGCACGCGAATCGCATTCACGCTGTCCACCACCGGACGCAGACCGGCGTCCATCGCCTGATTCACCTGCTGTGAATAGCCATACAGAATCGCATAGTCGGAAACGAAGGGACCAAACTGTTTTTTCTGATCCGCAGTCAACGTTGGCAAACGCTCGCCGCTGCGCATCGCAGTATTTTGCAGGAAATCGATAAACGCTTTGCGTTGATCGCCTTCCTTATCGAAACACCCACTCAGGCTCACTACCATTAACAACGCCGCAAGCGGCGCAAACCAGCGAGAGCAGGGCTTTCCTGTCGCCATTGTTATTACTCCTTTCACCCAAAAAAGCGCACACCGGCACACGCGTGCCCAACGGTGACAAGAATAGTCCAGGTCAGGCCGGCAAGATACTCTTTTCATGTAAAACGACTATTGCCATATAAATTCTTACGATTTACAAAAAAATACCTGGTGCTATGGCGCTACTGAATAATCAAGTCATTAGCATAGTTAATCGCTTCGAAAAACCCGCCAGCGAAACGTATCTCTGACAATTAATCACGCACGTTACGATCTCCTGTGAGTTTTAGCGACTATTCTTAAATTGCTCTCTATGTTCACGATCCCGCAGTGTGATTTAAGAGGAGTTCTCAATGGAATTAAAAGATCCTATGTTCGATCTGTTAAGCAGTCTGGAGCAGATTGTTTTTAAAGATGTACCGCAGACGGTTGCCCTTAAGCAAAAGTCTAACCCCTTTACGGAATTTGAGCGCTTACGCAAAGGGACAGGGATGAAAACTGATGATTTCGCCCGAGCAATGGGTGTCAGCGTAGCGATGGTTCAGGAGTGGGAATCGAAAAGAGTGAAGCCCTCCATGACCGAGCTGAAGCTGATGAGTCTGATTCAGGCTAACCCGGCACTCCGCAAGCAGTTGACTGAATAGTTTTGATTTAGCCCCCGCATTTGCGGGGGTTTGTGTTTACCGTCTTTCACCGCGCCACTCCCCGTCCAGCCACACCAGTTCATGCGTCAGCTTCAATCCATCCAGAAAAGCCTCGTCATGGGACACCACCAGCAGTGCGCCTGCAAAGCCTGCCAGCGCCGCCTCGATAGCCGTTGTGGAGGCCAGATCCAGGTGATTGGTGGGTTCATCAAGCAGCAGGAGCTGCGTCGCCTCTTCCCGCCACAGCACGCAGGCCAGCGCCGCTTTCAAGCGCTCGCCGCCGCTGAGCGCTGAGAGCGGAAGCGTAACCCGATCGGCACCCAGCTGCAGCTGAGCCAGGCGACTGCGCAGTACCCCCTCCTCCAGCGGCGTGTTATGCAGACTGAGATGGGAGATAATGGATTGCGTCAGATCCAGCTGGGATAAATGCTGGTCGAGGTACGCCACGTTGACCGACACCCGGCAGGAACCGGCGATGGGCTGGCACTCGCCGAGGATCGCTTTCAGCAGGGTAGATTTCCCGCAGCCGTTCGGCCCGCGCAACGCCACCCGCATCGGCCCATCCATGCGCCAGTTGAGCGGCGCCATCGTGACGTGCGGCAGCACCATCTCTTCAAGCACCAGCACCTGCTTGCCTTCCGCTATCTGGCTGCCCGGCAGAGTAAACATCACCGGGTTATCCTCCTCCACCCGATCCCGCGCCTGGTTAACCGCCGCGTTCAGCGCATCCTGCTGATCATGATGCTGTTTGCGCCATGCGCCCGGGCGCTCCTTTGCCGCCCCTTTATATTTGACGCGCTCAAAGGAGGCGATATTGAGCGTATCGACCGTACGCAGGGTTTTCGCCGAACGGCGCAGGCTGTCGTCATGCTCCTTTTGCTGACGTGCGCGGGTGCGTTTACGCTCGGTCGTTGCATGCTCCAGCGCCGCGCGGGCGGCCTGCTGCTCCGCATTCCGCTGGCGCTGATAGTCCGCGTAGTTTCCGCCGTAGCTGTGCAAACCGGACGCGCTGAGTTCCAGAATGCGCGGCACCTGAGTCAGCAACTCACGATCGTGTGACGCGATCAGCACGCCGCCGGTCTGCCGGGCAAGCTGGGCGTAAAACCACGCCCGCCCCTGCCGGTCGAGGTGGTTGGTGGGCTCATCCAGCAAAAGATAATCCGCGTTCGCCGTAAACGCGCCGCACAGCAGGGCGCGAACCCGCTCGCCGCCGCTCAGTTCAGAGGCCAGCCTGTCGGGCTCAAACGCCGGAAGCCCGGCCCTGATAAATGCCTCGCTCAGCCGTTCGGCTAAGTCCCAGTAACCGTCCAGACACTCCAGATCCTCGGGCAGATACTCCCCGCTGTCGATGCGTTTGCGGGCCGCGAAGATAGCCTCGTAGCCAAGCAGTTGCGCCAGCGTGGTGTGCGGGGAGATATCGTGCTGTTGCGCCACATAGCTGTGCGTGCCGAAGCGTTCGATATGGCCGCTGGCGGGTGTGTCCAGACTGGCCAGCAGACGCAGGAGACGGGTCTTGCCGCTGCCGTTACGGCCCACCAGGGCGCACAGCGCCGGCTCAAGTGATAAATTCAGCGGACCAAAAAGGGTATCGCCTGTCGGAAACTGGCAGGTGACCTGATGCAAAATAAAAGAAGGGGACTGCGCAAAATGAGCCATAAGCACTCCTGAATGAAATCAAAAACATCCCCTGCCGACGCGGTGGCGTTTAGCAAGGATCGAAATTCATCAGTCGTGGTTGTTCATTTTTGGGGGGCGCTCCAGGGGGAGAAAGTTAACGGGGACCAGAATAACGGTTTTTTATTGACCGTTTCAACCATAAAAAAACCCGCCGAAGCGGGTTTTAGCATCTGTAGGCCCGTGCAGGCATAGCGCCGCCGGGCATTCGCACCTTACTGCAGCAGCGAAATATCCGCCACGCGCAGGAACAGCTCGCGCAGTTTTTCGAGCATGGAGAGACGGTTAATACGCAGATCTTTATCCTCTACGTTTACCATCACTTTCTCGAAGAAGGCGTCGATAACATCACGCAGCTCGGCCAGTTCCACCAGCGCTTCCTGGTAGCGACCTTCCGCGAAGACCGGCTCCAGCTTGTCGCGCAGCACCACAACCTGCATCGCCAGGGCGATCTCTTCCGGCTCTTTCAGCGTCGCGGCGTTAACGCGCTCGTTCAGCTTCTCATCGGACTTGGCCAGGATGTTGGAGACACGCTTGTTGGCCGCAGCCAGCGCCGATGCCGCTTCCAGGGTACGGAAGTGGGACACCGCCTTCATACGTGCATCGAAGTCTGCCGGACGGGTCGGACGACGCGCCAGAACGGCCTGAATGGTGTCGACGGTATAGCCTTCGTCCTGATACCAGGCACGGAAACGGCCCAGCATAAAGTCGATGACGTCATCCACCACCTTGGCGTTGGTCAGCTTCTCACCGTACAGACGCACCGCTTCTTCAGTCAGGGTCTGCAGATCCAGGTTCAGGTTCTTCTCAACGATGATACGCAGCACGCCCAGCGCAGCACGACGCAGCGCGAACGGGTCTTTATCGCCTTTCGGATGCTGTCCGATACCGAAGATACCCGCCAGGGTGTCCATCTTATCGGCAATCGCCACCGCACAGGCAACCGGGTTGGACGGCAGATCGTCACCGGCAAAGCGCGGCTGATACTGCTCATTCAGGGCCACGGCAACGTCTTCTGCTTCGCCATCGTGACGCGCGTAGTGCATGCCCATCACACCCTGGGTGTCGGTAAATTCGAACACCATGTTGGTCATCAGGTCGCACTTGGAGAGCAGGCCTGCGCGGGTAGCGTGGTTAACGTCAGCGCCGATTTCACGGGCGATCCAGCCGGACAGCTCCGCGATACGATCGGTCTTGTCACGCAGCGTACCCAGCTGTTGCTGGAACAGCACGGTCTGCAGGCGCGGGAGGTGATCTTCCAGGCGCTTTTTACGGTCGGTATTAAAGAAGAACTCCGCATCCGCCAGACGCGGGCGAACCACTTTCTCGTTACCGGAGATGATCTGGATCGGATCTTTGGATTCGATGTTCGCAACGAAGATGAAGTTCGGCAGCAGCTTGCCGTCGTTAGCATAGACCGGGAAGTACTTCTGGTCGCCCTTCATGGTGTGAACCAGCGCTTCGGCCGGAACGGCGAGGAATTTCTCTTCGAACTTCGCGGTCAGGACCACTGGCCACTCTACCAGCGAGGTGACTTCTTCCAGCAGGCTGTCGCTCAGGTCAGCGTTACCGCCAATCTTACGTGCCGCTTCTTCCGCGTCCGCTTTAATACGGGCTTTACGCTGTTCGTAGTCAGCAATGACTTTACCGCGTTCCAGCAGGATTTCAGGGTACTGATCGGCGTTATCGATGGTGAACTCCGGCTCGCCCATAAAGCGGTGGCCGCGGATCACGCGATCGGACGCAACGCCCAGAATGGTGGCAGGAATAACGGTATCGCCCAGCAGCAGGGTCACGGTGTGAACCGGACGCACGAAGTGCACGTCGCTTGCGCCCCAGCGCATCAGTTTTGGAATTGGCAGCTTCGCCAGCGACGTGGCGATCATGTTCGGCAGCAGCGCTTCTGCGCTTTCGCCTTTCACGTGGGCGCGATAGAGCAGCCATTCGCCTTTGTCGGTGGTCAGACGCTCGGCCTGGTCAACGGTGATCCCGCAGCCACGCGCCCAGCCTTCTGCCGCTTTGCTCGGTTTACCTTCAGCGTCAAACGCCTGGGCAATCGCCGGGCCGCGCTTTTCTACTTCGCGATCGGGCTGGGAAGCGGCCAGATTTGCCACTTTCAGCGCCAGACGACGCGGAGCAGCAAACCATTCAATTTTGCCGTGTGCGAGGCCAGCATTGTCCAGCTCCGCGGTGACGTTCGCAGCAAAGGATTCCGCCAGGCTGCGCAGGGCTTTTGGTGGCAGCTCTTCGGTGCCGATTTCCACCAGGAAAGTTTTCTCAGACATGGCCGCCTCTTATTTGTTTCGGTTGCACATCGGGAAGCCAAGGGCTTCACGGGACGCGTAGTAAGCTTCTGCAACGGCTTTGGTCAGGGTACGAATACGCAGAATGTAGCGCTGACGTTCAGTGACAGAGATCGCTTTACGGGCGTCCAGCAGGTTGAAGCTGTGGGCGGCCTTCAGAATACGCTCGTAGGCTGGCAGCGGCAGCGGAGTTTCCAGCGCCAGCAGCTGCTGGGCTTCTTTCTCGTACTGCTCGAAGCAGGTGAACAGGAAGTCCACGTCCGCGTATTCGAAGTTATAGGTGGATTGTTCCACTTCGTTCTGATGGAACACGTCGCCGTAGGTAGTTTTACCCAGCGGGCCGTCGCTCCAGACCAGGTCGTAAACGCTGTCTACGCCCTGAATGTACATGGCCAGACGTTCCAGACCGTAGGTGATTTCACCGGTGATCGGTTTACATTCAAGACCGCCAACCTGCTGGAAGTAGGTGAACTGCGTCACTTCCATACCGTTCAGCCACACTTCCCAACCCAGACCCCAGGCACCCAGCGTCGGGTTTTCCCAGTTATCTTCCACGAAACGAATGTCGTGAATGGTCGGATCCATACCCAGCTCTTTCAGCGACCCGAGGTACAGCTCCTGAATATTGTCCGGAGACGGCTTAATGACCACCTGGAACTGATAGTAGTGCTGTAAGCGGTTCGGGTTTTCACCGTAGCGACCATCGGTCGGGCGGCGGGATGGCTGTACATAGGCGGTTGCCATCGGCTCTGGCCCCAGTGCACGCAGGCTGGTCATCGGGTGTGAGGTGCCGGCGCCCACTTCCATGTCCAATGGTTGAACGATGGTGCAGCCCTGGCGAGCCCAGTAATCCTGTAAGGTCAGGATCAGGCCCTGGAAGGTCTTAGTATCAAACTTTTGCATAGGATTTCGTGCTGGATACGTGTGGTTTTAAATGGAAGGGTTCAGTATACCCGCTGAGTGCAAGATATACAGTACGAAACGGGGTTGTTTAGGGAAAATTGGGAAATAAGCATAGCTGACAGCGCCCTGCAGACGCAGCCAGCTCGTTACGCGGCGCTATTAACGCATCGAAAGGTGTAAAAAATGGCCATCTGCGTCGAAAGAACAGATGAAACTCTCATTGCGGGCAGTAAAGCCCTGCATTTCATAGCTGCCCTGAAACTGCTCGAAGGCGGTGACGTCTATCTTTTGCGCGCCGGTATTGTAGCGCTGCGCCGCCCGATCCTTACACAGCTGTTCCATATCCAGCGAACGCACCGGATTGACTTTTTTGGTTTGCGCTTTTTGCGCCGGGGACGTCTCCTGAGCCGCGCAACCGGCCAGTAACGCCGGAAGCAGAAGCAACATCGCGCGTATCATCATTTATATTACCGCCCTGTGCTGTGGCTGTTATTTTTAACATCTAAACTTTATAGAGTATGGCCCGGCATTCTGCGAATCTCACCGTTCCGGCACAAGCAGGACGATGCAAACTCAGAATTTTCCAACGAGCGTCTGAATCAATAACACGGTCAGACTCTTTTTAATGCGTAAACAGAGGGATGGATGCAGGACAAAATTAACTGGATTGATAATTTGCGGGGGATCGCCTGTTTGATGGTGGTAATGATCCATACCACCACCTGGTACATTACTAATGCCCCGAGCATCAGCCTCGTTAACTGGGATGTTGCCAACGTTCTCAACTCTGCCTCGCGTGTGAGCGTACCGCTGTTTTTCATGATCTCCGGCTATCTCTTTTTTGGCGAGCGGAGCGCACAACCGCGCCACTTTTTACGCATCGGCCTCTGTCTGCTGTTTTACAGCACCGTGGCGTTTCTCTATATCGTGCTGTTCACGTCCATTAACAGCGAGCTGTCGCTGAAATACCTGCTGCAAAAACCGGTGTTCTATCACCTGTGGTTTTTCTTCGCCATTATCGTGATTTACCTGCTCTCCCCGCTGCTGCAGGTAAAAAGCGCGAGCGGCAAAATGCTGTTGGCGCTAATGATCGTTATCGGCATCGTGGCGAATCCCAACACGGTCTCGCAAAAAATTGGCGGATTTGAGTGGCTACCGATCAATCTCTATATCAACGGCGACACCTTTTATTACGTGCTGTACGGCATGCTGGGCCGCGCGCTGGGCATGATGGATACCCGCAGACGCTGGATGAATGTTCTTTGCGCCGCCCTGTTTATTGCCGCGGTCGCCGTTATCTCCCGCGGTACGCTGCACGAACTGCAGTGGCGCGGCACCTTCGCCGATACCTGGTACCTCTACTGCGGTCCGATGGTCTTTATCTGTGCCGTTGCGCTGTTCACGCTGGTGAAAAACACGCTTAATACACGCCCGCTGCCGCTGCTGGGGTTAATTTCACGTAACTCGCTTGGGATCTACGGATTTCATGCGCTGGTGATCCACGCCCTGCGCACCCGTGGCGTGGAGTTAAAAAGCTGGCCGCTGTTAGATATCGTCTGGATCTTCTCGATTACGGTGGCGGTTAGCCTGCTGCTGTCGATGCTGCTGCAGCGGATTGATACGCGCAGGTTTGTCAGTTAGATGCGGCCTGCTTGCCCGGCGGCGCTTCGCTTGCCGGGCCTACAGAACCTTATGGATTGTTTCACGACATCAGTGGCAGAAGCTGCTGATAGATCTTGCGGAACACTTCGCGACGTTCGGCATAGCGAGCATGCCTGACGGGGTCCGGGGTGTGCTGCTGTTCCAGCGCCAGCTGTGGCAACAGCTCTGACAGCGGCTTACCCGGATTCATCGCAATCTGCGCCAGACGTGCAGCTCCCAGCGCAGGCCCGACATCCCCGCCGGTACGGTAATCCAGCTTCTGCCCGCTGATATCCGCGAGCATCTGCCGCCAGTAAGGGCTGCGTGCCCCCCCGCCAATCAGCGTAATGCTGGTCGGCTGTAGCCCGCACTCATGCACCACATCCATGCCATCGGCCAACGCATAGCCCACCCCTTCGAGGACGGCGCGCGCCAGTTCGGCCGGGCCGTGCTGATGGGTTAAGCCAAAAAATACCCCTTTTGCCTGGGGGTTGTTATGCGGCGTGCGCTCGCCGGAAAGATAAGGCAGGAACCAGAGGGTACCCGCGTTTTCATCGGCCTGCTGTGCGGCATCGAGCAGAGCCGGCACGCTCTCTAGCCCGGTCAGCTTAGCCGCCCAGTCCAGACAGGACGCCGCGCTGAGCATCACCGACATCAGATGCCATTTCCCCGGCAACGCATGGCAGAAGCTGTGTACCGCGCTGTCAGGATTACTGCGATAGCCGTCGCTCACGGCGAAATAGACGCCGGAGGTGCCCAGCGAGAGCATCGCCTGTCCGGCATCGGCCATACCCACGCCAACCGCGCCCGCAGCGTTATCTCCGCCACCGGCCACGACCGGAACGGCGGGCATATTCCACTGTTCAGCCACCGACGGCAGCAGCGTACCGGTCTGCTCACAGCCTTCGAACAGCGCGGGCATATGGTCGCGGGTGAGATGGCAGGCTTCGAGCATCGTCTCGCTCCAGTCGCGTTTTGCCACGTCGAGCCACATCGTGCCTGCGGCATCGGACATATCGCTGGCGTACTCGCCGGTGATACGCAGACGCAAATAATCTTTTGGCAGCAGCACCTTCGCTACCTGGCTAAAAATCTCGGGTTCATGACGCTGGACCCACAGCAGTTTCGGGGCGGTAAAGCCCGGCATCATCAGGTTGCCGGTGATCTCACGCGAGGCCGGCACCCGCTCTTCCAGCAGGGCGCACTCTTCAGCGCAGCGGCCATCGTTCCATAGAATCGCCGGGCGCAGGACGCGGTTGTCCTTGTCAAGCAGCGTGGCGCCATGCATTTGTCCGGCAATCCCCAGCGCTTTCACTTCGCGCAGGGAGTGCTGCTCGCCCAGCGCTTTCAGGGCGCGATCCGTGGCCAGCCACCAGGCTTCAGGATCCTGTTCGGACCAGAGCGGATGTGGCCGTGAAACGTGCAGTTTTTCTGTTTGCGTTGCCAGCACCTCGCCCTGTTCATTTAACAGAATGGCTTTCACACCCGACGTGCCAAGATCGATCCCGATATACATGCCCTGGGCTCCTTAAAAAATGTAGGCCGGGCGAGCGAAGCGCCGCCCGGCAATACCTGTCACTTATCAAACAGATAATGATTCACCAGGTTTTCCAGCAGCTCCTGATGACCGCTCTGGTGCTGTGGCGCCAGGTTATGCTGTTCAGCGTACTTCGCCAGCTCGGTAAGCGATAACTGGCCTTTCAAAATTTGCTGGCCCAGCTCACTGTTCCAGCCGCCGTAGCGTTTCGCCACGCGCTTATCCAGCTCGCCATCTTCAATCATGCGGGCCGCCACTTTCAGCGACAGCGCCATGGTGTCCATGGCCCCAATATGACCATAGAAGAGATCGTACTTATCGGTACTCTGACGGCGCACTTTGGCGTCAAAGTTCAGGCCACCGGTGGTAAAGCCGCCCGCTTTGATAATTTCGTACATCACCAGCGCATTCTCTTCCACGCTGACCGGGAACTGGTCGGTATCCCAGCCCAGCTGCGGATCGCCGCGGTTGGCATCCACGGAGCCGAAAATGCCCAGCGCGATAGCGGAGGCGATCTCGTGATGGAACGAGTGGCCAGCCAGGGTCGCGTGGTTGGCTTCGATATTCACTTTGATCTCTTTTTCCAGCCCGAACTGCTTCAGGAAGCCGTACACCGTCGCCACGTCGTAGTCGTACTGATGCTTGGTCGGCTCCTGCGGTTTCGGCTCGATCAGCAGCGTGCCCTGGAAACCGATCTTGTGTTTATGCTCCACCACCATCTGCATGAAGCGGCCAATCTGCTCACGCTCCTGGCGCAAGTCGGTGTTCAGCAGCGTTTCGTAACCTTCACGTCCGCCCCACAGCACGTAGTTTTCACCGCCCAGCTTGTGGGTGGCGTTCATCGCCGTCACCACCTGGGTAGCCGCCCAACTGAACACTTCCGGGTCCGGGTTAGTGGCAGCGCCTGCGCCATAGCGTGGATGGGTAAAGCAGTTGGCGGTACCCCACAGCAGCTTCACGCCGCTCTGCTGCTGTTTTTCGCCCAGCACATCGACCATCTGCGCAAAGTTATTCAGATACTCTTTCAGCGATGCGCCTTCCGGTGAGACGTCCACGTCGTGGAAGCAGTAGTAAGGCACGTTCAGCTTATGGAAGAACTCAAAGGCGACATCCGCTTTACGTTTCGCCAGCTCCAGCGCTTCGCCTGGCTGCTGCCATGGACGGTCGAACGAGCCCACGCCAAACATGTCGGCACCGTTCCAGCAGAAGGTGTGCCAGTAGCAGGCAGCGAAACGCAGGTGATCTTCCATGCGCTTGCCCAGCACCAGCTCGTCCGGGTTGTAATGACGAAACGCTAAAGGATTAGAGGATTTCGGGCCTTCATAACGAACGCGCTCGAGTTGATCGAAATAAGCTTGCATATTGAGCTCCATAATCAGGGGTGCGGCGAAAAGTAGATACTGGAGTAATAGTGAATAGTGATCGCAGGTTGCTCAATTACGTTATTTCACACTGCTATTGAGAGAATGCACAAACGTGCGCTGGCTCGCAAAATCAATTTGCAGACAAACGAATTTCACAGCGCAAATTCCATAATCATGTGTAATTAAGAAGTTATGTAATTTAAAATTCGATCGCGGTCATAAATTCGAAAATAAACCAAATATCATAACGAGAAGATAAAAATCTGTAATTGCCAGCCTGCCGTTCCCCGTTAAGAATTTGCTACGTCTCTTGCAATGATTGTTTCTTTTATCTCAGCAACCTAACCCTACAAAAAGGCAATACAATTATGAAGATAAAGAACCTGTGCCTCACTCTTTGTGCATCGCTGCTGCTGGCGAGTACGGCGAGTCATGCAAAAGAAGTCAAAATCGGCATGGCGATTGATGACCTCCGTCTGGAGCGCTGGCAAAAAGATCGCGATATTTTTGTCAATAAGGCAGAGGCATTAGGTGCAAAAGTTTTTGTACAATCTGCCAACGGCAATGAAGAAACGCAGATGTCGCAAATCGAAAATATGATAAACCGCGGCGTCGATGTGCTGGTTATTATTCCCTATAACGGCCAGGTTTTAAGTAACGTGGTAAAAGAGGCCAAACAAGAAGGCATTAAAGTGCTGGCCTATGACCGCATGATTAATAATGCGGATATCGATTATTATATTTCCTTCGACAATGAAAAAGTCGGTGAATTACAGGCGCAAAGCCTGGTCGCAAAAGTGCCGCAGGGTAATTACTTCCTGATGGGCGGCTCGCCGGTAGATAACAACGCCAAACTCTTCCGCGCCGGACAGATGAAGGTGCTGAAGCCCTATGTTGATGAGGGCAAAATCAAGATCGTTGGCGACCAGTGGGCGGACGGCTGGTTACCTGAAAACGCGTTGAAAATTATGGAAAACGCCTTAACCGCTAACAATAACAAAATCGATGCCGTGGTGGCTTCTAACGATGCAACCGCTGGCGGCGCCATTCAGGCACTCAGCGCCCAGGGGCTGGCCGGAAAAGTGGCGATCTCCGGGCAGGACGCAGACCTGGCCGGGGTGAAACGCATCGTGGCGGGCACCCAGACCATGACCGTGTATAAGCCGATCACCGAACTTGCCACCACCGCGGCGGAAATTGCCGTTGAGCTGGGCAATGGCCAACAGCCTAAAGCAGACGCCAGCTTAAACAATGGCCTGAAGGATGTCCCATCCCGTCTGCTCACCCCTATCGAAGTCAATAAAGAGAACATTGACGCCACCGTTGTGAAAGACGGTTTCCACAAAAAGAGCGAACTGTAATCCATTATCGCCCCCGCTTTGCGGGGGCGCATCGACTTGTACCGTTTTCACCGGGTCATGCGGGGCAGTTATGTCTTATTTACTTGAAATGAAAAGTATCACCAAAGCGTTTGGCGCGGTGAAAGCCGTCGACAACGTCAGCCTGCGCTTAAACCCCGGCGAGATCGTGTCGCTGTGCGGCGAAAATGGCTCGGGCAAATCCACCCTCATGAAGGTGCTGTGCGGCATCTATCCTCACGGCAGCTACGAGGGTGAGATTGTTTTTTCTGGCGAAACGCTGCAGGCCACGCACATTCGCGACACCGAGCGCAAAGGGATCGCCATCATTCATCAGGAGCTGGCGCTGGTGAAGCATCTGACCGTGCTGGAGAATATCTTCCTCGGCGCGGAGATCGCCCGTCATGGCGTGCTGGATTACGACACCATGACCCTGCGCTGTGAAAAGCTGCTGGCGCAGGTGAGCCTGGCGATCTCCCCCGATACCAGGGTGGGCGATTTAGGTCTGGGGCAGCAGCAGCTGGTGGAGATCGCCAAAGCGCTGAATAAGCAGGTGCGCCTGCTGATCCTTGATGAACCGACAGCCTCGCTGACGGAACAGGAAACCGCGGTATTGCTGGACATCATTCGTGACCTGCAACACCACGGGATTGCCTGCATTTATATCTCGCACAAGCTCAACGAAGTAAAAGCGATTTCGGACACGGTGTGCGTCATTCGCGACGGGCAGCATATCGGCACTCGCGAAGCGCAGGGGATGAGCGAGGACGACATTATCACCATGATGGTGGGACGTGAGCTGACCGCGCTCTACCCGAACGAACCCCATACCCTGGGGGAAGAGGTGCTGCGCGTGGAGCATCTTACCGCCTGGCATCCGGTGAACCGCCATATCAAACGGGTGAATGACGTCTCCTTCTCGCTGCATCGCGGGGAGATCCTTGGCGTGGCCGGGCTGGTCGGTGCCGGGCGCACCGAGGCCGTACAGTGCCTGTTCGGCGTCTGGCCCGGTCGCTGGGAAGGCAGCATCTTTATTGATGGCAAGCCGGTTGAGATTAAAAACTGTCAGCAGGCCATTGCCCAGGGGATCGCGATGGTGCCGGAAGACAGGAAAAAAGATGGCATCGTGCCGGTCATGGCGGTGGGCAAAAATATCACCCTTGCCGCCTTAGATCAGTTCAGCGGCAAGCTGAGCAGCCTCGATGACGCTGCGGAACAGCACTGCATTCTGCAGTCTTTACAGCGGCTGAAAGTCAAAACGTCCTCGCCGGAGCTGGCGATTGGGCGTCTGAGCGGCGGTAATCAGCAGAAGGCGATCCTCGCCCGCTGCCTGCTGCTCAACCCGCGCATCCTGATCCTCGATGAACCCACCCGCGGGATCGATATCGGTGCCAAATATGAAATCTATAAGCTGATCAACCAGCTGGTCCAGCAGGGTATCGCCGTGATTGTCATCTCCTCGGAGCTGCCCGAAGTGCTGGGTCTGAGCGACCGGGTACTGGTGATGCACGAAGGAAAACTGAAAGCCAACCTGATAAACCAGAACCTGACGCAGGAACAGGTGATGGAAGCCGCACTAAGGAGCGAACGCCATGTCGAAAAGCAACCCCTCTGAGTTAAAGGTTACGGCACCCGCGCCGGGCCTGTTTTCCGGGCTGAAATCGCTCAATCTGCAGGTATTCGTCATGATTGCCGCCATTGTGGCGATCATGCTGTTCTTCACCTGGATGACCGATGGCTCTTACCTCAGCGCGCGTAACGTCTCCAACCTGCTGCGCCAGACCGCCATTACCGGCATTCTGGCGGTCGGGATGGTGTTTGTGATTATCTCTGCGGAAATCGACCTCTCCGTGGGCTCGATGATGGGCTTGCTTGGCGGCGTGGCGGCGATTTTCGACGTCTGGCTGGCCTGGCCGCTACCGCTGACTATCGTAGTCACCTTGCTGCTTGGTTTACTGCTCGGCACCTGGAACGGCTGGTGGGTGGCCTACCGCAAGGTGCCGTCGTTTATCGTCACGCTGGCGGGGATGCTGGCCTTCCGCGGCATCCTGATCGGCATCACCAACGGTACCACCGTCTCTCCTACCAGCGCATCCATGTCGCAGATTGGTCAGAGTTATCTCTCCGGCGGCGTCGGTTTTACCCTGGGCGCGATTGGCCTGATGGCATTTGTCGCCTGGCAGTGGCGCGGCAGACTGCGCCGTCAGACGTTAGGCTTAGCGACTACACCGTCCACCTCTGTCGTCGGGCGTCAGGCGTTAACGGCGATAATTGTCCTCGGCGCGATCTGGCTGCTGAATGACTACCGTGGCGTGCCGACCCCGGTACTGCTGCTGGTTCTGCTGCTGCTGGCGGGAATGTTTATGGCTACCCGCACCGCCTTTGGTCGTCGGATCTATGCCATTGGGGGCAACCTCGAAGCCGCACGTCTGTCCGGTATCAATGTTGAACGCACCAAGCTGGCTGTCTTTGCTATCAATGGCCTGATGGTTGCCGTGGCGGGTCTGATCTTAAGCTCGCGTCTGGGTGCGGGTTCACCGTCTGCCGGGAATATTGCCGAACTCGACGCCATCGCCGCCTGCGTCATCGGCGGAACCAGTCTTGCCGGGGGGATCGGCAGCGTCGCCGGGGCGGTCATGGGAGCATTTATAATGGCGTCGCTGGATAACGGAATGAGTATGATGGACGTCCCGACATTCTGGCAATATATCGTCAAGGGTGCCATTTTGCTGCTGGCGGTATGGATGGATTCCGCAACCAAACGGCGCGCCTGAGGATGCCCTATCATCTGTCACTGATTCTGGAAAAATAGCGCCATGTTTGAGAAGCGTCACCGCATTACGTTGTTATTCAATGCCAACAAAGCTTACGACCGTCAGGTAGTCGAAGGCGTTGGAGAATATTTGCAGGCGTCGCAATCCGAGTGGGATATTTTCGTCGAAGAAGATTTCCGCACGCGAATCGAAAATATCAAAGACTGGCTGGGTGACGGCGTCATTGCGGATTTTGACGACGCCGTTATCCAGCAAATGCTGGTCGATGTCGACGTCCCCATCGTCGGCGTCGGCGGCTCTTACCATAAGCCGGATAACTACCCTGCCGTTCACTATATCGCGACCGACAACCATGCCTTGGTAGAGAGCGCGTTTCTTCATCTCAAAGAAAAAGGGGTTCACCGCTTCGCCTTTTATGGTCTCCCCGCTTCCAGCGGTAAACGCTGGGCTGCGGAACGGGAGTATGCCTTCTGCCAGCTGGTGGCAAAGGAGAAGTATCGCGGCGTGGTTTATCAGGGGCTGGAAACGGCACCGGAAAACTGGCAACACGCGCAGAACCGTCTCGCCGACTGGCTGCAAACCCTGCCGCCGCAGACCGGTATTATCGCCGTGACCGATGCCCGTGCCCGTCACGTGCTGCAGGTATGCGAACATCTGCATATCCCGGTGCCGGAAAAGTTGTGCGTCATTGGGATCGATAATGAAGAGCTCACCCGCTACCTGTCACGCGTGGCGCTGTCGTCCGTAGCCCAGGGAACACGTCAGATGGGCTATCAGGCAGCCAAGCTGCTGCACCGACTGCTGGATAACGAAAATCTGCCCCTGCAGCGTCTGCTGGTGCCGCCGGTCCGCGTTGTGGAGCGGCGCTCAACCGATTACCGTTCGCTGAACGATCCGGCCGTCATTCAGGCGATGCATTACATTCGTAACCACGCCTGCAAAGGCATCAAAGTGGATCAGGTGCTGGATGCGGTAGGCATTTCTCGTTCAAACCTGGAGAAGCGCTTTAAAGAAGAGGTGGGGGAGACGATTCATGCGGTTATTCATGCGGAGAAACTGGAGAAAGCCCGCAGCCTGCTGATTTCGACGTCGCTGTCTATTAACGAGATTTCGCAGATGTGCGGTTATCCATCGCTGCAATATTTCTATTCGGTGTTTAAAAAAGAGTATGACACCACGCCGAAAGAGTATCGCGACCGCTACAGTGAAGTGCTGATATAAAAAAAGGCCTTCCGGATGGAAGGCCTTTTTTACGATTACATATGTGCGGCAATTAAGCGCTGGTTATCCTGGTACATCGCAAACAGATAGTTGTTATAGCGCTGGCCCTGGGTTGAGTAACCTTTCAGCTTATGGATCATGTTGCTCGCCGTCACTTCCTGGTCTGCTTTACGCAGCTGCGCACGAGACTTACGGAAGGATTTGTAAGCGGGGTGCGTGTTCAGGTTCACAACATACGCATTCACGGAATCTTTTACCGATTCAAACTGTGAGTAGCCTTTCACTTTGCCCGGCGCATTGTTACAACGGCCTTTCGCACATTTCATGCCGAAGAGGTTGTTATTACTGCGGGCGAGCTTCGAGGTACCCCAGCCACTTTCGGCTGCAGCCATCGTTGCGACCATGCTGCCTGGAATAATATCTACGCGCTCTAACAGTGAGTTCCACGGCACACGACGCGTGTTTCCGTTCCAGCTCACCTTATAGCGTTTTGATATTTCTTTCAGACGCGTGCGTTCTGATGGCGACCAGCGGCTATCGTACTGTTTGGAGATCAACCAGTTACGATCCGCAGTAATCGCGGCATTTTGACTTGTTATGTAAGGCATTACCGTCCGGAGAAACGCTTTTTTCCTTGGTGTCCCGGAAGGGTATTTTCGCAAATCAGGAAGTGAACTACTCTTTGCACTATTGCGAGAATACTCTTGTTTACTGCTAACCTTACTACTTGTCGTCTTTATGACGTGGGCTTTCTTACTCGTTGTATCCGTGTGCGTCTTCGCAAGCACCTCACCAGAAATTGCCATGGTGAGTAACATGAGTATCGCGGCCCCATATCGTCGAATGGGAGTCGATATCATTAGGTCTCCTGGTCGGATAGAAACATTCCAACACCTTATTTTTTTCGTAAAATGAGAGGCGAATCTCAGATCCTAGCAAAAATAGTCGAGAAGAGCATCCAAAGAAATAGTCCAAATCCGAAACCCTGTCACCTGAAATTCGCTCGCTTAAGCATCATTTTCATCAAAATGTGCTCAATATCGCAGTTAATCTGCGTATTTAGCGTGAGATCACTCACCCTCTTTGCTCCTCCCTGCGCGTTAGCGCCAGGGGATGAGTTTGCCCACTAAAATAGATGGCAAACTGAGCAAAATGCTGTGACAGGAAAATGGTATGAAACGTTCTGCTCTCGCTCTTCTGTTCTTGCCTGCAATAGCCAGCGCCGACTGGTCCGCCCCGGGTTTTCCGGCCTTTACCGCTGAAGGTTCGGGGATTTTCACGTCACAGGCAAAGCTGACGAAGGGTACCCGGCCGCTCACGCTGAATCTTGACAAGGCGTGCTGGCAGCCCACAAACGCCATTAAACTCAACGAGATGATGTCCCTGAAGCCGTGCGAAGGCGATCCGGTGCAGTGGCGCATTTTCCGCGATGGTGATTATCAGGCACGGATTGATACCCGTTCCGGCACGCCAACGCTGATGTTGACCGTCGCCAGCACAAGCGAAAAAGCGGTGACCTCGGTGGTTCGCCAGTGCCCCAAATGGGATGGCAAACCCTTAACGCTCGACGTCGGCAATACCTTCCCGGAAGGGAGCGTGGTGCGGGATTTCTACAGCAAACAGACCGCCACCGTGCAGCAGGGAAAAATCACCCTGCAACCTGCACCGGGCAGCAACGGCCTGCTGTTACTCGAGCGTGCAGAGACAGACAAGCCTGCCCCGTTCAGCTGGCAAAACGCCACCGTCTATTTTGTCCTTACCGACCGGTTTGAGAATGGCGACCCGTCTAACGACAACAGCTATGGACGCCATAAGGACGGCATGCAGGAGATCGGCACCTTCCATGGCGGCGATCTGAAAGGGCTCACCAGCAAGCTGGATTACCTGCAACAGCTCGGGGTTAACGCCCTGTGGATCAGCTCCCCGCTGGAGCAGATCCACGGCTGGGTCGGCGGCGGCACAAAGGGGGATTTCCCCCATTACGCCTATCACGGTTACTACACCCAGGACTGGACCCGGCTCGATGCCAACATGGGTACGGAAGAGGACTTGCGCCAGCTGGTGGATGAAGCCCATCGCCGGGGGATCCGTATCCTGTTTGACGTGGTGATGAACCACACCGGTTATGCAACGCTGGCAGACATGCAGGAGTATCAGTTCGGTGCCCTCTATCTGCAGGGCGACGAGCTGAAGAAAACCCTCGGTGAACGCTGGACCGACTGGAAACCAACCGCCGGACAGAGCTGGCACAGCTTTAACGACTACATCAACTTCAGCGATAAAGCGGGCTGGGAAAAGTGGTGGGGCAAGAAGTGGGTGCGCACCGACATTGGCGATTACGACAACCCCGGCTTTGACGATCTGACCATGTCGCTGGCCTTCCTGCCGGATCTGAAAACGGAATCCACCACCCCATCGGGCCTGCCGAATTTCTATCGTCATAAACCTGATACCGGTGCAAAAGCCATCGACGGCTACACGCCCCGGGATTACCTCACCCACTGGCTGAGCCAATGGGTGCGTGAATACGGTATTGACGGTTTCCGGGTCGATACCGCGAAGCACGTTGAGCTGGCCGGCTGGCAGCAGCTGAAGGATCAGGCCAGTGAGGCGCTAAAGGCATGGAAAGCGGCCAACCCGGATAAAAAACTCGACGATGCGCCGTTCTGGATGACCGGTGAATCCTGGGGGCACGGGGTAATGCAGAGCGATTACTACCGTCATGGCTTCGATGCGATGATCAATTTTGATTATCAGGAGCAGGCGGCCAAAGCGGTGGATTGCCTGTCCAGTATGGACCTCACCTGGCAGCAGATGGCAGAGAAGCTGCAGAGCTTTAACGTCCTGAGCTACCTCTCCTCCCACGATACCCGCCTGTTCCGCGAGGGCGACCAGCGTGCGGCCGAACTGCTGTTGCTGGCGCCGGGTAGTGTGCAGATCTATTACGGGGATGAATCAGCAAGACCCTTTGGCCCAACGGGCTCCGACCCCTTACAGGGTACGCGCTCGGACATGAACTGGCAGGATATCAGCGGTTCGCAGGCAGAAACCGTCGCCCACTGGCAAAGGCTCGGCCAGTTCCGGGCCCGCCATCCGGCGGTGGGCGCAGGCACGCAAACCACGCTGACGATGCCGCAGGGCTACGGCTTTGTGCGTGAGCATCAGGGCGATAAGGTGATGGTGGTGTGGGCGGGCAATCGCTGATCGTCATCGATAACCCCCTCTACCATCAGGAGAGGGGGTTGCAGGATAATTCGCTACCTGATGGCAAACTGGCAACACAAAGCCACCCTTCTTCGTTTCGACGCTGATTTGCACCCGCGCAGTTGTAGCGTTATGGTGAGCCACACTTAGAATAGGCTCGACAGAACACCTGCTATGACTTTTTCACTTTTCGGCGACAAATTCACCCGCCATTCAGGCATCACCCGCCTGATGGAGGATCTCAACGACGGGCTGCGCACACCGGGCGCCATCATGCTCGGCGGCGGTAACCCGGCACAAATCCCCGAGATGAACGCCTATTTTCAGACGCTCCTCGCGGATATGCTGGAAAATGGCAAAGCCACTGATGCGCTGTGCAATTACGACGGCCCGCAGGGTAAAACCGAGCTGCTCGCCACGCTGGCGGAGATGCTGCGCGACACCCTCGGCTGGGAGATCGAACCACAGAACATTGCACTGACAAACGGCAGCCAGAGCGCGTTTTTCTACTTATTTAACCTCTTCGCGGGCCGACGCGCCGACGGCACCACCAAAAAGGTGCTGTTCCCGCTGACGCCGGAGTACATCGGCTATGCCGATTCCGGCCTGGAGGACGATCTTTTCGTCTCCGCGCGTCCGAACATTGAGCTGCTGCCGGAAGGCCAGTTCAAGTATCACGTCGATTTTGAGCATCTGCATATTGGCGAAGAGACCGGGATGATCTGCGTCTCGCGCCCAACCAACCCGACCGGCAACGTCATCACCGATGAAGAGCTGATCAAGCTGGATGCGCTGGCGAACCAGCACGGTATTCCGCTGGTGATTGATAACGCCTATGGCGTGCCTTTCCCGGGCATCATCTTCAGCGAAGCGCGCCCGCTGTGGAACCCGAACATTGTGTTGTGCATGAGCCTGTCCAAGCTGGGGCTGCCGGGCAGTCGCTGCGGGATCATCATCGCCAACGAGAAAATCATCACCGCCATCACCAATATGAACGGCATCATCAGCCTCTCCCCTGGCGGAATTGGTCCGGCAATGATGTGCGAGATGATTAAGCGCAACGACCTGCTGCGCCTGTCCAACGAGGTGATTAAGCCGTTCTATTATCAGCGCGTCCACGAGACCATCGCGACCATTCGCCGCTATCTGCCGGAAGAGCGCTGCCTGATCCACAAACCCGAAGGGGCGATTTTCCTCTGGCTGTGGTTTAAGGATCTACCCATCACCACCGAGCTGCTGTACCAGCGCCTGAAAAAGCGTGGGGTATTGATGGTGCCGGGAGATTACTTCTTCCCGGGCCTGGATAAGCCGTGGCCGCACACTCACCAGTGCATGCGCATGAATTACGTGCCAGACCCGGAGAAAATCGAAGCCGGCGTGAAGATCCTCGCAGAAGAGATCGACATCGCCTGGCGGGAAAATGGTCAGTAGCGATTTACGCCAGATAACGCAGCCGTTCGGCACGTAATCTGGCAGGATCGACGCAGCTTAACGCGCGGGTCGGGCACGCCTCTATACAGGCGGGTCCGCCTTCGCGGTGCGAGCAGCGGTCGCACTTCAGGGCCTGAACCCACCCCGCATCCGCCGTGATCTGCATCGCCCCGAACGGGCAGGCAACCATACAGCTTTTACAGCCGATACAGCGTTGCTGATCCACCTGCCAGACGCCCTTCTCACGCTGAATCGCCTGGGTCGGGCAGACGTTAGCACAGGGGGCATCTTCACACTGGTGACAGGTAACCGCCGTAGTAAAAGTTCCGCCTTTCACCACCCGAATGCGGGAGCTGAACGTCCTTGCCGTCACTGCCGCACAATTCTGACTCTCCTGATGGGACACCACGCAGGCCACTTCGCAGGTGCGACAGCCAATACATTTTGCCGGGTCCGCAACAATAAACGGGTTCATTCTCCTGTTCCGCCTCTACGTTTTAAAAATGCAGAGTGCCAGACTGAGGCGCGCTGGCGCTTTGATCAAACAGGGGAAAGCGGCCAGATTTGTGGCATCTGCCACCCGATCTGGCGTATTGCCTGAGGTTTACTCGCTAACGGTAAAGCCCAACTCACGGGAGATAGCCTCTGCGGTTTCACGCAGGGGTTTTAACAAGTTCTTCTCACCCACCTGCTTCATGCGTGAAGTCGACAGCGAAATAGAGATGGCATACGGCACGCGGCCATGAATATCAAAGACCGGAACGGCAATACAGGAGACGCCCAGCTCATTCTCTTCTTTGTCCATCGCCATGCTCTTCTCACGGATATCCGCCAGTTCGCCATACATAGCGGGCAGTTCGGTAATGGTATTGCGGGTCAACGCCTGGATCTGTTCCTGATGGCTTTCCCAGTAACTCGCCACATAGTCATGGTGACCAAACGCCATATAGATTTTGCCCATTGCGGAGCAGTAGAGCGGCATATGCTGGCCGATATAAGCCCGCGTGCGCAGCATGCCAGTCGTCGGCTCGAGCTTGTAAATCAGAATCGCGTGATCGTCTTCGCGGCTGGAGAAGTTCACCGTCTCGCCGGTCGCGATATTCAGCGCCTCCAGATGGGGGGCCGCCACGTGGATAACGTTCAGCGACGACAGCGCCTTTTGTCCGACGGCGATAAATTTGGTGGTCAGACGATAACTGCCTGCCGCCGGGGCCGGGGTAACATAACCACAGGACTGCAACCCCTGGAGTAACCGGTGCACGGTGCTCTTATTCAGCCCCGCAAGTTCAGATAAATGGGCGAGTGGGCAACCGTTCGGATAGTTGCTGAGGATCTCAATCAGCGTCAAGCCGCGAAACAAGCTTTGGCTACCTGCTGGCCTCTCTTTTTCTTGCGTCATTTCGCTCTCTTTCATGCTCATAAAATTGCTCCTTTTCATCGCGCCCTGATGGTAGCGCAAAGTGTGGCTCAGTTCACGACCTCAACACAAAATACACAACCTGTTGATTTTAATTGATTTTGAAAATCGTGAATGTCGTTGATTTGGCAAAATTTGATCGCTATATTTGAAATCAGATTTCGCATAGTGAAATTTAGCGATAAAAAAGCACTCACACTTGCCCCTAAAAAGAACAGGAGAACAGGGATGAAAGTGACCTTCGAAGAGTTAAAAGCGGCGTTCAATCGGGTTTTGCTCGCTCGCGGCGTGAAAGCGGAAACCGCTGACGCCTGCGCAGAGATGTTTGCCCGCACGACGGAATCCGGTGTCTATTCACACGGCGTCAACCGCTTCCCGCGTTTTATTCAGCAACTTGATGCGGGCGATATCATTCCTGACGCCCAACCCAAACGCATCACCACGCTGGGCGCGATTGAACAGTGGGATGCCCAGCGCGCCATCGGAAACCTGACGGCGAAAAAGATGATGGATCGCGCCACCGAACTGGCATCCGATCACGGCATTGGTCTGGTGGCACTGCGTAACGCAAACCACTGGATGCGCGGCGGCAGCTACGGCTGGCAGGCCGCAGAGAAAGGCTATATCGGAATTTGCTGGACCAACTCCATCGCCGTGATGCCGCCGTGGGGTGCAAAAGAGTGCCGCATCGGCACCAATCCGCTGATCGTGGCCATTCCGTCCAGCCCGATCACCATGGTGGACATGTCGATGTCGATGTTCTCCTACGGAATGCTGGAGGTGAACCGCCTCGCAGGCCGCGAGTTGCCGGTGGACGGCGGGTTTGATGATGAGGGCAATCTGACCAAAGAACCTGGCGTTATCGAAAAAAACCGTCGCATTCTGCCGATGGGCTACTGGAAAGGTTCCGGCTTATCTATCGTGCTGGACATGATCGCCACCCTGCTCTCCAACGGATCCTCCGTGGCGGAAGTGACCCAGGACAATAGCGATGAGTACGGCGTGTCGCAGATCTTTATCGCCATTGAGGTCGACAAGTTGATCGACGGCCCAACCCGCGACGCCAAGCTTCAGCGCATTATGGACTTCATCACTACCGCCGAACGTTCCGATGAAAATGTCGCCGTCCGTCTGCCGGGGCATGAATTTACGCGCCTGCTCGAAGAGAACCGCCGCAACGGCATCACCATTGACGACAGCGTGTGGGCAAAGATCCAGTCTCTGTAAGGAGTGGGCCATGATATTCGGACATATTTCACAGCCAAATCCGTGCCGCCTGCCGCCGGCGATTGAAAAAGCCCTCGATTTTCTGCGCACCACGGATTTCACCACGCTGGCGCCAGGGGTGGTGGAAATTGACGGTCGCAACATCTTTGCCCAGGTGCTTGACCTTAACACTAAGGAGCAGCACGAGAATCGCCCGGAAGTTCACCGCCGCTATCTGGATATTCAATTCCTGGCCTGGGGTGAAGAGAAGATCGGTATCGCCATTGATACCGGAAATAACAAAATCAGCGAATCATTGCTGGAACAGCGGGATATTATTTTTTATCACGACAGTGAAAATGAATCCTTTATCGAAATGATACCTGGCAGCTACGCCATATTTTTCCCGCAGGATGTTCATCGTCCTGCCTGTATTAAAAACAAGGAAACCGCAATTCGTAAAATTGTGGTGAAAGTGGCAATCAGCGAATTACCGTAATTTTCTGATATACCCTAAAGAATTCGAGTTGCAGGAAGGCGGCAAGAGAGTGAATCTCCAGGAGCTTACATAAGTAAGTGACTGGGGTGAACGAGCGCAGCCAACGCACATGCAACTTGAAGTATGACGGGTATAAATACAGGAACGCGAAATGACCAATACCGATTTTATTATTGGTGCGTACCCCTGCGCACCCTCGTTTCACCAGAAAGGGGAACAAGAAGAACAGGCCTTCTGGCGGGAACTTTCTGACACGCCACATATTCGCGGGCTGGAACAACCGTGCCTTGAAAATCTCCATCCTCTGGGCGACGAATGGCTGTTTCGCCATACGCCGGGCGACTGGCAAATTGTGGTAACAGCGGTGATGGAAACCATGCGCCGTCGCGGACTGAACGGTGCGTTTGGCCTTGCCTCTGCTGATGAAGATCAGCGCAAAGCCTGCGTCGAATTTTACCGCCATCTTCACCAGAAGATTGATGCCGTAAACAGTCGCTTTCCGGGCAAGGTGATCGCCCTGGAGATGCAGGCGGCACCGCAGGCGGGTAATGCTTGCGTTGATCGCGCCACCGAAGCGTTCTCCCGCTCTATCCGGGAAATCGCGGGCTGGGACTGGTCCTGCGATCTGGTACTGGAGCACTGCGATGCCATGACCGGCCCGTCACCGCGCAAGGGGTTTTTACCCCTGGAGCAGGTGCTGGAGGTCGTGAAAGAGACCGATATTAGCCTGCGCATCAACTGGGCGCGTTCGGCTATCGAAGGGCGCAACACAACGCTTCCGCTCGAACACGTCAAAGCCGCGCTCAGGGCAGGAAAACTGGGGGCGGTGATGTTCTCCGGAACCACCGCCCAGGGCGAGTACGGTGAATGGCAGGATCTGCACGCGCCGTTTTCTTCGTTCTGTGCCGAAAGTTTAATGACGCCTGAACAGGCAGAAGCACTCTTTACTGCGGCAAGCGCCGCAACGTTGAAATTCTCCGGTATTAAATTACTTGAAATAAATGCTAATGCTGACGTCAGTCATCGAATCGCTATTTTGCGCGACGGCATTAGCGCCTTAAATAAAGCCACACGATAACAATACAAAAAAGACGTATTCCGGTTACCTTCACTGAGATATTAAATATGAATATTTCTACTCATGCCCTACAAGCGGAAATTCCGCGCCAGCGCTGGCTAAGAATCATCCCTCCTATTCTTATTGCCTGTATTATTTCTTATATGGACCGCGTAAATATCGCCTTTGCAATGCCCGGCGGTATGGATGAGGAGTTAGGTATTTCCGCCACCATGGCGGGCCTCGCGGGCGGCATCTTCTTTATCGGCTACCTGTTCCTGCAGGTTCCCGGCGGCAAGATTGCCGTTCATGGTAGCGGTAAAAAGTTTATCGGCTGGTCACTGGTCGCCTGGGCGGTGATCTCAGTGCTGACCGGTCTCGTCACCAGCCAGTATCAGCTGCTGGTGCTGCGTTTCTTACTCGGCGTGGCGGAAGGGGGAATGTTACCCGTCGTGCTCACCATGATCAGCAACTGGTTCCCGGATGCCGAACGCGGCCGCGCCAATGCCATTGTGATCATGTTCGTGCCGATTGCCGGGATCATTACCGCCCCGCTGTCGGGCTGGATCATTACCGCGCTCGACTGGCGCTGGCTGTTCATCATCGAAGGGCTGATGTCCATCTTGGTGCTGGTGCTGTGGGCCTACACAATTTACGACCGTCCGCAGGAAGCGCGCTGGATCTCAGACGCCGAGAAGAACTATCTGGTGCAAACGCTGGCGGCGGAGCAGCGGGCCATTGCCGGTAAAGAGGTGAAGAACGCCTCGCTCAGCGCCGTGCTGTCCGACAAAACCATGTGGCAGTTGATCGCCCTGAACTTCTTCTATCAGACCGGGATTTACGGGTACACCCTTTGGCTGCCCACCATTCTGAAAGAGTTGACCCACACCAGCATCGGCCAGGTGGGGATGCTCGCCATCCTGCCTTATATCGGTGCCATTGCGGGCATGTTCCTCTTCTCCACGCTCTCCGACCGCACCGGCAAACGCAAGCTGTTTGTCTCCCTGCCGCTGATTGGCTTCGCGCTCTGCATGTTCCTCTCCGTGGCGCTGAAAGAGAACACCTGGCTGGCGTATGCCGCGCTGGTGGGCTGCGGCTTCTTCCTGCAGTCCGCCGCAGGGGTGTTCTGGACGATCCCGGCGCGTCTGTTTAGTGCAGAGATGGCGGGCGGCGCACGCGGGGTAATCAACGCCCTGGGCAACCTCGGTGGGTTCTGTGGGCCTTATGCCGTTGGCGTGCTGATCACCCTGTACAGCAAAGACGCAGGCGTTTACTGCCTGGCGGTTTCGCTGGCGCTGGCCTCGCTGCTGGCCCTGCTGCTCCCGGCGAAATGCGATGCCGGAGCCGAGCCTCATCCCACGGCGAATCCGCATAAGCGTGCGGCCTGAATAAACGCCCGGCGGCGCTTCGCTTGCACGGGCCTACAACACCAATGAACCGTAGGCCGGGTAAGCGTAGCGCCACCCGGCAACAGCAGCACCAAACCGTAGGCCGGGTAAGCGAAGCGCCACCCGGCGATAAGGGAATCAAAGATGAGTGAAAAAGAGCCCTTCTGGCTGGGTATCGATTGTGGCGGTACTTATCTGAAAGCCGGGTTATACAACAGCCAGGGCAAAGAAATTTCCATTGAGCGCTGCTCGATTGCCACGCTCAGCCCCCGTCCCGGCTACGCCGAAAGGGATATGCACCAGCTCTGGCAGCACTGCCATGCCACCGTCGCTCTGCTGCTCAAAAATGCCCGTATCAGCGGCGAGCAGATCAAAGGCGTCGGCATATCGGCTCAGGGCAAGGGCCTGTTTATGCTGGACAAAAACGACCAGCCGCTGGGTAATGCCATGCTCTCTTCCGATCGCCGGGCGCTGGTGATTGTTCAGCGCTGGCAGCAGGACGGTATTCCCGAAAAACTGTATCCGCACACGCGTCAGACATTGTGGACGGGGCATCCGGCCTCGCTCCTGCGCTGGGTCAAAGAGAACGAGCCCCAGCGTTATCAGCAGATTGGCTGCGTGATGATGGCGCATGACTATCTGCGCTGGTGCCTCACCGGCGTAAAAGGCTGTGAAGAGAGCAACATCTCTGAATCCAACCTCTACAACATGAACACCGGCCAGTACGATCCCCAGCTTACGCGCTGGCTCGGTATCAGCGAAATGGATGGCGCACTGCCGCCCATTGTTGGTTCAGCAGAAATTTGCGGGGAAATCACCTCTCAGGCAGCCGCCCTGACCGGTCTCGCGGCGGGCACGCCCGTCGTGGGCGGACTGTTTGATGTGGTTTCCACCGCGATCTGCGCCGGACTGCACGACGAACATACGCTTAACGCCGTGATGGGGACCTGGGCCGTCACCAGCGGAATTGCCAATGGCATCCGCGACGACGAACCTTTCCCTTACGTCTATGGCCGCTACGTTCATCCGCAGCAGTACATTGTTCACGAAGCCAGCCCTACCTCTTCCGGCAACCTCGAGTGGCTGACCGCGCAGTGGGGCGACATGCCGTTCAGTGAAATCAACCACGCCGTCGCCGGTCTGCCCAAAGCCGAAAGCGATGTGTTTTTCCTGCCGTTCCTCTATGGCAGCAACGCCGGGCTGGAGATGACCAGCGGCTTCTACGGCATGCAGGCGCTGCATACCCGCGCGCATCTGCTACAGGCGGTCTACGAAGGCGTGGTGTTCAGCCACATGACCCATCTCAACCGCATGCTTGAACGCTTTACCCACGTACAGGCACTGCGCGTAACAGGCGGCCCAACCCATTCGGATGTGTGGATGCAAATGCTTGCGGACGTCAGCGGCCTGGCCATTGAACTGCCGCAGGTGGAAGAGACCGGCTGTTCCGGTGCGGCACTGGCCGCCCTGGTCGGTATCGGCGTTTATCCCGATTTTCATGCCGCCCAGCGCGCCCTTAAACATGACATCCGGGTCATTGAACCCGACATGGGCGCCCACGCGGCCTACCAGCGCAAATATCAGCGCTACCAGTTACTCATTTCAGCACTACAGGGCTATCACGCCCAGGTTAAGGAGCACGACCTATGAGCCGACCATTACTGCAGCTGGCGCTCGACCACACCTCACTTCAGGCCGCACAAAACGATGTTGCGACGCTTTCCGATCACGTCGATATCGTCGAGGCGGGCACCATTTTGTGTCTGACCGAAGGGCTGAACGCCGTGCGTGCGCTGCGCGAGCAGTGCCCGGATAAAATTATCGTCGCCGACTGGAAAGTGGCCGATGCCGGAGAAACGCTGGCGGAGCAGGCGTTTGGCGCAGGCGCGAACTGGATGACCATCATCTGTGCCGCGCCGCTGGCCACCGTCGAAAAAGGCCATGAGGTGGCCCAGCGCTGCGGCGGTGAAATCCAGATGGAACTGTTTGGTAACTGGACTCTGGATGATGCCCGGGCGTGGTATCGCGTCGGCGTGAAGCAGGCAATCTACCATCGCGGACGCGACGCGCAGGCCAGCGGTCAGCAGTGGGGAGAGGCCGATCTCGCTAAAATGAAGGCGCTTTCCGATGTGGGTTTACAACTCTCCATCACCGGCGGCATCACCCCCGCCGACCTGCCGCTGTTTAAGCAGATCAACGTCAAAGCCTTTATCGCCGGGCGCGCGCTGGCAGGCGCCGCAAATCCACCTCAGGTGGCACAGACATTCCATTCGCAAATCCGCGACATCTGGGGAGCGTAACCATGCGCCAGCATCCGTTGGGTATTTATGAAAAAGCGCTGCCGAAAGCACTCACCTGGCCTGAGCGTCTGGTTCTGGCGAAAAGCTGCGGCTTTGATTTTGTTGAAATGTCGGTCGACGAGACTGACGAGCGTCTGTCGCGCCTCGAGTGGAGTACCACGCAGCGGGCGTCGCTGGTCGAAGCGATGCTGGAAACCGGCGTGGCGATCCCGTCGATGTGCCTGTCTGCCCACCGTCGTTTCCCGTTTGGCAGCCGCGATGAAACTGTGCGCGAGCGCGCCCGCGAGATCATGACCAAAGCCATCAGGCTGGCCCGGGATTTAGGCATTCGCACCATCCAGCTTGCGGGTTATGACGTCTACTACGAAGAGCATGACGAGGGCACGCAGCAGCGCTTCGCCGAAGGGCTGGCGTGGGCCGTCGAGCAGGCCGCCGCTGCGCAGGTGATGCTGGCGGTAGAGATCATGGATACCGCGTTTATGAACTCCATCAGCAAGTGGAAAAAGTGGGACGAGATGCTCGCCTCGCCGTGGTTCAGCGTTTACCCGGATATCGGCAACCTGAGCGCCTGGGGCAACGACGTCACCGCCGAGCTGACGCTGGGCATTGACCGCATCGCCGCGATCCACCTGAAAGATACCCAGCCCGTCACCGAGCAAAGCCCCGGCCAGTTCCGCGATGTGCCCTTTGGCGAGGGCTGCGTCGATTTTGTTGGCACCTTTAACACGCTGAATAAGCTGAACTATCGCGGCGCATTTCTGATTGAAATGTGGACCGAAAAAGCCAAAGAGCCGGTGCTGGAGATCATTCAGGCACGGCGCTGGATTGAAGCCCGTATGCAGGAAGGAGGCATGACATGTTAGAACAACTCAAAACCGAGGTGCTGGCGGCAAATCTGGCCCTTCCCGCCCACCAGCTGGTGACCTTTACCTGGGGCAACGTCAGCGCGGTTGACCGCCAGAGCGGGCTGATGGTGATCAAACCCTCCGGCGTGGAGTACGACGTGATGACCGCGGAGGATATGGTGGTGGTGGATATCGCCACAGGGCAGGTGGTGGAGGGCAGTAAAAAGCCCTCTTCCGATACCCCGACCCATCTGGCGCTCTATCGTCGTTATCCGGAGATTGGCGGGATCGTGCATACCCATTCCCGCCATGCCACCATCTGGTCCCAGGCGGGGATGGATTTACCGGCCTGGGGTACGACGCATGCCGACTATTTCTATGGCACCATCCCCTGCACGCGCCTGATGACCCCGGCAGAAATTGAGGGCGAATACGAATATCAGACGGGCGAAGTGATCATTAAAACCTTTGAGGAGCGCGACTTAAGCCCAATGCAGATCCCGGCCGTGCTGGTCCACTCTCACGGGCCGTTTGCCTGGGGCAAAGATGCCGCCGATGCGGTGCACAACGCCGTGGTGCTGGAGGAGTGCGCTTATATGGGGCTGTTCTCGCGCCAGCTCTCGCCGCAACTGCCGGTGATGCAGCAGGAATTGCTGGATAAACACTATCTGCGCAAGCACGGGGCGAATGCCTATTACGGGCAGTGATCAGGCGGAATTAATGTGCTCCTTGCAGTAGCGACGCTTCCAGACGCCGGGCGTTAGCCCCGTGTGTTTGCGAAAGATCTGCCGGAAATAGCCTACATCGTTAAACCCGCAGCGCATCGCGACCTCCTTGAGCGACACGGCGTCGTTGAGGAGTAACTTTTCCGCAGCCCTGACCCGCTGACGGTGGATAGCCTCGGTCAGCGTCAGATGAAAGACCCGACGAAACACCCGCCCGAGATAGTCGGCGTTGCAGTGCAGCTCCCGGGCGAGCTGCGACGTCGAGAGCGGCAGGTGAAACTGGGTGCCGATCAGCTGCCGCGCCTTCCACGCCAGGTTGACGCCCGCTTCATCCGGCGACGGCTCCTGCCCGGCCGTCAGGGAGAGCTGCTGGAGGATCAGCAGCAAAATAAACTCCAGCGCCGGGCTGCGCTGAAGTTTCTCCTGTTCGCTCAGAAACTGGCGGAAAAGTGCGGTCATCGCCTGCGGATCGCCTGTTTTACCATGCTGCTGCACCGACAGCAGCGTGCTCCAGGGTGACGCTGAGGCCTGTTCCTGCACCTCAAAATGCAGCCAGTAAAAGCGTAAGTCGGCGGGAAAATCCTCGATACCTTTATGCCGACGATGAGGCCAGAGGAGCAAACTTTCCCCCGCATGGACTTCAAAAACCGTTGTCTCCTCCTGGATCGTTAACGTCCCCTTTTCCACAAAGATGATTTCCCACGAGTCGAGCCTGCGCGCCGGGTGTCGCCCTACGCCCCGGGAGATGAAGTAGCCGCCGTTTTGCACCTGAAGCGGAAGCGCTATGGATAATTCGAGCATGGTTATTCACTTTCTCGCTATTAATGAACGATTTATTTTTCTTTATCCCTGATTATTAACAGCTATTTCCCCTTCTTCCCGATCTAAATCACATTTTGCGAACAAGGTCGGAATCCTTATCTTTTTATACTTTTCCCTTCCCTTGTTGGACCCGGGGAAGAGTGCAAAATTAATCGGGTACTCTGCAAAACAACATAAAAAATCCGATAACCCGAGGAGTTACCTCATGACTTCTACTCCGATTACACAGACAGAGCTTGCCCAACAGACCGTCAACGATCGCCTGACGGTGCGAGAAAAAATCGGCTATGGCCTGGGCGATGCCGGCGGAACGGTGATCACCTGTCTGATCATGAACTTCCTGACCTTTTTCTATACCGATGTCTTTGGCTTAACCCCGGCGCTGGTCGGTACGCTGTTTATCGCCCTGCGCGTGTTTGATGCGATATCCGATCCGGTAATGGGGGTCATCGCCGACCGGACCCAAAGCCGCTGGGGGCGCTTTCGCCCGTGGCAGCTCTGGGTCGCCCTGCCGATTGGCATTATCGGCGTGCTGACCTTCACCGTGCCGGACGCGGGCATGGGGGTCAAAATCGCCTGGGCCTTCGGCACCTATCTGCTGCTCTCGGTGGGTTATACCGCCATCAACGTGCCCTACTGCGCGCTGATCAACACCATGACCACCCGCCACAGCGAAGTGCTCTCCTGCCAGTCCTGGCGCTTTGTGCTGTGCGGCGTGGCCGGTTTCCTGGTCTCCGTCGGCCTGCCTTGGCTGGTTGATCTGCTCGGCAAGGGCAACGTAGCGCAGGGGTATCAGCTGGGCGTCGGGGTGCTGTGCGCCATTGCGGTGGTGATGTTCCTGTGCTGCTTCTTCTGGGTGCGCGAGCGGGTACCGCTGGCGATGATGGGAAGATTTACGCTCAAGGAGCACCTCGCCGGTCTGCGTCAGAACGACCAGCTGCTGCTGATGCTGGTGATGTCCTTCTTGCTGATCAACGTCTTTAACATTCGCGGCGGCGGCTATATGTATTTCATCACCTACGTGCTGGAAGGCAGCACCGCCTACACCTCGCTGTTCTTCACCATGGTGACCTTTGCCGCCATTCTGGGGGCGGTGATCGTTAACCTGCTGTCGCGCCGCAGCGATACCGTCAAACTCTACTACTACACCAACCTGGTGCTGGCAGTACTGGCGCTGGGGATGTGGTTCCTGCCAGGCGGCCCGGCGCATCAGACCCTGTGGCTGGTGGTTATTCTGGCGAACGGCGTGATCCTCGGCTTTACCCTGCCGCTGCACTTCGCGCTGATGGCCTTTGCCGATGACTACGGCGAGTGGAAAACCCGCGTGCGCTCCTCCGGCATGAACTTCGCCTTTAACCTGTTCTTTATCAAGCTGGCCTGGGCCTCCAGCGCCGGGATCATCAGCCTGGTGTTTATCTTTGTGGCCTACCAGCCGGGCGCGGGCAACCAGACACCCGCCTCGCTGCAGGGCATCACCGCCATGGAAACCCTGCTACCTGCCCTTTTCCATCTGCTGCTGGCGCTGGCGATCCGCAAGTGCCGACTCGATAACCCGATGATGGCGCGCATTGCCACCGACCTGCGCCAGCGTCACGCTCACTCCTGAGGAGAACATGATGTCCATAATGGAACCCGACCTGCATAAACTGAAAATCAGCGACCCGTTTCTGGGGCAGTATCAACAGCTGGTGCGCGACGTCGTTATTCCCTACCAGTGGGATGCCCTGAACGATCGCATCGAGGAGGCCGAACCGAGCCATGCCATCAGCAACTTTCGCATCGCGGCAGGCCAGCAGAGCGGTGAGTTTTACGGAATGGTCTTTCAGGACAGCGACGTGGCGAAATGGCTGGAGGCGGTCGCCTGGTCGCTGTGCCAGAAGCCCGACGCGGAACTGGAAAAGACCGCCGATGAGGTGATCGAGCTGGTGGCCGCCGCGCAGTGCGACGATGGCTATCTGAACACCTACTTCACGGTAAAAGCGCCGGAAGAACGCTGGACCAATCTGGCGGAGTGCCATGAACTTTACTGCGCCGGACACATGATTGAAGCAGGCGTGGCCTACTTCCAGGGCACCGGCAAACGCCGTCTGCTGGAGGTGGTGTGCAGGCTGGCCGACCATATCGACAGCGTCTTTGGCCCGGGCGAGCAGCAGCTGCACGGCTATCCCGGCCACCCGGAGATCGAGCTGGCGCTGATGCGCCTGTTCGATGTCACCCAGGAGCCGCGCTATCTGGCGCTGGTGAAGTATTTCGTCGAGGAGCGCGGCACCCAGCCGCACTTCTACGACATTGAATATGAGAAGCGGGGCAAAACCTCCTACTGGAACACCTACGGCCCGGCGTGGATGGTGCAGGATAAAGCCTACAGCCAGGCGCATCAGCCGCTGGCCGAACAGCAAACGGCGATCGGCCATGCGGTGCGTTTCGTCTATCTGATGACCGGCGTCGCGCACCTGGCTCGTCTGAGCCAGGATGAAGGCAAACGCCAGGACTGCCTGCGCCTGTGGAACAATATGGCCCGACGCCAGCTGTATATCACCGGCGGGATTGGCTCCCAGAGCAGCGGCGAGGCCTTCAGCAGCGATTACGATCTGCCCAACGACACCGTGTATGCCGAAAGCTGCGCCTCGATCGGCCTGATGATGTTTGCCCGCCGGATGCTTGAGATGGAGGCCAACAGCCAGTACGCCGACGTGATGGAGCGCGCGCTCTACAACACCGTTCTCGGCGGCATGGCGCTGGACGGCAAGCACTTCTTCTACGTCAATCCGCTGGAAGTGCATCCGAAGACGCTGAAGTTTAACCATATCTACGATCACGTGAAGCCGGTTCGCCAGCGCTGGTTCGGCTGCGCCTGCTGTCCGCCGAACATCGCCCGCGTCCTGACCTCGATTGGTCACTACATCTATACCCTTCGCGACGACGCCCTGTTTATTAACCTCTACATCGGCAACAGCATGGCGTTCCCGGTGGGCGGGCAGGAATTGCAGGTGCGGATTAGCGGCAATTATCCGTGGCAGGAGCAGGTCAAAATCGAGATCGTCTCACCTGTTGCCATCGACCATACCCTGGCCCTGCGTCTGCCGGACTGGTGCGACGCGCCACGGCTGACGCTGAATGGCGAAGCCGTTACGGGTGAGGTGCGTCAGGGCTATCTCTACCTGACCCGCCGCTGGCAGGAGGGCGATACGCTGCTCTTAACCCTGCCGATGCCGGTCCGCCGGGTTTACGGTAATCCGCAGGTGCGCCAGCAGGCCGGGAAAGTGGCCCTGCAGCGCGGACCGCTGGTTTACTGTCTTGAAGAAGCGGATAACGGCGCGGGGCTGCACAACCTGGCGCTTCCGGCGCACAGCGAATTTAAGCTGTTTGAAGGCAAAGGGATTTTTGCTCACAAGATGCTGATCCAGACGCAAGGCTTTACCCGCCATGCCGCGGACGCTGAACAACAGCCGCTGTGGCAGTACGACAGGGCACCCACCACGCAACAGGCGCAGACCCTGACCTTTATTCCGTGGTTTAGCTGGGCGAACCGTGGCGAAGGGGAGATGCGGATCTGGGTGGATGAGGCGTAAGCAGTAACCGCTGAGGCAGCCCTCGTCCCTGAGGGCTGATTTTTGGAAACTCAGAATTTCCAGGAGAGGCCGGTCATCAGCGCGAAGCTGTCGTCACGGTCGATCATCGGGCTGTTTTTCACGTCGTCAGGCAGCACGGTATAGACGGCGCTGGCGTTCAGCCAGAGGTTCTGCGTCAGCTGATATTTGGCAGCCACACCCACATACGGAGTGACGGTTTCACCTGCGGTGTACTGCTGCAGACCGCTGCGACGGGACTCTTTCGCAGAGACGCCGTAGTAATAGTCGTTGAAGCTCTCATCGTGGAAGAGCACGCCCACCGATGGCGTCAGGGTCAGGCGCTCCATGCGGAACGGACGGAAGTAAGACATTTCACCCATCACGCCACCGCTCTCATCCATCGCATCTGCGGCAATCGCAAATTTCAGGCTACCCCAGCTTTCGTGATGGTAGTACGCACCGCCCAGCATCGCGGAGGCTTTGCGCTCGTCCAGCTGCTTCATGGCATGGTCGTCGTTGTCTTCCGGGTCGAAGCTCAGCGGCATCCAGGAGGCAGTCAGGCTGAGTTCGTTTTTGGCATCTTTCCAGACGATCCAGCCGCCGGTAGCCTGACGCACGTAGAAGTGTTCCCCTTCGTAGCTAATTAACGGGACAGCGGAGACATTCTCGTTATAGCCTTTATATGGCGACTCATTAAACACGGCGCCCGCGCCAATTGAAAAATCATCGGCCATTGCGGACGTCGCCGTAAATAAAGCGGCCGCGATAAGTAAATTATTTTTAAACTTCATTGTTTGTAATCCATTAAATGTCATACGACCCGGCGCATAATAATGGTTACAAAAATCGCAATGCAATTTTGATATTCGTATAATATTATATATAAATTCATATAGATGAGCGTCAGGCAATGAACAAGCTGCAAATCAAACCAAGAGAATTAAAAATTGTTTCCGTCATTGCCGCGACGCACAGTATCGGTGACGCTGCCGCATTGTTAGGCATGGCCCAGGCCAATGTGAGTAAATATCTCTCTGATTTTGAGACCCGCGTTGGGCTGAAGGTGTTTGAGCGCACCACCCGCCATCTGGCGCTTACCCAGTTCGGCGAGGCGCTGCTGCCCTTCATCAACGCCTCGCTGGAAAAGAACGATCAACTGGTTAATTTTATTGCAGATTATAAGCATGAAAAACGCGGCAAGGTGACCATTTATGGGCCGACGGGGATCATTACCTATCTGGCCCGCCACGTAGTTCATGAGATCGAAAATATCGGCGATATTCGCATTAGCCTGAAAACCTGCAACCTCGACCGGAATGAATATTTCGAAGGCGTCATTTTTCCCGACGATTGCGACATTTTAATTTCTTATGCTCAACCAAAAGATGAAAACCTGGTTGCCACGACCTTAACGAAATATTCTGTTACCGCTTTTGCCACCCCAGAATATATTAAGAAGCACCCTATTAATCACCCTGACGATTTAATTAACCACTCCTGCATTCTTATTGATTCAATGATCGTCGATGACGCTAACATCTGGCGTTTTCGCTCGAATCACAGCAAGCAGGTCCAGGATTATAAAGTCACCGGAAACTATATTTGCGACAACACCCAGACGGCGCTGGAACTGGCGCGCAATCATCTGGGGATCGTCTTTGCGCCCAAAGAGAGCCTGAACAAGGAGATTGAACAGGGCTTGATGGTGCCCTGTTTCACCCATCAGGAGGAGTGGTGGCTGGATCTGGTGGCTATCTTCCGTAAACGTGACTATCAGCCGTGGCGGGTGCAGTTTGTGCTGGATGGCGTGCTGAATACCCTGCGTAAGCAGATTGAGCAGGCCACCCATGGGCGGCCTGCGCTGAAAGGTTAGAACAGGCCGAGCGGTTTGTCGGAGTAGCTGACCAGCAGGCACTTGGTCTGCTGGTAGTGTTCCAGCATCATCTTGTGCGTTTCACGGCCAATACCCGACTGCTTATACCCGCCAAACGCGGCATGGGCAGGGTAAGCGTGATAGCAGTTGGTCCACACGCGACCCGCCTGGATCCCGCGCCCCATCTGATACGCCAGATTGCCGTTACGGCTCCAGACGCCCGCCCCCAGGCCATACTGCGTATCGTTAGCCAGCTCCAGCGCCTCCTCCATGGTTTTGAAGGTGGTTACCGCCAGCACCGGGCCAAAGATCTCCTCCTGGAAGACGCGCATGTTGTTTTTACCGGAGAGGATGGTCGGCTCGAGGTAGTACCCCTCTTTCAGCTCACCGTCCAGCATCTTGCGCCGTCCGCCGGTCAGGATATCCGCCCCCTCTTTCTTGCCGATATCGATGTAGTTGAGGATCGTCTCCAGCTGCCCGTGGGAGACCTGCGCCCCCATCTGGGTGACGTTATCCAGCGGGTTGCCGCTGCGGATCGACTCCACGCGGCGAATGGCGCGCTCCATAAAGCGCTCGTAAATGGACTCCTGTACCAGCGCCCGGCTTGGACAGGTACAGACTTCGCCCTGGTTGAAGGCAAAGAGCGCAAAGCCTTCCAGCGCCTTATCAAAGAAGGCGTCCTCTTCGTCCATCACGTCGGCGAAGAAGATGTTCGGCGATTTACCGCCCAGCTCCAGCGTCACCGGGATGATGTTCTGGGTCGCATACTGCATGATCTGCTGGCCCACTTCGGTGGAGCCGGTAAACGCCACCTTGGCAATCCGTTTGGAGGTCGCCAGATATTCACCGATTTCGCCACCCGCGCCGTTCACCACGTTCACCACGCCCGGCGGGAGCAGGTCGCCCACCACTTCCATCAGCAGCAGTATCGACAGCGGCGTCAAGCGCGCCGGCTTCAGCACCACGCAGTTCCCTGCCGCCAGCGCGGGGGCCATTTTCCAGGCGGCCATCAGCAGCGGGAAATTCCAGGGGATGATCTGCCCGACCACGCCCAGCGGCTCATGGAAGTGATAGGCCACGGTGTCTTTATCCACCTCGCTGATCCCCCCTTCCTGAGCACGAATACAGGAGGCGAAATAGCGGAAATGGTCGATAGCCAGCGGCACGTCGGCGGCCATGGTTTCACGGATCGGTTTCCCGTTGTCCCAGGTTTCTGCCGTTGCCAGCAACTCCAGATTCTGCTCCATGCGATCGGCGATTTTGAACAATACCGCGGCGCGATCCTGCACCGAGGTGTGCGCCCATTTCTCTTTCGCTTTATGGGCGGCGTCCAGCGCCAGATCGATATCGCGCTTCCCGGAGCTGGCGATTTCGCACAGCGGCTGGCCGGTCACCGGGGTGAGGTTCTGGTAGTAATCGCCGTCGGCCGGAGGAACCCAGTCGCCGCCGATAAAGTTGTCATAACGGGCTTTAAGCTTGAGAGGAAAACCATATTCGCCAGGTAGAATACGTGCTGATGGAGGGTTGTTCGTCATGACTGTCTCCTTGTGTGTAGTGTCATTCAAAGGTAGACCGCGACGGTGAAAATATCGCCAGTTGTCATCTGCTTTGCGAGCCCCTTCACGCATTACCTTACTTTACGTTTGGTTTCCGGCGCTGAGCCATACTTAAAGCGCATAAACCGGGCGGAGGTAAGGATAAATGCGGCTTTTTATCGGCTTTGACGTGGGCGGAACCCACATTAAACACGGCGTGATCGACGAGGACGGCAACGAACTCACCACCGATCAATTTGATACGCCAGAGGATGAAGAGAGTTTCAAAAAACAGTGGCGTGAGGTGGTCAAAGCTTACCAGGACGAACATGAGATCGTGGCGATCGGAGTGAGCATCCCGGGGCACATCAATACCCATACCGGCGAGGCGGCGAAAGCGGGCGCGCTGGAGTACCTGGATAATGTCAACCTGTATGACCTTTTCGCAGAGCTGACCGATCTGCCGCTGGTGGCCGACAATGACGCCAGCTGCGCCGCCCTGGGTGAGCGCTGGCGCGGCGCGGGGCGTGAGTATGAGAATTTTGTCTGCATGACGCTCGGTACCGGGATCGGCGGCGGCATTGTGCTCGGGGGCGATCTCTATCGCGGCTCGCACTACCGCGCCGGGGAGTTCGGGGTGATACCGGTCGGTAAGAACGGCGAAGGGATGCATGAGGTCGCCTCGGCCAAAGGGCTGATGGAGACCTGCCGCCGGGCGCTGGGGGTTTCCGGGGATGATATGCCGAAAGGCGAAGAGCTGTTTGAGCGCATGGAGAACGACCTGCACCTGCGCGAAGCCGTTGAAGAGTGGGCGCTGTTTCTGGCGCGCGGGGTCTACAGCGTGATTTCGATGTTCGACCCGCAGGTAGTGCTGATTGGCGGCGGTATCAGCGAGCAGGAGAAAATTTATCAACTGCTCGACAGGCACCTGCGAACCTTTGAAGAGTGGGAATCGCTGCAGGTGCCGATCCTGCCCTGCCAGTTGGGTAACCAGGCGGGCAGGCTGGGCGCCGTGTGGCTGGCAAAACAGAAGCTTGCCAGAAGCGAGACCTAAGGCTGTGCCTCCCCGCTAAAGAGCAGTGCGTCACGCAGGAGGTGATCGTTGCCTCGGCGGCGGGTGAAGCCAATGCGGTTGAAGTACTCGAGGATCTGGATCGCCAGCTTGCGCCCGACGTTAAGCCGATCGCGGAAATCCGCCGCGCAGGTGGAGCCGCGCTCGCTGTCCAGCTCCCGGATCAGGTTGGCGAAGGTGACGATGCGATCGTGGCGGTAATAGCGATCTTTGACGATCGCCGTGATCAGCCCCTGCTGCGCCGCATGCTTCAACACCTGACGCATGGTCTGCTCGTCGGTGGCAGTTTCACGCGCCAGGTCACGTACCCACCAGGGTTCGTCCCCAAACAGCGCCTCCGCTTTTTGCCAGATGGCCTGCTGCTCCGGGGTAAAGCCCGCTTTATGATCCGGCAGATGCAGCCAGCCGTGGTAGCTGTGCAGCTCCCCGCTCTCGCGCATCCGCTCGATCAGCAGCAGCACCAGGGCTTCATCTTCCATCGGCAGCGCCATGCGACGCAGGCGCTCACGTCCGGGTCCGGGCTCATCCTGATGCTGCTGATGGTAGGTCGCCAGCACATCCAGAATTTTACGCTGCCAGCGGGCGGCAACAGGGGTATTGAGCAGGCTGGAACCGGCCTGGATAAAACCCGGCTGCTGGACCAGCTGGCGCAGACCTTCCCCGCTGAGCTGGCGTGCCCAGCCAAACTCATCCAGATTAACCGCCCCGCGCGCCAGATGCGCCAGCAGCGCGTCGTGGTCATCCGTCGCCGTTGCCAGCGTCGCCAGCCAGCTCAGGTACTCCGGCTTACGCTTCCCGCGACGCGGTGGATTGAGCGTCACGACCCGCGCCCCGGCCAGGGTGACGCGGGCAGAGATATCGCGCAGCACCAGACGATCGTTGTCGGCCAGCCACAACGGGGTATCGAAGACCAGCTCCGCAAGACGGCCTTCCAGCAGCGAGACGCGGCCGGTAACGTGGCTGGCGGCATGGTGAATATGCAGCGGCTGCCACTGGGTGAGCGGCACGTCGCTCTGCAGGGTGACAATCACGCGCGTGGTCGGCTCCGGTGGTGCTTCGGCCAGCAGCCAGTCGCCGCGGTTAAGCTCGGCTTTTTCCGTATCGCCCACCAGGTTCAGGGCGATGCGCTGCCCGGCGTGGGCCTGTTCGACAGGCTGATTCTGCGCGTGAAGGCCACGAATACGCACCGGCTTATTAACTCCGGTCAGCCACAGGCTGTCGCCCACGCGCACTTCGCCAGAGAGCGCCGTACCGGTCACCACCAGCCCCGCCCCTTTCACGGTGAAGGCGCGGTCGATAGCCAGGCGAAAACGGTGATGATCCGCATGGGCGCGGTCAGGAAGCTGTTGCAGATGGGCGCGCAGGGCATCTATTCCCCGCCCCTCGGCGGCGACGGTGACAAACAGCGTCGCATCCGCGAAGCCATAGTCGCGCAGGGTGGCCAGCACCTCTTCGCGCACCTCCTCCACCCGGGCGTCATCGACGCGGTCGGCTTTGGTCAGCGCCACCGTCAGCTGCGGATTGCCGGTCAGATTGAGGATCTGCAGGTGCTCGCGCGTCTGCGCCATCACCCCGTCATCGCAGGCCACCACCAGCAGGGCGCGATCGATGCCGCCCACCCCCGCCAGCATGTTGGACAGAAACTTTTCGTGCCCCGGCACGTCGATAAACCCCAGCACCCGGCCATCCGGCTGCGGCCAGTAGGCATAACCCAGATCGATGGTCATGCCGCGCTTTTTCTCTTCCGGCAGGCGGTCGGCGTTGACGCCGGTGATCGCCTGCAACAACGTCGTTTTGCCGTGGTCAACGTGACCGGCAGTGGCAATAATCATTTCAACAACATCTCCAGAAACAGTGCTTCATCTTCCAGACAGCGTAAATCCAGCCACAGTCGCCCGTCCTTGATCCGCCCCAGCACCGGCACGGGCAGCGATCGCCAGCGCAACGCCAGCGCATCCAGCTGACCGCCGCGCCCGTCGCGCGGGGTGAAGGTCAGGGCGGCGCCCGGCAGGCGATCTACCGGCAGCGATCCGCTGCCCGGCTGGGACAGGCAATCTTCCACACGAACCTCAAAGTCCGGGTAGTGGGCGGCGACCTGCGTCAGCAGCCGCTCCCCCTGACGGTGAATAGCGGCGGCATCGCGACTCAACAGGCGCAGCGTCGGCAGCCGTTCGGCCAGCGTCTCCGGGTGGAGATAGAGGCGCAAGGTCGCCTCCAGCGCGGCGAGGGTCATTTTATCCGCCCGCAGGGCGCGTTTCAGCGGGTGCTGTTGCAATCTGGCAATCAGATCGCGCCTGCCGACGATAATCCCGGCCTGCGGACCGCCCAGCAATTTGTCCCCCGAGAAGCTCACCAGGCTGACGCCTGCGGCAATCAGCGCCTGCGGCATCGGCTCTTTTGGCAGGCCGTAGCGGGTGAGATCCACCAGCGAACCGCTGCCCAGATCGACAATCACCGGCACGCCCTTCTCCTGCCCGATGCGCACCAGCTCCGCCTCATCGACGGCGTGGGTGAAGCCTTCGATCTGGTAATTACTGGTGTGGACCTTCATCAGCAGGGCGGTATTTTCATTGATGGCTGCGGCGTAATCCCGGTCGTGGGTACGGTTGGTGGTGCCCACCTCCCGAAGCTGGCACCCGGCCTGGGTCATCACATCCGGGATGCGAAACGCGCCGCCAATCTCCACCAGCTCACCGCGCGAGACCACCACCTCTTTACCGCTCGCGGTGGCAGCGAGCATCAGCAGCACCGCCGCAGCGTTGTTATTCACGATGCAGGCATCTTCCGCCCCGGTGAGCTGGCACAGCAGCCCCGCCAGGGCCCGGTCGCGGTGGCCGCGTCCGGCGCCGTCGAGATCGTACTCCAGGGTCACCGGGACCTGCATCGCCTGGGTAACGGCGGCAACCGCCTCATCAGCCAGCAGCGCGCGCCCCAGATTGGTATGCAGCACCGTGCCCGTCAGGTTCAGCACCTGCCGCAGCCCCTGGGCTTCATCCTGCGCCAGCCGTTTTTCGGTCTCCTGCGCCCAGTCGTCACACCAGGCCGGCAGGCGATTGTCGGCGCGAATCCCGGCGCGGGCTTCGTCCTGGAGCAGGCGCAAGGTCTTCACCGTTCGGCTGTGACCAAAGCGGGCAATAACGGGAGTAAGACGGGCATCGCGAAGCAGACGATCGGTCGCGGGGAGTTGGCTGTAGAGAGCGTGCTGAGTAGTCATGAATGCGCCTGACGGTTAGGTATCTTCCCCCCTCCCGACGGGAGAGGGAGTCAATGTCAGGAGGGATTGTACCGCGTCCGGCAGGGAAGTGTTAACGGGCTACGTCAAGCCTTTGGCGGTTCGGTGCGGGCGAAACTTTCGCGCTGGAAGAGGGTTTCCGCCAGCTTCACCAGCAGCGGACGATCGACGCACCAGCCTGGCGAAACGCGGCGGAAATTGAGGTAGCCGATGGCGCAGGCGATAGCGATGGTCGCCAGATTGACGCTGTCGGTGGCAATTTTCCCCTCGCGGATCAGCTGTTCACAGTGGTCGAGGCTACGGACAATTTTTTCGCGCTGGCGCAGCAGCTCCGTTTCAGACTGCTGTGCCGCCGGACGGGCCTGTTCACGCACGGAAGCCAGCGCCGCATCCATAATCCCGTCCGCCAGCGCCTCAATTTGCCGGATAACGAGCGCCGCTTTGGGTTCACGGGGGATCATAGCCGGGGCGATATCCAGCAGTTCGATGTAGCTGGCAATGATCGGCGAGTCGAACCAGTGCTCACCCTCGTCGGTGACCAGGGCCGGGACTTTGCCCAGGGGATTGTACTGCGCGACACCGCTTTCAGCCTGATAGGGCTGTTCATTAATAAATTCAAAAGTGATGCCTTTCTCCAGCAGGAGAATGGAGATTTTACGCACGAAGGGACTGGTATAACTGCCGATGAGTTTCATTGCCTGCTCCTTATCCGCCAACAAAAGGATAAGTATGGCCCAGGCATAGAAAAAAAGGCAGGTACGCGGATCGCATACCTGCCTTTTTGGGGATTAATGATCGAGATAGAGGTAGTGCATCCAGCTGGTCATACGCAGCAGGACTTTACGCATCACGGAAACGTGGGCGAAGTGATCGGAATAGACCGCCACCTGGGCGTAGATACCGTCAGGCAGGGCGTCCACGTCGACGTTCGGATCCAGTTCGATGGTACCAATCACACCGTCGGTACCCGGCACCACCGTCAGCGCCTGCAGCACCCCCTGCGCCTGGTAGGAACCGCCGGGCACCACCGGCAGAATGCTGGTCAGCTTACCGGAGAAGACCTGGCCCGGCAGGGCATTAAATACCACTTCGGCTTCATCGCCTGGTTTCAGACGCAGTAACGAGTTCTGGCGGAACTGCGCCACAATCTGGCGTTTCTGCTCAGGGATAAAGACCATCACCGGACGCAGCGGCAGTGAAGCCGCGTAAGTACCTGGGCGAATCAGCACCTGGGTGATGTAGCCGTTGCTCGGCGCACGGATGACGGTCTGGTCCAGGTTGTATTGCGCTTCCGCTAACTGGGCGCGCAGGGAGGCAATCTGCGACTGCTCACCGTTAGACATGCTCTCTAACTGGCTCTGGATCTGAACCTGTTCCGCCACCGACGCTTTCACCATGGCGTCCTGCGCCAGGTAATTTTGCCGCGCGTTATCAATATCGCTTTCAGAGAAGGGATTCACCTTCGCCTGGCTGCCTTTTACATAACGCTGATAGTCTTTTAACAGACGATCGCGTTCGGCCGACACGCGGGTGGTATTCGATTGGGCTTCCGCCAGCTGGGCTTTCAGGACATCAATATTGTGTGTCGCCGTCACCAGGTCCGCCTGCAGGCGATCGACGCGGGCTTTATACCTGCCCGGATCGATTTTAAATAACACTTCGCCTTTTTTAATAAGCTGGTTATTTTTATCCGTGACTTCCGTAACAACTCCCGTTACCTGCGGCGTAATCGGAATAGAGATAACCGCTTTCTGCGCCGTGAACGTATACGGGTGGTTATAGTTCATTAATAAAATAAGCGCGGCAACAATAAACACACCGCCCAGGGTCGCGGTCGCCAGTGTCCACTGGTTTACCGGAATACGAAATATTTTAAAGATGGCCCACGCAAACGCGGCATAGGTCAGAATGATCAACAGATCCATGATTAGTGCTCCGGCGTATTCTTATCAGCAACAGGCGGCACTGCGGCCAGTTTTTGTTCCAGCTCGGCTACGCGCTTTGCCAGCGCATCCACGTCGGGATTACGGTCTGGAGGCTGAATGTGGTTTTGCATACCCCACCCGCGTTCGGGCTGATAAAGGGTTGCCCAAATCCACAGAAACGGCCAGATAGCATGGAGCGTAAACAGGCTAATCCACCCTGCCGTATGAATGGCATCGGCATGGGGATGGTTGCGCTTTTTGGCCATGTTATACGGAATGTCATGGATAGCGATGATTCCATAAAAAAGAACCAGGAAGACAAAAATCAACACACCCAGCGCAAAATAGTTGAGAAACATATTTGCCTCACTAAATAAATCGTAAACTCATTAAAATAATTAAATGGTAAGTAGCCACATTAATTCATTCTTAAGCACATAAAGATGTACTTATTATTTCAGAGCCGGGGAGTATGGTTTTTTCTTATATCTCCATGCAAGTTTAGAAGCGTGTCAAAATATATCCTGAATAATAATAGACTTAAGTTTACAGTTTGAGCTTAATCCAGCTTAGAACTTTTCGCCATACCACATTACCGCTACGCTTTTTTAGCTATAAGTGTTGCTGAGTTACAGCCTGGCGTCGATTGTAAGAGCAGATGTTGCCAGCGATCACATCCAGAGAAATCCGCATAAAAATTTTTTGTGGATTTGATCACACTACGGAAACAAATCCGCGACGACGAAATGTGATTTGTTTCACATTTAATGGCCTTAACTGCCGCTTTTGCGTTCATTGTATTTTTTTTACACGTCATTTTTGTGATATTGATCACTTCATTTCTCACCACACCCCCTACATTTACGTGACTCAGATCACACAAATTTAGCCTGTCTGGACAGCTAAACAATTAAGTGCCAGATTTCACGCATCAGAACAGGGCAACCTCTGCCGCCGCATTAACAACAAACCTCGGGCTCAAGGCCTGCGTAAACAGAAGAAGGGGTGTTTTATGTCATCCGATTTTAAGATCAAAGTACAAAGCTTTGGTCGATTCCTCAGCAACATGGTGATGCCAAATATCGGCGCGTTTATCGCGTGGGGTATCATCACCGCGTTATTTATTCCGACAGGGTGGTTGCCTAACGAAACGCTGGCGAAACTTGTTGGCCCAATGATCACCTATCTGCTGCCGCTGCTCATCGGTTATACCGGTGGTCGTCTGGTGGGCGGTGACCGTGGCGGCGTGGTCGGTGCGATCACCACCATGGGTGTTATCGTCGGTGCGGATATGCCGATGTTCCTCGGCGCAATGATTGCCGGTCCTCTGGGCGGCTGGGCGATTAAGAAATTTGACGTCTGGGTCGATGGCAAGATCAAATCCGGCTTCGAAATGCTGGTGAACAACTTCTCTGCCGGCATCATCGGTATGATCCTGGCGATTCTGGCGTTCCTCGGCATTGGCCCGGCAGTTGAAGTGCTCTCCAAAATTCTGGCGGCGGGCGTTAACTTCATGGTTGCCCACGACATGCTGCCGCTGGCGTCCATCTTTGTTGAACCGGCGAAAATCCTGTTCCTGAACAACGCCATTAACCACGGTATCTTCTCACCGCTGGGTATTCAGCAGTCTCACGACCTCGGCAAGTCTATCTTCTTCCTGATCGAAGCTAACCCGGGTCCGGGTATGGGCGTCCTGCTGGCGTACATCTTCTTCGGTCGCGGTAGCGCTAAACAGTCTGCGGGCGGTGCGGCAATCATCCACTTCCTGGGCGGTATCCACGAAATTTACTTCCCGTACGTGCTGATGAACCCACGTCTGATCCTCGCCGTTATCCTCGGCGGTATGACTGGCGTGTTCACACTGAGCGTGCTGGGTGGCGGCCTGGTTTCTCCGGCATCTCCGGGTTCTATCCTGGCGGTACTGGCGATGACCCCGAAAGGCGCTTACTTCGCTAACCTGGCGGCAATCTTCGCGGCCATGGCGGTCTCCTTCGTGGTCTCTGCAATCCTGCTGAAAACCAGCAAGGTGAAAGAAGAAGACGATATCGAAGCGGCAACCCGTCGTATGCAGGACATGAAATCCCAGTCTAAAGGTGTTGCTGCAACGCCGCTGGCTGCGGGTGATGTCTCTAACGACCTGAGCCACGTACGTAAAATCATCGTCGCCTGCGACGCCGGTATGGGTTCCAGCGCCATGGGTGCAGGCGTCCTGCGTAAGAAAGTGGCGGATGCGGGTCTGACCCAGATCTCCGTAACCAACAGCGCGATTAACAGCCTGCCGCCGGATGTTGACCTGGTCATCACCCACCGCGATCTGACCGAGCGTGCGATGCGCCAGGTACCGCAGGCGCAGCATATTTCTCTGACCAACTTCCTCGACAGCGGCCTGTACACCAGCCTGACCGAACGTCTGGTTGCGGCGCAGCGCCACGAAGATAACGAAGTGAAAGTGCGTACCAGCCTGCAGGACAGCTTCGACGAGAGCAACAGCCACCTGTTCAAGCTGGGTGCGGAGAACATCTTCCTTGGCCGTACCGCGAGCCATAAAGAAGAAGCGATTCGCTTCGCCGGTGAGCAGCTGGTGAAAGGGGGCTACGTTCAGCCAGAATATGTTGAAGCGATGCTGGAACGTGAAAAACTGACCCCGACCTACCTGGGCGAATCCATTGCGGTGCCGCACGGTACGGTTGAAGCGAAAGATCGCGTCCTGAAAACCGGCGTGGTGTTCTGTCAGTACCCGGCAGGCGTGCGCTTCGGTGAAGAAGAAGACGACATCGCCCGTCTGGTGATTGGTATCGCGGCCCGTAACAACGAGCACATCCAGGTGATTACCAGCCTGACCAATGCCCTGGACGACGAGACCGTTATCGAACGTCTGGCTAACACCACCAGCGTCGAAGAAGTTCTGGCGCTGCTGAACAAATAAGTTCTGTACCTCCCTCTCCCCGTTGGGGAGAGGGCTAGGGTGAGGGGAAATTAACGTGGTTCCTCACCCCAGCCCTCTCGGGTAAAAACATTGATGAAGGTTAATACTATGAAAGCATTACATTTTGGCGCAGGTAACATCGGTCGTGGCTTTATCGGCAAACTGCTGGCAGACGCGGGCATTACGCTGACATTCGCCGATGTAAATCAGACGGTACTTGATGCCCTGAATGCACGTCATAGCTATCAGGTGCATGTGGTAGGTGAAAACGAGCAGGTCGAAACCGTAAGCGGCGTGAACGCGGTTAGCAGCATTGGCGACGACGTTATCGATCTGATTGCCGGGGTTGACCTGGTCACCACCGCCGTCGGTCCGGTGGTTCTGGAGCGTATCGCGCCGGCGGTGGCGAAAGGTCTGGCAAAACGTAAAGCTCAGGGCAACGAGGCCCCGCTGAACATTATCGCCTGTGAAAACATGGTGCGCGGCACCACCCAGCTGAAAGGCCATGTTATGGCGGCGGTGGCTGAAGAAGATAAAGCCTGGGTTGAAGAGCATGTCGGCTTTGTCGATTCCGCCGTGGACCGCATCGTTCCCCCGTCAGAATCCGCCACTAACGATCCGCTGGAAGTAACCGTTGAGACCTTCAGCGAGTGGATCGTCGATAAAACCCAGTTCAAGGGCGCGCTGCCTGAGATCGCCGGGATGGAATTAACTGATAACCTGATGGCATTTGTCGAGCGTAAGCTCTTCACGCTGAACACCGGGCATGCTATAACCGCCTACCTCGGTAAATTAGCCGGTCATCAGACCATTCGTGACGCCATTCTCGATGAGAACGTCCGCGCCGTGGTAAAAGGTGCAATGGATGAGAGCGGCGCGGTACTGATTAAACGCTACGGTTTTGATGCCGATAAGCATGCGGCATATATTCAGAAAATCCTCGGTCGTTTTGAAAACCCGTATCTGAAAGATGACGTTGAGCGCGTTGGCCGTCAGCCGCTGCGCAAACTGAGTGCGGGCGATCGCCTGATCAAACCGCTGCTCGGCACCCTGGAATACGGTCTGCCGCACAGCAACCTGGTTCAGGGTATTGCCGCCGCGATGCACTACCGCAGCGAAGAAGATCCGCAGGCGCAGGAGCTGGCGCAGCTAATTGCCGAGAAAGGTCCACAGGCCGCGCTGGCGCAGGTATCCGGTCTGGATGCCAACAGCAACGTGGTTGTGGAGGCGGTGAACGTTTATAACGCAACCAAATGATGCAGGAACTGGCGCAGGTCATCCTGTGCCCGGAAGATAGATTGTCAGATATGCAGGCAATAATGGAACAAACCCAGGCCTTTGAAAACCGTGTGCTGGAGCGTCTGAATGCTGGCAAAACCGTACGAAGCTTCCTGATATCCGCCGTCGAGTTATTAACCGAGGCGGTGAATATCCTGGTGCTTCAGGTGTTTCGCAAAGACGACTACGCGGTGAAATACGCAGTTGAACCGTTGCTCGACGGTGACGGCCCCTTGGGCGATTTATCCGTGCGTATGAAACTGATCTATGGCCTGGGCGTCATCAGCCGTCACGAGTATGAAGATGCCGAACTGCTGATGGCATTGCGTGAAGAGCTGAATCACGACGGTAACGAGTATGCGTTTACCGACGATGAGATCCTCGGCCCGCTGGGCGAGTTGCACTGCGTCACCGCCCTGCCCCCGGCACCGCATTTTGATACCAGCGATCCTGAGCTGTACGCCATGCAGAAACAGCGTTACCAGCAGATCGTTCGCTCCACGATGGTACTCTCCCTGACCGAGCTGATTTCCCGAATCAGCTTAAAAAAAGCGTTTCAGAAGTAAGCCTGCGCACATTCGTGTATCATTTGTAGTAATTCCCCCTGTTTTTAGAGCCATTTGTCATGAAAGAAGTCGAAAAGAGTGAAATCAAACGCCTGAGCGATCGCCTGGATCTGATCCGCCACCAGCAGGCCAGCCTGTCGCTGGTTGACGCCGCCGAGAAGTACGCCGAGCTGGAAAAAGAGAAAGCGACGCTGGAAACCGAAATCGAGCGCCTGCGCGGCGTGAAAGAGCAGAAGCTGAGCAAAGAAGCGCAGAAGTTGTCCAAACTGCCTTTCCGCCGTGCCATCACCAAAAAAGAGCAGGCCGATATGGGCAAGCTGAAGAAAAGCGTGCGTGGCCTGGTGGTTGTACACCCGATGACCGAGCTGGGTCGTGAAATGGGTCTGAAAGAGATGACCGGTTTTTGCAAGACTGAGTTCTGATTTTTGCCGGGTGGCGCTGCGCTTACCCGGCCTACCTTTCTGTCACGTCTAAAATTGGCCCAACCAATTCCGCAACCAACCCTTCCCTGGTTCACACTTCCATAATCTTCACTTACAAAATCATTGCCGACCAATAACATTTGGTTAACCATTTGTTGTCATTAACCCTACATCACACTATTGGCAGGACCACTTTTACACTGAATGTGACGCAGAGATGAGCACAGACTCACCGCCTCACAACGGGTGTGGTCCTCAGGAGACCTGCAATGAGCCTCTGGCAACAAAACTACGATCCGGCAGGAAACATCTGGCTGTCGAGCCTGATCGCCTCGCTACCTATCCTGTTTTTCTTCTTCGCGCTGATTAAACTCAAGCTGAAGGGATACCTTGCCGCGACGTACACCGTCGCTATTGCCCTGATGGTCGCGCTGTTCTTCTACAAAATGCCGGTCGATCGCGCGCTGGCCTCTGTCGTCTATGGCTTCTTCTACGGCCTGTGGCCGATCGCCTGGATAATCATTGCTGCGGTCTTCGTCTATAAAATCTCGGTCAAGACCGGGCAGTTCGACATTATCCGCTCGTCGATTCTTTCCATTACGCCGGACCAGCGTCTGCAGATGCTGATCGTCGGCTTCTCCTTCGGCGCGTTCCTTGAAGGGGCCGCCGGATTCGGTGCGCCGGTGGCCATCACCGCCGCCCTGCTGGTTGGGCTGGGCTTTAACCCGCTGTATGCCGCCGGGCTGTGTCTGATCGTGAACACCGCGCCGGTGGCGTTTGGTGCGATGGGCATTCCGATTCTGGTCGCCGGGCAGGTCACCGGGCTGGACAGCTTTGAGATTGGCCAGATGGTGGGCCGTCAGCTGCCGTTCCTGACCATTATCGTGCTGTTCTGGATCATGGCGATTATGGACGGCTGGCGCGGCGTGAAGGAGACCTGGCCTGCGGTGATGGTCGCCGGTGGCTCGTTCGCTATCGCCCAGTACCTGAGCTCCAACTTCCTCGGCCCGGAACTGCCGGACATTATCTCGTCCCTGGTTTCTCTGGTCTGCCTGACGCTGTTCCTGAAACGCTGGCAGCCGGTGCGTATCTTCCGCTTTGCCGATATGGGCGCCTCGCAGGTCGATCAGACCCTGGCCCGCACCGGCTACACGCCGGGACAGATTGTCCGCGCCTGGTCGCCGTTCCTGTTCCTGACCGCGACCGTTACCCTGTGGAGTATTCCGCCGTTTAAAGCCCTGTTCGCTCCGAACGGCGCGCTGTACGACATGGTGGTGAATATCTCCGTGCCGTTCCTCGACAAGATGGTCGCGCGTATGCCGCCGGTGGTGCACGACGCCACGCCGTACGCGGCGGTATTCAAGTTCGACTGGTTCTCTGCCACCGGCACGGCAATCCTGTTTGCCGCTATCCTTTCCGTGGTGTGGCTGCGCATGAAGCCGGCTGCTGCGGTGCAGACGTTTGCCGCTACCCTTAAAGAACTGATGCTGCCGATCTACTCCATCGGCATGGTGCTGGCGTTCGCGTTTATCTCGAACTATTCCGGCCTGTCATCGACGCTGGCGCTGGCGCTGGCCCATACCGGCTCCGCGTTCACCTTCTTCTCGCCGTTCCTCGGCTGGTTGGGGGTGTTCCTGACCGGGTCGGATACGTCGTCGAACGCCCTGTTTGCGGCCCTGCAGGCCACGGCCGCCCAGCAGATTGGCGTGTCGGATGTGCTGCTGGTGGCAGCCAACACCACCGGCGGCGTGACCGGCAAGATGATCTCGCCTCAGTCCATCGCCATTGCCTGTGCGGCGGTAGGCCTGGTGGGCAAAGAGTCGGATCTGTTCCGCTTTACCGTTAAACACAGCCTGATATTTACCTGCATGGTGGGGGTGATCACCACCCTGCAGGCCTATGTCTTAACCTGGATGATCCCATGATAGTGATGCCCAGACGCCTGTCCGACGAGATCGCTTCTCGCGTGCGGGCGCTGATTGAAGAGATGCAGCTGGAGGCGGGCATGAAGTTACCCGCCGAGCGCCAGCTTGCCACCCAGCTTGGCGTGTCGCGCAACTCGCTGCGCGAAGCCTTAGCGACCCTGGTCAGCGAAGGGGTTCTGGTGAGCCGTCGCGGTGGCGGGACCTTTGTGCGCTGGCAGCACGATGACTGGTCCGGACAGAACATTGTTCAGCCGTTGAAAACCCTGATGGAGAACGACCCGGACTACAGCTTCGATATCCTCGAAGCCCGCCACGCCATCGAAACCAGCACCGCCTGGCATGCGGCCATGCGGGCGACCGAGGCGGATAAAGAGAAGCTCAGAGCCTGTTTCGACGCCACGCAAAGCAGCGACCCGGATATCGCCTCGCAGGCGGACGTGCGTTTCCATCTGGCCATCGCCGAGGCCTCGCATAACGTCGTTCTGCTCCAGACCATGCGCGGCTTCTTCGACCTGCTGCAATCCTCCGTTAAGCAGAGCCGCCAGCGCATGTACCTGGTGCCCCCCGTTTTTGCCAGGCTGACCGAGCAGCACGAGGCGGTACTCAACGCCATTCTTGCCGGTGATGCCGAAGCCGCACGCGCAGCGATGATGGCGCATCTGGGCTTCGTCCACACCACCATTAAACGATTCGATGAAGATCAGGCCCGACAGGCGCGTATTACCCGTCTGCCTGGCGACAACGCTATTTCCAGGGAGAACAATTCATGATCATTTCCGCAGCCAGTGATTATCGCGCCGCCGCCCAGCGCATCCTGCCGCCGTTCCTGTTTCACTATATCGACGGCGGAGCCTATTCCGAATACACCCTGCGTCGCAACGTGGAAGACCTGTCGGAAGTGGCCCTGCGTCAGCGCGTGCTGAAGAATATGTCTGACCTGAGCCTTGAGACAAAACTGTTCAACGAAACGCTCTCCATGCCGGTGGCCCTCGCCCCGGTCGGGCTGTGCGGCATGTACGCTCGCCGCGGTGAAGTGCAGGCCGCAGCGGCGGCGGATGCGAAAGGCATTCCCTTTACCCTCTCCACCGTCTCGGTCTGCCCGATTGAAGAGGTCGCCCCGACCATCAAGCGCCCGATGTGGTTCCAGCTGTACGTCCTGCGCGATCGCGGGTTTATGCGCAATGCCCTGGAGCGCGCCAAAGCGGCAGGCTGTTCCACCCTGGTCTTTACCGTGGATATGCCGACGCCCGGCGCACGTTACCGCGATGCCCACTCCGGGATGAGCGGTGCGAACGCAGCGATGCGCCGCTACTGGCAGGCGGTGACGCATCCGCAATGGGCCTGGGATGTGGGGGTGAACGGTCGCCCGCATGACCTGGGGAATATCTCCGCCTATCTGGGTAAACCGACGGGACTGGAAGATTACATTGGCTGGCTGGCAAATAACTTCGATCCGTCGATCTCGTGGAAAGACCTGGAGTGGATCCGCGAGTTCTGGGATGGCCCGATGGTGATCAAAGGGATCCTCGATCCGGAAGATGCCCGGGATGCGGTGCGCTTTGGCGCCGACGGGATTGTGGTGTCGAATCACGGCGGTCGCCAGCTCGACGGCGTGCTCTCCTCGGCCCGCGCCCTGCCCGCCATTGCCGATGCGGTTAAGGGCGATATCGCCATTCTGGCAGATTCCGGGATCCGCAACGGTCTGGACGTGGTGCGCATGATTGCCCTCGGGGCCGACACCGTCCTGCTGGGCCGGGCGTATCTGTACGCTCTGGCGACCCACGGTCAGGCGGGAGTAGCGAATCTGCTTAACCTGATCGAGAAAGAGATGAAGGTGGCGATGACGCTGACCGGCGCGAAAACCATCCCGGAAATCAGCAAGGAGATGCTGGTGCAGGAGTTGAGTAAGATCCCTGCCGGGCTGGCACCGCTGGCGCAGGGAAATGCGGCTTAGGTTGGTGCGGTCTGATCCCCTCACCCTGACCCTCTCCCCAAAGGGGAGAGGGGATGGTAAGCTGCCCCCCGCAATTTCAGAGCCTAATGAAATGGGGCAGCATGCTTAACATCGTCTTATTCGAACCAGAAATTCCGCCTAATACCGGCAATATTATCCGCCTGTGCGCCAACACCGGTTTTCGTCTGCACATCATCGAGCCGATGGGCTTTACGTGGGACGACAAGCGTCTGCGCCGCGCCGGGTTGGATTATCATGAATTTACCGCCGTGATCCGCCATAAGGATCAGGCCGCATTTATGGAAGCGGAAAAGCCGGAACGGATCTTTGCCCTGACCACTAAAGGCACGCCTGCCCACAGCGCGGTTAGCTATCAGGAAGGCGACTATCTGCTGTTTGGCCCGGAAACGCGCGGCCTGCCGGCCACCATTCTTGATGCCCTGCCCGCTGAACAAAAAATCCGCATTCCGATGATGCCGGACAGCCGCAGCATGAACCTGTCGAACGCGGTGTCGGTGGTGGTGTATGAGGCCTGGCGCCAGCTGGGATACCCTGGCGCCATTCTCAGAAGTTAAATCCCGTCGCCATACTCAAAGGTATGGTGGATGCCGTTGAAGAACTGATCCATATCCATCGCCGGTTTATCGCTGTCCGGCTTGCCGACGATACGCGCCGGAACGCCTGCGGCGGTGGTATGCGGGGGCACAGGTTGCAGCACGACTGAACCGGCGCCAATCTTCGCGCCGCGTCCCACTTCGATATTGCCGAGGATCTTCGCGCCTGCGCCAATCATCACCCCTTCACGAATTTTCGGGTGACGGTCGCCGCTGGTTTTCCCGGTCCCGCCGAGGGTTACGGACTGCAGGATCGAGACGTCGTTTTCAATCACCGCCGTTTCACCCACTACAATACCGGTCGCGTGGTCGAGCATGATGCCACGACCAATTTTTGCCGCCGGGTGGATATCCACCTGGAAGGTTACGGAAACCTGGTTTTGCAGGAAGATGGCCAGCGCGCGGCGGCCTTCGTTCCACAGCCAGTGGCCGATACGGTAGGACTGCAGGGCGTGGAAACCTTTCAGATAGAGCAGCGGCGTGGAGTATTTATCCACCGCCGGGTCGCGGTTGCGAACCGCCTGAATGTCACACGCGGCGGAGGCGATCATCTCCGGGTCGGCCGCATAGGCCTCTTCTACCACTTCGCGAATGGCGATAGCGGGCATGATCGGTGAAGCCAGTTTATTGGCGAGCATATAGCTCAGGGCGCTGCCGAGGTTTTCGTGCTTGAGTAGCGTCGCGTGGTAGAAGCTGGCCAGCATAGGCTCACAGTCAGCCAGAGCCCGGGCTTCGGCTTTAATATTGTTCCAGACGATATCCAGTTCTTCACACGGCATTGCTTACTCCAGACGTAATGATAATGACCGGCCAGTTCTTTGCCGGCCGGGTCATTCAGGTGACAACGCTTTCCTGCAGTTAACTGCTGCTACGCTCGTCCTTGCGTGCACGACCTAATAAGGTCAATGCTGCCTCGCGCGCATTTTTTCCGCAATACAATACCTGATAAATTTCCTCGGTTATTGGCATTTCGACACCAAAACGGTGTGCCAGCTCGCGGACTTCTTTGGTATTGCGGTAGCCTTCCACCACCTGGCCGATCTTCTCCTGCGCGCCGATCACGTCCATGCCCTGGCCAAGCATCATGCCGAAACGACGGTTACGGGACTGGTTGTCGGTACAGGTCAGCACCAGATCGCCTAACCCTGCCATCCCCATAAAGGTGGCTGGATCGGCACCGAGCGCCGCGCCAAGGCGGGACATTTCAGTCAGCCCGCGGGTGATCAGGGCGGTACGCGCGTTCGCGCCAAAGCCGATGCCGTCGGACATGCCCGCACCGATAGCGATCACGTTCTTCACCGCGCCGCCCAGCTGGACGCCGATAAAATCGGGGTTGCTGTAGACGCGGAAGCTTTTACCGCAGTGCAGCAGCTGCTGCAGATCGTCAGCGAAGGTCTCGTCGGTGGACGCCAGCGAGATAGCCGTTGGCAGCCCTGCCGCCAGCTCTTTCGCAAAGGTCGGCCCGGAGATCACCGCCAGCGGAATAGCATCCCCCAGCGCTTCACGGGCGACATCCTGCAGCAGGCGGCCGGTCTCGGCTTCCAGCCCTTTGGTCGCCCAGACCACGCGGGCATCATCACGCATCAACGGTTTAATCTGACGCAGCACTTCGCCAAAGACATGGCTGGGCACCACGATCAGAATATTACGGCTGGCGGCAAGCGCAGTCGCAAGGTCGCTTTCAAGATGCAGTGAGTCAGGGAAAGGCACATCGGGGAGAAACGCAACGTTGCAGCGATCGGCTTCTAACGTCGCGATATGTTCAGGATTGTGGCCCCAGAGAACCACTTCGTGACCATTTCTTGCCAGGGTGATAGCAAGAGCGGTGCCGTAAGAGCCGGCACCGATCACAGTCATTGACGCATTGACAGTACTCATCAGGCATCCTGATGTTGGTCAGTACCTTCGCCAGCTTGCTGCTGCAGATAGTTCATAAACAGCGCATCGAAGTTCACCGGCGCAAGGTTCAGTTGCGGGAACGTACCGCGGGAAACCAGGCTGGTGATGCATTCACGGGCATACGGGAACAGGATGTTCGGGCAGTATGCGCCCAGGCAATGCGCCATCTGATTACCTTCGATGCCGCCGATGGAGAAGATGCCGCCCTGCTGTACTTCACACAGGAATGCAGTCTCTTCGCCCAGAGAGGCGGTTACGGTAACACGCAGCACGACTTCATACACATCTTCCGCCAGCTGGGTGGAAGCGGTATCCAGATCAAGTTTAACCTCTGGCTGCCAGTCTTTCTGGAAAACGTGCGGCGCATTAGGTGCTTCGTAGGAGACATCTTTGGTGTAGATGCGCTGGATCTGGAAAGTCATTTCGGTATTGTTTTGTTCTGACATGGAAAAACCCTTTTTAATTGTCCTAAAACGCCTTAGCGCAGCAGGGGATCAAGTCCACCACGCGCATCAAGCGCATACAAGTCATCACAGCCACCAATGTGCTGCGCATCGATAAAAATCTGCGGAACCGTCGTACGGCCACTACGTTTAATCATCTCTTCACGCTTTGCAGCATCGCCATCAATAGGTAACTCCTGAAAAGCAACGCCTTTGCTGTCCAGCAGCGCTTTTGCACGATGGCAGAACGGGCAGGTCGCTTTGGTGTAGATCTCGATATTGGCCATGACTCAACTCCTGTTTATTTACCGCGAACCAGAGGCAGATTCTCGCCGCTCCAGCCAGAGATGCCGTCTTTCAGGACAGTGACGTTAGCAAAGCCTGCTTTGACGAGGTTATTTGCCGGCTCCTGAGCCTGCATACCGGTGCCATCAACGACAATAACGGGTTTATCTTTATGCTTTTCCAGTTCGCCAAGGTTATTGGCTTTGATTTCGGTCGGCAGCAGGTTAATGGCGCCTGCAATGTGACCTTTACGGAAATCGTCGCGCTGACGCAGATCGACAACGACGGCCTCTTCTTTATTGATGAGGCGCGTTGCTTCGCCGCGGTTGATCACCTTCACTTTCGAAGTGAGGCCTTTAAAAGTGGTGAACAGTACTGCTGCCAGTAGACCAATCCACGCGATACAAAGTATGGGGTGGCGGCTGACAAATTGCATAATTTCTTGCATGGGGGGTAACGACTCCCGACTGAGTGAATAAAAAACCAGGACAGGAGTATACCTGTGCGTTGTGGCAAATACAGCCAGCGACAATAAGCTAATCCATTTTCTGCGTACTGCCACGAAAAAAAAGACCAAAATTCCCCTATCCTTACCCTTGGCCCGGCGGTTTCTTTGATCTTCTGCGGCTATTTGATCGATTCAGCTGTAGTAAAATTACGCAAATTTTTTGTCTTTTGAGCAAAGAGGTTGTCGCAATGTCGGTTTCTAAAAAACCTATGGTACTGATGATTCTGGACGGCTATGGCTATCGCGAAGATCAGCAGGATAACGCCATTTTCAACGCTAAAACCCCGGTCATGGATGCGCTGTGGGCAAAACGTCCACATACGCTGATCGATGCTTCCGGCCTGGAAGTGGGTCTGCCGGATCGCCAGATGGGCAACTCCGAAGTTGGACACGTCAACCTGGGCGCGGGCCGCATTGTTTATCAGGATCTGACCCGTCTGGATGTTGAAATTAAAGAACGTACCTTCTTTGCTAACCCGGTCCTGACCGGCGCGGTTGAGAAAGCGGCGGCAGCGGGCAAAGCCGTACATATTATGGGCCTGCTCTCTGCGGGCGGCGTTCACAGCCACGAAGATCACATCATGGCGATGGTGGAGCTGGCTGCGGAAAAAGGGGCGGACAAAATCTATCTGCACGCCTTCCTCGATGGCCGCGATACCCCGCCGCGCAGCGCTGAATCTTCCCTGAAAGCTTTTGAAGAGAAGTTTGCCGCCCTGGGCAAAGGCCGCGTGGCCTCCATCATTGGCCGCTACTACGCCATGGACCGCGACAACCGTTGGGATCGCGTTGAGCAGGCCTACAACCTGCTGGTTGAAGCCAAAGGCGAGTTCCAGGCAGACACCGCCGTTGCCGCGCTGGAAGCCGCTTACGCCCGCGATGAAAACGACGAATTCGTGAAAGCGACCGTCATCCGTGCTGAAGGCCAGGCCGATGCCGCGATGGAAGATGGCGATGCGCTGATCTTCATGAACTTCCGCGCCGACCGCGCCCGCGAAATTACCCGCGCCTTCGTGAATGCCGACTTCGACGGCTTCGCCCGTAAAAAAGAGGTTAAGCTCGGCGATTTCGTGATGCTGACCGAATACGCGGCCGACATCAAAGCGCCATGCGCCTATCCGCCGTCTTCCCTGGCGAACACCTTCGGCGAGTGGATGGCGAAGCACGACAAGACCCAGCTGCGCATCTCCGAAACCGAGAAATATGCTCACGTTACCTTCTTCTTTAACGGCGGCGTTGAAGAGTCGTTCAAAGGCGAAGATCGCATTCTGATCAACTCGCCGAAAGTGGCGACCTACGATCTGCAGCCAGAGATGAGCTCTGCCGAGCTGACCGAGAAGCTGATCGCGGCTATCGAAAGCGGCAAATATGACACCATCATCTGTAACTACCCGAACGGCGACATGGTTGGCCACACCGGTGTGATGGAAGCGGCAATCAAAGCCATTGAAGCGCTGGACGAGTGCATTGCGAAGGTGACCAAAGCAGTAGAAGCGGCGGACGGCCAGATGCTGATCACCGCCGACCACGGAAACGCCGAACAGATGCGCGACCCGGCCACCGGCCAGGCGCACACCGCGCATACTAACCTGCCGGTCCCAATGATTTATGTCGGTGATAAATCAGTCAAAGCAGTGGATGGCGGTAAGCTTTCGGACGTTGCCCCGACCATGCTGGCCCTGATGGGCATGGAAATCCCGCAAGAGATGACTGGTAAGCCGCTGTTCATCGTGGAATAATCCCTCCCCATGAGGGGAAAGGCGATTGTTTCAATCACATGGGTCGTGAAGCCGTTACGGTTATCAGTCAGGCCTTTACTGTACGCCAGCGCACTCAGCGCTGGCGTATTGTTGTGCGCTGCATCTGCCCAGGCAGATGAGCGCGATCAGCTCAAAACCATTCAGGCCGATATCGCCGCCAAAGAGCGCGCGGTACGCCAGCAGCAGCAGCAGCGCTCCTCCCTGCTTGCGCAGCTTAAAAAGCAGGAAGAGGCCATCTCCGCGGCCGCGCGTCAGCTGCGTGAAACCCAGAACACCCTCGCCCAGTTGAATAAACAAATAGACGAGATGAATGCGTCTATCGCCAAACTTGAGCGCCAGCGTGCGGCTCAGGAGCGCAGCCTTGCCGCCCAGTTAGACGCGGCCTTTCGCCAGGGTGAACACACCGGCGTTCAGCTGATCCTCAGCGGCGAAGAGAGCCAGCGCGGTCAGCGCCTGCAGGCCTATTTCGGCTATCTCAACCAGTCCCGCCAGGAGACCATCGCCCAGCTAAAGCAGACGCGGGAAGAGGTCACCACGCAAAAAGCAGAGCTGGAAGAGAAGCAGAGCCAGCAGCAAACTCTGCTTTACGATCAGCAGGCCCAGCAGGCCAAACTCGAGCAGGCGCGCAACGAGCGTAAGAAAACCCTTGCCGGGCTGGAGTCCTCCATTCAGGAAGGCCAGAGCCAGCTGAGCGAAATGCGCGCTAACGAATCCAAGCTGCGCAACAGCATCGCCCGCGCGGCAGCGGCCGCCAAAGCGCGCGCCGAGAAAGAGGCCCGCGAGGCGCAGGCCGTGCGCGACAAGCAGCAGGAAGCCTCCCGCAAAGGCACTACCTATAAACCCACCGAAAACGAACGCTCGCTGATGTCCCGCACCGGCGGTCTGGGCTCTCCGCGTGGTCAGGCCTACTGGCCGGTACGGGGCTCAATTCTGCATCGCTATGGCGAACAGCTGCAGGGTGAGCTACGTTGGAAGGGGATTGTAATCGGCGCATCGGAAGGCAGCGAAGTGAAAGCTATCGCCGATGGCCGGGTGATCCTCGCCGACTGGCTGCAGGGTTACGGCCTGGTGGTCGTGGTTGAGCACGGTAAAGGCGACATGAGTCTTTACGGCTACAACCAGAGCGCGCTGGTCAGCGTTGGTACCCAGGTGCGGGCCGGTCAGGCTATCGCCCTTGTGGGCAGCAGTGGCGGTCAGGGCCGCCCGTCACTCTATTTCGAAATTCGTCGCCAGGGTCAGGCGGTCAATCCACAGCCGTGGTTGGGAAGATAAGTTTTGCTTCAATTTCGTCGTATGGTTTTTCCCCTCGTCAGCGCACTGGCGCTGGCGATGCCGGTTTACGCAGGTAAACTCGCTATCGTTATTGATGACTTCGGTTATCGTCCACACACAGAAAATCAGGTCCTGGCGATGCCGTCCGCCGTCTCTGTCGCCGTCCTGCCAAACGCGCCTCACGCGCATGAAATGGCCACCAAAGCCCATAACAGCGGGCATGAAGTGTTGATCCATCTGCCGATGGCGCCGCTCAGTAAACAGCCGCTGGAAAAAGACACGCTGCGCCCGGAGATGAGCAGCGACGAGATCGACCGCATCATCCGCGAGGCGTACAACAAAGTGCCTTACGCGGTGGGGTTGAACAACCACATGGGCAGCGCCATGACCTCCAGCCTGTTTGGCATGCAGAAGGTGATGCAATCCCTGGCGCGCTATAACCTCTACTTTCTGGACAGCATGACCATCGGCAACAGCCAGGCGATGCGCGCTGCCCAGGGCACCGGCGTGAAGGTGATTAAGCGCAAAGTGTTCCTCGATGACACGCAGAACGAAGCCGATATCCGCTTCCAGTTTAACCGCGCCGTGCAGGTAGCCCGTCGCTCAGGTTCGGCTATCGCTATTGGTCACCCGCATCCGTCCACCGTTCGCGTATTGCAGCAGATGCTGCCATCCCTGTCTGCGGATATCACCCTGGTTCCGGCGAGCAGCCTGCTCAACGAGCCGCAGGTGGATACCTCCCGGCCGGTCAGCCCGCCGCCCGCCGGCGCTGCGCCTGGCACAAAACCGCGTAACCCTTTCCGTGGCGTGACGCTTTGCGCACCTAAACAGCCGCCGGAGCCGGTCTACGTCACCCGCTACTTCTCGGTGATTGGTGAAAGCATCAGCCAGAGCACGCTGGTGAAATATGTTCAGTTGCAGTGGCAGGGATGGGGTAAGAAAAGTTAATCCCAGCTCAGGCGGGATGGCTTACTCAATGACGTGGGAGTCCGCGTGCTTTTTTTTGCTCGCGGACGCTTTTTGTTCCTTGTGCTGATACCAGGCTTTGAAGTATTTCAGAAAGCTGTAAAAGGTGGCGTAAAGACCGGTCACCACGCCGACTCTCCCCTGGCGCCACGCGCCGCTGAACAGATACCACTTGAAGAACGCGCCGATGGCGCTGATTGCACCGCGCGCAATCGACGGCCTGATGGTCTGGTACTTCACCAGGCGAGTGGTGTAGCTGTTGAGCTTGTTGAACACTTCATGAAGAGAATAGAAGGTATCATGGCGCACGCGACCCGGGATTTTTACCGACTGGATCGCCCCTTCCACTTTGTCATCCACTGGACGCTGATTGAAGCGTGCCTGGGTGCGGTTAAACAGCCGTACCGGGAAGTCAGGTGAAGAGATGGGATAAATAGTGCGTACCTCTTCCCCCAGCACGTGCCAGTAGCGGGAGATGCGCCACGCCAGCTGCGGATGAGGTTCCTCGCCTGCCTTCAGTTGCAGGATGAAATCCACGGTTTTCGCATCCAGAATCTCATCGCTGTCCATGCATAACACCCAGTCGTTGCTCGCCAGATCGATGGCGTGATTCATCTGTACGCCATGCATGGCATAAGGGTGATGATGGGTGCTGATGCCGTACTCCTGGCAAATGGCTAACGTGCCGTCGTGACTGCCGGAGTCGAGGACAACGATCTCATCGGCGACCACCATCAACGGAGGTAACACCTCTCGCAGCAGTCGCGCTGAGTTACAGGTCAATAAACAAACGGTGAGCTTGAACATAGGCGCTGTAAAGTTGAGTAAACTTCCAAAGACTCTATAAGCGCAGGGGGAAAAAAGCGAAGAAAAGTTGGTGGCATTCCGGTTGTGGACTAAAAAACGTGAGGCCAGCGAAAAAAAAGCGCCCGCAGGCGCTTTTTACTTAATTCCAGCTCAGGATAACTTTCCCTGACTGGCCTGAACGCATCGCGTCAAAGCCCTGCTGGAACTCATCGATGGAGAAGCGATGAGTAATGATTGGGGAGAGATCCAGACCAGACTGGATCAGCGCCGCCATCTTGTACCAGGTTTCGAACATCTCGCGGCCGTAAATACCCTTGATGAACAGCCCCTTGAAGATAACTTTGTTCCAGTCGATGGACATATCCGACGGTGGAATACCTAACATTGCAATACGTCCGCCGTGGTTCATGGTGTCGAGCATAGTGCGGAACGCCGGCGGCGCACCTGACATCTCCAGACCGACGTCAAAGCCCTCGGTCATGCCCAGCTCTTCCATCACGTCGTTCAGGTTCTCTTTAGAGACGTCCACCGCACGGGTAACGCCCATTTTGCGCGCCAGCGACAGACGGTATTCGTTCACATCGGTGATCACCACGTTACGCGCACCGACGTGTTTCGCCACGGCAGCCGCCATGATGCCGATTGGGCCTGCACCGGAAACCAGTACGTCTTCGCCCACCAGGTCGAACGACAGCGCGGTGTGCACCGCATTACCAAACGGGTCGAAGATGGAGGCCAGATCGTCAGAGATGTTGTCCGGGATTTTGAAGGCGTTGAACGCCGGGATCACCAGGTATTCTGCGAAGCAGCCCGGGCGGTTAACGCCCACGCCGACGGTGTTGCGGCACAGGTGGGTGCGTCCGCCGCGGCAGTTACGGCAGTGGCCGCAGGTGATATGGCCTTCGCCGGAGACGCGATCGCCAATTTTAAAGCCTTTCACTTCCTGACCGATGCCAACCACTTCGCCGACGTATTCGTGACCGACCACCATCGGGACTGGAATGGTTTTCTGCGACCACTGGTCCCAGTTGTAGATATGTACGTCAGTACCGCAGATGGCGGTTTTACGAATTTTAATCAGCAGATCGTTATGACCGACTTCCGGCTCCGGAACGTCGGTCATCCAGATGCCTTCTTCCGCTTTCAGTTTGGATAACGCTTTCATCACACGTCCTCAGGCAATCACGCCCAGTTGTTTGCCGATGCGGGTAAAGGCTTCCACCGCACGCTCAATTTGTTCAGGGGAATGCGCCGCAGACATCTGGGTGCGGATACGCGCCTGACCTTTTGGCACCACCGGGAAGAAGAAACCGGTGACGTAAATACCCTCTTTCTGCAGTTCGCGGGCGAAGTTCTGCGCCACCACGGCGTCACCCAGCATGACCGGGATAATGGCGTGATCGGCACCGGCCAGCGTAAAGCCTGCGGCGGTCATTTTTTCGCGGAACAGACGGGCGTTGGCCCACAGTTTGTCGCGCAGATCGGCACCCGATTCCACCATCTCCAGCACTTTAATGGAGGCGGAAACGATGGCCGGGGCCAGGGAGTTGGAGAAGAGATACGGACGGGAACGCTGACGCAGCCACTCCACCACCTCTTTGCGCGCCGCGGTATAGCCGCCAGACGCGCCGCCGAGGGCTTTCCCCAGGGTGCCGGTGATGATGTCCACGCGGCCCATCACGTCGCAGTATTCGTGGGATCCACGGCCGTTTTCGCCGACAAAGCCGACGGCGTGGGAGTCATCGACCATCACCAGCGCATCGTATTTGTCTGCCAGGTCGCAAACGCCTTTCAGGTTGGCGATCACGCCGTCCATGGAGAACACGCCGTCGGTGGCGATCAGCACGTGACGCGCACCGGCTTCACGGGCCTCTTTCAGACGCGCTTCCAGCTCAACCATGTCGTTATTGGCGTAGCGGAAACGCTTCGCTTTACACAGACGCACGCCGTCGATGATCGACGCGTGGTTCAGGGCATCGGAAATAATCGCATCTTCCGCGCCGAGCAGGGTTTCGAACAGACCGCCGTTGGCATCAAAGCAGGACGAGTACAGAATGGCGTCTTCCATCCCGAGGAAGGCGGCCAGCTTGCTCTCCAGCGCCTTGTGGCTGTCCTGGGTACCGCAGATGAAACGCACGGAGGCCATGCCAAAACCGTGGGTGTCCATGCCCGCTTTCGCAGCGGCAATCAGCTCAGGGTGATTCGCAAGACCCAGGTAGTTGTTGGCGCAGAAGTTAATCACCTGGCTGCCGTCGGCAACGGTGATATCCGCCTGCTGAGCGGAAGTAATGATTCGCTCTTCTTTGAACAACCCTTCCGCCCGCGCGGTTTCCAGGTCACTGGTTAACTGTTTGTAAAAATCACCACGCATTGCAATTCTCCAGACTCAACAAATTTTGGCACATATTACCCAAAGCTATACGTTGATACGAGATGACGCTTTAACTGTTATCGTTTTTGCAGCATAAATCACGTGTACCCCTGCGCTAAGTCGGTGAATGGCTGAAGGGTGGTCATACTAATGATATGATATGAATATTAGTGCCCGGGATTGTCCCCGGGCTCCACACTTCAAAGGTTACAGTTATGATCATCGTTACCGGCGGCGCGGGCTTTATCGGCAGCAACATTATCAAGGCCCTCAATGACAAAGGCATCACCGACATTCTGGTGGTGGACAACCTGAAAGACGGCACCAAGTTCGTAAACCTGGTGGATCTGAACATTGCCGACTACATGGATAAAGAAGACTTTCTGATCCAGATTATGGCGGGTGAAGAGTTCGGCGATATCGACGCAATCTTCCATGAAGGTGCTTGCTCCTCCACCACCGAGTGGGACGGCAAGTATATGATGGACAACAACTACCAGTACTCTAAAGAGATCCTGCACTACTGCCTGGAGCGTGAAATTCCGTTCCTGTACGCCTCTTCTGCGGCGACCTACGGCGGACGCACCTCCGACTTCATCGAATCCCGCGAATACGAGCAGCCGCTGAACGTTTATGGCTACTCCAAGTTCCTGTTCGACGAATACGTGCGCCAGGTGCTGCCAGAAGCGAACTCCCAGATTGTCGGCTTCCGCTACTTCAACGTCTACGGACCGCGCGAAGGCCACAAAGGCAGCATGGCGAGCGTGGCCTTCCACCTCAATACCCAGCTGAACAATGGCGAAACCCCGAAACTGTTCGAAGGCAGCGATGGCTTCAAGCGTGACTTCGTCTACGTGGGTGACGTGGCGGCAGTTAACCTGTGGTTCTGGGAAAACGGCGTTTCCGGCATTTTCAACCTGGGGACCGGTCGCGCAGAGTCCTTCCAGGCGGTAGCTGACGCAACCCTGGCGTACCACCAGAAAGGCAGCATTGAGTACATCCCGTTCCCGGATAAGCTGAAAGGCCGCTATCAGGCATTTACTCAGGCAGATCTGACCAACCTGCGCGCTGCGGGCTATGACAAGCCGTTCAAGACCGTTGCCGAAGGGGTAACGGAATATATGGCCTGGCTGAACCGCAAGGCGTAAGAAATAAGCATGAAGATACTGGTGATCGGCCCGTCATGGGTGGGCGACATGATGATGTCGCAAAGTCTCTATCGCACGCTCAAGGCGCGCTATCCCCAGGCGATAATTGACGTGATGGCACCCGCGTGGTGCCGTCCGCTGTTATCGCGGATGCCAGAAGTTAACGAGGCGATCCCGATGCCGCTCGGCCACGGGGCGCTGGAGCTCGCAGAGCGCCGCAAGCTCGGCCATAACCTGCGCGACAAACGCTACGACCGCGCCTTCGTGCTGCCTAACTCCTTTAAGTCTGCCCTTGTCCCGTTCTTTGCGGGGGTGCCGCACCGTACCGGCTGGCGCGGCGAGATGCGCTACGGCCTGCTGAATGACGCCCGCGTGCTGGATAAAGAGGCCTGGCCGCTGATGGTGGAGCGCTATGTGGCCCTGGCCTATGACAAAGGGGTGATGCGCAGCGCGAAAGACCTGCCGCAGCCGCTGCTCTGGCCGCAGCTTCAGGTCAACGAGGGTGAGAAATCCCAGACCTGCAACACCTTTGGCCTGCTGGCCGATCGCCCGATGATTGGCTTCTGCCCCGGCGCGGAGTTCGGCCCGGCGAAGCGCTGGCCGCACTATCACTATGCCGAGCTGGCGAAGCAGCTGATCGATGAAGGCTATCAGATTGTCCTGTTCGGCTCGGCGAAAGATCACGAGGCGGGCAATGAAATTCTCGCCGCCCTGAGCATCGAGCAGCAGGCCTGGTGCCGTAACCTGGCCGGGGAGACCCAGCTGGAGCAGGCGGTGATCCTGCTCGCCGCCTGTAAGGCGGTGGTGACGAACGACTCCGGCCTGATGCACGTAGCCGCGGCGCTCAACCGCCCGCTGGTGGCGCTGTACGGCCCGAGCAGCCCGGACTTCACGCCGCCGCTGTCCAGTAAGGCGCGCGTCATTCGTCTGATCACCGGCTACCACAAAGTGCGTAAAGGTGACGCCGCCGAAGGCTATCACCAGAGCCTGATCGAGATTACCCCGCAGCGTGTCCTCGACGAGCTCAACGAGCTGCTGTTGAGCGAAGAAGGATAACGGATGCGGGTACTGATCGTTAAAACCTCCTCCATGGGCGATGTGCTGCACACCCTGCCCGCGCTCACTGACGCCATGCAGGCGATTCCGGGCATCCGTTTTGACTGGGTGGTGGAAGAAGGCTTCGCGCAGATCCCCACCTGGCATGCCGCCGTCGATCGGGTGATCCCGGTCGCGATCCGTCGCTGGCGCAAAGCCTGGTTCTCCGCCCCGATCAAGGCCGAGCGTAAGGCCTTTCGCGAGGCGGTGCAGGCTCAGCGTTACGATGCCATCATCGACGCCCAGGGGCTGGTGAAAAGCGCGGCGCTGGTCACCCGGCTGGCGCACGGCGTGAAGCACGGCATGGACTGGCAGAGCGCCCGCGAACCGCTGGCCAGCCTGTTCTATAACCGCCGTCACGCCATCGCTAAACAGCAGCACGCGGTAGAACGCACCCGGGAGCTGTTCGCCAAAAGCCTCGGCTATGCCAGACCAGAGATGCAGGGCGACTATGCGATTTCGCAGCATTTCCTGCACGATGCAAAACCAGACGCGCCTTATCTCATCTTCCTGCACGCCACCACCCGGGATGATAAACACTGGCCGGAAGCGCACTGGCGTGAGCTTATCGGCCTGCTGGGCAACGCGGGCCTGCGCATCAGGCTGCCGTGGGGCGCCCCGCATGAAGAGGCGAGGGCGAAACGTCTGGCAGAAGGGTTTGCATACGTGGACGTGCTGCCCCGCATGAAGCTGGATGGCGTCGCGCAGGAGCTGGCGGGAGCAACGGCAGTCGTCTCGGTTGATACCGGACTCAGCCACCTGACGGCGGCGCTGGATCGTCCTAATATTACGCTTTACGGCCCGACGGATCCGGGTCTGATTGGCGGCTACGGCAAAAATCAATATATCTGCCGCCCGGAACATTCATCGCAGCTGAGCGACCTGTCCGCCACTGCGGTATTTGCGCAATTAGAGCCTTTGCTGGCAGCAGAGAGAGCCTATGTCTGATTTTTTCTCAGCGGAGCGCCCACCGAAGCGCGTGCTGATTGTTAAGCTGCGTCATCACGGTGACGTTCTGCTGACCTCGCCGGTCTTCACGGTGTTGAAAACTAACTATCCCAACGTCGAAGTGGATGCCCTGGTGTATGACGACACCCAGGCGATGCTCACCAGCCATCCGTTTATCGACCAGGTGCACACCATCGGGCGTAACTGGCGTAAAAAAGGCTGGTTCGCGCAGTTCCGGCTGTACCGTGCGTTGCTGAACACCCTGAAAGCGCGTGACTACGACGTGCTGATCAACCTGACCGAACACTGGCACGGCGCCCGTCTGGCGCGTCGGCTGAAGCCCCGCGTCTCCGTCGGCTTTAAGCCTGATAAACGTGGCGGGCTGGCGCGTCGTCGCTGGGTGAAATCCTTTACCACCCTCTATCCGGCGATCCAGGATAACAGCCGCCATATGGTGGAGGTGAACCTGGATGCGCTGCGGCGGATCGGCATTCATCCGCAGACCGATGCCGACAAACATACCCTGTTTGTGCCGGGCGACGCGGCAGAAGCGTCGATTGCGGAGAAACTGGCCGGATTCGGGCTGAGCAGCGGCTCTTATATTCTGGTCCATCCCACGTCGCGCTGGATGTTTAAGGCCTGGGATATCAACAAGCTGGCGGCGACCATCGATACGCTGGCGGCCCGCGGCCTGCCCATTATCCTCTCCGCCGCGCCGTCAAAAGAAGAGACAGCCTATATGGATGAGCTGCGCGCTGCGCTCACCCAGCCGGTGTTTGATTTGAGCGGCCAGCTGAACCTGAAAGAGCTGGGTGCGCTGATGAAGCATGCGCGGATCTATTTCGGCGTCGACTCTATGCCGATGCACCTCGCCAGCGCCGTGGGCACCCCGACCGTCGCCATCTTCGGCCCGACCGGGGCGATCAAATGGGCGCCGTGGGGAGTAAACTATCGCGTCATCACTGCAGGATTTACCTGTCAGCCCTGCGGTAAAGCGGGCTGCGGCGACAGTGGCGTCTCCGACTGTATTACGGCCATCACCCCGCAAATGGTGCTGAGCGCCATTGATACCCTGCTGCTGGAAAATCCGGCATGAAGCTGGCTATCGTCCGACAGACCTATAACCCTAACGGCGGCGCGGAGCGCTTCGTCTCCCGCGCGCTGAACGTCCTGGCTCAGGATACGGCCCTGGACGTCACGCTGATCGCCCGCCAGTGGGAAGATGCCGCTGGCTGGAAAACGCTGACCGTTAATCCCTCATTCCGTAACCGCCTTGACCGCGAATCGGGCTTTGCCGACGCCGCGGCGGCGCAGTTTGCGCAGTTCGATATCGTGCAGAGCCACGAGCGCATTCCGGGGGCAACCATCTTCCGGGCCGGTGACGGCGTACACGCCACCTGGCTTGAGCAGTACAACCGCATCCAGTCGCCGCTGGCGCGCTGGGCGCAGTCCCTGAGCCGCTACCATCGCTATATTTTGCGGGCGGAAGCGCAGATGTTTACTCACCCTGCACTGCGCAAAGTGATCTGCAACTCGAAGATGGTGCGGGACGATATTGCCCGCCGCTTTGGCCTGACGGATGACAAGCTGACGGTGATCTACAACGGTGTGGATACCAACCACTTCAGCCCGGCGGTGCGCACGCACTCTCTGCGCGATGCGCAGGGGATCCCACAGAATGCGCCTGTTCTGGCCTATGTGGGTTCCGGCTTCAGCCGTAAAGGGGTGGCGACGGCGCTGCGGGCTATTGTGCCGCATCCTGACGTCTGGCTGCTGATTGCCGGGCGCGACAAGCACGCCCGCAAATTTGAAAAGCTGGCGCAGACGCTCGGTGTGGCATCCCGGGTACGTTTTCTGGGGCCGGTTGCCGACGTACGCCAGGTTTACGGCACCGCCGACGCGCTGATCCTGCCGACGCTTTACGATCCCTTCCCGAACGTCTGTGTCGAAGCGCTGGCCTGCGGCCTGCCGCTGCTCACCAGCCATGGCTGCGGTGCGGCGGAGTGGATTGAAGAGGGGGTAAACGGCTGGGTACGCGACGCGCTCGACAGCGATGGTTATCAGCAGACAATCGGACTCTGGCTTGAAGGACGCAGGCAGGGCACTGATTACTCAGCAGCAGCACGCGCGACTGCTGAGCCTTATACCCTGGAGCGAATGGCGAAAGAGCTGCAGGCGCTCTATCGCGAACTGCTGCGCTGAGCCGCGGTGGAGAAGACCTTCTCCATCGACTCCAGCATGCACTCCCGGGTGAAATGGCTGCACAGGTAATCGTAACCCTGCTGCGCCAGCGTTTCGCGCAGCAAAGCGTCCACATACAGCTTCACAATCGCCTCGCGCAGCGCCGCTTCGTCGCGCTGCGCAATCAACATCCCGGTCTGGCCGTTAATCACCGCATCTGCCGTGCCGCCTGCGTCGGTGGCAATGGTCGCGATCCGCGAGGCCAGCGATTGCAGTACCCCCTGCGGAACGCCCTCCATATCGTGCGAAGGACTGAGCGCGATATCAAACGCCGGGAACCAGCGCTCCGGATCGCTGCGGTGCCCCGCCATCACCACCCGCTCCTGTAACCCCAGAGCCACGATCTCCTGCTCCAGCGTCGCTTTATGCGGCCCTTCACCGACAATCGCCAGCTTAATGTGCGGGTTATCAATGGCAGCGAGAGCGCGTAACAGCACGCTATGGCCTTTGTTTGGACGCAGATGCGACACTACCCCCAGCCAGAAATCCTCCTGCGACAGACCGCAGTGCGCCCGGGCCTGCTGTTTATCCGCCGGATGAAAACGCTGCGTATCCACGCCGCTGGGTACTGACGTGCTCTGGGCCATCGGCACGCCGATGTCCGCCATTTGCTGACGCAGCGCCTCTCCGGTGGTCACGATGTGGGCGCAGGCTTTACGAAACAGCCAGCGGGTGGTCCAGTTATTGCGCGGGACGCCGGAGGCATGACGGGTACGCACCAGCGGGACCGGATTCGACAGGGTGAGATTAGCCAGCGCCACCAGCCAGGTATCGGCAGAATTGTGACTGTTTATGACATCAACAGAGTGGCGGTTCGCTTTCAGCCAGCCGCGCAGCTGCTGCAGGCTATGAAGATTTTTACGCCTTAACGGCATGGTGACCACCGTTAACCCGGCATCGCGTGCCAGGGCGTGCAGCGGGGCACTTTCCGGGCAAAGTATGGTCACCTGATGGCCGCGCTGAATCATCCCAAGAGATTCATTAATAATGCGTAACGGCTGGCCGCCCTTACCCCCGTCTGCTTCAGTGTGAACAATATGCATACTTTTCCTGGTTATTGTGCAATAGCTGGCATAACAACAAATTATAACCGTTACGGCCCCGGTAATACATAAACTCCCGGTACCTGAAGGCGCGATAGGGATTATTCTTGCTTACAAACATTGTCCTTCTGTAGGTCAGGTATTTGTGATAGTTTTCTTTGGCTTTTTATTTCCCACTGAAAAACCGTGGAAATCGCTCACTGCATTGTTAATTAGCCGGTAAGAACCGAAAATCCTTAACCAGCCCAAAATATATGACAAATACTCGTAACATTCTGACAGGTCTGTTAGTCCTTGCTGTACTGGCTTTATGTTTTGTCTGGCCTATTCCCAACGATCAGCTGCCGTTTCACCGCAATGGTTTGATTTATCCCATTGTTGCTGTCGCCCTTGGCCTGTTTTTTAGCAAAAGCACTACCAGACAACGGCTGGATTTAAGCAAAATTAAGTTCGTTCTTATTGTTATATGGGCGTTAACTTTCTTTATTCTGATTAATGGTTTTTTTGTCGCGCCAGACATAAAAGAGATGGTTTCTGCCTGGAGCGGCCAGTGGTTACGTCCGGTATTACTGTTCTGTGCGGGCCTGGTACTATTACCGGCGATCCAAAGGACATACCCTTCCGTGACCGCCGCGCGCTACTTTACGCTGGTGATCCTCTTTTTCTGGGGCGTGGTCTGCGTCCATCTGCTTGATACTCTCTGGCTCTACTGGCGTGACGGCTTTATTCACTGGGGCGAAACGCGGATTGTCTATAACCGCACCCGCATGAGCTTCCAGATCAACATGATCACCGGCTTTATCCTTGCGGAGTTGCTGGCGCGCGGTCTGTTAAAACAACGCTTCCTGCGCCTGAAAACCCCGTTCCTGACGCTGATCCTGCTGAGCAACCTGGTCTGTACCGCGCTGGTAGATACCCGCTGGGGTACCATCGGTCTGGTCGGTAGCCTTTTCTCTACCTTTATCCTGCTGAGCCTGCACAGCATGCGCCGCAGCCGGGTTATCGTCACCGGTGGCATTCTGGTTGGTCTTATTATTGCCTCTGCGCTGCTCGGTTACGCCTCCTGGAAAACTGACCCTCGCTGGCAAACCCTTGAAAGTGATGCCATTGCTGGCTGGAATGCTCCTTTCACCAGCTTTTGCTATAACAAAACAGACGGTGCGGTACCGGTAAACAGTCTGGGTGTACCGATGAACCATTCTAATGGCTGTCGGGCCAGCTTCTTCCACCAGGGCTGGATGTTAATTGCCGAACACCCGGCAGGCGTAGGGGCCAAAAAAGAGGCCTTCCGCTATGTGCTGCGCCGGGATACCCAGGATAACCGCATTAACATTCCCCACAGCCACTACGGCCTGATTGAATTCGGTATTCAGAACGGTGTTGTCGGCATCGCGGGCTGGCTGCTCCTGCTGGTGGGCTGCTGGTACATCGGCTGGCGGGAGTTCCGTCGCGGCAACATGATGGTAGGGATGTTCCTGCTGCTCTTTACCGTCGGCTTCTTCTGCCGAACCATGGTCGACCATAACCTCAAAGATCACTATCTTGAGCAGTATATGTTACTGACCGGCCTGCTGGTTGGCATGTGCGCGCTACGCCCTGCGCCGACTGAAAAGCTAACATCCTGATAATTTATCCGCGCCAGAGGTGTTTAACACTCTGGCGCGGAACGCTTTAGCCTGTCGGCTGTCGAAATGCCGTTGAATGTAATGGTTATACCCTTTTAATTGCTGCGTATTTTTACGGAGAAAGCATGTCTGAAACGCCTCAATTAAGCCTCATCGTTGCCGTTTATAATGGCGAAAAATTCCTGAGCGCTTTTTTTGACAGCATTAAACAGCAGAATTTACCGAGTCTGGAATTGATTATTGTTAATGACGGCTCGACGGATCGCTCAGCTGAAATTATTTCCCGCTATGCCGACGAATTTACCCATTTTCAGGTCATTAACCAGCCTAACGGCGGCGTCTCAGCCGCGCGCAATACCGGCCTTGCCGTGGCTACCGGCGAATACGTTGCTTTCCCGGATATTGATGACGTTATTTACCCTGGCATGTATCCCCGTCTGCTGGAGATCGCCTTTGCGGGCCAGCTGGATGTCGCGACCTGCAACGGCACCTATATTTATGACGATGGCCGCCCGTCGAAAAAGATTTTCCCATCCGATAAACTGGCCTCAACCGGCGTACTGGACGGCCCCGAATGGCTGCAGATGGCGCTGACCTCGCGCAAATTCCTGCACGTCACCTGGCTGAATATTTATCGCCACGCCTTTATCAAAGCCCAGGGTTTTACCTTCGAGCATGGCCTGCGCCATCAGGATATTCCCTGGACTACAGAAGTGCTGCTTACCGCAAAACGCGTTCAGTATATTGACGAAGTCTATTACGACTATCTGATCCACTCTGCCTCGGTTTCCCATACGCCTGGCACTGACGACACCCGTATGCGTTCGTCACGTCACTATATGAAGATCCTCGAAATGCTGGACGCCATTAATAAGCGCCACCCGGAACAGGTGAAGCGTGTCCCGGCCTGTCAGTGGCAAATCGCCAAAGAGGGTCTGGGTATTCTGCACAGCATTAACAACATCGAAGACAGCGCGAAAAAACGCGAAATCACCCAGGAACTGTTCGATCGCGGCATCTGGTCGATGATCTGGCAAAACGCGCGTGGTTTGCGTCAGCGCTGGCGCCTGGGGCGTCGCTACTTCCGTCTTAAGAAAATCATCGGCTAACGGACATTATGAGCAAACTTAAATTACACGCAGTCTCCCGCGCTGATTTCATCGCTAAAAACTATGCAGATTTCCAGACGCTGCTCGATAACCGCGTAAACCCGGACACCATTCCGGAGCGTTTTTACTGCGGCGGGCGCGGCGGCTGGACATTCCAGACTACCCTGGCGCTGAAACACTATTACGGCGACGACATTGAGTGTTCTTTTGGATCAGAGTGTCGACCGGATGCCATCAACCTGATGCACAACGATGATTTTGGCTCGCGCGTTAAACCCTGGCGTGGCGTGACCGTCGTGGCCCGTGCTGACCGCCCACCGGTGATTGGCGCTGACGTGGTGGTGGATCAGAACCCGGAAGCCGGCAACCGCAGCAACGGTGTATTCGTCCCCTACTGGCCGCAGCCGGGGGTGAAACCGCGCGAACGTACCGATGAAACCATTAAAACCGTGGCCTTTTTTGGCCGCGTGGACAGCTTCCCGGAGGCGTTCCGCAGCGAGGCTTTCAAACAGCGTCTGGCTGAGCAAGGCATAGACCTGCGTATCTCCTTCGATAACTGGACCAACTACCAGGACGTCGACGTCTGTATCAGTTTCCGTAAATCACATGACCACAAACTGGCCCGCAAACCTGCCAGCAAGCTGATTAACAACTGGCTCGGCAAAACGGTAATGATCTGCGACGATGAACCTTCCTATCGCGCTATTCGCGAAAGCGAACTCGATTACCTGATAGCCAAAACGCCTGATGAAGCCTTCGATGCCATTATGCGGCTGAAAAACCACCCTGAACTCTATCGTCAGATGCGTGAGCAGGGTGACAAGCGTCTGCAGGTCTACTCCCGCGAAGCGGTCGCCGCGCGCTGGTTCAGCCTGTTTGAAGATATCTGGCGTAAAGGACTGCATAAACGCCCTACCCTGGTTCGTGCACTGCGTTTTGGTTTCGGTAAAGCCATTCGCCCGCTGACTAAGAAGTTTTGAGTTACTTTGAGTCCATTTATGTTTAAAGCATCCTTACGATCGTCATTGACGCCACGCCGCAATATTCTGCGTACTCTGATATTAACCCTGGTATTCCTGGTGCTGTTTTCACTGTGTGAAATCATCATCCTGCTGAAAGACCATGTGTACCAGCCGAAATCCAGCGACATGTCGCTGTACCTGATTATCTCCCTGCTGGCGGCCGTCAGCGCCCGCTACTTCCTGACCCGGCTCCTGCTGGCGGTCACCTTTATCGTGCAGATATCGGAAGCGGTCTATTACCAGTTCTACGGCCAGTTTTATGGCCCGAGCGAAGTGTGGCTGGCCTTTGTCGAAACCAAAGATATCGCCAGCGGCATTACGGACAGTCTGGGATCGCTTGGGATCTACTTTATCATCATGGCCGTCGCGGTGATCTTCGCGCTGGTCTTTACCCGTCGCCTTGCGCCGCAGTGGCATAAGTGGGTGGCTATGCCGTGCCTGCTGGCTATCGTGGTGATGTTCGCCGGTCAGTTCTACAAAGCCATCGACGGGCAGATGTACAAATTCAACCCGGATCTGCGCCACTCCCTGCTGCGTAACGGTTTGTCGGCCATGAGCTACAGCGCCATTCGCCTGATCCCGGAAGCCCTTTCCGGTGAGAACCAGAACATCGCGCACTATGAGCCCTATGAGGTTAAGCCGGTTGAAGGCAGCCAGGTCGGGAAATACTCCATCATCCTGGCGATTGGCGAGAGCCTGAATCCGCACCACGTCAGCGCGCTGGGCTATGAGCGCGACACCACGCCTGAGCTGAACGCGCTGATGCAGCAGTATCAGGGGACCGGCCGTCTGATCGTGTCGAACGCGGTCTCCACACGTGTGGCGATCCCGATGCTGGTCAACAACCTGCGCGAGCCGGACAACTACGCCGCCTATAAGTCTAAGTCGACCAACATCTTCACCAATGCTAAAAAGCAGGGCTACCAGACGGCGTTTATCTCCGCCCAGGGTCTGGAAGGGCTGAGCAACTGGATTGGTATCCACGATATTGACCTGTGGGAAGATACGCAGATCCGCCCGGCGCCGGACGTGGGTGCCGATGTGGTGCTGACCCCTTCCGTTGAGCAGGCGAAGCTGGACTGGAACAAACCCTTCCTGATGGTGCTGAACAGCCGTGCGCCGCACATCCCTTACGAGCGCAATATCCCGCAGGGCTTTGCCAAATTCTCTACCCCACGCCTGAGTGATGACGTGGCGCAGAAGAAGAACGAGTACGATGATGCCGTGCGCCTGTATGACAAAGAGCTGGCGTCGGCGATCCGTACTGCGATGGCAAAATCCAAACTGCCGGTACTGGTCTTTATTACCTCGGATCACGGCGAACGCGTGGGCGATGGCGGTCTGTTCGGTCACTCCATCGTCGAGATGCCCATTGCCCAGGTGCCGTTCCTCTACTTCAGCAACGACCCGGCGTATACGATGAGCGACATTAGCCCGCAGGTCCCGCTCAACCATTACCAGATGGCGACGCTGATCAACAAGATGCTGGGGTATGCGGTCAGTAACCCGAACCAGAAAGACGACAGCTACTACATCACCGGGGGTGATATTCGGGGACTGTCGGAGCGCGTCACCTATCACCTGAACGAGCTGCCGGAAGCGGAACGTTAAGCAGAAATAATTAAACGGGCAGCTAATGCCCGTTTTTTATCTGTGAACGCACGTAACGCAGGCAAATGGCTGAGCAAAAGCGCCAAAGGGATAGCTTTAAACGGCCTAAATGCTTAGAATTTGCCCGCCGAAACTGAAAAAACGGATAATCGCTTGGAATTGTTGTATACCGCTCTGCTCTATATTATTCAGCCACTGGTGTGGCTACGACTGCTGCTGCGTAGCCGTAAAGCGCCTGCCTACCGTAAACGCTGGGCTGAACGCTATGGTTATTGCCGCAACAAAGTTGCGCCGGACGGTATCCTGCTCCACTCCGTTTCGGTGGGCGAAACGCTGGCCGCTATTCCGCTGGTCCGCGCCCTGCGCCACCGCTATCCGTCTTTGCCGATCACCGTCACCACCATGACGCCAACCGGTTCCGAACGCGCCATGTCCGCCTTTGGCAAAGACGTGCATCACGTCTATCTGCCGTATGATTTACCCTGCGCCATGAACCGTTTCCTCAACACCGTGCGCCCTAAGCTTGTGATCGTGATGGAAACCGAGCTGTGGCCGAATATGATTTCCGCCCTGCACGCCCGCAAAATTCCGCTGGTGGTAGCCAACGCCCGTCTGTCGGAGCGCTCCGCGAAGGGGTACGGCAAGCTGGGCAACTTTATGCGCCGCCTGCTGAGCAAAATCACCCTGATTGCGGCACAAAATGAAGAAGATGGCGCCCGGTTCCTGTCGCTGGGCCTGAAGCGCAACCAGCTGGCGGTCACCGGCAGCCTGAAGTTTGATATTTCGGTTACGCCGGAGCTGGCAGCCCGTGCAGTGACCCTGCGTCGCCAGTGGGCACCGCGCCGCAAAGTGTGGATCGCCACCAGCACCCACGACGGTGAAGAAGAGATTATCCTGCAGGCGCATCGCCAGCTTCTGGAAACCTTCCCGGATCTGCTGTTAATTCTGGTGCCACGTCATCCTGAGCGATTTAAAGACGCCCGCGAGATGGTGCAAAAGGGCGGGTTCAGCTTCACGATGCGCAGCAGCGGTGAAATCCCGTCCGCCAGCACCCAGGTGGTGATTGGCGATACCATGGGTGAACTGATGCTGCTGTACGGTATTGCAGACCTGGCGTTTGTTGGCGGCAGCCTCGTGGAGCGTGGCGGGCATAACCCGCTGGAGCCCGCAGCCCACGCCATTCCGGTGCTGATGGGGCCACATACCTTCAACTTCAAAGATATCTGCGCCAAACTGCAGCAGGCTGACGGGCTGATTACGGTCACCGATGCGAACTCTATCGTGAAGGAAATTTCCACCCTGCTGACCGACGAAGACTATCGTCTGTGGTATGGCCGCCACGCCGTTGAAGTGCTGCATCAGAACCAGGGGGCGCTGACCCGCCTGCTGCAACTTCTGCAGCCTTACCTGCCCGTGCGGAGCCATTGATGCCCCCGCGTCTTTCGGTGGTCATGATCGCCAAAAACGCCGCTGATCTGCTGCCGGACTGCCTCGCCTCCGTGGCATGGGCCGATGAGATTGTCCTGCTTGATTCCGGCAGTACCGACGACACGGTTAACGTCGCCCGCGTCGCCGGTGTACAGGTGCATGTTAATACCGACTGGCAGGGTTATGGCATCCAGCGCCAGCGGGCGCAGCAGTTCGCCACCGGCGATTACGTCCTGATGATCGACACCGACGAGCGCGTCACGCCTGAACTTCAACAGGCTATTCAGCGCGTACTGGCTGCCCCTCAGCCCGACGCCGTCTACAGCATCGCCCGGCGCAACTATTTCCTTGGCCGCTTTATGCGACACAGCGGCTGGTATCCCGATCGCGTGATGCGCCTTTACCCGCGCACGCGCTATCAGTACAACGATAACCTGGTTCATGAATCGCTGGCCTGCGACGGCGCGCCAGTGATTGCCCTCGACGGCGATCTGCTGCATCTCACCTGCCGTGATTTCGCCAGCTTCCAGCGTAAACAGCTTAATTACGCCACGGCGTGGGCCCAGGAGCGTCACCAGCGCGGCAAGAGAACCTCACTGGCAGGAATTTTCAGCCACACCGCAGGGGCGTTTCTGAAGACGCTGGTGCTGCGTGGTGGCGTGCTGGACGGGAAACAGGGCTGGTTACTGGCGGTGGTTAACGCCCAGTATACTTTTAATAAATACACCGAGCTGTGGGCGCTGAGCCGCGGCTACTCAGAGAAAGCGTGAGCCATGAGCACAAAAGCGATTTATCCGGGTACCTTCGATCCCATCACCAACGGCCATATTGATATCGTCACCCGTGCCGCCAGCATGTTTGATACGGTGATCCTGGCGATTGCCGCCAGCCCCAGCAAAAAGCCGCTGTTTGATCTCGATGAGCGCGTTGCGCTGGCAAAAGCCGCAACGGCGCACCTGCCTAATGTTGACGTAGTAGGCTTTAGCGATCTGATGGCGAATTTTGCCCGCGCCCAGCAGGCCAATATCTTAATTCGTGGGCTGCGCGCGGTGGCCGACTTTGAATATGAGATGCAGCTGGCGCACATGAACCGCCACCTGATGCCGGAGCTGGAAAGCGTCTTCCTGATGCCATCCAAAGAGTGGTCGTTTATCTCCTCTTCCCTGGTGAAAGAGGTGGCGCGCCACGCGGGTGATGTCACCCATTTCTTACCGGCAAGCGTGCATCAGGCGCTGATGGATAAGCTGAAATAACTCTTTTTGCCGGGCGGCGCTGCGCTTGCCCGGCTTACATCTGCATCACTTCTGACACTGACGGCAATAGAACGTGGCGCGCTGGGCGTGCTTCGTTGCCACAATCGGCGTACCGCACACCCGGCACGGCTCATCTTTACGGCCATAGACCTGCAGCTCCTGGGCAAAGTAGCCCGGCTTGCCGTCGCTTTGCAGGAAATCCTTCAGGGTGGTTCCGCCCTGCTCAATCGAGCGCAGCAGCACCGCCTTAATTACCCTGACCAGCAGTTCGCACTCCTGGGCGGAAAGCGATGAGGCTAACCGATCGGGATGGATCCCGGCGGCAAACAGCGATTCGCTGGCGTAGATATTCCCCACGCCGACCACCAGCTTGTTATCCATCAGCCAGGGTTTGATAGGGGTTTTCTTCTTTGCGCACTTCGCCTTCAGGTACTCCGCGTTGAACGCGTCTGAGAGCGGCTCCGGCCCCAGGTGCGCCAGCACGTTATGCCCTTCCAGCTCCTTCGTCCACAGCCAGGCCCCGAAGCGGCGCGGATCCGTGTAGCGCAGCACTTTGCCGTTGCTCATCACCAGATCGACGTGGTCGTGCTTTTCAGCAGGCAGTTCTTCGCTGAGGATGCGCAGGCTCCCGGACATCCCCAGGTGAATGATGATCCAGCCGTCGGGCAGCTCCAGCAGCAGGTATTTTGCACGGCGCTGCACGCTAAGGACGGGTTTATCGCTCAGGGCGTGGATCTCATCAGACACCGGCCAGCGCAGACGACCGTTGCGGACAACAGCATGAAGAATGGTCGCACCGACCAGGTGAGGCTCAATGCCACGGCGGCTGGTCTCTACCTCAGGTAATTCAGGCATGGTTCCTCCGTTGGGATGCAGAATGCAAAAAACCCCGCAGATGCGGGGTTTTTCAATACAAGGATTCTAAAATTATTTAATTTTAGCTTCTTTGTACAGTACGTGCTGGCGTACAACTGGATCGAATTTTTTCAGTTCCAGTTTTTCCGGCTTAGTACGTTTGTTCTTCGTGGTGGTGTAGAAGTGACCTGTACCAGCAGAAGAAACCAGCTTGATTTTCTCGCGAATACCTTTAGCCATGATTTATTTCCTCTTTAAGTACTTAGTACTTTTCGCCACGGGCACGCAGTTCGGACAGAACTGTATCGATGCCTTTCTTATCAATAACACGCATACCTTTAGCAGATACACGCAGGGTGACAAAACGCTTCTCGCTCTCAACCCAGAAACGGTGAGAGTGCAGGTTCGGCAGGAAACGGCGTTTAGTCGCGTTCAGTGCGTGGGAACGGTTGTTACCGGTCACCGGACGCTTGCCAGTAACTTGGCAGACTCGGGACATGTCTATTCTCCAAAAATCAAATTAGCTCGAGCTTCGTATGGGGTATCGGCGCCTCGTCAGGCTTTACAGCCCAGTCATCGCGATTCTAAGTGAACCATCGATTGCCAGGCCCAAATGCCAAACCCGAGATTCTCAAAGGTGGCGTAGTATACGCTGACTCGAGGATGTGCTCAAGTCCCGAACAGACAAAGATCCCGATGGATCGCGAGAAATGGCTTAAATCCACCCACGTTCAGCAAACGAAACGTATTCTCCGCGGCCAATGACCAGATGATCAAGAACACGAATGTCCATGAATTGACAGCATTTGATGATGCGTGCGGTCACGTCTCTGTCGGCTTTGCTCGGTTCGGCGCGCCCTGAGGGGTGATTATGCGCGAGGATCACGCCCGCGGCATTCACTTTTATCGCTTCGCGTGCAATTTCCCGTGGATGCACCTCAACATGGCTCAGGGTTCCCGAAAATAAGCGGCTATGGCTCAGTACCCGATTTTGATTATCGAGGAAGATAACCATAAAGATCTCGCGCTCCTCTTCCGCCAGCTGGCTGCGCACAAACTCCCGGGTCATCTGCGGGTCTTTCAGCGGGTTGATGCCTCGTATCCCCGAGCAGTAGTAGCGTTGAGCAAGCTCAGCAATGCCTTTCAGCTGAGCGAATGTCGCCAGACCAATACCCTCTACTCGCCGGAAATCCTTCATCTCTGTGGACAACAAACCATGCAGAGAGCCGAAATGCTGCAAAAGATCTCTGGCAAGGGCAAACACATTTTTACTCCGGGTCCCGGTACGCAGGAACAGCGCCAGCAGCTCTTCGTCCGTCAGCAGCATCGCGCCATCACGCAGCAGTTTCTCTCGCGGCAACAGCGGGGATAACGTCTCCATACTCTCTCCTCTTCCATGACCAGGCTATGCTGCCACAGACCCCGATGCCTCACGACGACGGATTTCTCGTCTTGCGTAACGCCTCGCAAAGTGGCGGATGGACAACATCACGATGCTTTTCGGATTGTGATAAAATGCCCGCTTCTCAGGTGAACCCAACAGGAAAGAATCATGATGAGCCTGGCCGGTAAAAAAATCGTTCTTGGCGTGAGCGGCGGCATTGCAGCCTACAAAGCGCCAGAACTGGTGCGCCGTTTACGCGAGCGTGGGGCGGACGTGCGGGTGGCAATAACCGAAGGGGGCAAAGCGTTTATTACGCCAATGAGCCTGCAGGCCGTTTCAGGCTACCCGGTCTCGGACAGCCTGCTCGATCCTGCAGCTGAGGCTGCGATGGGCCACATCGAGCTGGGTAAGTGGGCCGATTTAGTTATCCTCGCCCCGGCTACCGCCGATCTCATCGCCCGCGTCGCCGCCGGCATGGCCAACGACCTGGTTTCCACTATCTGCCTGGCCACGCCGGCGCCTGTCGCCGTGGTCCCTGCCATGAACCAGCAGATGTACCGCAACGCCGCAACCCAGCATAACCTGGCGACCCTCGCCTCTCGCGGACTGCTGATTTGGGGGCCGGACAGCGGCAGCCAGGCCTGTGGCGACATCGGCCCGGGCCGCATGCTGGATCCGCTGGCAATTGTGGATCTGGCCGCCAGCCATTTTTCACCTGTCAACGATCTGCAACATCTCAGCATCATGATTACCGCGGGTCCGACGCGTGAACCGCTGGATCCGGTGCGCTATATCACCAACCAGAGCTCCGGCAAGATGGGCTTTGCGATTGCCGCCGCCGCGGCACTGCGCGGGGCAAAGGTCACGCTGGTGAGCGGGCCGGTGTCGCTACCCACACCGCCGGGCGTGCAGCGCATCGACGTTACAACCGCGCTGGAAATGGAAGCCGCAGTGCAGGCCCAGGCGCAGCAGCAGCATATTTTTATTGGCTGTGCCGCCGTGGCGGACTACCGCGCTGCCGCCATAGCGGATGAGAAAATCAAAAAGCAAGGCGATGAAATCACAATGAAAATGGTGAAAAATCCCGATATTGTTGCCGGGGTCGCCGCACTAAAAGATCGTCGCCCTTACGTCGTTGGGTTTGCCGCTGAAACGAATAATGTGGAAGAATATGCCCGGCAAAAACGTACCCGCAAAAACCTCGATTTGATTTGCGCGAACGACGTATCGCTGGCCTCACAAGGATTTAACAGCGACAGCAACGCATTGCACCTTTTCTGGCAGGATGGAGATAAAGTCTTACCGCTTGAGCGCAAGGAACTCCTGGGCCAACAATTACTGGACGAGATCGTTACCCGTTATGATGAAAAAAATCGACGTTAAGATTCTGGACCCGCGTGTTGGTCAGCAATTTCCATTGCCGACCTATGCCACTTCCGGCTCTGCCGGTCTTGACCTGCGTGCCTGCCTCGACGACGCCGTAGAGCTGGCACCGGGCGCCACCACGCTGCTGCCGACCGGCCTTGCGATCCACATTGCCGATGCCTCTCTGGCAGCGGTGATCCTGCCGCGTTCCGGCCTGGGCCATAAGCATGGTATCGTGCTGGGCAACCTGGTGGGGCTTATCGATTCTGACTATCAGGGTCAGCTGATGGTTTCCGTCTGGAACCGTGGCCAGGACAGCTTCACCATTCAACCCGGCGAGCGTGTCGCCCAGATGGTGTTCGTCCCGGTGGTACAGGCTGAATTTAATCTGGTAGAAGAGTTCGACGCGACCGATCGCGGCGAAGGCGGCTTTGGCCATTCCGGGCGTAAATAAACCCGGCTATACGCATTCCACAACGCATAACGTAATAACAAACCGCAAACATCCGTTTGCGGTCGTTGTGTGGATGCCAGCCTGACAGGTGCTTATTTTCAGGGGTATTTTGTAACATGGCAGAAAAACAAACAGCGAAAAGGAATCGTCGCGAAGAAATACTTCAATCTCTGGCTCTGATGCTTGAATCCAGCGATGGTAGTCAACGCATCACCACCGCAAAACTGGCCGCCTCGGTGGGCGTGTCGGAAGCGGCGCTTTACCGTCATTTTCCCAGCAAAACGCGGATGTTCGACAGCCTGATCGAGTTTATCGAAGATAGCCTGATCACGCGTATCAACCTGATCCTGAAGGATGAAAAAGACACCACCGCACGGCTGCGTCTGATTGTCCTGCTGATCCTCGGTTTCGGCGAGCGCAATCCGGGTTTAACCCGTATCCTGACCGGCCACGCGCTGATGTTTGAACAGGACAGGCTGCAGGGGCGTATCAACCAGCTTTTCGAACGTATTGAAGCGCAGCTGCGCCAGGTATTACGCGAAAAGAAGATGCGTGAAGGCGAAGGTTTCAGCACAGATGAATCGCTGCTTGCCGGACAGGTACTGGCGTTCTGTGAAGGGATGCTCTCGCGCTTTGTGCGCAGTGAATTCAAATATCGTCCGACGGATGATTTTGACGCCCGCTGGCCGTTAGTGGCGGCCCAGTTGCAATAACATTGCAGGCCCGGTAAGCGAAACGCCACCGGGCAATTAACTCAGACGCCGAACTCTTCGCGATACGCACGCACCGCCGTCAGGCTGTCAGCCATCTCCGGCTTCTCCTCCAGATAGGCAATCAGGTCTTTCAGGGTGATGATTGAGGTCACTTTGCAGTTGTAGTCGCGCTCCACTTCCTGGATAGCGGAGATGTCGCCACGTCCGCGCTCCTGGCGGTCCAGCGAGATCAGCACGCCCGCAAGCGTGGCATTGTTGGCCTGAATAATCTCCATGGATTCGCGGATAGCGGTACCGGCGGTGATCACGTCGTCTACCAGCATCACACGGCCCTGCAGCGCGCTACCGACCAGGTTACCGCCTTCACCGTGGGTTTTGGCCTCTTTACGGTTAAAGCAGTACGGCACGTCGCGATCGTGATGCTCCGCCAGCGCCACGGCGGTGGTGGTTGCAATCGGGATGCCCTTATACGCCGGGCCAAACAGCAGGTCGAACTCAATTCCGGAATCCACCAGCGCTTCGGCATAGAAGCGGCCTAACAGTGCCAGATCGCGCCCGGTATTAAACAGCCCGGCGTTAAAGAAATAGGGGCTCTTGCGCCCGGATTTCAGCGTGAATTCGCCAAACTTAAGTACCTGCTTGCTAAGCGCAAACTCAATAAACTGGCGCTGATACGGTTTCATGGATTCGCTCCTCATCTTACTTTTGCTTTTCTACGGACAAAAAAAAGGCGACTCATCAGTCGCCTTTAAAATTAATTTTCTAACGCCGCCTTCTGCGTCGTTACGATAGATTCGATTCCCCCTCGGGCTAGCGCCAGCAGGGAGAGCAGCTCTTCGTGGGTAAACGGCTCACCTTCTGCGGTGCCCTGAACCTCGATGATACGACCGTCTTCGGTCATCACCACGTTCATGTCGGTTTCTGCCGCCGAGTCTTCAACGTATTCCAGATCGCACAGCGCTTCACCGTTGACGATACCCACAGACACCGCCGCAACCATGCCTTTCATCGGGTTCGCTTTTAGCTTACCGGCTGCAACCAGCTTGTTCAGGGCATCGGCCAGCGCCACACAGGCACCGGTAATAGAAGCAGTTCGGGTGCCGCCGTCCGCCTGGATCACGTCGCAGTCCAGGGTAATGGTAAACTCGCCCAGGGTTTTCAGATCAACCGCGGCGCGCAGGGCTCGGGCGATCAGACGCTGGATCTCCATGGTACGGCCACCCTGCTTACCCTTCGCCGCTTCGCGAGCGTTACGGGTATGGGTGGAGCGCGGCAGCATGCCGTATTCGGCAGTGATCCAGCCCTGGCCCTGGCCTTTCAGAAAGCGCGGCACGCCCTCTTCAATGGAGGCGGTGCACAGCACTTTGGTGTCACCAAATTCAACCAGCACGGAGCCTTCAGCGTGTTTTGTATAGTTACGGGTCAGGGTGACGGGGCGCACCTGATTAGCGCTACGGCCTGATGGACGCATGATGATATCTCCGGCTTGAAACGAATGTGTGGGCGGCATTATACGAATTTCATGGCTAAAAGCCTATGCCAACCCCTGCCGGGCACACACATAATGTCAGTCCAGCGTTTTGCGATAGGATTTCAAGCCTATGGCAATCACACCCACCGCAAGGCCAATCAGCGGCAAAAGATCGGGTAGCAATGCCGCTGCAGAATATCCTTTCAGCATAATGCCCTTAACCAGCCGGATAAAATAGGTCAGCGGTAAACAGGAGCCAATCGCTTTCGCCCAATCCGGCATACTAATAAAGGGGCTGATAAAGCCGGAAAGCATGATTGAAGGGATAAAGTAAAAGGACGACATTTGCAGCGCCTGCAACTGATTTTGCGCCAGGCCAGAAATGCCAATGCCAATGGAAAGGCAAAGAAAAACATAAATCAATAACACCATAAACAGCAGGAAAACGCTGCCGTGAAGAGGGATATCGAACAACAGAACGGCGGCGATCAGTATTAACGTCGCCTGAAAAAGGCCAATAATAACAAACGGCGTTATTTTCCCAACAATCACTTCCAGCCCGGTCAACGGAGAGACCAGCAAATTTTCTAACGCGCCGTTTTCTCGTTCACGCGTAATAGACAAGGCTGTCATGAGAATCAATGTCGTGCTGAGTATCGACCCCATAATACCGGGTATAGTATTAAACTGGGTAATTCCTTCTGGGTTAAACATTCGATGTATAACCAGATCGAAATCATCCTCTTTTTGCGCTACGCGCATGTTTCCCGGCAAATCTTGCCGAAATGCCGATTTCGCAACCTGTACCAGCGCGCTTAGCGCATTCCCCGTTGTCATTGGGTCGATAGCATCGCCCTGAATTAACAGTTGAGGCTTGTCACCGCGGAGCAGGTTACGTGTAAACCCTTCCGGAATAGTCACGATAAACGTGACGTCTCCCCGGACAAACGCTTTATGCGCAGCCTCTTCAGACTCAACAGGTATCATCGAAAAATATCCGGTATTTTGCGCACTCGTCACAAAAACCTGGCTCATGCGTTCGGTATCGTAATTTAATAACGCAGTTGGCAAATTATGGGGATCCATATTTATTGCATAGCCAAGGATAATCAGCTGAAAAATAGGCGTAAGGATCACCATGCCGATACTGACTTTATCACGACGCAATTCGTGAATTTCCTTGATAACCACGCCAATCCAGCGGGTTATGGAGAAGTTTATATTAATTTTTTTCACAGTCACTTTTCATTAAATAGGTAAATGCATCTTCCAGATTGGTATCAACCTGGCAGAACTCATAGCCCTTTTGGGTAAATGCAAAAAGCGTGGCTTTTAACTTCGCCTCATCTGTGGAGGTAATATAAAGCTGATTGCCAAAAATAACGGTTTGCTCAATCTCCGGTAGACGCTGCAACTGGCTTTCAAGTGCCGTCAATCCGGCACCGCTGGTTCTCACGGTAATCAGATTCTGCGCCGCGATGATGGAAGGAATAGTCCCATTCGCCAGTAATCGGCCATAAGACAGATAGGCAACCTTATGGCAGCGCTCAGCCTCATCCATGTAGTGCGTGCTGACCAGTATCGATATTCCTCTGTCAGATAGCTGATGCAGCATCTGCCAGAATTCGCGTCGTGCCTTTGGATCCACGCCAGCGGTAGGTTCATCCAGAAAGAGCAAAACAGGTTCATGCAGCATGCATGCCGCAAGGGCCATCCTCTGCTTCCAGCCGCCAGAGAGTACTTTCGCCAGCTGATGCTGTCGGGAGGTAAGACCTAGCTCTGAAAGTGCGCGTTCAACCCGTGCTTTAGGTTGGTCGAGACTATATAACCGGGCGATAAAAAGTAAGTTTTCCCGAATAGTCAAACTTCCCCACATGGAGAAATACTGGGTCATGTAGCCAATATTTCTTTTGATTTCTTCCCGCTGGGTAAAAATGTCCATATCCAGACAAGAGCCTTCTCCTGAATCTGGGGTGATCAAACCGCACATCATCCGGATAGACGTTGTTTTTCCGCTACCGTTTGGGCCGAGGAAACCATAAATTTCACCTTTTGCCACCTGAAGAGAAAAATCTTTTACGGCATGATGCTCGCCAAAATGCTTATTGAGGTTTTTTACATCAATACAAAGATTATGCATCCGGAATGATTTCCACATCAAACGGTTGACCGATTTTCATACGCGCAGCCTGTTCCCGGGCAGGAATAGCCTCAGCCATGAAAATGAGTTTCTCGCGGCGTTTCGTGCTGTAAATAACGGGGGGCGTAAATTCGGCTTCAGGATTTATATAATTAATTATGCCAGGGATTGCCTCTGAACAGCCATCACATGAAAGCTTAACTTTCGTTCCGACTTTAAATTTACCGAGCATCGCTTCGGGTATAAAGAAGCGTACCTTGATATTATCGGGCGGTAGCAGGCTGATTATTGGGCTGCCCGCAGAAGGGCGTTCCCCGGCTCGATAAATGGTATCAAAGACCCTGGCATTAACCGGAGAAACAATTGTAGTCTGCTGAACATCCCAAAGAGCCTTATCCCGTTCAAGCCTGACGGCTTCTACCTGCGCAAGCTGTTTATTAATCTCATCCTGACGGGCAGGCAGCTGGCGCGCTTTTAACTGGTTAATTAACTCTTCAACCTGTGCGCCTTTTTGCGTTAATTCATCGCTGATATCTTCCCATTCCGCCCGTGATATGGCTTGTTTGGCATAAAGATCACGATAACGTTCAAGCTGGCGCTTAACCTGTGATTCTGAAGATCGTGATTTTTTAATCTGAGCACGTATTATATCTAACTCTTCAGGCCGTTCTCCCGATGCTAAATTTCGCAATAATGCGTTTTCAGCTGACAGCTTTTCCTCAACCTGCAAGAGAGTATTTTGGGCATCAAATGACTCAATCTTAACCAACTCCTGCCCGCTTGTGACTTCATCTCCTTTGTTTACTAACAACCGTTCAATTCTCGCAGTACCAGAATAAGAGAGGTATACAAATTCTCCATGTGAATATCCAGAGAAAATGTTGTCTGGTTTGCTATCACAGCCTGTTATTACCAGTACCGCTATCAGCGCTAAAAATGTCTTTTTTGGCTTTTGCATCATCACACATCCATATGCCTATAATATTTATACAGTGATGTATAATTTAATCCTTAAAATAATGTTTGAAATAAATTTGATTTAGCTTTTCAATATCGCTAAGGTTCAATCCTGCTATGGAGTTAAAAGAGACGTCTTTTGTAAAACATATGACCGCCGATCCTCCAGGCGAAAACCACTTAGCGCACTGCTTGAAAGGCCATGGCAGTTCATAACCTCTTTCTCTCAGGAGATTGTTGAGCATGATCCAGTCATTTTTGAAATCTTTACCGGAGAAATGGTTAGAGAACTGAGGCTCGTCTGCCGTAAACAAATCTACAGGCGTGCAAAATTGATTTGTCGTTGAAAAATATATGTTATAAAAGTTCACGATTAGCTTTTGTATATCTTCTGGAAAAGATCCTGGAATCGTCAAAACACCTAACAAATATTTATAGCCAGGATATTTTTTAACAAAATCAAAAATTCCTCGCCATAAATAATCAAGTGCGATACTTTTTTGATAAGGTTTCTGGATAAATCCACGACCAATTTCCACAGATTTTTCTAAGCAGGTGTAGGCACCTTCGTGATATTCAAACAAGCTATTGCTGTAGAGACCTGTGACTCCCTTACGGGCTAATTGCTCGCCGACGGGTATCACTCGATACGCACCGAGGATTTCTGTGTCAGAGGGGTCCCATAAAATGACATGAAAATAGCTATCATCAAAAATATCGTTATCTTTATCTTTACCAGAACCTGATCCAATATCGCGGTAACAGCGTTCACGTAAGCGCCCTAATTCATTAATAATTGGCGAGTTACCGGCAGTGTTACGACGATAAATCAGTAACTTTTTACCATCATTAAACTGTCTCAGGATTTCGCACTCATTTATCGCATTGATTAATGCACTTTTGCTTTCGATATGTTCTTGCGGGGAGACAGTATCCAGTAGCGCAGGTCCATTCTTACCGGTGCTCTGGAGATGCATTGAACACGCATTGGCTGCTGCAGAGAGATCTTTGTTATATTTCTCGAAGGACGATAAGCAAATTTGCTGTCCTATTTTAACCTTAATGGTTTTTCCGCGATGGCGTAAAGACTCGCGAATAATCATAAGGTTGGATAACTGTCGCCAGATTGTTGCCATAAAATAATAGGTTTTACTATTCGCACCAGTAATATGAACAGGCACTAGCGCCGCATCATTTCGCATCGCCAACTGTAAAAAACCAGGATTCCATGCATGCTCTTGTAATCCAGAAAGTGACCAACTGGCCAATTTGCCAGCGGGACAAATAATTAATACACCACCATTTTTTAGATGGTCGTTCATCTCTCGGAACTTCTTATGACTCATTTTTCCAGCCATATTTTGAATTCCAATCGTAAGCTCTGATACCTGTGGGAAGATAATAGGTAAAATTTGGTTCGCAACTATTTTTATATCTTTACGGACCCTGGACACAGTATGTATTAAGGACAAACCATCCATAACGGTGGGATGGTTAGAAATAACAACCGCAGCACCATGTCGAGGGATGTTATTGTAATCGCAGATATCCGTTACACAATTTACTTTGAAAAAATCAATAACTGAATTAACCCAGGAGATCCCTTTTTTATTAAAGATTTGATCATCATGAATCAAACGTGAAAACGCTTTATTACAAAATGCTCGTCTGAAAAGCCAATTTTTCCAAAAAGGTAGTTTAGTATCGGGGAAGAATTCCCTGATGACTCTGTTAAAAATAACATCCATCTTAAAATCCTTTTTATAATAACTTTCCTGACAGGGACTATACCCGGTATCCTATCTGCGAGCAATACTACGAAAACTTAAAAAAACCTTATGCAAAATCATACTTATAATTAAATTGATAGTATTCATAAAGGAAATAAAATTAATGCGCGACTTAATTTCACTTGTATGAATAGTTTTGAACAATATATATAAAATGCTTAATACAAACCCCCATTTCATTTTTCAAGATTATGTTTTAATTGTGAGTAACGAAATATATTTGCAACAAACATGAATAATAGAATAAAAACATTAACGTGTTATTTAGCATATCAAATATCGCTAAACTTTAAGCAGCTACTTTTAAGCACATTATACCCTTGCGGTAGAAAAGAATTCATATCCAAGTATTTCATCACTATTCCTGTTAAGTCCTCGTTCGCATAGCTATAATCCTCTGCATCATTATTACGAAAACAGGAACATCTATGATCCGCAGTATGACCGCCTACGCCCGCCGTGAAATCAAGGGTAGCTGGGGCAGCGCTACCTGGGAAATGCGCTCGGTAAACCAACGCTATCTTGAAACCTATTTCCGTATGCCAGAGCAGTTCCGCAGCCTTGAGCCGGTGGTGCGTGAGCGTATTCGCGCTCGCCTGACCCGCGGAAAGATTGAATGCAATCTGCGTTTTGAGCCCGATGCGAGCGCACAAGGGGAACTGATCCTCAACGAGAAGCTGGCTAAACAGCTGGTGAATGCGGCTAACTGGGTCAAAATGCAGAGCGACGAAGGCGAAATCAACCCGGTGGATATTCTGCGCTGGCCTGGCGTGATGGCCTCAGGCGAACAGGATCTGGATGCAATTACTGCCGAGATCCTCACCGCGCTGGACAGCACGCTGGACGATTTCATCGTCGCCCGTGAAACCGAAGGTCTGGCGCTGAAAGCGCTTATCGAGCAGCGTCTGGAAGGCGTTAGCGGCGAAGTGGCGAAAGTCCGCGCCCACATGCCGGAGATCCTCCAGTGGCAGCGCGAGCGTCTGGTTGCCAAGCTGGAAGATGCCGAAGTCCAGTTGGAGAACAACCGCCTCGAGCAGGAGCTGGTGTTGATGGCCCAGCGTATCGATGTTGCGGAAGAGCTCGACCGTCTGGAAGCGCACGTCAAAGAGACCTACAACATACTGAAGAAGAAAGAGGCCGTCGGTCGTCGCCTCGACTTTATGATGCAGGAGTTCAACCGTGAGTCGAACACTTTGGCGTCTAAGTCAATCAATGCCGAAGTAACCAACTCTGCGATTGAACTGAAAGTGCTGATTGAACAAATGCGCGAGCAGATCCAGAACATCGAATAAACCGTAACGTGCGTTATTGTTTTATTAATGGTCCCGCTAAGGGACCATTGTCAATTACTGGCTTGAGTATGTCCTGAATCCCACCTGCGCATCAGAACATAAGAACTCTTTTACTGTTTTTGTTAGAATGCATCCCGCATTCACTATTCTGATCTCTCCCTTCAGGAATCATAATGGCAAACATCAACTTATCCTTAGAGGAAGCCTCAAGCCTCTCAGTTGACCGCGATTTCCGGCAGGACATTAACCTGCTGCGCGGAATAGCCATTCTATCTGTCGTGTTTTACCACTTTACCGCCACGCTGCTGCCCGGCGGCTTCGCTGGCGTGGATGTGTTTTTCGTTATCTCCGGCTTTTTGATGACCAAAATCATCGCTACCGGACTGGAACGAAACAGCTTTAATCTTCTTCACTTTTATGCCGCCCGCTGCAAAAGAATAATTCCCGCGCTGCTGGCGATGTGCCTGATTGTGGCCGTTACGACGTTTTTCTGGTTACCGACAAATGAGTATCAGAAGCTCGGAAATTACATTGGCTATGCCGCCTTATTTATTTCCAATTTGAAACTGAATAAAGAGTCCGGGGACTATTTTGCCCTCGACTCCCATGAGAACTGGTTTTTACATACCTGGTCTTTGTCCGTTGAATGGCAATTTTATCTGGTATTGCCTTTCATTATGATGGCGCTCTATCCCCTGCGAAAAAAGCTGAACACCGGCTTATGCCTGGCGGTGCTCACTATCGCGGCGTTTATAGTGAGTATTACGCACACGCCCACCAATGCGGCCACCAGCTTTTACCTGATGCCTTATCGCGCCTGGGAGATGCTGTGTGGTGGACTGGTGTGGTACGCCGCTCAGCGCTTTGTCATGCCGTTTATGCTTCGCCCGGTTGCGGCGCTTGCGGGCTACGCGCTGATCCTGTTTTCTCTCTTTTTCATCACCGCTGAGCAAGCCTGGCCGGGGCCCCTGACCTTACTGCCCGTCATGGGCGCGATGCTGGTGATCTACAGTGACTACCAGCCGTTGGTGAGTCTGTTTGACCGCAATTTTCGCTGGGCGGGGCTGAGCTCGTATTCCGTCTATTTATGGCACTGGCCTGTCGCGGTGTTTCTGCTCTACTGCGGAAAGCAGCATAACGGGCTGTGGGTAATGAGCGCGATTGCGCTCTCCTTTGCCGCCGGCTGGCTGTCGTGGGTGCTTATCGAGCAACCCGGCAAAAATTACCTTAGCCAGCGTTCAACTCGCGCCTTCTGGCTGATCCTGTTTGCCTGCGTGGGTGTCGCCTGGCTGTTTAGTTATCTGGTGAAAAACCAGATTGTTGTCAGCCAGCCCGACCCGCTGGTGAACAAAATCGCGCTGGAAGCCACCAATAAAAACTACGCTGCCAACCCTAAAACGCACCTGAGCACTTACGGTACAGGTCAGCCTGTTGCCATTATTGTGGGCGACAGCCATGCGGAAGCTACCGCCACCGCGCTGGCAGAAGCAGCAAAAGATAAAGGTTCGGTTATCGGGATCACCGCCTCTGGTTGTCCGACGCTGGCGAGAGGCGAACTGGGAGAACAAAATCGCTGCGGGGCATTTAACCGCTCTCTTCCTTCAAGGCTGAAGGATTACCCGCCTGACGTGCCGGTGGTGATTGTGAACCGACTCACGCACTATGCCGAAAAGCGCCTCGTCAACTTCGGTACCGGGTCGCAAAACCAGCAGGACTACCTGCGTCAGTACTCGGATGCGATAGTGGACATGGCATGCTCGCTTAACAGCACACGCCCCGTATATCTGGTCAACCCGATCCCGGAAATGGCGCAGAATGTGCCTCGCACGTTATCTCATCGGCTGATGACCGGCAGAACCACGCACGACTTATCCATCCCCACTGCGACTTACGCTAAACAAAACGCGGTCATTCTGCAGGCTCAGGCGCGTGCAGCTAAACAGTGTGGCGTTCAGGTTCTCGATCCCACCGCATGGCTCTGTACGGCGAGCCGCTGTATGGGCAGCAAAAACTTACAGCCGTGGTATTTCGATGATAACCACCTCAGCGAAACCGGTAATAAAGTCCTGGTGCCGATGTTCCGACAGGTTTTTACCCGCCAACGGGATTAAAAGCTAAATAAATCTAATGCGATTTCTGGAGTAAAAACCCCGAATCGCTCTATTTAAGCCAAAGTGTCATTAGATAAAATAAGGCTTAACCGCTCGCACAAGAAAATCTAAATCGTGAGCCAGAGCACAAAACGTTACCCTGACGGCCTTAACTCTGGGGGTAACATGCTGCTGCATATCCTGTATCTGATCGGTATTACCGCTGAAGCCATGACCGGTGCCCTGGCCGCCGGGCGTCGTCGTATGGATACCTTTGGCGTCATTATTATTGCCACCGCCACGGCGCTGGGCGGCGGGTCTGTCCGGGATATCCTGCTGGGCCACTATCCGCTCGGCTGGGTACAACACCCTGAATACGTGATTATCGTGGCCGTCGCCGCCGTGCTGACAACCATTGCCGCCCCGGTTATGCCCCATCTGCGCCGTCTGTTTCTGGTGCTGGATGCCCTCGGTCTGATCGTATTCTCCATTATTGGCGCCCAGGTCGCGCTGGATATGGGTCATGGCCCGGTCATCGCCACTATCGCGGCGGTGATCACCGGCGTATTTGGCGGTGTGCTGCGCGACATGTTCTGCAAGCGTATTCCGCTGGTCTTCCAGAAAGAGCTCTATGCTGGCGTTTCCTTTGCCTCCGCCGTGCTGTACGTCGCACTTCAGCACTACGTGAGCAATCAGGACGTGGTGATCATCTCCACGCTGTTGTTTGGCTTTACCGCCCGCTTGCTGGCGCTGCGTTTGAAGCTGGGATTACCCGTGTTTTATTACACACACGACAGCCACTAAAAACCCTGCACGCCCTGCTCGCCCAGCCAGGACGTCAGGGCATTCACGGTGGGATGATGCACAAACTCCACCAGCCTGCGCGCCTTTTCCGGACCGACGCCCGGAACCTGATGCCAGCGTAACGCATCCCTGCTCTGCAACTGCTGCCAGTGCCGATCGCTGAGCGCGCGCATGGCCATGCGCGGCAGGGGAACGCCCAGCGCATCAAGCCAGCGAGTAAAAGGTTGGCGACGGGCCAGATTGAATTGATGCCAGAGCCGCAGGCCGCGCTGCGACGTTATACCGGGCGTCTGCTGCAACTGTTCCTGACTGAGCGCCAGCCATGAAAAAAGGTGATCAAAATGGTGCGCCTGATGCAGCGACTGCCAGCCAGCCTCACTCAGCCCTTCGATATTCAACACTGACGATGAACTCAACCACGTCAGCCGGGCCATAAACTGCCTGTGACATTCCGGCGTGGCATAAAAACAGGTGAGCGGCGTAAAGCGCGTTTCGGGCGGCACGGGTTTGCGTCGTTCGCTCCCTCGCCAGACGACTTTATCGACGCGCGGTATCCCCTGCCCGGCCAGGCTGACCTGAATCTGATCCCCCGGCGCAATATCCAGCGTCTGCCAGCGCCTCACCGATCCCAGGTTGACGCGTTGCACCCTTTTATCATCAAGCTGCACGGGCTCAAGAGTGGCGACCACCGCAATCCTGCCGGTACGCCCCACGGTAAAATGGATGGCGCGCACCTCCGCAACCCGCGCGACCGGCGCATATTTCCATGCCACCACCCAGCAGCCTTCACCGGGCAGCCAGCGGTTGCCTGCGGGCTCCTGCGCCGCGCGGATCACAATGCCATCAGTCACAAAGGGCAGCGGTGACTTATGCCAGCGGTCACGTAATTTTTCAGCCTCCTCTACCGAACTGACTTTATGCGTCCACTGACCGGTAAGGGTGAAGCCCGCTCGGGTTAACGCCTGCAGACGTTCGGGCATCAAGGCGGGGCCATCCGGCCACGCCCAGATGAAGATACCGATATTATCCAGCCTTGCGCCGGTGTCGTGTCGCATCATCGTCCCGGCGACTTTTGCCCGGGCATTCATTCCCCCCATCTGTTGCTGGATATGGTTATCGCGCATCAGGAAGAGTTCGCCCTGCAGCACGCTATTTGCGAGCGGGCCTTTTACCTGCCCGGGCACCGAGGCGATACGTTTGACCTTCTCCGTCCAGTCTTCACCTTTCAGGCCGTTACCCCGGCTTGTCGCCTGCACAAGCTGCCCCTGCCGGTAGACCAGCGTCACCGCCACGCCATCCACTTTCGGCTGGATCCACAGGTCACGGCGCGCCTGTATCCACTGCCGGAGTGCCGCTTTATCGGCTATTTTTGGAACCCCGGTATGGCTTACCGGGTGTTTAACCGCGCCTCCTACACCCGCCAGCGCCTCTGACGCCTGCTCATCGCCAAAGCAGCCCCGCCACTGTTTCAGCCTCGCCGCAAGCTGGTCATACACTTCATCATTCACGTCGCTGACGCCCTGCTGCCAGTACGCCTTATCCCAGCGGGCGATTTGCGCGCTAAGCCTGGCTATCTCCTGTTCTGCCTGCATTGGAGACCAGACCGGGCATACCGCCAGCCCCACGCAGCTCCAGATCCACAACAGCACGCCAACATATCGCCACATCGTTATCCCTCCCTGTTTTGTAAGGGGTATAACGCGATGCGCCGCCGCAGGCGACACGCAAAAACCGACTTTACGAGGCAACATCAGAATTGAATTTTTGTTGCAGCAAACACCGCAGAAAACAGGAAAAAGGCTCGCAAAAATCAATCAAAGCGTGGAAAAAGTGTGACAAAGGCTACGTCACGCAGCGGCGACGTGTATAATAAGCCCGTATGTAGGACTTTCTTCGCTAACACATACAAAAGACTCTCATGGCTCAAGGCACGCTTTATATTGTTTCTGCCCCAAGTGGCGCGGGTAAATCCAGCCTGATTCAGGCGCTGTTAAAAACCCAACCGTTGTATGATACGCAGGTTTCTGTTTCTCACACCACGCGCGCGCCGCGTCCGGGTGAGGTACACGGTGAACATTATTTCTTTGTCGATCACGACGAATTCAGAACGATGATTGGCAGAGACGCGTTTCTTGAACACGCTGAGGTCTTCGGGAACTATTACGGCACCTCGCGTGAAACCATTGAGCAGGTATTATCGACCGGCGTAAACGTGTTCCTTGATATCGACTGGCAGGGCGCACAGCAGATCCGCAAGAAAATGCCTGATTCGCGCAGCATCTTTATTTTACCGCCGTCAAAAGATGAGCTGGATCGTCGTCTCCGCGGCCGCGGTCAGGATAGCGAAGAGGTTATCGCAAAACGTATGGCCCAGGCAGTTGCGGAAATGAGCCATTACGCCGAATATGATTACCTGATTGTGAATGATGATTTTGATGCCGCCCTGAGCGATCTCAAAACTATCCTTCGCGCCGAACGTCTGCGCATGTGCCGCCAGAAGCAGCGACATGACGCATTAATCACCAAACTGTTGGCAGACTGAACCCACATTCAGTATCATGCCCAGTCATTTCTTCATCTGTGGAGCATTTTAAGTATGGCACGCGTAACTGTTCAGGACGCTGTAGAGAAAATTGGTAACCGTTTTGACCTGGTGCTGGTCGCCGCGCGTCGCGCTCGTCAGATGCAGTCAGGCGGTAAAGATCCACTGGTACCGGAAGAAAACGATAAAACTACCGTTATCGCACTGCGCGAAATCGAAGAAGGCCTGATCAACAGCCAGATCCTCGATGTTCGTGAGCGCCAGGAGCAGCAAGAGCAGGAAGCCGCAGAACTGCAGGCCGTTACCGCCATTGCTGAAGGTCGTCGTTAATTAAACCTGCGGGTCGCCCTTGTATCTGTTTGAAAGCCTGAATCAACTGATTCAAACCTACCTGCCGGTAGATCAGATTAAACGTCTCCAGCAGGCGTATCTCGTTGCACGTGACGCTCACGAGGGCCAGACACGTTCAAGCGGTGAACCCTATATCACGCACCCGGTAGCGGTGGCCTGTATTCTGGCCGAGATGAAACTCGACTATGAAACGCTGATGGCCGCCCTGCTGCATGACGTGATAGAAGATACCCCTGCCACCTACCAGGATATGGAACAGCTGTTTGGCAAAAGCGTTGCCGAGCTGGTGGAAGGGGTCTCTAAACTTGATAAGCTGAATTTCCGCGACAAGAAAGAGGCGCAGGCCGAAAACTTCCGCAAGATGATCATGGCGATGGTACAGGATATCCGCGTCATTTTGATCAAACTCGCCGACCGTACCCATAATATGCGCACGCTGGGCTCTCTTCGCCCGGACAAACGTCGTCGCATTGCCCGTGAAACCCTCGAAATCTATAGCCCGCTGGCGCACCGTTTAGGTATTCATCACATTAAAACCGAGCTGGAAGAGCTGGGTTTTGAAGCGTTGTACCCGAACCGCTTCCGCGTGATTAAAGAGGTGGTGAAAGCCGCGCGTGGCAACCGTAAAGAGATGATTCAGAAGATCCTCTCAGAAATCGAAGGACGGTTGCAGGAAGCCGGTATCCCCTGCCGCGTCAGCGGTCGCGAAAAGCATTTGTACTCTATCTACTGCAAAATGGTGCTCAAAGAGCAGCGTTTTCACTCGATCATGGATATCTACGCGTTTCGCGTGATCGTCCACGACTCCGACACCTGCTATCGCGTACTCGGTCAGATGCACAGCCTGTACAAACCGCGTCCAGGTCGGATGAAAGATTACATCGCTATTCCAAAAGCGAACGGATATCAGTCCCTGCACACCTCAATGATTGGCCCGCACGGCGTGCCGGTTGAAGTGCAAATCCGTACCGAAGATATGGATCAGATGGCGGAGATGGGTGTTGCCGCGCACTGGGCCTATAAAGAGCACGGCGAAACCAGCACCACCGCGCAGATCCGCGCCCAGCGCTGGATGCAGAGCCTGCTGGAACTGCAGCAGAGCGCCGGTAGCTCGTTTGAATTTATCGAGAGCGTTAAATCCGATCTCTTCCCGGATGAGATTTACGTTTTCACACCAGAAGGGCGCATTGTCGAACTGCCTGCTGGTGCCACGCCGGTCGACTTCGCCTACGCCGTGCATACCGATATCGGTCATGCCTGCGTAGGGGCACGTGTCGACCGCCAGCCGTACCCGCTGTCACAGCCGTTGACCAGCGGCCAGACGGTAGAAATTATTACAGCGCCTGGCGCACGTCCGAACGCGGCGTGGCTCAACTTTGTTGTGAGCTCAAAAGCTCGCGCCAAGATCCGCCAGCTGCTGAAAAACCTCAAACGCGACGACTCCGTTAGCCTGGGTCGCCGTCTGCTCAACCATGCACTTGGCGGAAGCCGCAAGCTGGCCGAGATCCCGAAAGAGAACGTGCAGCGTGAAATCGAGCGTATGAAGCTCGCCACGCTTGACGATCTGCTGGCGGAGATCGGTCTTGGTAATGCAATGAGCGTCGTGGTGGCGAAGAACCTGCAGCAGGGTGAAACCTCTGTACCGCAGCCGTCATCCACCAGCCACGGGCATCTGCCGATCAAGGGCGCCGACGGCGTGCTGATCACCTTTGCCAAGTGCTGCCGCCCTATCCCTGGCGACCCGATTATTGCCCACGTCAGCCCGGGTAAAGGGCTGGTTATCCATCACGAATCCTGTCGTAACATTCGCGGCTACCAGAAAGAGCCCGAGAAGTTTATGGCGGTCGAGTGGGATAAAGAGACCGAGCAGGAATTTATCACCGAGATCAAGGTGGATATGTTCAACCACCAGGGCGCACTGGCGAACCTGACGGCGGCAATCAATACCGCCTCTTCCAATATTCATAGCCTGAATACCGAAGAGAAGGATGGCCGTGTGTACAGCGCCTTTATTCGTCTGACGGCGCGGGACCGCGTGCATCTGGCGAATATCATGCGCAAAATCCGCGTGATGGCTGACGTCATTAAAGTCACCCGTAACCGAAACTAGTGTTATGAATGCAACGCGTTATGCACGTATCTGTGAGATGCTCGCCAGGCGTCAGCCCGATCTGACGGTCTGCATGGAGCAGGTCCATAAACCTCATAACGTTGCTGCTATCGTCCGTACCGCAGACGCCGTCGGTGTGCATGAAGTGCACGCCGTCTGGAAGGGGACGCGAATGCGTCCTATGGCCTCGGCTGCCGCAGGCAGCAACAGCTGGGTACAGGTCAAAGCCCACGACACCATTGGCGAAGCTATTTCGCATCTGAAAGGGCGCGGCATGCAGGTACTGGCGACGCATCTTTCCGACAAAGCCGTCGATTTCCGCGAAATTGATTACACCCGCCCGACCTGCATTCTGATGGGTCAGGAGAAAACGGGGATCACCCGGGAAGCGTTAGATCTGGCGGATCAGGACATCATCATTCCGATGATCGGCATGGTGCAGTCCCTGAACGTTTCCGTGGCCTCGGCGCTCATTCTGTATGAAGCGCAACGTCAGCGACAAAATGCCGGGATGTACGAACGCGAGAACAGCATGCTGCCGGAAGACGAACAGCAGCGCCTGCTGTTTGAAGGCGGTTATCCGGTGCTGGCCAGAGTGGCGAAGCAGAAAAAATTACCTTACCCCCACGTGAATCTGCAGGGCGAAATTGAAGCCGATGCGACGTGGTGGGCCACCATGCAGGCGGCGAAGTAAATCATGCAAGGCCGCCTGCTGGATGCTGTGCCGCTCAATTCCCTGACGGGCGTTGGCGCGGCCCAGAGCAGCAAACTGGCAAAAATTGGCCTGCATACCGTGCAGGATCTCCTCCTGCACCTCCCCCTGCGTTACGAAGACCGCACCCAGCTTTATCAGATTGGCGAACTTCTGCCTGGCATTTACGCCACCGTTGAAGGCGAAGTCCTGAACTGCAACATCACCTTCGGCGGCCGCCGGATGATGACCTGCCAGATCAGCGACGGCTCCGGTATTCTGACGATGCGCTTCTTTAACTTCAGCGCGGCAATGAAAAACAGCCTCGCTACCGGGCGACGGGTGCTGGCCTACGGCGAAGCCAAACGCGGCAAATACGGCGCAGAGATGATCCACCCGGAGTACCGCGTACAGGGCGATCTCAGCACGCCGGAGCTGCAGGAGACGCTGACCCCGGTCTACCCGACGACTGAAGGCGTGAAGCAGGCGACGCTGCGCAAGCTGACCGATCAGGCGCTGGAGCTGCTCGACACCTGCGCCATAGCCGAACTGCTGCCGCCCGAGCTGGCACAGGGGATGATGAGTCTGCCGGACGCGTTGCGCACCCTGCACCGACCACCGCCGACGCTGCAGCTCAGCGATTTAGAGAGCGGCCAACATCCGGCGCAGCGACGCCTTATCCTCGAAGAGCTGCTGGCGCATAACCTGAGCATGCTGGCGTTACGCGCCGGCGCACAGCGTTTTCACGCCCTGCCGCTCCCGGCCCGTAATGATTTAAAAGATAAACTGCTGGCCTCGCTGCCGTTTAAACCCACCGGGGCCCAGGCCCGCGTGACCGCCGAGATCGAGCGCGATATGGCGCTGGACGTGCCGATGATGCGCCTGGTCCAGGGCGATGTGGGCTCGGGTAAAACGCTGGTGGCCGCCCTGGCCGCTCTGCGCGCCATTGCCCACGGCAGACAGGTGGCCCTGATGGCGCCGACCGAACTGCTGGCCGAGCAGCACGCGAACAATTTCCGCAACTGGTTTGCGCCGCTGGGCGTTGAAGTGGGCTGGCTGGCCGGGAAGCAAAAAGGCAAGGCGCGACAGGCGCAGCAGGAGGCGATTGCCAGCGGTCAGGTGCAGATGATTGTCGGCACCCATGCCATCTTCCAGGAGCAGGTGCAGTTTCACGGGCTGGCGCTGGTGATCATTGATGAGCAGCACCGTTTCGGCGTGCATCAACGTCTGGCGCTGTGGGAGAAAGGGCTCCAGCAGGGATACCACCCGCATCAGCTGATCATGACCGCGACGCCAATCCCGCGCACCCTGGCGATGACCGCCTATGCCGATCTCGACACCTCCGTCATCGACGAACTGCCTCCGGGGCGTACGCCGGTAACCACCGTCGCTATCCCGGACACGCGCCGCAGCGACATCATCGAGCGCGTGCGCAACGCCTGTCTGCAGGAAGGCCGTCAGGCTTACTGGGTCTGCACGCTGATTGAGGAGTCCGACCTGCTGGAAGCGCAGGCGGCGGAAGCCACCTGGGAAGAGCTTAAGCTGGCCCTGCCGGAGCTGAACGTCGGGCTGGTGCATGGCCGCATGAAGCCTGCGGAGAAACAGGCGGTAATGCAGGCCTTCAAGCAGGGCGAGCTGCATCTGCTGATCGCCACCACGGTAATTGAAGTGGGGGTAGACGTGCCTAACGCCAGCCTGATGATCATCGAGAACCCGGAGCGTCTGGGTCTGGCCCAGCTGCACCAGCTGCGTGGTCGCGTCGGACGTGGCGCGGTGGCCTCTCACTGCGTGCTGCTCTACAAAGCACCGCTGTCGAAAACGGCACAGAAGCGCCTGCAGGTATTGCGCGACAGCAACGACGGCTTTGTGATTGCGCAACAGGATCTGGAGATCCGCGGGCCGGGTGAGCTACTCGGCACCCGTCAGACCGGGAACGCCGAGTTTAAAGTGGCAGATTTACTGCGCGATCAGGGCATGATCCCTGAAGTTCAGCGTCTGGCACGCCATATTCATGAACGCTACCCCGAACAGGCGGCAGCGTTAATCGACCGCTGGATGCCAGAGACCGGGCGTTACTCGAACGCCTGATCAGCCAAACATCGGCAGCATCAGATAGAGTTTGATGACCAGCGCGTTGACGATATCAATAAAGAACGCCCCCACCATCGGTACCACCAGAAACGCCATATGCGACGGGCCAAAGCGCTCGGTAATGGCCTGCATGTTGGCGATCGCCGTCGGCGTTGCCCCCATACCAAAGCCACAGTGTCCTGCCGCCAGCACTGCCGCATCGTAGTTTTTACCCATCAGTCGCCAGGTGACGAAGACAGCGTAGAGTGCCATAAACAGGGTTTGTACCCCCAGAATCGCCAGCATTGGCAGAGCCAGCGACGCCAGCTCCCACAGCTTGAGGCTCATCAGCGCCATCGCCAGGAACAGCGACAGGCAGACGTTACCCAATACCGATACCGCCCGCTCAAAGACGCGATAAAAGCCCAGCAGTGAGAGACTGTTGCTGAGGATCACCCCGACAAAGAGCACACAAACAAAGACCGGCAGCTCTAGCGCGGAACCCGCCAGCAATTGTGCAATCACTTTACCTACCGTCAGGCAGATGGCGATCAGGGCAATGGTTTCAATCAGCACCAGAGAGGTGATCATGCGCCCGACGTCCGGTTTTTCAAATGCCGACGGCACCATTTCGTCATCCGGCCTGCCGTCCGGCGTGGTGGAGTGTTTCACCAGATAGCGAGCCACCGGCCCGCCAATCAGGCCGCCCAGCACCAGCCCGAAGGTGGCGCAGGCCATAGCTACTTCAGTGGCATTCTGGAAGCCGTAGCGTTCAGTAAACAGCTTGCTCCAGGCCGCGCCGGTACCGTGACCGCCCGACAGGGTGATCGAACCGGCCAGCAGACCCATCAGCGGATCCAGTCCCAGCAGCGACGCCATACCGATACCGATGGCGTTCTGCATTACCAGCAGTCCCACCACCACAATTAAGAACACCCCCAGCACCTTACCGCCAGATCTCAGGCTGGCAAGGTTGGCGTTCAGGCCGATAGTGGCGAAAAAGGCCAGCATCAGCGGGTCTTTTAAGGTCATATCGAAGTTGATTTCCCAACCCATGCTTTTTTTCAGCACCAGCAGCGCAATGGCTGCCAGTAATCCGCCCGCGACGGGCTCCGGGATGGTGTATTTTTTGAGAAAAGGGACGCTGTGAACCAGTTTACGGCCAAGCAGTAAAACGAGTGTTGCCGCAACGAGGGTCGACAACGTATCGAGATGAATCATAGTGGGCTCCTTTAAAGGCACGTGCTCCATCAACATGCGCGTTTTCCTGTAACGATTGCGCGTTATAACCACAATCGGGAGCAGGAGTGTAATGAACTTTGCCGCCCCGGGACAGAAAAAGGCGTATTTTGCAGTAGAATTTCTCTGCGTTTTTTGTTGGCAATCGTTTGCTTTTCTCATCCACTCGGCTAAAATGCCCGCTTTTCCTCCAGGGGTCGCAGCAGATGTCCGTTAACGCCGTTGAACAGCAGGATGCGCAACCGATTGCGCAGACGCAAAACAGTGAACTGATTTACCGTCTTGAAGACCGTCCGCCGCTGGCGCAGACCTTGTTCGCCGCCTGTCAGCATCTGCTGGCCATGTTTGTGGCCGTGATTACTCCCGCTCTGCTGATCTGCCAGGCGCTCGGTTTACCGGCGCAGGACACGCAACACATCATCAGCATGTCGTTGTTCGCTTCGGGCGTGGCGTCCATCATTCAGATTAAAGCCTGGGGCCCGGTAGGCTCCGGTCTGCTGTCGATTCAGGGCACCAGCTTTAACTTTGTCGCCCCGCTGATCATGGGCGGTACGGCGCTGAAAACCGGCGGCGCGGATGTGCCAACGATGATGGCGGCGCTGTTCGGCACCCTGATGCTGGCGAGCTGCACCGAAATGGTCATCTCCCGCGTTCTGCACCTGGCGCGCCGCATCATTACCCCGCTGGTCTCCGGCGTTGTGGTGATGATTATCGGCCTGTCGCTGATTCAGGTGGGCCTGACCTCCATCGGCGGCGGCTATGCGGCGATGAATGATCACACCTTCGGCGCGCCGAAAAACCTGCTGCTGGCGGGTATCGTGCTGGCGATCATTATTCTGCTCAACCGTCAGCGTAACCCGTACCTGCGCGTCGCGTCGCTGGTGATTGCCATGGCCGCAGGCTACCTGGCAGCCTGGGCGATGGGTATGCTGCCGCAGTCCGGCGCACCGACCGACAGCCCGCTGATCATGGTCCCGACGCCGCTTTACTACGGCCTGGGCATTGACTGGAACCTGCTCCTGCCGCTGATGCTGGTATTCATGATCACCTCCCTGGAAACTATCGGCGACATCACCGCAACGTCTGACGTTTCTGAACAACCGGTCTCTGGCCCGCTGTACATGAAGCGTCTGAAGGGCGGCGTACTGGCAAACGGCCTGAACTCCTTTGTATCCGGCGTGTTCAATACCTTCCCGAACTCCTGCTTCGGCCAGAACAACGGCGTGATCCAGCTGACCGGCGTTGCCAGCCGCTACGTGGGCTTTGTCGTGGCGCTGATGCTGATCGTGCTCGGCCTGTTCCCGGCGGTGAGCGGCTTTGTGCAGCACATCCCTGAGCCGGTCCTGGGCGGCGCAACGCTGGTGATGTTCGGCACCATCGCGGCATCGGGCGTGCGTATCGTCTCCCGCGAGCCGCTGAACCGCCGCGCCATCATGATCATCGCCCTGTCGCTGGCGGTGGGTCTGGGTGTGTCTCAGCAGCCGCTGATCCTGCAGTTCGCCCCGGACTGGGTGAAGAACCTGCTCTCTTCCGGCATCGCCGCCGGTGGGATAACCGCTATCGTCCTGAACCTGATTTTCCCGCCAGAAAAGAACTGATCCCCTTTTACGGCAGCAGGCAACTGCTGCCGTGACACGTAATTACACCATTCCCGCCTTGAGCATTGCGCATAAATCGTGCATAACTCCTTTATGTGCGTTTTACGTGATGGAAGACCATGAAATTTATTGGAAAGCTTCTCGTCGGTATTCTGGCCGTTCTGCTTATTGCGATCCTCGCGCTCTATATCCTTGTCCAGACTCGCTGGGGCGCAGCGCAGGTCAGCAGCTGGATCACGGTAAACACCGATTACGAACTCAACTTCGACCTGATGGATCACCGCTTCTCGTCGCCCACGCACCTGGTACTGAAAAATGTCACCTTCGGGCGCGACGGCCAGCCCGCGACGCTGGTCGCAAAAATGGTCGATATTGGCGTGAGCAGCCGCCAGCTCACCGATCCGCTGCACATGGATACCATTACCCTGTTTGACGGCACGCTGAACCTCTCGCCGCAGACCGCCCCTCTTCCCTTCCAGGCCGATCGCCTGCTGCTGAATAACATGGCGTTCAACAGCCCGAATACCGCGTGGGATCTGAGCGCCCAGAAGGTGACCGGCGGCGTGCGTCCCTGGGACCCTGAAGCGGGTAACGTACTGGGCAAAAAAGCGCAGATCCAGATCAGCGCCGGGTCGCTGACGCTGAACGGCGTGCCGGCCAGCAACGTGCTGATTGAAGGCGAGCTGAGTGATAAAGAGGTGGTGCTGACCACCATCGGCGCAGATATGGCCCGGGGCTCGCTCACCGGCACCGCGCGGCGCGACGCCAACGGTGGCTGGAAGGTGGACAACATGCGCCTGAACGATATCCGCCTGCAGAGCGATAAATCCCTGGCCGACTTCTTTGCCCCCATCACCACCCTGCCGTCATTGCAGATTGGTCGCCTGGACGTGACCGACGCCCGCCTGCAGGGGCCGGACTGGGCGGTAACCGATCTCGATTTAAGCCTGCGCAACCTGACGTTGAGCCAGGGCGACTGGCAGAGCGAGGACGGTCGCCTGTCGATGAACGCCAGCGAATTTATCTACGGTTCCCTGCACCTGTTCGACCCGATCCTCAACGCCGAATTCTCCCCGCAGGGGATTGCCCTGCGTCAGTTCACCTCGCGCTGGGAAGGCGGGATGGTGCGCACTTCCGGCAACTGGTTGCGCAGCGGTAAAGCGCTGGTGCTGGATGATGTCGCCGTCGCCGGGCTGGAATACACCCTGCCGGAGAACTGGAAAACGCAGTGGCTGGATACTCTGCCGGAGTGGCTGCAAAGCGTCACGCTGCGCAAGTTTGGCCTGAGCCGTAACCTGGTGATCGACGTCGACACCGTTTTCCCGTGGCAGATCACCGCCCTGGACGGCTACGGCACCAACCTGCAGCTGGCGAAAGATCGCCAGTGGGGCGTATGGGCGGGCACCGCCACGCTGAACGGCGCGGCCGCCACCTTTAACCGCGTGGACGTGCGCCGTCCGTCGCTCTCCTTGTCAGCCAACGCTTCGACAATTTCTATCAATGAACTGAGCGCCTTTACCGAAAAAGGCATTCTTGAGGCAAAAGCGACGGTATCTCAGACCCCGGTACGCCAGACCACCGTCAACCTGACCGGGCGCGGCGTGCCGCTGAACGTGATCCAGCAGTGGGGCTGGCCAGCGTTGCCGATCGCAGGCGATGGCAATATTCAGCTCACCGCCAGCGGCAATGTGCAGAAAGATTCCCCGCTGAAACCGACGGTCAACGGCAGACTTAGCGCAGTAAATATGGATAAACAGCAGGTGACGCAGACGATGACGGGCGGAGCGGTGAGCACGGTTGCAGAACCCTCACCCCTGCCCTCTCCCTAAAAGGGAGAGGGAGAAAACCCGTCCTCACCCGCTTAAAGATGAGCACTCACTATTCCCTCTCCCCTATGGGGAGAGGGTTAGGGTGAGGGGACTCAGAGGTGAATCACCACCTCGCTCCCCTCCGCTTTTACCACCACACCCCACTCGCTGCCGACGTTTGACGCCCCTTTCACCCCGCCGATCTGCTGCACATTGCGCAAACAGACCGACCAGCCCCGCGCTTCGCCGCACCCTTTTAACGTCAGGGTATCGCCGCTGCGCGTTGCGGTCAGGGTAAAGGCCACGGCACCGTTCAACCCAGGGACTTCACTCACCGCCGTAGCGCCATCGGCCAGGTTAAACAGCTGGAAGGCGGTGCCTTCATTCCACGCGTAGTCCGGTTTCCGATCGTTGTTGCCCAGCGCCAGCAGGGTGTTGTCGCGGACGTAGACCGGCAAACTCTGGAAATCATGCTGCTGTTTATGCCAGCGGCTGCCCTGGATTTCGTCGTTATGCCACAGGTGCGTCCAGCGCCCTTCCGGCAGGTAAAACTGCACGTCCCCCGCCTCGCTGAACACCGGTGCAACCAGCACTGAATCCCCCAGCATGTACTGGCGGTCGAGGTAGTCGCAGGCCGGATCGTCCGGGAATTCCAGCATCATCGCCCGCAGCATCGGCGTACCGAACTCACGGGCCAGCGCCGCCTGGCGATAGAGGTACGGCATCATCCGGCATTTCAGCTGGGTGAAGTGGCGCACCACGTCGCAGGACTCGTCGTCATACGCCCACGGCACGCGGTAGGATTTGCTGCCGTGCAGGCGGCTGTGGCTGGAGAACAACCCGAACGCGCACCAGCGTTTATAGACGTGTGCCGGAGCGGTGTTCTCGAACCCGCCGATATCGTGGCTCCAGAACCCGAACCCGGAGAGCCCGATCGACAGCCCGCCGCGCAGGCTTTCGGCCATCGACTCGTAGTTGGCGTAGCAGTCGCCGCCCCAGTGAACCGGGAACTGTTGCGCACCCACCGACGCCGAACGGGCAAACAGCACCGCCTCTTCCTCACCCACCGTCTCTTTCAGCACGTTCCACACCAGTTCGTTGTAGATGTAGGCGTAGTGGTTGTGCATCTTCTGCGGATCGGAGCCGTCGAACCACTGCACGTCCGTCGGGATGCGCTCGCCGAAGTCGGTTTTGAAGCAGTCGACGCCAATATCCACCAGGCCTTTCAGCTTGTCGGCGTACCATTTGCAGGCTTCGGGGTTGGTAAAGTCGTAGATCGCCAGCCCTGGCTGCCATTTATCCCACTGCCACAGTGAGCCGTCCGGGCGTTTCAGCAGATAGCCCTTCTCTTTCAGCTCCTTAAAAACTGGCGATTTCTGCCCGATGTACGGGTTGATCCACACGCAGACCTTCAGCCCTTTCTCCTTCAGGCGGCGGATCATCCCTTCCGGGTCCGGGAAGGTTACCGGGTCCCATTCGAAGTCGCACCACTGGAATGCCTTCATCCAGAAGCAGTCAAAGTGGAAAACGTGCAGGGGCAGGTCGCGCTCGGCCATGCCGTCGATAAAGCTGTTCACCGTCGCTTCATCGTAGTTGGTGGTGAACGAGGTGGTGAGCCACAGGCCGAACGACCACGCAGGCGGCAGCGCCGGACGGCCGGTGAACTGCGTATAGCGGTTCAGGACCTCTTTCGGCGTCGGGCCGTCGATGACGAAATACTCCAGATACTCGCCCTCGACGCTGAACTGCACCTTCGACACCTTCTCGGAGCCGATTTCAAACGAGACGTTTTCTGGATGGTTCACCAGCACGCCGTAGCCGCGGTTGGTGAGATAGAACGGGATATTCTTGTAGGACTGCTCGGTGCTGGTGCCGCCATCGCGGTTCCAGGTCTCGACCGTCTGGCCGTTGCGCACCAGGGCGGTAAAGCGCTCGCCCAGACCGTAGACGGTTTCGCCCACGCCCAGATCCAGACGCTCAAACATGTAGTTGCGATCGGTGTTGCCGTCCTGCACGTAGCCGTTGTTTTTCAGCTGGCTGCCGGTGATGCGCTGCCCGTCCCTGAAGAAATCCAGCGACCAGAACTCGCCTTTGGTGACGCGCACGCTGACGTTGCCGCTTTTCAGCTCAGCCAGTTCCGCATTGTTTTCAATCTGCACGTTAACGTCTTTCAGAACGTTGAGCGGGTAGTGCGGGCCGTTATTGAGCGCGCCCTGGAAGTGCTCGATTCGCACCCCGACAATCCCCTCCTGCGGCGAGAACAAGCGCACCGTGAACATCAGGGTATCCAGCTGCCAGGTGCGCTCACGTACGTCGCGTGGGGCGACATAGACCACCAGATCGTTACCCTGCTGTTCCACATCAAACACCTGAACCGGACAGGTTACGTTCAGGCCCGGTTGAATGAGCCAGTTTCCGTCACTGATTTTCATGCTTTCGTCCTCTTAGTTCTGCAATTCTTTGCTGACCGGCAGGGTATTAAACTCCTGCTCATTTCGACGCGCGCCCTGCGCCAGATCGCTCATGATTTTGACCAGGAATGGCGTTTTCAGGCTGTAGTAGCGTTTGGCGATCACCGCGCTCAGCAGGTAGCACGCGGCCGGTACCAGGGTAAACAGGGCGATGATGATGCTGATAGTCGCGCTGTTCTGGGTTTTGGCTGCGGCATCGTAGCCGCCGCCTGCCAGCATCCAGCCGATTAACGCCCCGCCCAGCGCCAGGCCCAGCTTCAGCACGAACAGCGTGCCCGCAAAGCTGATGCCGGTGAGGCGTTTGCCGTTGGTCCACTCGCCGTAATCGACGGTATCGGACATCATTACCCACTGGATCGGCGTCACCAGTTGGTGCAGCACGCCAATCACGAAGATAAAGCCGAACATGGTGATACTGGCCTGCATCGGCACGAAGAACATCGCCACGCTTGCCACCGCCAGCAGGGCGTTGGTCCACCAGAAGACGCTGACTTTGCACTTCCAGTCGGTGAGCGGTTTCGCCAGCGCGGAGCCAATCAGGTTGCCGACGCAGTAGGTGGTGAGGAAGGCGACGAACAGCTCCGGCGAGCCCATGATCCAGGTGACGTAATACATCATCGCGCCGCCGCGCACGCACACCGCCAGAATGTTGAGGATGGTGAGCAGCCCGACGATGCGCCACTGGTCGTTGTGCCAGATGTCGCGCAGATCTTCACGCATGGAGGTGGTGCTCGGCGGCACCTGGATGCGCTCTTTGGTGGTGAAGAAACAGAACGCCAGCATCAGGAATGCCACCACCGACAGCACCGCGATGCCGCCCTGGAAGCCGAACGCTTTATCCTCGCCGCCAATCATATTCACCAGCGGCATCATCAGCACCGTGGAGAGCATGCCGCCCGCCGTCGCCAGCACAAAGCGCCAGGACTGGAGGGAGATACGCTGCGTCGGGTCGTTGGTGATCACCCCGCCCAGCGCGCAGTAAGGGATGTTGACCACGGTATAGAGCAGGGTCAGCAGGGTGTAGGTGACGGCGGCGTAGATCATTTTGCCGTTCAGGCTGAGGTCGGGCGTGGTGTAGGCCAGCACGCAGACCAGGCCAAACGGGATGGCGCCGAACAATATCCACGGGCGGAACTTACCCCAGCGGCTACGGGTGCGGTCGGCAATCAGCCCCATGCACGGGTCGGATATGGCATCCAGCGCGCGCGCCAGCAGGAACATGGTGCCGACAAACCCGGCGGGGATGCCGAAGATATCGGTGTAAAAGAACATCATGTAGAGCATGACGTTGTCGAAGATGATGTGACTTGCGGCGTCACCCATGCCGTAACCAATTTTCTCTTTGACGGATAAGACTTCGCTTTTCATTATTTTTCCTTCACGCGTAGGGCGCTGAGACCGGTTACATGTTTTGTAAACCATGCCCCGCCCGTCAGGTATTGCGTTTTCTGGTTACGTTTTTACGATTCTTGTTTTTTGTGATCGCGTTAAAAGTGCGTGGAAGGAAAATGTAACCTGAGGATTTTCTTAAGAATTGCCTTAAAAGGGGGGATGCAGGTCAAAAGGGGACTAAAAAATGTGTGCGAAAGGTTGGGGTAAATGATTGAAAGTAGATATAATGCGCCCCGCCTCCATGTAGCAATCGAGGCGCGGAAGATCGTCATCTCCGGTGAGGTGGCTGGACTTCAAATCCAGTTGGGGCCGCCAGCGGTCCTGGGCAGGTTCGACTCCTGTGATCTTCCGCCAAAATTTTCTGATATATCACTCCTAATCATAAATTTTTATTTTTATCATCAAGTAATTATACTCTCAAACTAAAATAGAACATATAAATAACATATTAATTATTTAAATCATATTATTAAGCCCTTTAATCACCATAGTATAATACTCTAAATCATTAACTGTAACTTCCCTACTTACATCATGAACGACAGTATTCCTAACTTGCCTCAACTTCAAATACTGTTCAAAAACATCCTCGCTTATTAGATTCCTATGCCTTAATTGCTCGATAATCGGTGTTAATGGCATAGTTCTAGCGTTAGAAGAAACTCCACTTTTGTAGGCTAAATCCCTTACATTTTTCTCAAAATCTTTCCAAGAAACAATAAAGTCACCATAATATTGATTATTGTTTATAGCAACATTTTCCGCTAATTCTTCTCTTTCACTTTCTGGGACTGTAATTTTATCAAGAGATGATATTGCAGCCTCTAAAATGGGTTTGACTTCATTATTAAGAGTAATTATTAACTCATAATCATTTTTATCGACAATGTTATTGTGTGCAATTTTACACCGTAATTGATAAAGTTTTTCCCATCTACTCTTAAGATATGTTCCTTCACAATCAACATGTTTTTGAAAGAATCTTTGCCAGTTAGACGATGGAATAAACTCTTTGATGCTATCAATCTCGATAGAATTATCCTTATGGTTCTTTATGGTACGAATAAGGTCATCTATATCTTGCGTTCTATATGTATCAAATAAAAAGCTTGAAAGCTGAATAAAATCGGTTTCATATAAATAGTTATTATGCGCAGATGCACTTCTATCTCTTTTTGTTTTACGTAATTCATCAGGGAAAGTTGTTTCAATCCAACCTAACCCTACATTTGTGAGCATAAATTTTGTAATTAACTTCCTCATCAAATTCTCTATCTCATGTATTATGGGGTAGCATTTTAATGAGTAGTTAAAGCTGACATCATCCCAAATAGTTTGCACGTTATTTTTTGACGCAATATGCAGCATGCCTCTAAATACTTTCAAAAACTCAACAAAACATTCTATTTTTTCATCATTATCGTTTTTTAATTTTAGATGAAAAATGTTATGACGTTCAGATGGGGATTTTTCTTCCAGAACTTCAAGATAGAATGTATTATTTTTGTAATTTACCTTTTCTTTTGTCAATATTATTTCGGAATTTGATTGTATGAAATTAATAAATGCTTTTTTTGTTTTGCAGAATGAATCTTTAATTTCTATCGTAACCAAATACTCAACTTTCATATTAACGTCCTTAAATTCTTATATATGTTCATAAAAGAAGATTTTAAGCTTTTGGATTTATTCCTCGGTTACGCAAAGCCTCTCTCGCCAGTTCCTTCAGCCAACTAGCGAGACTCACCCCTTCCTCCGCAGCCACAGCATCCAACTGCTCCTTCAATGCCGGATCAATACGCATTTTAAACTGCGGAGATTGCCCACCGCCTTTTGGTTTTTTTTCACGCGCTATGATTGACATGGGGCCACCTATCCATCTACTCTAAATCAAATTAGGAGGCCACCTAAACCTCCATTTTTATCAACGCGCCAGTGTGCTCGAACACACCGGAGCGTCTAACCTCACCAACTATCAAGGAGTTGATTATGGCTGATTCGCATTCTACCCCAGACACCACCGCAACCGGAACTGAGCGTACATTAATAGTGGGATATCGCCCGCAAGGTCGCGATCGCAGTACGCCAAACCTGATCCTTTCCGGCAAATGGCTGCGTGCGGCGGGGTTTGATACTGGCGATAAGGTGACGTTAAAAGTCATGGATGGCTGTATCGTCGTGATGGCGCACAACCCATATGAAAAGATGCTGCTGAGCGAATTAAAACAGGCGCAGCAGAAGCTGAAAGGGATTGAAGGAGCACTGGCTATTGTGTAACCACCGGTGATATCTGGCATACTCTTCAGGCGATTGAGTTTAAATGGATGAAACCGGAGGCAACATGGCAGATGAACAGATAACTCATTCCCCTACCGGGGAATTTGTCATGTTTGCCAGCAGCGATGGTGAAATACGCATTGAGTGTCGCTTCGAGCAGGAAACTTTGTGGCTCCCACAAGCGACACTCGCCAGCCTTTATCAGGTTACTCCCCAGGCCATTACGCAACATATCAAAGCAATCTATGAAGAAGGCGAACTTGAGCAAAACGCAACCTGTAAGTCTTACTTACAGGTTCGAACGGAAGGGAATCGCCAGGTAAGTCGAAACACGCTGCATTATAGCCTGCCCGTTATCATTGCCATCGGCTACCGCGTCCGCTCCTCTCGCGGCACTCAGTTCCGCCAGTGGGCTACCCAGACCCTTCAGGAGTACCTAATCAAAGGCTTCGTGATGGATGACGAACGGTTGAAAAATCCGCCTGTTGGTTCATCCTCTGTGCCTGACTATTTCGATGAGATGCTGGAACGCATCCGCGATATTCGCGCCAGCGAACGCCGGGTTTATTTGCGGGTGCGTGAGATCTTCGCGTTAGCAGCCGATTACCAGCCATCCCTTAAAGAAACCACCCAGTTTTTCCAAATCATCCAGAATAAACTGCATTTCGCCTGTACCGGCCTTACTGCTGCTGAACTCATCCACAAACGTGCTGATGCTAAAAAACCGCATATGGGCTTAACCAGTTATAAAGGCGAAGACGTGCGCAAATGTGATGTGACGGTTGCTAAAAACTACCTTAACCAGGATGAAGTCAGCGAACTTAATCGCGTAGTTAATATGTGGCTGGACTTCGCCGAAGATCAGGCCCGTCGTCGCCAGCAGGTATTTCTGCGCGACTGGCAGGTTAAGCTCGATCAGTTTTTGCAGTTTAACGATCGTGAAGTTCTGCAAGGCGCCGGAACTATCAGTAAGAAGATGGCAGACGAAAAAGCACAGGCTGAATATAACCAGTTTGCCGACCAGCAACGACGCCTGAAGGAAGCCGAGGGCGAGAAGGATATCGCCGGTTTACTACAATGGAAAAAAGAAGCCAAAAAATAGCTCTGAAAGCCCACCTTAAAAACTATTCCTTTTCTGCCTGACAGACCGTGGTGCGTTTCACTCAGCAAACGCACCCCACCCCGAGCAAAAATGCATGGAACTAAAACAGGTCTGTTTACAGTGACAATTCCGCTTTGTCAGTCTATTTCATGTACAATCGTCACGAAATATCTGCAACTTTTAAGGATGAAAGGTGGGTGTTATGAAAGTAAGTGAAACCGCATTACTGGAATCAGGACTTAGCCATGCGGATCTACAAAAAATCAAAAATAATGTAGATAACTATTGCGGAAGTTTAGATGAATCCATTCATGATCTTGCTAATCGCTTTAGAATTGTGCTCTGGGTATTTTTCTGCTGTATGGCAGTATTTATCTGGGTTATGGTTTCAAATAATACGGCTTATGTTATATCTACTGATACAGGCTTATTAATTTCAATGCTCATTGTAGTATTCGTACAACCGCCAGTTCTGGCGTATAAATCCTGGCGGTATTATAGAATACACCGGACTCATGATAATCATGATCGGTAGATAATCATTTTTTTTAACCTCACAGCCCACTATTTTCAGCTAAGCCTGAACAATATCGGTCCCGAAACCGCCTCATCAAAAATTCCCTTCAGCGAAACAATCACCCAACCCCGTGCTCCCCCTCACCCCATCCCTCTCCCCAAAGAGGAGAGGGAGCCGATCGTGCCAATACTCAGGCATCCCCCCGGTTATTCCTGATCCAATATTCGGTATTTCCGATACCGCCACCAAAAGATATTTAACCTCGTTAATAATGAATCAACCCATCGATATTACCTGTGTATTTCCTCCGTTATATTTCCACTATTAATAATTCGCACATCATGCTTCTTAAATAAATTTAACCCAGCGCACAAAAAGCGACACAAATTCATCGTCTGCGGAAAAAGTGTGACGCAGATTATCCATTGCTGTCTGACAACCAGGATAAGATGTCATACAGAAATAGTTTAATAGCCACCAGATATAAACCAAACGTATATAATTTCAGCATGGAGCACATCATGAAATCACCTTTATTCACCCGAACTCTTCTGGGCGCATCTCTGTTTGCACTGCTGGCTACCGGGGCGAGTGCAGCAGAAAAAGTCACGTTAAAACTGGCACATAATCTTGAACGCAGCCACGTCGTTCATCAGGCCTTTGAGCAGATGGCTAAAGAGGTCAAACAACTTTCCAATGGCAATATGACGCTGCGTATTTATCCGAGCAGTCAAATGGGCAGCGCCCGAGAAACCATGGAATTACTGCAAAACGGCGCGCTGGATATGACCAAAGGCTCCGCCAGCGATCTGGAGTCATTTGATAATACGTATGCCATTTATAATTTGCCGTACCTGTTTAAGGATCAGGCGCATTTTAATAAAGTGGTCTTTGGCAGCGTCGGCAAAGAAATTATGGACGCCAGTAAAGATAAAGGTTTTTTTGCGCTTTCCGCCTATGTCGCCGGGACCCGCAGCTTCTATGCTAAAAAACCCATTACCACGCCGGCCGATTTAAAAGGGCTGAAAATTCGCGTTCAGGCAAGCCCGACAACCCTGAAAATGGTTGAGCTGATGGGCGGTTCCCCGACGCCAATCTCGTTCGGCGAAGTGTATACCGCCATGCAGCAGGGCGTGGTGGATGGCGCTGAAAATAACGTCCCGTCCTGGGTGCAGACCCGTCACATTGAAATCGCGAACGTCTTTTCTGAAGACGAGCATGCTTCCATTCCGGACTTCCTGGTTATCTCCACGAAAACCTGGAACAAGCTGACACCGGAGCAGCAGCAGGTCCTCACCAAAGCCGCGAAGGACTCTGAGGCCTGGCAGCAGAAAGCCTGGGATAAGGTCGAAGCAGAAACGCGTGCGCAGGCCACAGCGATGGGCGGCAAGTTTGTTACCGTCGACAAAGCACCGTTCCGCGCAGCCGTACAGCCGCTGTACGACGACTTCAAAAAAGATCCTAAGCAGGCCGCGCTGCTCGCAAAATTCGAACAAGCCGCTGAATAACGCACCTCCGGGCCTGCCTGCAGGCCCGCTTCTCCAGGGAATAACCGATGATAATTGACCGCATAAAAACGCTGGTTGATCGCACTATTGCGGCCTTTTCCGTCGCAGTGATGATCGCGCTGGTGGTCTGCGTGGTGTGGCAGGTGTTCAGCCGCTATGTGCTGAACCAGCCAAGCACGATGACCGATGAACTGGCCCGCTACCTGATGATTTGGGTAGGGCTACTGGGCGCGGCGTATACCGTCGGGGCGCAGCGGCATCTCTCTATCGATCTGTTCGCCATGATGCTGAAAGGCCCAAAGCAGGCGCTTCTGAATATTGTCATTAACGTGCTGATTTTCCTCTTCTCAGGATTGGTTATCGTTACCGGCGGCCTGAAGCTAATTGATAAAACCCTGGCGACATCCCAGGTCTCCGCCGCCATGCAAATCCCGATGGGTTACGTCTACGTCATCCTGCCCCTGTGCGGCGCGGTAATGATGTTCTACGCCCTGTACTTTATCGCTACCGGCATTCGCGGCCTGTCCCGGCCGCAGGAAGGAGTTCACTGATGGATGGAACGATCGCATTAACACTGTTCGGCACTTTCTTTGTGCTGGTGTTTATCGGCTTGCCTATTTCGTTTTCTATCGGCATTGCCACCTTCGCCTCGATGCTATTGATGTTCCCGTGGGACATCGCGGTGATCACCGTCTCCCAGCGTCTGGCAAACGGGCTGGATAACTTCGCCCTGCTGGCGATCCCGTTCTTTATTTTCGCCGGGACGCTGATGAACAGTGGGGGAATAGCGATACGGCTGATTAACCTGGCGCAGGTGATGGTCGGCCGCGTGCCGGGTTCGCTGGGCCACGTAAACGTGCTGGCGAATATGATGTTCGGCTCAATCTCAGGTTCAGCCGTTGCCGCCGCGGCGGCAGTGGGCGGGACGCTCAACCCAATCCAGACAAAGCAGGGCTACGATCCGGCATTCTCAACGGCGGTGAACGTCTCTTCCTGTATTACCGGGCTGCTGATCCCACCGTCAAACGTGCTGATTGTCTTCTCGCTGACGGCGGGTGGCGTATCGGTCGCATCGCTGTTTATGGCGGGCTATCTGCCAGGCATTCTGATGGGGCTGGCCATCATGGTGGTCTGCGCCATCATCGCCAAACGACGCAATTACCCCCTCTCCGAACGCCCGACCTGCGCCCAGGCTGCGAAAGCGCTTCTCGACGCCCTGCCAAGCCTGCTGCTGGTGGTCATCGTGATGGGCGGCATTCTGGGCGGCGTGTTTACCGCCACGGAAGCCTCGGCGATTGCAGTGGTGTATACCTTCATCCTGTCGGTGTTGATCTACCGTGAGGTGAAGTGGCATCAGCTGCCGAAGCTGATTCTGGAATCGGTGGTCACCACGTCCATCGTGTTGTTGCTGATTGGTTTTTCGGTAGGTATGTCATGGGCGATGACCAATGCCGATATCCCGTACATGATCAGCGACACGCTGATGGGGATTTCGGATAACCCACTGATCATCCTGCTGCTGATCAACATCGTGCTGTTAATTGTCGGCATCTTCATGGATATGACGCCTGCGGTGCTGATCTTCACGCCGATTTTCCTGCCTATTGCTCAGGAGCTGGGGATGGACCCGGTCCACTTCGGCATCATGATGGTGGCGAACCTGTGTATCGGCCTGCTGACGCCGCCGGTGGGCAGCGCCCTGTTCGTCGGCTGTTCGATTTCAGGGGTGAAAATCCAGCACCTGATCAAGCCGCTGCTGCCGTTCTATGCCGCACTGCTGATCGCGCTGATGCTGATCACCTACATCCCGCAGATTTCCCTGTTTATTCCCCGGACGCTGGGGCTGATGTAACGTTCGCGCTGGCACGATGCTTACCCGGCCTACGGTTTTGGTTTTTGTAGGCCGGGTAAGGCGAAGCCGCCACCCGGCGTTGGGCGGGAATTAGCGCCTCTACCTCTACACCTCTCCCCAACGGGAGAGGGAAGCTAAACCCGCACCTCCATCACCGCATACACCCCATCCTTCGGCACGATCACCGTGACGTTTTCCGCCGGAATGCCCGCCGCCAGGTGGATATCCTGGAGCTGTTGCAGAGTACGGGGAAATATTGGCGTCCAGCCGATACAGCGCAGGGCAAAATCGATCTGCGGGCTGCTGGTCAGCATGTTCGAGACGATGATCGCCCCGCCGGGTTTCACCAGCCGCAGGACGTGTTTCAGGAAGGTCACCGCCTCGGTGTCGTTGAAATATTCGAAGATCCCCAGCGCATCCACCAGCTCGACGTGGCCTTCGCCCAATTCCTGCACCAGTTTGTCGCTGTGGATCAGGCAATCTTTCAGATCGCGCTGCAATATCGTGACCTGCTCTCCGACGCTCAGCCCCTCGGCGGCGGTCATTTTCTCCGCCCATTTCAGGGAGACGGGATCGTAGTCCACCAGGGTTAGATGCACCTTTTGCCCGTCGAGATGCGCGCCGCGCAGCGCCTCCAGCACCGGAACGGCCGCACCGCTGGCGAGGCTGACCCAGATGTTGTCGATATCGTTACGCAGGTACTGTTCCGCCAGCACGGCCATCACTTTCGCGCGGGAGCGGATACCAATAGCGTCATTGGCGTGAATAAACCACTGGCGGCTGTTGCTGTCCATACGGGTGCCGTCGGGAAGGTGTTCGTCCAGCGGGTTCTGGATAGCGTACAGAGCCAGCGCCGTGGGCACCAGCCGGGTGCGCCAGGCCACAACGGCGGGGCGATTGGTATAAGCCTGTTCAGACCAGCGGTGCTGGCATTTGAGGGTTTTCTCTCCGCGGGCATCCTTTTCCACGATGGGCGGCATCAGCTGCGGGTCCGCTTTTAACGCCCGGTCGAAGGCGTTGAGTTCGCGCGTCACCTCGTCTTTCATCGGCCAGTTATCGCTGATATCAGGAAACGACGCGCTGTGGATGGTCATGGTAGACGGCGCGGTGCCGCGAAAGGGTTGCCAGTGCATAAGTTCATCTCCCGTTTGCCCATGACGGAAGTCTACTTCCCTGTTCGCTCACCGCCCCAGGAAGAAAGCACGATCTTTAGTGCTTCACCCATACCAGCTGATCGACCCGGAAGCCCAGGCTGCGCGCGGTGTTCAGGTAATCCTGTTTCACTGCGTCCGGAATGGTTGGCGTGCGCGACAGGATCCACAGGTAGTCGCGGTTCGGGCCGCTGACCAGCGCGTACTGGTAGTCATCGTCCAGCTTGATCACGTTATATCCGCCGTAGAACGGGCCGAAGAACGAGACCTTCAGCGCGGCGGTCGTTGGCGCACCGGTGTAATAGGCTTTCCCCTCGCTCTCATTCCATTTGCGCTTCACCGGATCGTATCCCCGGTTGAGCACGCTGATCCCGCCGTCGCTGCGCTTGCCGTAGGTGGCGGTCACCTGCTCCATCCCACGCTCGAAGCGGTTTTCGAGACGGGCGATTTCATACCATTTGCCGAGATAGCGGCTGGCGTCAAAATTGGTGATCGGCTGCACGCCTTTCGGCGGCGTTGGGGATTTGCAGGCAACCAGGGTCAACGCAATGGCGACACCGGTCACAACAGGCCATAGTTTCATGAGAACTCCTTTCATTTGCGCGTCTGGAAGTAAAGTGTAGTGCACCGGTCTGGTGCTTCATCCCGCAGGCAAATATTCGTAGTATATTGAGATTATTCCTTCCCTTCGGATGCAGACATGGCCTACTCCATCGGCGAATTCGCCAGACTCAGCGGCATCACCGCCACCACCCTTCGCGCGTGGCAGCGCCGCTACGGTTTACTTAAGCCGCAGCGCACCGAGGGCGGCCATCGCCAGTACAGCGAAGAGGACGTCCAGCAGGCGCTGAAGATCCTCGACTGGGTGAAAAAAGGCGTCCCCATTGGTCAGGTGAAGCCGCTGCTGGAGCGCCCTTCCCCGAACCGCACCAACAACTGGCTATCGCTGCAAATGAGCATGCTGCAACGTCTGCAGGAAGGGAAAATCGAATCCCTGCGCCAGATGATTTACGACGCCGGTCGCGAATATCCGCGGCCGGAACTGGTGGCGAAGGTGTTACGCCCCCTGCGCAGCCAGGTCTCGGCCAACGTTGCCGCCGCCATGACCCTGCGCGAGATCCTCGACGGCATCATCATCGCCTACACCTCGTTTTGTCTTGAGGGCGATAAGAAAGCGCCGGGCGATAACCTTCTGCTCAGCGGCTGGCACCTGAACGACCCGTGCGAAATCTGGCTCGAGGCCTTAAGCCGTACCGGTCAGGGCCATCGGATCAACATCCTGCCCATTCCCCCTGCCGCGCTGGCCCCGGAGATTTTCCCGGACCGCCAGTGGCTGCTGGTCACCAGCGGTAAACTCAACGCCGCGCGCAAAAAGCAGGTTGAGCAGTGGCAGCAGCAGGTTTCCCTTGAGGTGATTATCCTCTGACGATTTTCTCCTGTGGGAATCTTCACGAAAAGTTGAATATTTTCCTGCGCGGCAGATGCTAACGTTTTCCTGTGACTTACCACTCCACAGGAAAACCCAATGAAAAAGACTGCCCCTCTGCTGATCCTTGCCTCTCTGGCCTTCGCCCCTGTCGCCTTTAGTGCCCCTGTCGGCACGCTGAGCGTCCATATTCTTGACCAGCAAACCGGCACGCCGCCGCCGGGCGTCAGCGTCACGCTGGAAAAACAGCAGCAGGACAAATGGACCACCGTCGCCAGCGGTAAAACCGACCAGGACGGCCGCATCAAGTCGCTCTATCCCGAAGATCAGGATATGCAGCCTGGCGTCTATAAAGTGACCTTTAAAACCGCCGACTACTTCCAGGCGAACAAGCTGACCTCGTTCTTCCCGGAGATCCCGGTGCTGTTTACCGTGACCCGCACCAACGAAAAGCTGCACATTCCGCTGCTGCTCAGCCAGTACGGTTATTCCACCTATAAGGGCAGTTAAAAGCCATTGATATTTATCGGTAATAAAAAATAACTCTGCCAATACTTGGACAAAATAGTCAATTTGTGTAACTTTTAGATATCGGCTCTGGAGGTACACACCATGACAACGAAACCTGTGCTGGGTATTAGCGGATGTTTGACCGGTTCCGCCGTTCGCTTCGACGGCGGGCATAAGCGTATGGGCTTTGTCATGGACGAGCTGGCCCAGTGGGTCACCTTCAGGCCCGTCTGTCCGGAAATGGCCATTGGCCTGCCAACGCCGCGCCCGGCGCTGCGCCTGACGCTGACCGACAGCGGTGAGACGCAGATGCGGTTCAGCAAAGCACCTCATGAAGACGTTACGCAAAAGATGGCCGACTTTGCGGCGGGTTATCTGCCTAAGGTCGGCGATCTGGCCGGATTTATCGTTTGTGCCAAATCCCCAAGCTGCGGCATGGAGCGCGTGCGGCTGTATGATGAAAACGGCAACCGGGGCCGCAAGGAGGGTGTCGGGCTGTTCACCGCCGCCCTTCTTGAAACCTGGCCGTGGCTCCCCGTGGAGGAAGATGGACGCCTGCACGATCCGGTGCTGCGGGAGAACTTCGTGGAGCGCGTCTTCGCCCTTCACGAACTGAACACCCTGCGCGCCCAGGGACTGACGCGCCGCGCGCTGCTGGATTTCCACAGCCGTTACAAACTCCAGCTGCTGGCCCACCATCAGGCAGGCTATCGTGAGATTGGCCCGTTTGTCGCCTCGCTGCACGAGTGGGAAGACCTGGACGCGTTCTTCGAGGCGTACCGCGAAAAGCTGATGGCGATCCTGAAGCAGCCCGCCTCGCGGAAAAATCACACCAACGTGCTGATGCATATTCAGGGCTATTTCCGTAACCAGCTAAACAGCCGTCAGCGCGGCGAACTCCGGGACGTGATCCTGCACTATCGCGACGGGCTGCTGCCCATTCTCGCCCCACTCACGCTGCTGAAGCACTACCTGGCGGAATACCCCGACCGCTATCTGATGACGCAAAACTACTTTGATCCCTATCCTGATGATTTGGGTCTGCGTCTGGCCGTGACATGAAGATAAAAATGCGAAGGCCCCGTTGACCCACAGAGGCCCGAACAATACCCCTTTTAGACGACACCCTCACTGTCGTCTTTTTTTTTGCAGTTTACTTAAAATACTGTAACTTTATACAGTTTAAGACCGCAAAGGGGTACGCTGATGATCAACACCCTGCACATTCAAAACTATCGCTCGATCCGCGACATGTCGCTGGGTCTGGAGCAGCTCAACATCGTTTTCGGCCCGAACGGCACCGGAAAATCCAACATCTATAAGGCGATCCATCTGGTGCACAGCGCGGCGCAGGGGCAGTTTTCCCAGGCGCTGGCGAACGAAGGCGGCATTCTGAAGGTGTTCTGGGCGGGCAAAACCCGCAGCGACCAGCTGCGGCGCATGAGCCTGGCGGTGGAAACCGAGACCTGGGAATACGAACTGCAGGTGGGCTTTGTTGAGAAGCTGCCCTATCCCTCGCAGTTTCAGCTCGATCCGGTAATCAAAGAGGAGTCCATCTGGCTGAGCGGCCATCAGCGCCGCCCCTCTGCGCGCCTGATGCAGCGTAAAAACCAGACGGTGTTTTTGAATAACGTTCACCACGAGAAGGTGACCCACAGCGGCACCCTCTATGAAAACGAATCGGTGTTCGGGCAGCTCGGGGAGCCGCACCTCTACCCGGAGGTGTCGCAGATGCGCGAGTCCCTGCGTAACTGGCGCTTTTATCATGAGTTTTCCGTCGCGTCCGGTTCAGCCATGCGCGCCCCGCAGGTGGGGTTCCGCTCGCCGGTACTGGCAAGCGACGGCGCAAACCTGGCGGCCGCGTTTCAGACCATCGTCGAGATTGGCGACGAGCTGCTGCTGATGCGCATTCTCGATCAGGCATTCCCGGGCTGCGTGTTTTACAGCGACAACACCGGGGGGCGCTTTCGCATGATGATGCAGCGCGAAGGCTTAAGCCGACCGCTGGAGCCTGCGGAGTTTTCCGACGGCACGCTGCGTTTTCTGTGCCTGGCGGTGGCGCTGCTCAGCCCGCGTCCGCCCGCCTTTATCGCCCTCAACGAACCGGAAAACAGCCTGCACCCGCAGATGCTGCCTGCCCTGGCGAGCCTGATTGCCGAGGCCAGCCGCTATTCGCAGATCTGGCTTACCAGCCACTCGCCGGAGCTGGCGAACCTGATCGAGAAGCACCGGTCGTTTTCGCTCTATCAGCTCTCGATGGTGGAGGGAGAGACGAAGATGGCGCGGCTGGGGTAAATGCCGGGTGGCGCTACGCTTACCCGGCCTACGATCGCATACGAAAGGTTTTGCGCCACTCCGCCGGGCTGACGCCAAAGCGGGCCTTAAACTGCTGACGCCAGGTCACTGCTGAAAGATATCCCACCTGCTCTGCCACTGCTTCCATCGGCAGATTGCTGCTTTCCAGCAGCAGCTGGCTACGCCGCAGGCGTTCGGCGGTGATCCACTCGATGACGCTCATTCCGGTGGCTTTCATAAAATGGCGGGTCAGCGTGCGGCGGCTCATTGCCACGCTGTCTGCCAGGACATCCAGACTGAGCGGCTGGCTGATATTACGCTGGAGATAGTCGATCAGGTTGTTAATCCGCACATCCCGGGTCGTTTCCGGCACCGGCTGGGCAATAAACTGCGCCTGCCCGCCCTCGCGGTGCGGCGGCACGATCATCCGCCGGGCGATCTGGTTTGCCACCGAGCCGCCAAAGCGCTGACGGATGATATACAGGCAGCAGTCCAGCGCGGCGGCGGTGCCGGCAGAGGTAATGATACGGTCGTCGTCGACGTAAAGGGCGTTGATATCGAGCTGCACGTCCGGGAAAAGCGTCTGAAACTGGCGCTCGAACTCCCAGTGTGTAGCCGCGCGTTTACCGTCGAGAATGCCTGCGTATCCGAGAACAAACGACCCCAGACAGAGCCCGACAATCTCCGCCCCGTTGTCCCTTGCCTGCACCAGGCTGTCGAGCAGCGCCTGCGGCGGACGCTCCAGCACGTGTTGCCAGTAAGGCACCACCACGATATCCGCCTGCCCAATCGCAGAATAATCCTGCGTGGCGTTGAGTGCGAAGCCGTCTGGCGAGGTCAGTAATCCCGGTTTTTCGGCGCAGATCGTGACATTAAAGCGCTTTTCACCCGAAACCGAATCACCAAACAGAATGCAGGGGACGGAGTAGTGGAACGGGCTAAAGCCGTCCACGGCGACAATCGCGACCTTTGTAAGCGGCATTGCTCTCTCCTTTCCCCTGAAAACCTCAGAATATAACGGTTTCGCCGTCCTGGGGAATGGTCAGCACCTCGCTGACCTGGTTGTCCTCTGCGTACTGGCGCAACGCGCTGCGGGTCAGCAGGCAGTGGTTGATGGCCTCCATGTGGACCGCCACAATTTTCGCCTGCGGTAACAGGAAGTGGAGGTTGAGCACATCCTCCTGGCCCATAATGATCGGCCCAAAACCGATGACATGGGCATAACCGGCATTGATTACCACCACATCCGGCTGATGCTTTTGCAGATCGATCGCCACCGCCTCGCGCCAGATGGTATCCCCGGCAATGCAGAGCGTCTTTTCGTCAGGGTGACGAAACACCACACCGCAGGCTTCGCCCAGCCGCTCCGCCAGCTCCGGCACCGCATAGGCGCGATCGGTACCGTGCTGACCGCCGTCGGTTTTACTGAGCTGGATGTCGCCAAGCCGGCTGTTGTCCGTCAGCACCGTCAGTTTGGTAAAACCCTGGCTGCGCAGCAGCTGCGCGTCCTCCTCGTTCTGCACGAAGATCGGCTTGTCTTTGGCGATCTGCTCAATCGCATACTGATCCCAGTGATCGGGGTGGGTATGGGTCACGATAACGGCATCGACATCCAGCAGGGTCTCAACCGCGCAGGGCAGCTCTACCATCGGGTTGCGAATTTCCTCCCGCGCGGTGCCGGGGAAACCATGGTATGCGTCTTTGGGTGCCAGCATCGGGTCAACCAGAAAACGCTTTCCGGCGTAGGTAATGAGCTGTGTCGCGTTACGAATGTGGGTGATGTTCATGGGCTGTTCTCCGGTCTGTGATGCAAAAAGAATAGCCGGAGGGCGAACTGCAGGATGTGGGCTAAAGGGCATTAAGCGATGGGATTGGGCCAAACGCTACTGAACTATGTTCATGCTGCGATTCCCGCCAAAGCTATGCTAAATTAATAAAAGTTATTAACTGTTATTAAGTGAGGTCATCATGCCTTCGCATGCTAAACAGACCATCAGCGCCCAAATCCCTGTAGAACTGGCGCTGGCTATCGAAAAGCTGGCTCAGGAGCTGGATCGCTCAAAAAGCTGGATCATCAAAGAGGCGCTGACGTTTATGCTCGCTGAACGGGAACGCCGCCATAACGATATTCTGTCCGGAATGGCCGATGTCGATGCCGGGCGGGTAGTCAGCCACTCAGAAATTCTGGATTTTGCGGCACGCCTGAAAAAAGAGTAATTCATGGAAATATTCTGGACACGGAAAGCTCAGGACGATCTTGAAAGGATTTACCAGTTTGCACTTCAGTACAGTCGTCAACACGCCAATAACGTACTCGACAGGCTTATGGAAGGAACAACGAACCTCGGAGAGTGCCCTGCTATGGGTGTTTATCAACCCCGCTATGCGCCGCGTGAAGTCAGAAAAATGCTTTTTGATGAATATGAAGTGCATTATGAAATACAGGGCACTGCGCTCTATATTCTCGACCTCTGGCATCGTCGGGAAGATCGCTAGCGCCCTGCATTATTTTATTCCCAGCCCGGCACAGCGCCGCCGTTAAAGATAGTCTCTGCCGCCTTCGCCACCTCAGGTGACTGATACGACTGGATAAACTCCTTCACGTTTTCCGCATCTTTATTGTCTTCCCGCGTCACCACGATGTTCACGTAGGGCGAATTTTTATCTTCGATAAAGACGCTGTCATGCACCGGCGACAGCCCGGTTTGCTGGAGATAGGTGGTGCTGATAATCGCCACATCCACTTTCGGATCGTCCAGCACGCGCGGCAGTTGCGCCCCTTCCAGCTCCATGATTTTGAGATTTTTTGGGTTAGCGGTGATGTCCAGCGCCGTCGGCAGCAGACCTACGTCCGGCTTCAGGGCGATCAGCTTTTCGTTTTGCAGCAGCAACAGCGCCCGGCCCAGGTTGGTGGGGTCGTTGGGGATGGCGATGGTTGCGCCATCTTTGAGCTCAGACACCGATTTTATCTTGCGGGAATAGCCCGCCATCGGGAAGACAAAGGTATTACCGACGGCCACCAGCTTATAACCGTGCGCTTTGTTGTCTTCCGCCAGGAACGGGCGATGCTGGAACACGTTGGCATCCAGCTCGCCGTGGTTGGTCGCGTCGTTTGGCAGCAGCGAGCCGCTAAAGCCCACCAGCTCGACGTCGAGGCCGAACTTCTCTTTCGCCACTTTTTTGGCGACTTCCGCCACGTCCTGCTCGGCGCCGTTAATCACGCCGACTTTAATGTGTTTAGCATCGCTGCTGCTTTGGTCACAGCCCGCCAGCAGCAGGCCAGCGAGAAGAAGCGCACCCAATCGAAGTTTCACCAGTCAGTCCTTTTGATAAATGTTTTATCGACTATATCGGCAACCCAGCGGCAGGTTAAAAAACGAAAAGGAATCAATAAGAAGGATAAGTTATATGCAGATTTTCCGGATGACTGCGTGCCTGGGTTTGTAGGCCCGGTAAGCGTAGCGCCACCGGGCGTGGTACGTCAGGCCTCATACCTGAGCTCCATCCAGAGGGTCCCTCTTTGTAATGCTCTGATTTCTCTCCTCTGGACTCAAAAATGAATCGGGTACGGTTAGGTTTTCCAACAACCTGAAAAACTCATCCCAGCTTTTTTCCTGAGCAGGTTCTGCAGCCAAAACAACATTCCCCTCTTCATCCCGCCGGATGTACACACTCTCCGTCTCAAAGGCGAATTCATCAGGCAGGAGCACCGCCTGATTGCGTCCCTTTTTGATCACTTTTGCTTTGCGTTCCATTGCCACCTCTGCTGCTTTATTGACCAGGCCAAAGCATGCGCCAGCACAGGGAAGGAAGACAAGCCGCAGCGTTCAAATTCGGAAAGCGACTCGCAACAAATAGCCGAATCGCTAACGTCTTGCTTCTCCCTTGCGCAGCGGTGCCTCGCGCAAAAACCACGACAGCACAAAAGCCAGCACCATAATCCCGGCAGCCATCAGGAACACCGCATGAATGGCGGAGCCAAAGGCGTCCAGATAGTCCAGGCGCAGAGCATCCGGCAGGTGATGGATGGCAGTCGGGTTCATCTCCCGCGGCAACTCGGTGCCCTCGGGAATGCGCGCCATCAGGCCCGACTGCAACACGTGGGTGAAGACCGCGCCAAACAGCGCCACGCCAATTGCCCCGCCGATGGAGCGGAACAGGGTCACGCCGGACGTCGCCACCCCGTACTGATCCGCAGACACGCTGTTCTGCACCGCCAGCACCAGCACCTGCATCACCAGGCCCAGCCCCGCCCCCAGTACGCCGGTAAACAGGTACAGCTGCCAGACAGGCGACGCAATGGTGATCCGCGTAAGCAAGGCCATGCCCACCACACCCAGCAGGGTCCCGAGGATCGGGAACAGGCGGTATTTCCCGGTGCGGCTGATAATGCGCCCGCTGATAATCGAGGTCAGCAGCAGCCCGCCCATCAGTGGAATCAGCTGTAAACCGGCCTCGGTCGGAGTGGCCTCTTTGACAATCTGCAGATAGAGCGGGAGGAAGGTCACCGAGCCAAACAGCGACATACCGATGATAAAGCCAATCAGGCTGCAGAGCAGGAAGCTGCGATCCCGGAAGAGCGACAGCGGAATAATCGGCTCCCACGCCAGCCGCTCCTCATAGATAAACCCGGCGATCCCCGTCAGGCCAAAGGCCAGGATGCACCACAGCTGCGGGTCGCTCCACTCGCGAACCGTCCCCCCTTCGCTGGTAAACAGGATGATGCACAGCAGCGCCATGCTGAGGTAAATCGCCCCCAGATAGTCGATCTCATGCTTGTTGCGCTTCGCGCTGCCGTGGAATACCGCGCCGATCACCAGCAGGGCAAACAGCCCCAGCGGCAGGTTGATGTAGAAGATCCAGCGCCAGGAGGCATGCTGCACCAGAAAGCCGCCCACCAGCGGGCCGATCACCGTCGCGAGACCAAAGACCCCGCCGAATAAACCCTGATAACGACCGCGCTCCGCAGGGGGGATCACGTCGGCCACCGCCGCCATGCTGATCACCATCAGCCCGCCGCCGCCCAGCCCTTGCAGGGCGCGCATCAGCACCAGCTGGGTCATGTTCTGCGCCAGCCCGCACAGGGCTGAGCCCACCAGAAACAGGACAATGGCGATCTGCAGAACAATTTTGCGGCCAAAGAGATCGCCAAACTTGCCGTACAGCGGCACCACAATCGTGGAACTCAGAATATAGGCCGTGACGACCCAGGAGAGCTTATCCAGACCGCCCAGCTCACCCACAATGGTGGGCAGCGCCGTGGAGACGATGGTCTGATCGAGGGCCGAGAGCAGCATCACCAGCAGCAGCGCGCTGAACAGCAGCCGCACCGAGGGCGCGTTTTTGGTTTGCGTTGTCGAATCGGACACCATGAAACACCGCTTGAAATTAATTAATTGGATAATTAATATTTAATGAAGTTATGAATCAGGTCAAGGGATCCTCCGCGCATGTCAGCACATAAAGATAATTCTGAGCCCACGCCACAGGCCCGCCGCCCCGGTCGTCCGCGCGGGAGCAAACCCACCGCCACCAGCCGGGAACAGCTGCTGGATATCGCCCTGGATCTCTTTGCCCGTCAGGGGATTGCCCGCACGTCACTCAACGCCATTGCCAGAGAGGCCGGTGTGACGCCCGCGATGCTCCACTACTACTTCAACTCCCGGGAGCAACTGCTCGACGCAATGATCGAGGAGCGCTTTTTGCCGCTGCGCAGCGCCATCGCCACGCTTTTCAGCGCCCATCCGGACGATCCGGTGACTGCCCTGACGTTAATGGTTGAAAAGCTGGCCGAACTGGCCGTGGAACACCACTGGTTCGCACCGCTGTGGATGCAGGAGGTGATTGGTGAAATGCCGGTGCTGCGTGCGCATCTGCAGGCCCGGTTTGGCGATGAGAAATATCAGGCGACGCTCGAAACCGTCGCCCGCTGGCAGCAGGAGGGCAAACTGAACCGCGACCTGGCGCCGGAGCTGCTGTTCACCACCCTGTTGAGCCTGGTGCTGGTGCCCTTTTCGCGGATGCGCAATGACGAGAGGTTACGCGCCCTCTCGCCTGAGCAGATCGTGCGTCATGCGCTGGCGGTGATCGGTAGCGGTATTGGCGCTTAAAGCGCCTTCGACAGGTAATGGCGCTGTATTCCCTCGTACGGAAAATCTTCCAGCGTCATGGTCACCTGATAGCCCTGCTTTTCATAAAACGGACGCGCCTGGAAACTGAAGGTATCCACCAGCGCATGCCGGCATCCCTGTTTCCGCGCTTCGCCTTCGGCGACCTGCATCAGCTGGCCCCCGAGCCCGTTGCCGCGTATTTCATCGCTAACCCACAGATATTTAATGTTCAGCCACTCGCCCTGGCGGTTGCCGATCAGACCCCCGCGCATTTTTCCGTTCTCATCACGGGCATAAACGGCGATATCACTCGCCACGCGGGAGAAACTAATAAACTGGCTGTTATAGATCCGCAGTCCCTGCAGTAACTCTTCCTGTTCATGTTCAGTAATGGTGTCGGTAATACTCAGTTGCATATCATTCCCCCGTTACGTTGCACATCGACTATCGCACACTGAGCCCAGGATACAATCGCTAAATTCTGGCGTTGTGCTGGCAAAAAAATGTAAGTGCAATCAACGCAAAACCCCCTTTGCGAGCAGCATCACCCTTTGTGCGCTGTCCGTCCCCCGCCGTCACAAATTTTTCTTCCGGGCTTGCCTGTACCCCAAATTCTGCGGCTACGCTTAGTCGTACCCCTGCGCAACTATTGGCAAAATTAATACTTTCGGCTTGGGTCGCAAAGGCGGATGTAACGATATATTTCATAAACGTGTGTGTTTTTTTCCGGAGGTTTCCATGAAGTCAGCGCACCTGTTTTGCCTCATCGTCTGCCTGCTTTTCGCCGCCTTCGTTCATGCTCAGGAGATGAACGACCCGGTAAAATTAGAGCAGATGAAACAGGCGGTTTTAAAGGATGTGAAGAAAGCCTGTTCCCCGCAACGCAAGCAAACCGATAAAGAGTGGCAGGCGATGATTATGGCTTCTGAGGCGAATCAGATGCTGGTCAAAAACGCGGTGGTGGCGATGGAGCGGAACAACCAGGAAGGTTACTGGGATGCCGTCAATCAGGTGGACTGCATGGAGGATTACTGATTACGCATAAAGGGGCCATTAAGCCCCCTTAGTTTTTTAGCGCCGCACATCCGGAATAATTAAATCCCCGCGCAGCACATACGACCCGAGCATCTGGGTCTTCTCATTCAGCCAGCTGACGATCCGTGCCGCCATGGCATCCATCGAATACTCAATCGCCGGAATGGTCGGAATGCCCGGCAGATGCAGCGATCCCGCAAGGCTGAACACCATGATGTCCCCCGGTACGGACCGGTTGAAAGCCTGCAGCTGCGGGATCACCCGCTGTGCTTCCTGCTCGTCGGCCACCAGTAAGGCGTTGAAATTGACCGTACTGGCGTTGTTGAGCAACTCCTGCAGCGCCACGGAGGAGGAGGTGGCGTCCATAAAGACCAGGTTGCGATTAAACGGCAGGAAGTTTTTCTCCAGCCCATGCTTGTAGCCCAGCAGCACCTGATCGGCAAAACCGCTGCCGTGCGGGTGGATCAGGGCAATCTGACGGCGCCCCTGGCTGGCGAGAAAGTTACAGGCGGTTTCCGCGGCAAAAGCATGGTCGTACTGGATGCTGTTGACGTTGTTGGTTTCCATGCAGTCCACCAGGATGACGTTCTCCTGATCGATGTGCAGCGGGAAACGGGCACCGATAATCAGAATGTCATCGCATAACCCGCAGGAGAGCTCTTCCAGCGCGTTCATGACGTCGGCTTTAGAGTTGGCGAAGCGAAGCAGCAGGTGCTTCTGGTGCTGGCTGAGATGTTTTTCCAGCGCGTACAGATAACCGGTGGTCTGGTTAATGTTGTCCTGGGCGCAGATCACCCCGATACAGCCGGTTGACTGGCTGAGCAGCGACTGGGCAATCACGTTTGGCCGATAGTTCAGCTCTTCCACTGCTTTCAGTACGGCCTGGCGGCTGGCTTCCTTCACGCCGCGCGACCCGCTCAACACCCGTGATACCGTGGCTTTAGACACCCCGGCCAGACGTGATACATCGTTGATTGTAGACATCTTTTTCCCCTGACAGGTCTCTCCTGGCCCCTGTAATTCCCGATCCCACTTCGGCTCATATTATAGCCATTCAGGAGTATATCTGTTTCCGTTTTCCATGGAAACCGATTTTCCGTTTCCACTCTAACTGATGCAAAAGCAGCCAAAATATGTGACCCAAATCCGATTACCAGGCCCCATAAGCAAGGGATCTTGATGGCTGTCACACTTCTGTCTTATATGGATGGAAACCGGTTTCCATATGTTATCCAATCATCTCCGCAATAACTATTTACATTTTGAGGATGGTTGTCGATGTTCAAGATTATGCTGTGCTGTTCTGCCGGGATGTCCACCAGTCTGCTGGTACGGAAAATGGTCGAAGCCGCGGACGAACGCGGTTTACCTGTCAAAATCGATGCTTACGGTGTTGCAGAATTTGATACGCAGTTTCCGCAATACCAGGTCGTGCTTCTCGGACCGCAAGTCAAATACATGTTAAAAACGCTCTCAGACAAGGCTGCTACGCAAGGTGTGCCGGTACAAGCCATTGATATGATGGACTACGGTATGCAACGTGGTGATAAGGTGCTGGACTATGCTCTGTCGCTCATTGAAGCGGCACACTAAGAAGGTGTTCTCATGAGTTCGTTATATCAATCTATGGTTGCCGTCATTGAGCAGTCCATCGCGCCGCTGGCGGGCAAACTGGGCCAGCAGAAGTACGTGATTGCCATCCGCGACGGTTTTACCGCCGCGCTGCCGTTCATGATCATCGGCTCGTTTATGCTGGTGTTCATCTTCCCGCCGTTCTCCGCGGATACCACCAACAGCTTTGCCCGCGGCTGGCTGGATTTTTCTGAGACCTACCGCGAACAGCTGATGCTGCCGTTTAACCTCAGCATGGGCGTGATGACCTTCTTTATCTCCGTGGGCATTGGTGCGAGCCTCGGGCGTCAGTTTAACCTCGATCCGGTGATGTCCGGCCTGCTGGCGTTTATGGCGTTCCTGCTGGTGGCCGCCCCGTATGCCGACGGCAAAATCTCCACCCAGTATCTGTCGGGCCAGGGGATCTTCACCGCGCTAATCACCTCTATCTATGCCACCCGCGTTTACGCGTGGCTGAAGGATCACAAAGTCACCATCCGTCTGCCGAAAGAAGTGCCGACCGGCGTGGCGCGTTCGTTTGAGATCCTGATCCCGGTCGTGGTCATTATCGGTACCCTGCACCCGCTGAACCTGTTTATCGAAGCCCAGACCGGGATGATTATCCCGCAGGCGATTATGCACCTGCTGGAGCCGCTGGTTTCCGCTTCGGATTCCCTGCCCGCTATCCTGCTCTCCGTGCTGCTGTGCCAGATCTTCTGGTTCGCTGGCATCCACGGCGCGCTGATTGTCACCGGCATCATGAACCCGTTCTGGATGGCTAACCTCTCCGCCAACCAGGCCGCGCTGGCTGCCGGCGCTGCACTGCCGCACGTCTATCTGCAGGGCTTCTGGGACCACTACCTGCTGATCGGCGGCGTTGGCTCTACCCTGCCGCTGGCCTTCCTGCTGCTGCGTAGCCGCGTAACGCACCTGCGTACCATTGGTAAAATGGGCGTGGTGCCAAGTTTCTTTAACATCAACGAGCCTATTCTGTTCGGTGCGCCGATCATCATGAACCCGATGCTGTTTATTCCGTTCGTGTTCGTTCCGATGATCAACGCTTGTCTGGCGTATACCGCCACCAAACTCGGCTGGCTGGCACAGGTTGTGTCGCTGACGCCGTGGACGACCCCGGCTCCGATTGGTGCCTCCTGGGCGGCAAACTGGGCCCTGAGTCCGGTGGTGATGTGCGTCATTTGTATGGTGATGTCGGCGCTGATGTATTTACCGTTCCTGCGTGCTTATGAGCGTTCTCTGGTGAAAACCGAAGAGCAGAAAGCGCAGGCGACCGTAGGTGCAGCAGAGACCGTCGGCAATTAAGTCAAAGAGGACGATTTATGAAATATGCATTTCCCGAGAACTTCTGGTGGGGTAGCGCCTGTTCTGCAACTCAAACCGAAGGGGAAAGCCAAAGCAGTGGTAAAGGATTATCCATCTGGGATCACTGGTTTGCCACAGAGCCGAATCGCTTTCACAACGGGGTGGGGCCGCAGAATACGTCCACGTTTTATCAGCACTGGAAAGCCGACATTCAGCTGTTAAAGCAGCTGAACCACAATAGCTTTCGCACCTCGATAAGCTGGGCGCGCCTGATCCCGGACGGCACCGGGGAAGTGAACCAGGAGGCGGTGGCCTTCTACAACCAGGTGATCGACGAACTGATCGCCCAGGGCATCAAGCCGTTTATCACCCTGTTCCACTTCGACATGCCGATGGCGATGCAGGAGATTGGCGGCTGGGAAAACCGGGATGTGGTGGCGGCTTATGGTCGTTACGCAGAAACCTGCTTTAAGCTTTTTGGCGATCGGGTAATGCACTGGTTTACCTTTAACGAGCCGATTGTGCCGGTAGAGGGCGGGTATCTGTATGATTTCCACTACCCGAACGTGGTCGATTTCCGTCGTGCGGCCACGGTGGCTTATCACACCGTACTGGCCCATGCGCAGGCGGTTCGCGCCTTTCGCGCCGGGCATCACCCCGGTGAGATTGGCATCGTGCTGAACCTGACCCCGTCCTATCCGCGTTCACAGAACCCAGCGGACGTGAAAGCCGCGCACCATTGCGATCTGCTGTTTAACCGCAGCTTCCTCGACCCGGTGCTGTGCGGTGAATACCCGGCGGACCTGGTGGCGATGCTGAAAGCGCACGATCAGCTGCCAGCCTGTTTGCCAGAAGACAGCGCGCTGATTGCTGACGGTAAAATCGACCTGCTGGGCATTAACTACTACCAGCCGCGTCGGGTGAAGTGTCGTGATACGGCCATTAATCCGAACGCGCCGTTTATGCCGGAATGGTTCTTCGACAGCTACGAGATGCCGGGACGCAAGATGAACCCGTATCGCGGCTGGGAAATCTACGAGCCGGGTATTTACGATATTCTCATTAACCTGCGCGATAATTACGGCAACCCACGCTGTTTTATTTCTGAAAATGGAATGGGCGTCGAAAACGAGCAGCGTTTTATTGAGAACGGCCAGATTAACGACCAATATCGTATCGACTTTATTTCTGAACATCTTAAATGGCTGCATAAAGGTATTAGCGAAGGCAGTAATTGTCTTGGCTACCATATGTGGACATTTATTGATAACTGGTCGTGGTGCAATGCGTATAAAAACCGCTATGGTTTTGTCCAGCTCGATTTAGAGACGCAGCAGCGCACCATTAAAAAGAGCGGAGAATGGTTTGCCCAAACCTCTCTGAATAATAGTTTCGATAAATAGAGTAAGAGATGATGATTGCCTTAGAAGAAGCCGTAATGGAAATCATCGTCAATGCTGGTCAGTCGCGCAGCCTGTGCTTTGAAGCACTGCATGCTGCGCGGCAGGGCAACTTTGACGAAGCGAAAAGCCTGCTGCGCGAAGCCGATGGTTACGCGCGCCAGGCGCACCATATGCAGACCAAACTCATCGAGCAGGACGCGGGCGAAGCCCGTCAGCCGATGACCTTAATTATGGTGCACGCCCAGGATCATTTAATGAACTCGCTGCTGGCCCGTGAATTATCCGAAGAGATTATTCATTTATATCAGCGCTAATATTTAAATATCAGTAATGGAGATAGTCTTACGATAATAGTGTAAAGCCTCTGTACCCATAAAATAAAAATCAACTTGT
>NZ_VCBB01000016.1:0-296 GCF_005843915.1 Enterobacter sp. MF024 | reverse complement strand
CAGGAGCAAATCGACGCCATTGTGGCCAAAGCGGTGGATAAAGCCCTGGCCGATCGCCAGGCGAAAATGGATGCCGCGGTGGCGAAAAAAGCCGACGTTATTAACGAGCCGCAGAGCGCCGCCCAGTCCCCGGATATGGCTATCCCGTTCGGGATTAAATTTACCGGCTATGCCCGTTACGGGGCGCACTTCCAGGCTGCGGATCAGAAGTATGTGGCGGTGGACGGCTCCTACAACGGAGCCTCGGCCATCGGCCGTCTGGGTAACGAAGGCAACGGCGGCGAGTTCCAGCTCTC
>NZ_VCBB01000015.1:0-175513 GCF_005843915.1 Enterobacter sp. MF024 | reverse complement strand
GAACCACCGTAGGTTTTTGCCAGAACGGTAGTGATTGCAGCAGTCAGGGTAGTTTTACCGTGGTCAACGTGGCCGATAGTACCAACGTTGACGTGCGGTTTTGTACGTTCAAATTTTTCTTTAGACACGGCTATATTCCTTACTATAGTGCTCTCCCCTTTGGAGAGAGCACGGGACTTAGGTTTTAATCCTGTGGATTATTTACCACGGGCTTCAATTACGGCCTGAGCAACGTTGTTCGGCGCATCATCATACTTCAGGAATTCCATAGTGTATGATGCACGACCTTTGGTCAGAGAACGCAGCTGAGTTGCATATCCGAACATTTCAGACAGCGGAACTTCAGCGTGGATCTTAACGCCAGTTACTTCAGATTCCTGACCACGCAGCATACCGCGACGACGGCTCAAGTCACCGATAACGTCACCGGTGTTCTCTTCAGGAGTTTCTACTTCAACCTTCATGATCGGCTCAAGCAGAACTGGTTTCGCTTTCTTAAAGCCTTCTTTAAAGGCGATAGAAGCTGCCAGTTTAAACGCCAGTTCAGAGGAGTCAACGTCATGGTAAGAACCGAAGTGCAGACGAACACCCATGTCTACTACCGGATAACCAGCCAGTGGACCAGACTTCAGCTGCTCCTGGATACCTTTATCAACGGCAGGGATGTATTCGCCAGGAATTACACCACCTTTGATGTCGTTGATGAACTCGTAACCTTTCGGATTAGAGCCCGGCTCCAGTGGGTACATGTCGATCACAACGTGACCATACTGACCACGACCACCAGACTGCTTAGCGTGTTTACCTTCAACATCGGTAACTTTCTGACGAATCGCTTCGCGATAAGCAACCTGAGGTTTACCTACGTTAGCTTCAACGTTGAATTCACGCTTCATACGGTCAACGATGATGTCCAGGTGCAGTTCACCCATACCGGCGATGATGGTCTGGTTAGATTCTTCATCAGTCCATACGCGGAATGATGGGTCTTCTTTAGCCAGACGGCCCAGAGCCAGACCCATTTTTTCCTGGTCAGCTTTGGTTTTTGGTTCAACGGCGATAGAGATTACCGGCTCTGGGAACTCCATGCGCTCCAGAATGATTGGGTGATCTGGGTTACACAGGGTATCACCAGTAGTCACGTCTTTCAGACCGATAGCAGCAGCGATGTCGCCCGCACGAACTTCTTTGATCTCTTCACGTTTGTTCGCGTGCATCTGTACGATACGACCGAAACGCTCACGTGCAGCTTTCACGGAGTTCAGGATGGTGTCACCGGAGTTAACCACACCAGAGTACACGCGGAAGAACGTCAGGTTACCCACGAACGGGTCGGTAGCGATTTTGAACGCCAGAGCAGCAAACGGCTCGTCATCACTTGCGTGACGCTCAGCCGGCGTGTCTTTACCGTCGTCCAGGATACCGTTGATCGCAGGAACGTCTACCGGGGATGGCAGGTAGTCAACTACCGCATCCAGCATCGCCTGAACACCTTTGTTCTTGAACGCAGAACCACAGGTTACCAGGATGATTTCGTTGTTAAGAACACGCTGACGCAGAGCTTTTTTGATCTCTTCTTCAGTCAGTTCTTCACCACCCAGGTATTTCTCCATCAGGTCTTCTGAAGCTTCAGCAGCGGACTCGATCAGGTTCTGGTGCCATTCGTCAGCCAGGTCCTGCATGTCAGCCGGAATATCTTCATAAGTGAAGGTAACGCCTGCGTCTTCTTCATTCCAGTTGATGGCTTTCATTTTCACCAGGTCGATAACACCGGTGAAACCTTCTTCAGCACCAATTGCCAGCTGCAGCGGAACAGGGTTCGCGCCCAGACGGGATTTGATCTGACCAACAACTTTCAGGAAGTTCGCACCCATACGGTCCATTTTGTTAACGAACGCAATGCGTGGAACTTTATATTTGTTTGCCTGACGCCATACGGTTTCAGACTGTGGCTGAACACCACCAACTGCGCAGTAAACCATTACCGCACCATCAAGAACACGCATGGAACGTTCTACTTCGATAGTGAAGTCAACGTGGCCCGGGGTGTCGATGATGTTTACGCGATGCGGTTCATACTGCTTAGCCATACCAGACCAGAATGCAGTAGTCGCTGCAGAGGTGATGGTAATACCACGCTCCTGCTCCTGCTCCATCCAGTCCATGGTAGCGGCGCCGTCATGAACTTCACCGATTTTGTGGTTTACACCGGTGTAGAACAGAATACGTTCGGTGGTAGTGGTTTTACCGGCGTCGATGTGCGCACTGATACCAATGTTACGGTAGCGTGCGATGGGTGTTGTACGAGCCATTTGATTCCTCGTTTATCTTTTTAGGCGTTCAGTTAAGTAACCCAAAGCGGGCTGCTTCGCTGAAGCGCCCGCCTGGTGACTAATACTCCGAAGGGATTACCAACGGTAGTGTGCGAACGCCTTGTTGGCTTCTGCCATACGGTGAACGTCTTCACGTTTCTTAACTGCAGTACCTTTGTTGTCTGCAGCATCAGAAAGTTCGTTCGCCAGACGCAGAGCCATGGATTTATCACCGCGTTTACGAGCAGCTTCAACGATCCAACGCATTGCCAGAGCATTACGACGAACCGGACGAACTTCAACTGGTACCTGATAAGTAGAACCACCAACGCGGCGAGACTTAACTTCTACAGTCGGGCGCACGTTGTCGAGAGCGACTTCGAAAGCTTCCAGTTCATTTTTACCAGAACGCTGAGCCAGGGTCTCCAGCGCGCTGTATACGATTGCTTCTGCAGTAGATTTTTTACCATCTACCATCAGGATATTTACAAATTTTGCCAGCAGTTCTGATCCGAATTTCGGATCTGGAAGAATTTTACGCTGACCAATGACGCGACGACGTGGCATGGGAATACTCCGTTGTTAATTCAGGATTGTCCAAAACTCTAAGAGTTTAGTGTGACATTAAGATAAATCAGTTTGGCCTTACTTAACGGAGAACCATTAAGCCTTAGGACGTTTCACGCCGTATTTGGAGCGAGATTGCTTACGGTCTTTAACGCCGGAGCAGTCAAGCGCACCACGAACGGTGTGGTAACGAACACCCGGGAGGTCTTTTACACGACCGCCACGGATCAGGATCACGGAGTGCTCCTGCAGGTTGTGACCTTCACCACCGATGTAGGAAGTCACTTCAAAACCGTTGGTCAAACGCACACGGCATACTTTACGCAGTGCGGAGTTTGGTTTCTTAGGAGTGGTGGTATATACACGAGTACATACGCCACGTTTCTGCGGGCAGGCTTCCAGCGCAGGCACGTTGCTTTTTGCAACTTTGCGAGCGCGTGGTTTGCGTACCAGCTGGTTAACTGTTGCCATTAAATAGCTCCTGGTTTTAGCTTTTGCTTCGTAAACACGTAATAAAACGACCTCATACAATATGAGGACGCGAAATTTTAGGGCTACGTCGAAAAGGTGTCAAGAATTATACAGCGATCTCAGATCACCAGTTCAGTTGGCCGGTGTGCTGAATGGCCAGATTGACGAAATCAGTATAGCTAACCACGTCAATTTTGGTTGAAATTTGACCAGAGAGACCGCGTGCATCGATGTCATCTTTAAGCGCTGAGACAGAGATGGGGGCATTGCAGAGAATATCAACAAAACGGCTGCCTTCTACTGCCGCCAGAACGCCATCCTGAATAAGCAGCACGGCATCGCCCTCTCGCAGCATGTTTAACAGGCTCTCGATGTCGCAGTGCCAGGGGGAGTGGCTCAGGGTATGGAGCATGACCGCCTCAGAATGTCAGTATGGTGTCGTAATGGGAAAGCTGTTCACGCAGTAACGCCGGTGCGAGTACGGTAGCGTCCAGAACAAAGGGCGTGCTCTCATTCAGGCCACGCGCCTGCAGGGAAGCCGCACAAACGTAGAACGTTTCGATGTCATACAGCGGCAGGACTTTAAATGTCGCGATGTAATCGCGCGCCAGCACCACCTGCGGCTGCTGACCGGCAAGCAGCTGAAACACGCCGTCGCCAATGAAGAAAACACCGATCTCTTCCGTCAGCGCAGAAGTAGCCAGTAACGCATCCAGCCCTTCCCTTCCGGAAGCACTGCCATGCGGGGCAGAATTAAATACAAACGCAACGCGGTTCATCAGAATTGCACCATCCGGTCGCAGGTTAATGCAGCCTGAGCCAGCGCCCCGAGGCCGCTGAGGGAAAAGCCGTCATTAAGATTCGCAGCCGGCAAGCCCAGGCGTTGCGCTTCGTTCGCATCGCTCACGCCCCGACGTAGCGCCGCCGCCACGCAGATATGCAGGTCAACGCCGTGCTCCTGGTTCAGCGCCTGCCAGGCACGCACAAGATCGAACTCGTCTGATGCCGGCGACGTCAGCTGGTTAGCGTTATATACGCCTTCCCGATAAAAAAAGACGCTGACAAGCTCATGACCGGCCGCCAGCAGTGCGCGGGCAAACTGCAACGCGTTGCTGGCCTGCTGTGTACCGTACGCCGGGCCTGTCACCATGAGTGTAAAACGCATTACTTCTCTTGCCCCAGGAAATCGCCGCTTTTGAACTGACGGATGTAGAGATAGACCGTGTGCTTGGAGATATTGAGGCGATCGGCCACCTGGTTAATAGCGTCTTTAATATCGAAGATGCCTTTTTCATAGAGGTTAAGCACGATCTGACGATTCTTGGCATTGTTAGAGACATTGCGATCGGCGTTAACTTCTTCGATGGTGAATTCCAGCGTCTGGGTGACGAGATCTTCAACGGAGGAGGCAAAGTTGACAGAGGATCCGACATCCGGCGTTTCTGGCGGAATAAACGTGCTCATGATCTGGGAGAACGGCACATCAAGGTTCATGTTGATGCACAGTAAGCCAATCACGCGATGGTCACGGTTGCGGATGGCGATGGTCACGGACTTCATGAGAACGCCGCTCTTCGCGCGGGTGAAATAGCATTTGGAGACGCTGCTGTCCGCGCCGGTCATGTCGTGCAGCATACGCAGTGCAAGGTCGGTGATCGGCGAGCCAATTTTACGGCCAGTATGCTCACCATTGGCAATGCGGATGGCAGAACATTTCAGATCTTGCAGGGAGTGCAAAACGATTTCGCAGTGGGACCCAATGAGCATCGCTAACCCGTCCACTACCGCTTCGTAGGATTTCAGAATATCGAAATCGGTCTGATCGAAAGGACGTTGATCCAGCAAATCAAGTTCGCTGGTTTCGTTGGTTAAAAGCGACCTGGTCATGAAAAAAACACTCCTTTTCAGGAGCCTGTCGGTAGGTTTTCAGGGCAGGCTCATTATTTACACGGGCAATTAAATTAATACAGCGTAGGTAGCGCTTCCAGTGTTAATTATATCTGCACCACAATAAAAAAACCGCCGCTTCAGGGGCGGCGGTTTTTACCGGTTTACTTCTTGGTGGCTTCTGCCGGCGCTTCTGGCTTTGCGTCAGGCTTAGCATCCGCTTTCGGCGCTGGCTTGATGTCCAGCAGCTCTACGTCGAATACCAGCGTGGAGTTAGCCGGGATACCCGGGACGCCAGTTTTGCCATAAGCCAGATCCGGTGGGATGACCAGCTTGATTTTACCGCCTTTCTTGATGTTCTTCAGGCCTTCAGTCCAGCCAGGAATAACCCCATCCAGACGGAAGGAGAGCGGCTCACCACGGGTGTAAGAGTTATCGAATTCTTTACCGTCGGTCAGCGTACCTTTGTAGTTAACAACAACGGTATCACTGTCCTTCGGTGCGTCGCCGGTACCTTCTTTCTCTACTTTGTAGACCAGGCCAGTAGGAGAGGTTTTCGCGCCTTTCTCTTTAGCGAAAGCGTCACGGTAGGTTTTGCCTTTCGTTTCGTTCTCAGACGCGTCTTTCTCCATCTTCTCCTGCGCTGCGCCTTTCACGCGCGCTTCGAAAGCCTGCAGAGTCTGCTCGATTTCCTGGTCAGACAGTTTGCTCTTGTCCGCAAACGCATCCTGAACGCCCGCGATCAGCTGAGCCTGGTCCAGTTTGATGCCCAGTTTTTCCTGCTCTTTCAGAGAGTTTTCCATGTAACGGCCCAGAGATGCGCCCAGTGCGTAGGCTGATTTCTGGTCGTCATTTTTGAACGCCGCATTGCTGTCAGCAGTCGCAGCAGGTTTCGCAGCAGTATCAGCAGCGAAAGTCAGCGGCGCATGCAGAGCGACAGCCATCGTGGTCGCCAGCAGCGTTACTTTAAACAGTGATTTCATCCATTTCTCCAGGGCCGGGGACTCTCACCCCGTGTTAAGCGTAAATGAGTAGCGTACTATAAAACGTTGAGGAACAAATCTACAGGTAGACACCCCTGATTAGCACCACATTTCAGACTATTTTTGTTTAAATTAGTTTCGCAGCAATGGGATGTTTACTGCGCGCGGGGATAATCTCGGGTAATATTCGCCGCCGCCAGCCCCGGTCGGGGTTAAAGAGACAAACGAGGTGAATCATGCAGAATACAGAAATGGAAGCGCGTCTGGCTGAGCTTGAAAGCCGTCTGGCTTTTCAGGAGATCACCATCGATGAGCTGAATCAGACCGTCACCGCACACGAACTGGAAATGGCCAAGCTGCGGGATCTGCTGCGTCTGTTAACCGAAAAAGTGAAAGCGTCGCAGGCCTCGCACATCGCGTCGCAGTCAGAAGAGACGCCGCCGCCCCACTATTAAGACGTAAAAAAAGCGGGAATATCCCGCTTTTTTGCGCTTAAGGCGTAACGATTAGTGGCAACCGCAGCCGCCGTTACCGCCGCAACCGCCTTTACCGTGGTCGTGACCATGGTCGTGATCGTGGCCGTGACCGCCGCAGCAGCCGTCGTGACCGTGATCGTGGTCATGACCGTGCGCGCCGTGAACGTGGCCGTGAGCCAGCTCTTCTTCAGTGGCTTCGCGGATGGCAACTACTTCAACGTTGAATTTCAGATTCTGGCCAGCCAGCATGTGGTTGCCGTCAACCACAACGTGGTCGTCTTCAACTTCAGTGATTTCTACTGGAACCGGACCCTGGTCAGTTTCAGCCAGGAAACGCATGCCAACCTGCAGCTCGTCAACGCCCATGAAGACGTCTTTAGGAACACGCTGCACCAGGTTTTCATCGTACTGACCGTAAGCGTCGTTAGACGCAACTTCTACGTCAAATTTGTCGCCAACTTCATGACCGTTCAACGCGTTTTCCAGACCGGAAATCAGGGAACCGTGACCGTGCAGGTAGTCCAGCGGCGCACTCACCGGAGACTCATCAACCAACACACCGTCTTCTGTACGTACCTGATAGGCCAGGCTGACCACCAGGTCTTTTGCTACTTTCATGATATCTCCTGAGCGTGGGAAAATTGCTGGCGCAGATTGTAGCCGAATTCTGCACCCGTGTACCCTTTAGCTTAAAAAAACTCGGGACATATCGCTAGTCCGGATGAAAAATGCCGATCACTTGTTCTTCTTTGCGAACGTGCTCGCGCGCCTCTTTATCGGCCTCACGCATCTGGTGCCCGCACTTAACACACTCAACAATATCGATATTGTTCTCACGCCACATGGCCAGTGAATCCTGAGCCTGACAGGCCGGGCATTTCGCGCCGGCGATAAAACGTTTACGTACCGCCATTCTCTACCTCGTTATTCAAACTCATCCCAGCCATCCAGCTGCCGACGCTCCTGCTGCATCTCTCGCTGGAAAATCTCTTCCAGCTCACGACGCGCCTCCCGTACGCGGGAGATCTGCACCGTATCGGTATGCACCGGCATCAGCTCGCGCAGCATGCGCATATCCAGACGACGAAAATGTAACTGCGCGCGCTGGGCCTGATGCGGATGCATCCCCAGCGTCACTAATGTTTTACGCCCCAGCTCCAGCGCACTGGAGAAGGTCTCGCGGGTAAAATACTTTACCCCGGCCTGGAGCAGCTCGTGTGCCTCAACACGTCCTCGCGCACGGGCAAGAATATGCAGATGCGGAAAATGCTGCTGGCAGATCTCCACCAGCTTCATGGTGTCTTCAGGATCGTTACAGGTGATGACGATCGACTCTGCCGCCTCTGCCCCTGCGGAGCGCAGAAGTTCGACCTGAGTGGCATCACCGTAATAGACCTTGTAACCGTATTTTCGCATCAGGTTGACCGCGCTGATGTCGCGCTCCAGCACCGTCACGCGCTTTTTATTCGCCATCAGCAGACGCCCGATGACCTGACCAAAACGTCCGAAGCCCACTACAATCACCTGGGGTTTATCATCTTCCACCCACGGGGCTTCATGCTCATCTTCCGGGGCATTGATGCGGCGGGATAACTGCTTATCGATAAGCTTCATCAACAGCGGGGTAGTCATCATCGACAGCGTAACGGTCACCAGCAGCAAGGCCATCTGATCATGCTGGAACAATCTCTGGGATGATGCTGTGGAGAAGAGCACAAAAGCAAACTCTCCCCCCTGGCTCAGCACCCCGGCAAGCTGTGCCCGCTCCGTCTGACGCAAACCGTAAACCCGCGCCAGTACGTAGAGCACCAGCATTTTGACCGCCACCAGCACGACAACACTCATCACGACCCACAGGATATGGGTGTAGAGCACGCCAAGATTCAGCGCCATGCCGACAGAGATAAAGAACAGCCCTAACAGCAGCCCTTTAAAGGGATCGATGGCAATTTCCAGTTCGTGCCGGTACTCACTCTCCGCCAGCAGCACGCCCGCAATGAAGGTGCCCAGCGCCATCGACAGCCCCAGCGCATCCATAAACAGCGCCGAGCCCAGCACCAGCAGCAGCGTCGCGGCGGTAAACACTTCCCGCACCCCGGACGCCGCAATAAAGCGGAACACCGGACGGAGCAGATAGCGCCCGCCCACCAGCATGCCGGCGAAGGCCAGCACCTTCATGCCGATCTTCATCCAGTCGAAATGTTCATCTCCCGACCCCGCCAGCAGCGGAACCAGGGCCAGCGCCGGGATCACCGCCAGATCCTGGAACAGCAGGATCGAGAAGCCCAGCTGTCCCGCCTCGCTGCGGTTCATGCCCTTATCGCGCATCAGCTGTAACGCCATCGCCGTGGAGGACATCGCCAGACCAATCCCGCCGACCACCGCGGCCTGCCATGAGAACTGGGTCAGCATCAGGAGTCCGCCGAGGATCACCGCGCTGCACAGCACCTGCGCGGCGCCAACGCCGAAGATAGAGCGCCGCAGCTGCCAGAGCTTCGCCGGGTTCAGCTCGAGGCCGATGATAAACATCAGAAAGACGACGCCCAGCTCCGAGAAATGCAGGATTTCGTCCACGTCGCTGATGAACCCCAGCCCCCATGGGCCGATGGCAATACCCGCCAGCAGATAACCGAGCACCGCGCCAATCCCCAGACGCGACGCCAGCGGCACCGCCACCACCGCGGCGAGCAGGAACAACACCCCTGCCAGCAAAAGATCTGAGCCTTCCATCAGTGGCCTCCCGTCAGCGTTGGCGCTGCCAGCCAGTCGCCGTACGCTCTTGCATGGCTGGCGAGCTCGTCCTGAGGCTGCCGACGAGCCCAGTAAACGACGATCGGGCTCAGCCAGTGCATGCGGCACATGGCCGCCGTCAGCTCGAACGGGCGTAAAATATCGTTCATTGAATAGCGGTTAAGCCCATCGTGGCGGTAAGCACTCTCCGGCTCGCCGGTGGTAATGACGTTCCGCCAGTACTTTCCCGCCAGCTGGTTTCCTCCCGGGCCACTGGAAAACCCGCGGCTCAGCACGCGATCCAGCCACTCCTTCAGCAGCGCCGGGCAGCTGTAGGTATAGAGCGGATGCTGGAACACGATAACGTCGTGCTGGCGCAGCAGCTCCTGTTCACGAGGGATATCGATAAAAAAATCGGGGTAGTGCGCGTAGAGATCGTGCACCGTCACATTACTGAGCTGTAATGCCGGTTGTAGCAAAACCCGGTTGGCGACCGAGTCCTGAGACTCCGGATGGGCATACAGCAGCAGCACTTTTGCTGTCTGGGACATCATTCCTCTCCCGGGTCGTCATCACTGTTATTTTGGGCTACCATGGCACACCCACGCGGCGCGTGGCGGCACATTTAACCTGATTATAATGACAACTTAACATAGTCGGAACATACGGCGCTCTATGATTGTTTTCTCCTCATTACAAATTCGTCGCGGCGTACGTGTCCTGCTGGACAACGCTACAGCCACCATCAACCCGGGCCAGAAAGTGGGCCTGGTGGGCAAAAACGGCTGTGGTAAATCCACGTTACTGTCATTGCTGAAAAACGAAATCACTGCCGACGGCGGTAACTTCACCTACCCTGGCAACTGGCAGCTGGCCTGGGTAAACCAGGAGACGCCAGCCCTGAGCGTCCCGGCGATGGACTATGTTATCGACGGCGACCGGGAGTACCGCAAGCTCGAAGCCGAACTGCACGCCGCCAACGAACGTAACGACGGTCATGCGATCGCCACCGTACACGGCAAACTCGACGCCATTGATGCCTGGACCATCCGCTCCCGCGCCGCCAGCCTGCTGCACGGTCTGGGGTTCAGCAACGAGCAGCTGGAGCGTCCGGTAAGTGATTTCTCCGGTGGCTGGCGCATGCGCCTTAACCTGGCCCAGGCGCTGATCTGCCGCTCTGACCTGCTGCTGCTTGATGAACCGACTAACCACCTCGATCTGGATGCGGTCATCTGGCTGGAAAAGTGGCTGAAGAGCTATCAGGGCACGCTGATCCTGATCTCCCACGACCGCGACTTCCTCGATCCGGTGGTGGACAAAATTATTCATATCGAACAGGAAACCATGTTCGAGTACACCGGCAACTACAGCTCGTTTGAGCGTCAGCGTGCGGTCCGTCTCTCCCAGCAACAGGCGATGTACGAAAGCCAGCAGCAGCGCGTGGCGCACCTGCAGAGCTTTGTCGATCGCTTCAAGGCGAAGGCGTCAAAAGCTAAACAGGCTCAGAGCCGCATTAAGATGCTGGAACGCATGGAGATGATTGCCCCGGCGCACGTCGACAACCCGTTCCACTTTAGCTTCCGGGCCCCGGAAAGCCTGCCCAACCCGCTGCTGAAAATGGAAAAGGTCAGCGCCGGCTATGGCGATCGCATTATCCTGGATTCTATCAAGCTCAACCTGGTGCCGGGTTCCCGTATCGGTCTGCTCGGGCGCAATGGCGCCGGTAAATCGACGCTGATTAAGCTGCTGGCGGGCGAGCTTGCGCCTGTGCGTGGCGACATCGGTCTGGCGAAGGGCATTAAGCTCGGCTACTTCGCCCAGCATCAGCTGGAATTTTTACGCGCTGATGAATCACCGCTGCAGCACCTGGCGCGTCTGGCCCCGCAGGAGCTGGAGCAGAAGCTGCGTGATTATCTGGGCGGCTTCGGTTTCCAGGGCGATAAAGTCAGCGAGAATACCGAACGCTTCTCCGGCGGCGAAAAAGCCCGTCTGGTGCTGGCGCTGATCGTCTGGCAGCGCCCTAACCTGCTCCTGCTCGATGAACCGACTAACCACCTCGATCTCGACATGCGTCAGGCGCTGACCGAAGCGTTAATCGAATTCGAAGGCGCGCTGGTGGTCGTTTCGCACGACCGTCACCTGCTGCGCTCCACCACCGACGATCTCTATCTGGTGCATGACGGCAAAGTCGAGCCGTTCGATGGCGATCTGGAAGATTATCAGCAGTGGCTGAGCGACATTCAGAAGCAGGAAAGCCAGCCTGTGGAAGGGGCTAAAGAGAACGTCAACAGCGCCCAGGCCCGTAAGGATCAGAAGCGTCGCGAAGCAGAGCTGCGCACCCAAACCCAGCCGCTGCGTAAAGAGATTACCCGTCTGGAAAAAGAGATGGAGAAGCTCAACGCCACGCTTGCCACCGTGGAAGAGAAGCTCGGTGACAGCGGCCTGTACGACCAGAGCCGCAAAGCCGAACTGACAGAGTGTCTGCAGGTTCAGGCAAAAGCCAAATCCAGCCTCGAAGAGTGTGAAATGGCCTGGCTCGACGCGCAGGAGCAGCTTGAGGACATGCTCGCATCCCTATGACACAAACAATCCCATCTGATTTCAATTTTCCCCACGACGAGAGCGCGACATTTGTCCCCATGCGCGGCGTGGCGAACCCGCATCTGCAAACCATGCTCCCGCGCCTGCTGCGCCGGAAGTTACAGTTCACGCCCTACTGGCAGCGGCTCGACCTGCCTGATGATGACTTCGTGGATCTCGCCTGGAGTGAAGATCCCTCTCAGGCGCAGCATAAACCGCGACTGGTGGTGTTTCATGGTCTGGAGGGGAGCCTGCACAGCCCTTATGCCCACGGTCTGATCCACGCCGCGAAAGAGCGCGGCTGGCTTGGCGTGGTGATGCATTTTCGCGGCTGCAGCGGCGAACCGAACCGGCAAAAACGGATCTACCACTCCGGCGAGATCGAAGATGGCCGCTGGTTTCTGAACTGGCTGGTGCAGACCCACGCCCCGGCACCCACCGCGGCGGTAGGCTATTCACTGGGCGGCAATATGCTCGCCTGCCTGCTGGCAAAAGAGGGCGATAACGTCCCGCTCGACGCGGCGGTCATTGTCTCTGCGCCGTTCATGCTTGAGCAGTGTAGTTATCATATGGAGAAGGGGTTTTCGCGCGTTTATCAGCGCTATCTGCTGAACTTACTGAAAGCCAACGCCGCCCGTAAGCTCAAGGCCTACCCGGACACGCTGCCTGTCAGCCTTCAGCAGTTGAAACAGGTGCGTCGCCTGCGCGAATTTGACGATCTGATCACCGCGAAAATCCACGGTTTTGCCGATGCTATAGACTACTATCGCCAGTGCAGCGCCATGCCGTTGCTGAATCAAATCACCCGGCCTACGCTGATTATTCATGCGAAAGACGATCCCTTTATGGATCATCACTCGATCCCGGCGCCGGACCATTTACCGGCCAACGTGCAGTATCAACTAACCGAACATGGCGGACACGTGGGCTTTATCGGCGGCACGCTGCGTCGACCGCAGATGTGGCTGGAGACACGTATCCCGGACTGGCTGACCACATATCTGGAAAAGTAAACATGATCATTCCCTGGCAGGATCTGGCTCCCGAAACGCTGGATAATCTGATTGAAAGCTTTGTATTGCGTGAGGGCACAGATTATGGTGAACATGAACGCACGCTTGAAATGAAAGTCGCCGATGTTAAACAGCAGCTTAAAAGCGGTGAGGCCGTTCTGGTGTGGTCCGAACTGCACGAGACGGTGAATATCATGCCCCGTGGTCAGTTTCGCGACTGATCGCACACTCTTTCCACTCAGGGAGTTGCTATGTCCGCCAGACATCCGGTTATTGCCGTTACAGGGTCGAGTGGTGCAGGCACCACCACCACCAGCCTCGCCTTCCGTAAGATCTTCTCGCAACTTCATCTGCGCGCAGCCGAGGTAGAGGGCGACAGCTTTCACCGCTACACCCGTCCTGAGATGGATATGGCAATCCGCAAAGCGCGCGATCTCGGCAAACATATCAGCTACTTTGGCCCCGATGCCAACGACTTTGGCCTGCTGGAGCAGACCTTCGCGGAATACGGACGCAGCGGGACCGGCCAGTCGCGCAAATACCTGCATACCTATGACGAAGCGGTGCCGTGGAACCAGGTGCCGGGTACCTTTACTCCCTGGCAGCCGCTGCCGGAACCCACCGACGTGCTGTTTTATGAAGGTCTGCACGGCGGGGTCGTCACGCCGCAACACGACGTGGCGCGCCATGTCGATCTGCTGGTGGGCGTGGTGCCTATCGTCAACCTGGAGTGGATCCAGAAGCTGACGCGGGATACCAGCGAGCGCGGCCACTCCCGTGAAGCGGTGATGGATTCCGTGGTTCGCTCCATGGAGGATTACATTAACTTCCTCACGCCGCAGTTTTCCCGCACCCATATTAACTTCCAGCGCGTCCCGACCGTGGACACCTCGAACCCGTTTGCGGCAAAAGCCATCCCTTCGCTGGACGAGAGCTTTGTGGTGATCCATTTCCGCAATCTGGACGAGATCGATTACCCCTGGCTGCTGGCGATGCTGCAGGGCTCGTTTATTTCGCACATGAATACGCTGGTGGTGCCGGGCGGCAAGATGGGGCTGGCGATGGAGTTAATCATGACGCCGCTGGTGCAGCGGCTGATGGAAGGCAAGAAGATCGCCTGAGGCTTTTTGCCCGGTGGCGCTGCGCTTACCGGGCCTACAGGATCCGTAGGCCCCGCACTTTACCAGAACTTATGCCTCGATCACTTCATACGAATGGGTAATTTTGACCGCTTTTTCCAGCATCAGCGCCACGGAGCAGTACTTCTCCGCAGAGAGATCCACCGCGCGGGAGACCGCAGCGTCTTTCAGCTCTTTGCCGGTCACCACGAAGTGAAGATTGATATGAGTAAACAGGCGCGGCGCTTCATCCCGGCGTTCTGAGGTCAGCTTTACTTCGCAGTCAGTCACGTCGTGACGGCCTTTTTGCAGAATCGATACCACGTCGATTGCGCTGCATCCACCCGCCGCCATCAGAACCACTTCCATCGGACTTGGCGCTTTGTCACCGGAGTTGCCATCCATCAGTATCTGGTGGCCCGAGGCAGACTCACCGAGAAAGGTTAACCCTTCAACCCATTTCACACGTGCTTGCATTTTTATTAACTCCAGGATTGCATTTTTCCTGTCAGATTACGCGCCAGTAACAATTCTGGCAACGGAAGTCGACCTGCATCAAGCTGAAGCGAGACACCAGGAGACACGCGGCAAAACCTATGCTAAAACAGTCGAGATGCTACAGTAATACATTGACGTTACACATGTATGCAGAGGACATCACACATTACAGGCTGCTAATTATTGTGACAGCCGCTCCCCAGGCAGGGGGAAGAATTCGATTGCAACCCCCAGAGTACAGGTACACAGCCAGACTCTGGAGACAGCTTATAACAGAGGATAACAGCGCATGGTGCTTGGCAAACCGCAAACAGACCCGACTCTCGAATGGTTCTTGTCTCATTGCCATATTCATAAGTACCCATCGAAGAGCACGCTGATTCACCAGGGTGAAAAAGCGGAAACGTTGTATTACATCGTCAAAGGCTCAGTAGCAGTGCTGATCAAAGATGAAGAAGGCAAAGAGATGATCCTCTCTTACCTGAATCAGGGAGACTTTATCGGTGAACTGGGCCTGTTTGAAGAAGGTCAGGAGCGTAGCGCCTGGGTCCGTGCGAAAACCGCGTGTGAAGTGGCTGAGATCTCTTATAAGAAATTCCGCCAGCTGATCCAGGTTAACCCGGATATCCTGATGCGCCTCTCTTCGCAGATGGCTCGCCGTCTGCAGGTCACTTCCGAGAAAGTGGGCAACCTCGCCTTCCTGGACGTGACGGGCCGTATCGCTCAGACTCTGCTGAACCTGGCGAAACAGCCAGACGCCATGACCCACCCGGACGGTATGCAAATTAAAATCACCCGTCAGGAAATTGGTCAGATCGTCGGATGTTCTCGTGAGACGGTGGGTCGTATTCTGAAAATGCTGGAAGATCAGAACCTGATTTCCGCCCACGGTAAAACCATCGTGGTTTACGGAACACGTTAATTCCACTCAGACGGCGTGGCATCGCACGATGACACGCCGTTTTTGTCTCTCTCACCCATGTGGCGCAGGCTCATCTATCACCCGGAAGTTAACTACGCACTGCGGCAAACCCTGGTGCTGTGTCTCCCTGTGGCTGTGGGTTTAGTTCTCGGTTATCTGCAATACGGTCTGCTGTTCTCCCTCGTCCCCGCCTGCTGCAACATTGCTGGCCTCGACACGCCCCATAAACGCTTTTTTAAACGCCTGATTATTGGCGGCTCGCTGTTTGCCGGCTGTAGCCTGGCCGTGCAGCTGTTGCTGGCGCGCGATATTCCGCTGCCCCTCATTCTGACGGTGCTGGCGATGACGTTAGGGGTCACGGCAGAGATCAGCGCCCTGCATGCCCGCCTGCTGCCCGCCTCGCTGATTGCCGCCATCTTTACCCTGAGCCTGGCGGGAAATATGCCGATCTGGGCGCCGCTGCTCATCTACGCGCTGGGCACCCTGTGGTACGGGCTGTTCAACTGGTTCTGGTTCTGGATGTGGCGCGAGCAGCCGCTGCGTGAATCCCTGAGCGTGCTTTATCGCCAGCTGGCTGATTACTGCGAAGCCAAATACACCCTGCTGACCCAGCATACCGACCCTGAAAAATCGTTACCGCCGCTGCTGGCCCGCCAGCAGAAGGTGGTCGACCTGATTAGCCAGTGTTATCAGCAGTTGCACATGCTTGCCGCGAACAAAAATCATGAATACAAGCGGCTGCTGCGTACCTTCCAGGTGGGGCTGGATCTGCAGGAGCACATCTCCGTCAGCCTGCATCATCCGAAGGAGGTGCAAACGCTGGTGGAGCGCAGCCACGCCGAAGCGGTGATCCGCTGGAACGCCCTGACCGTCGCCGCCCGTCTGCGCGTGCTGGCGGATGACATTCTCTATCATCGCTATCCCACCCGCTTCAACATGGACAAGCAGCTTGGCGCGCTGGAAAAAATCGCCCGCCAGCACCCGGATAACCCGGTGGGCCAGTTCTGCGCATGGCACTTCAGCCGTATTGCCCGCGTGCTCCGCACTCAACGTCCGCTCTATCCGCGCGATCTGATGGCGGACAAGCAGAAGCGCCTGCCGCTGATCCCCGCCCTGAGAAGCTATCTGTCGCTTAAATCTGCCGCTCTGCGTAACGCGGCCCGCATCAGCGTGATGCTGAGTATCGCCAGCCTGATGGGCGTGGCGCTGCATCTGCCTAAGCCTTACTGGATCTTAATGACCGTCCTGCTGGTGACGCAAAACGGCTACAGCGCCACGCGGGTACGCATTCTCCACCGGGCGGCCGGTACCCTGGCGGGGCTGGTTATTGCCGGCGTTACCCTGCACTTCCACGTTCCGGAAGGCTACACCCTGGCGGGGATGCTGATGGTCACCCTGGTAAGTTATCTGTTCATTCGTAAGAACTACGGCTGGGCGACGGTGGGCTTCACGGTGACCGCCGTGTACACCCTTCAGCTGATCACGCTGAACGGGGAGCAGTTTATTATCGCCCGACTGGCCGACACCCTGATTGGCTGTTTAATCGCTTTCGGCGGGATGGTATGGCTGTGGCCGCAATGGCAAAGCGGGCTGCTGCGCCAGAACGCCCACGACGCGCTGGAGGCCGATCAGGAGGCCATCCGCCTGATCCTCAGCGACGATCCGCAACCCACACCGCTGGCGTGGCAGCGCATGAAGGTTAACCAGGCGCACAACGCGCTGTTCAACTCCCTGAATCAGGCGATGCAGGAGCCGGGCTTCAATTCAGCCTATCTGGCGGATATGCGACTGTGGGTGACGCACAGCCAGTTTATCGTCGAACATATCAATGCGATGACGACGCTGGCGCGGGAGCATACGATGCTGACGCCCGATCTGGCGCAGCGGTATCTGCAGTCGTGTGAAATTGCGCTTCAGCGCTGTCAGCAGCGTCTGGAGTATGACGCGCCGGGGGAGAGCGGAGACAGTAATATTCTGGAAGCGCCAGAGACCCTGACACACGGCCCCATGAGCACGCTGGAACAGCATCTGCAGCGTATTCTGGGGCATCTGAATACCATGCACACCATTTCGTCGGTGGCGTGGCGCCAGCGCCCGCATCACGGTATCTGGTTGATCCGGCGGCTGAAACGCACGCCGTATTAATTGCCGGGTGGGGCTGCGCTTACCCGGCCTACAAATCCGTAGGCCCGTGCAAGCGCAGCGCCGCCGGGCAACACAACTACGCCTGAACCACCCGCTTCACCGCGTTCGCAAAGCGGTTCATCCCTTCGTCGATATCCGCGCTTTCCACCAGCAGCGACGGCGCAAAGCGCATCACGTCCGGTCCGGCGTTGAGCACCATCGCCCCTTCGCTGGCGGCGGCATAGAGGAAATCACGCGCCCGGCCTTTGTACTGCGGCTTCAGCTCGGCGCCAATCAGCAGCCCCATGCCACGGATATCGCTGAAGACATCGTACTGGGCGTCGATCTGTTGGAGATGCTTCACGAACTGCTCGCGCTTCGTATTAACGCCGCTCAGCACTTCCGGAGTATTAATGATATCGAACGCCGCCCCTGCGACCGCGCACGCCAGCGGGTTGCCGCCGTAGGTGGAGCCGTGAGAGCCCACGTGGAACGCCGAGGCGATATCCTGGGTGGTGAGCACCGCGCTGACCGGGAAACCGCCGCCGAGCGCCTTGGCGCTGGTCAGGATGTCCGGCGTCACGCCATAGTGCATATAGGCAAACAGATCCCCGGTGCGCCCCATGCCGCTCTGCACTTCATCAAAGACCAGCAGCGCCTGGTGCTGGTCGCACAGATCGCGCAGTCCCTGCAAAAATTCTGGCGTTGCCGCCATCACGCCGCCTTCGCCCTGGATGGGCTCGACAACTACCGCGCAGGTGTGATCGTCCATCACCGCTTTTACCGCATGCAGATCGTTAAACGGCACGTGGATGATATCGGCCGGTTTCGGGCCAAAGCCGTCGGAATATTTTGGCTGACCGCCCACGGTCACGGTAAACAGCGAACGACCGTGGAACGCGTTATGGAAAGCGATGATTTTGCTTTTAAACGGGCTGTGGCGGGTGGACGCGTAATACCGGGCCAGCTTAAAGGCCGTTTCGTTGGCTTCGGTGCCGGAGTTCATAAACAGCACGCGTTCGGCAAAGGTGGCGTCGATGATTTTACGACCCAGACGTAGCGCGGGTTCGTTGGTAAAGACGTTGCTGGTGTGCCACAGGGTTTCGCCCTGGCTTTTCAGCGCCTCGACCAGCGCCGGGTGACAGTGACCTAACGCCGTCACTGCAATGCCGCCCGCAAAATCAATGTACTCTTTGCCCTGTTGATCCCAGACGCGGCTACCTTTCCCTTTCACCGGAATAAACTCAGCCGGTGCATAAATTGGCAGAATCACCTCATCGAATGTCGCGCGCGTAATTGCAGATTGTTCAGTTGCCATGTAACCCTACCCTTTTTTAAGCAAAAAGCAGAAGTGAAAATATAATCACGAAATATGCTTAAAAAATCACTTCATGGCAACTAAAAATCAACGATTGAGGAAATTAGCCAGCAGCTGGTGGCCCTGCTCGCTGAGAATGCTTTCCGGGTGGAACTGCACCCCCTCCAGATCCCATTCCCGGTGGCGGATACCCATGATCTCCTGCGCTTCGCTCCAGGCGGTGACCTCAAAGCAGTCGGGTAAGGTAGGCGGATCGATGACCAGGGAGTGGTAGCGGGTGACGGTAAGCGGGTTATTCAGGCCAAGGAACACTCCCGTGCCGGTGTGCGTTACCGGGGAGGTTTTGCCGTGCATCACTTTGGCGGCCCGCACGATGGTGGCGCCAAAGACCTGGGCGATGGCCTGATGGCCGAGGCAAACGCCCAGAATGGGTAATTGACCGGCATAGTGGCGGATCACCGCCAGCGAAATGCCGGACTCATCCGGGGTGCAGGGCCCGGGAGAGATCACGATTTTCTGCGGATTGAGCGCCGCGACATCCTCCAGAGAGAGCACGTCGTTGCGCCGGACCTCCACCTCCGCCCCCAGTTCGCAAAAATACTGGTACAGGTTCCAGGTGAAGGAATCGTAGTTATCAATCAGCAGAATCATGGCGGCTCCCGAAAAAATGGCCGCCCTATTCTACTCAGTTTCCCGGGCTTCGCTTACCACTTTACTGAAGATTGCGTTCAACGCGCTCAGATCCCCCATCGCCCCGCTCTGGTTGGCCTGCGCCCACGCCTCAGGATCGATATCGCGCCAGTCGAGCTGATAGCCCGCATGGATCGCCAGCTGCTCAAAGAAGATGCGCTGAACAATGCCGTTGCCGATGCGGAACGGATGCAGGACGTTGATTTCGCAATAGTAGTGGCTGAGACGGTTAATGAAGTCCGCTTTCTCAAGCCCAACGAGATACCCCTCCTCTTCCAGATCCTGCATCAGGGCGTTGCCCTCTTTTTCGATGTAGGCGAAGTGGCAGAAGCGGGTATCGCCCTGGTAGATATCCATTTCACGAATATCACCTGCCCAGTCGAAGATATCCTGATAGATATGCTGATGAATGGCGCACAGATGCGGCAGTCCGCGCAGCAGCGGCCCCAGGCCGAGGGTAGCCGCGCGCAGGGCAGTGAGTTCATACGCCGCCTGCGCAAGACGCTCCGCCTGGCGGATGCCCAGCCGGTTACGCATCACATTCAGTCCGGGATAGAGATAGGGATCGCGATCGTTGCCGTATTTATCGCTCATAGTGCCTCCTGAGCTCCTCAAGACGCAGCTGTGCCTCGTCGGCGCTGAGCGTGACTAGCGGACTGTCGACCCCTTCAAGACGGCGACTGGCCTGAAAATTCGCGTTTCGCTGTTGTTCCCAGAGACGGGATTTTTGTTTCTCAGTGAGTTTTTTCACCTGTTACCTCCCTGCTTGTGCCCGTGTTGCCACAAGTATAAGCAGCAAACTGCGGTTTCGCAGGGAGGTAAAGGCAACGCGGGCAAAGACTGCCCGCGCCATCAGAGATTAAGGCAGGACTTTCGCAGAGAGGATAACTACCGGTTTTGTCGGCACATTCTGGTAAGGGCCGACGTCGTGCGTCTGCACCTGAGAAATTTTATCGGCCACATCCATGCCTTTCACAACTTTACCAAATACCGCATAGCCAAAATCACGCTGGCCGTGGTCGAGGAAGGCGTTGTCCGCCACGTTGAGGAAGAACTGGCTGGTGGCGCTGTCTTTATCGGCAGTACGCGCCATTGAAATGGTGCCGCGGCTGTTGCGCAGGCCGTTATCCGCTTCGTTCTTGATTGGCGGGTTCGGCTGCTTCTGCTGCATCTGCTCGTTGAAGCCGCCGCCCTGCAGCATGAAGCCTGGGATCACACGGTGGAAAGTGGTGCCGTTATAGAAACCGCTGTTCACGTAATCGAGGAAGTTTTTCACAGAAATTGGGGCTTTCTGACTGTTCAGTTCCAGCTCAATGTTGCCGGCAGAGGTGGTCAACAGAACGTGCGGGTCTCCTTTCGCTGCCAGCGCAGCAGGAGAGAGGGCTGAGAGAGCAAGTACAGCCGCGACAGCCGCCAGGGTTGATTTGAGCATGAGAATTCCTTAACAAAGCGCAGTAAAGAAAGCGAATGGCTTGATTCTAAAGAGCAGTATGAACCTAGGCCAGCCATTTACCTAATTTTACCAATTTGAAACAGATGTAACCGCCGGGCAAACTCAGGCCAGCGAAGTTAACGTGATTAATATCACTCTTTTCTATGCAATTGATGAATAATTTATCTTAAAAGATTTAATTAGATCACATTCACGATTAAAATCTGGCCGCCCGCAGCGCAGTCAACGCGCTTTACATCTCTATTCACAGGCCAGTCATGACTAACAGCAATCGTATCAAGCTCACATGGATCAGCTTCTTCTCCTACGCCCTCACCGGTGCGTTGGTAATTGTCACCGGGATGGTGATGGGAAATATCGCAGACTATTTCAACCTGCCCGTTTCCAGCATGAGTAACACCTTTACCTTCCTTAACGCCGGGATCCTGATCTCCATTTTCCTCAATGCCTGGCTGATGGAAATCGTCCCGCTGAAAACCCAGCTGCGTTTTGGCTTTGTGCTGATGGTGCTTGCCGTGGCGGGTCTGATGCTCAGCCACAGCATCGCCCTCTTCTCCGCTGCCATGTTTGTGCTGGGTCTGGTCAGCGGGATCACCATGTCCATCGGGACATTCCTCATCACCCACATGTATGAAGGTCGCCAGCGCGGCGCACGTCTGCTGTTCACCGACTCCTTCTTCAGCATGGCCGGGATGATCTTCCCGATGGTGGCCGCCGCGCTGCTGGCCCGCAGCATCGAGTGGTACTGGGTCTATGCCTGCATCGGTGTGGTCTACGTGGCGATCTTTATTCTGACCTTCGGCTGTGACTTCCCGGTTCTGGGCAAAAAAGCGCAGACCACCAGCGAGCCGGTTGTGAAAGAAAAATGGGGTATTGGCGTCCTGTTCCTCTCCGTTGCCGCCCTGTGCTACATCCTGGGCCAGCTGGGCTTTATCTCCTGGGTGCCGGAGTACGCCAAAGGTCTGGGGATGAGCCTGAACGATGCCGGCAAGCTGGTCAGTGACTTCTGGATGTCGTACATGTTCGGCATGTGGGCGTTCAGCTTTATCCTGCGCTTCTTCGATCTGCAGCGCATCCTCACCGTGCTGGCAGGCGCCGCCACCGTGCTGATGTACCTGTTCATCAACGGTTCCCCGGAGCAGATGCCGTGGTTCATTCTGACGCTCGGCTTCTTCTCCAGCGCCATTTACACCTCGATCATCACCCTGGGCTCCCTGCAGACCAAAGTGGCTTCGCCGAAGCTGGTTAACTTCGTGCTGACCTGCGGCACCATCGGCACCATGCTGACCTTCGTGGTTACCGGCCCGATTGTTGCCCACAGCGGCCCGCTGGCGGCGTTACACACCGCGAACGGCCTCTATGCTGTGGTGTTTGTGATGTGTCTGGTGCTGGGCTTTGTGACCCGCCACCGCCAGCACAACGCGGCAGCAGCGGCACACTAACCCTTAAGCCCCTTTGCGCTCGGTAAAGGGGCTGTTTTTGGTAAAGAACACTTCTTCTCCGCCGCTGTCCGTCTGTACCCAGGTCTGCGCCAGCTGGGTCGTCGCAATCACCCTGCCCTGACGAATCGACCAGCGCACCGGCACCTGGCAGCGCACCGCTTCAAAGCCGCTTTCCGCTGGCAAGATAATTAAGTTTGCCGGGTTCCCCGTTTCGATACCGTAATCGCTCAGCCCAAACGTGCGCGCGCTGTTGTGGGTGATGAGGTTGAGTCCGCTATCAATTTGCTCATAGCCCATCATCTGACAGACGTGCAGCCCCATGTGCAGAACCTGCAGCATATTGCCGGTACCCAGCGGATACCAGGGGTCAAACACGTCGTCATGGCCGAAGCAGACGTTAATCCCCGCCTCCAGCAACTCTTTTACCCGGGTAATGCCGCGCCGCTTCGGATAGTCGTCAAAGCGCCCCTGCAGATGGATATTCACCAGCGGATTGGCGACAAAGTTAATCCCGGAGAGCTTCAGCAGACGAAACAGCCGCGAGGTATAAGCCCCGTTATAGGAGTGCATCGCGGTGGTATGGCTGGCGGTAACGCGCGGGCCGATCCCCGCCTCATACGCCAGCGCGGCAACCGTTTCGACAAACCGCGACTGCTCGTCGTCGATCTCATCGCAGTGAATATCCAGCGGACGGTCGTACTTCTTCGCCAGTTCAAAGGCGATATGCAGCGACTGCACGCCATATTCCCGGGTGAACTCAAAGTGCGGGATGGCGCCTACCACGTCAGCCCCCAGCCGTAACGCCTCCTCCAGCAGTGCGGCGCCGTTGGGATAGGAGAGGATCCCCTCCTGCGGGAACGCGACGATTTGCAGGTCGACCCAGGGCGCGACCTCCTGCTTCACCTCCAGCATCGCCTTCAGGGCGGTGAGGGTCGGATCCGAGACATCCACATGGGTGCGTACAAACTGGATGCCGTTGGCGATCTGCCACTTCAGGGTCTTCCAGGCCCGGGCTTTAACATCCTCGTGGCTGAGCAGCGCCTTGCGCTCTGCCCATCTTTCGATGCCCTCGAACAGCGTCCCGGACTGGTTCCAGTTCGGCTCACCCGCGGTCTGGGTGGTATCCAGGTGGATATGCGGCTCGATAAAGGGCGGAATGGCCAGCCCGCCGCGAGCGTTTAACACCTCATAGCTCTCGCTCTGCTTCTCGCCCGTTGGGGTGATTTCGCCAAAACGACCGTTCTCAATAGCCAGTTGCCATAAGCCATCCCGTCCCGGTAAACGGACGTTCTGGATAAGCCAAAGCGGTGCTGTAGACATCATGTTCTCCCTAAAATGAGGGCTGAAATTCAGGAGTAGCTGAAATTAAAAATTAGCCTCCTATTTTGTACACAAAACCATCTATTACGAAAAGCCTGAGATTTCCACTACTTAGAAAAAACCTGACAAATCAACAAACTACCCACTAAGGAGTAGTTGAAGGCGTATTTGATTTGCATCAATAAGCGGCTTTGCTGAATCGTTAAGGTAGGCAGTAATAGAAAAGAAATCGAGGCAAAAATGAGCAAAGTCAGACTCGCTATCATCGGTAACGGCATGGTCGGCCACCGCTTTATTGAGGATCTCCTTGATAAAGCCGATGCCAACCGGTTCGACATTACCGTGTTCTGTGAAGAACCCCGTAAGGCGTACGACCGCGTGCACCTCTCCTCCTATTTCTCTCACCACACCGCCGAAGAGCTCTCTTTAGTGCGCGAAGGTTTTTACGAGAAACATGGCGTGAAGGTTCTGGTGGGCGAGCGCGCTATCACCATCAACCGTCAGGAAAAAGTGATTCATTCCAGTGCGGGACGCACGGTTTTTTACGACAAGCTGATCATGGCGACTGGCTCATACCCGTGGATCCCGCCGATCAAAGGGTCTGAAACTCAGGATTGCTTCGTCTATCGCACCATTGAAGATCTGAACGCCATTGAATCCTGCGCCCGTCGCAGCAAACGCGGCGCGGTTGTCGGCGGCGGCCTGCTCGGCCTCGAAGCCGCTGGCGCGCTGAAAAACTTAGGTGTTGAAACCCACGTCATCGAATTTGCCCCGATGCTGATGGCAGAGCAGCTCGACCACATGGGTGGCGAGCAGCTGAAACGCAAAATTGAAAGCATGGGTGTGAAAGTTCACACCAGCAAAAATACCAAAGAGATCGTGCAGGAAGGCACCGAAGCGCGTAAAACCATGCGCTTCGCCGACGGCAGCGAGCTGGAAGTCGACTTTATCGTCTTCTCAACCGGTATTCGCCCGCGCGACAAGCTGGCCACCCAGTGCGGTCTGGCCGTTGCCCAGCGCGGCGGGATCATGATCAACTCCACCTGCCAGACCTCCGATCCGGATATCTACGCCATCGGTGAATGCGCCAGCTGGGAAAATCACGTCTACGGTCTGGTTGCCCCGGGCTACAAGATGGCGCAGGTGACTGCCGACCATATCCTCGGCAATGAAAACGCCTTCACCGGCGCGGACATGAGCGCCAAGCTGAAGCTGCTGGGCGTGGACGTAGGCGGTATCGGCGATGCGCACGGTCGCACGCCGAACTCCCGCAGCTACGTCTACCTCGACGAAAGCAAAGAAGTTTATAAACGTCTTATCGTCAGCCCGGATAACAAAACCCTGCTCGGCGCGGTGCTGGTGGGTGATACCAGCGATTTCGGCAACCTGCTGCAGCTGGTGCTGAACGCCATTGAGCTGCCGGAGAATCCGGACGCGCTGATCCTGCCAGCCCACGCGGCCAGCGGCAAGCCGTCCATCGGGGTTGATAAGCTGCCGGACAGCGCGCAGATTTGCTCCTGCTTCGACGTCACTAAAGGCATGCTGGTTGCCGCCATCAACAAAGGCTGCCACACCGTTGCGGCGCTGAAAGCTGAAACCAAAGCCGGTACCGGCTGCGGCGGCTGTATCCCGCTGGTGACCCAGGTGCTGAACGCCGAGCTGGCGAAACAGGGCATCGAAGTCAACAACAACCTGTGCGAGCACTTCGCTTACTCTCGCCAGGAGCTGTACCACCTGATCCGCGTTGAAGGCATCAAATCTTTCGACGAGCTGCTGCAAAAACACGGCCAGGGCTATGGCTGTGAAGTCTGTAAACCGACCGTCGGTTCTCTGCTGGCCTCGTGCTGGAATGAGTACGTGCTCAAGCCGCAGCACACCCCGCTGCAGGACACCAACGACAACTTCCTGGCGAACATCCAGAAAGACGGTACCTACTCCGTGATTCCACGTTCTGCCGGCGGTGAAATCACCCCGGAAGGGCTGGTGGCTGTCGGTCGCATCGCACGCGAATTTAACCTTTACACCAAAATCACCGGTTCCCAGCGTATCGGCCTGTTTGGTGCGCAGAAAGACGACCTGCCGGAAATCTGGCGTCAGCTGATTGAAGCGGGCTTCGAAACCGGTCACGCCTATGCCAAAGCGCTGCGCATGGCGAAAACCTGCGTCGGCAGCACCTGGTGCCGCTACGGCGTCGGCGACAGCGTCGGCTTCGGCGTCGAGCTGGAAAACCGCTACAAAGGCATCCGCACTCCGCACAAAATGAAGTTCGGCGTCTCTGGCTGTACCCGTGAATGTGCTGAAGCGCAGGGTAAAGACGTGGGGATCATCGCCACTGAGAAAGGCTGGAACCTGTATGTCTGTGGTAACGGCGGGATGAAACCGCGTCACGCGGACCTGCTGGCGGCGGATATCGACCGTGAAACGCTGATTAAGTACCTCGACCGCTTCATGATGTTCTACATCCGTACCGCGGACAAACTGACCCGTACCGCGCCGTGGCTGGATAACCTGGAAGGCGGCATTGACTACCTGAAGTCCGTTATCATCGACGACAAGCTGGGCCTGAACGCGACGCTGGAAGAAGAGATGGCTCGCCTGCGCGATGCCGTGATTTGCGAATGGACCGAAACCGTCAACACCCCGTCGGCGCAGGTTCGCTTCAAACACTTTATCAACAGCAACCAGCGCGACCCGAGCGTGCAGGTCGTGCCTGAGCGCGAACAGCATCGTCCGGCGACGCCGTATGAACGCATTCCGGTGACTCTGGTGGAGGAAAACGCATGAGCCAGTGGGTAAACATCTGCAAAATCGACGAGATCCTGCCAGCCACCGGCGTGTGTGCGCTGTTGGGTCATGAGCAGGTTGCCATTTTCCGTCCACGTCACGACGAACAGGTTTTTGCCATCAGCAATATCGACCCGTTCTTTGAGGCCAGCGTGCTTTCCCGCGGGATCATCGCGGAACATCAGGGCGAGCTGTGGGTTGCCAGCCCGCTGAAAAAGCAGCGTTTCCGCCTGAGCGACGGCCACTGCATGGAAGATGAGAGCCACTCCGTGAAGCACTATGACGTCCGCGTCAAAGACGGCAAGGTGCAGCTGAGAGGCTGATTGATACGGGGGCGCAATGCCCCCGCTTTTAAATGTTCTCCCGTTCGGGAGCTTTTCAACTTTTTACACGAAATCATTTGTGCTGCATCGCGGCGGCAACTGAACGAATCCCCAGGAGCATAGTTCACTATGTGACTGGGGTGAGTGAAGGCAGCCAACAAAGAGGCAGCGCGAAGGATAAAGTGTAATGGATAATCAAATGTTTACAGACACTATTAATAAGTGTGCGGCTAACGCTGCGCGCATCGCACGCCTCAGCAAAAATAGTCCTCTCGGATTCTGGATCAGTTCCGCGATGGCCGGTGCTTATGTGGGCCTGGGGATCATTTTAATTTTCACCCTCGGTAATCTCGTCGACCCATCCGTTCGTCCGCTGGTGATGGGCGCTACCTTCGGGATCGCGCTGACCCTGGTCATCATCGCAGGTTCTGAGCTTTTCACCGGTCACACCATGTTCCTGACGCTGGGCGTGAAAGCCGGCACCATCACCCAGGGCCAGATGTGGGGCATTCTGCCGCAGACCTGGCTCGGTAACCTGGTGGGCTCCGTGTTTGTCGCGCTGCTTTACTGCTGGGGTGGCGGTAGCCTGCTGCCGGTGGATACCAGCCTCGTTCACACCGTCGCTCTGGCGAAAACCACCGCCCCGGCGATGGTCCTGTTCTTTAAAGGCGCGCTCTGTAACTGGCTGGTGTGTCTTGCGATCTGGATGGCAATCCGTACTGAAGGTGCCGCGAAGTTCATCGCGATCTGGTGGTGCCTGCTGGCCTTTATCGCCTCCGGTTACGAACACTCCGTTGCCAACATGACGTTGTTTGCCCTTTCCTGGTTTGGTCACCACAGCGAAGCCTATACCCTGTCAGGCATCGGCCATAACCTGTTGTGGGTAACGCTTGGCAATACCCTTTCTGGGGTTGTATTTATGGGTTGGGGTTACTGGTATGCTACCCCTAAAGCGGAGCGTCCGACTCCTGCCACCATCGCAACCGTTCAGGCGAAAGCCAACCAGTAAGAAGAGGTAATGTCGTGGATCACCTGCCAATATTCTGTCAATTACGCAATCGTGACTGCCTGCTCGTGGGCGGTGGCGATGTGGCTGAACGTAAAGCCCGCCTGCTGTTAGACGCAGGTGCCCGACTCACCGTAAACGCCCTCGACTTCGCCCCGCAGTTTACCGTGTGGGCGCAGGAAGGGATGCTCACCCTCGTTGAGGGTGAGTTCAACGAATCTCTGCTCGATACCTGCTGGCTGACCATTGCCGCTACCGACGACGATGTGGTTAACCAGCGCGTCAGCGACGCCTGTGAAACCCGGCGGATCTTCTGCAACGTGGTGGATGCGCCGAAAGAGGCGAGTTTCATCATGCCGTCGATTATCGACCGCTCGCCGCTGATGGTCGCCGTCTCCTCCGGCGGTACCTCGCCGGTGCTGGCGCGCCTGCTGCGCGAAAAGCTCGAAGCCATTCTGCCGCAGCACTTAGGCCATGTAGCCCACTATGCGGGGCAGTTGCGCGCCCGGGTGAAAAAGCAGTACGCCACCGTCGGCGAACGCCGCCGCTTCTGGGAAAAATTCTTTGTCAACGACCGGCTGGCGCAGTCGCTGGCTAACCAGGATCGCAAAGCCGTGGATGACACCACCGAGCAGCTGCTGAGTGCACCGCTCGATCACCGTGGCGAGGTGGTGCTGGTGGGCGCAGGTCCGGGCGATGCCGGCCTATTAACCCTGAAAGGGCTGCAGCAGATCCAGCAGGCGGATATCGTGGTTTATGACCGTCTGGTCTCTGATGACATCATGAACCTGGTGCGCCGGGATGCCGACCGGGTGTTTGTCGGCAAGCGCGCCGGATATCACTGCGTACCGCAGGAAGAGATTAACCAGATCCTGCTGCGTGAAGCGCAAAAGGGGAAACGCGTGGTGCGTCTGAAAGGCGGCGATCCCTTTATCTTCGGGCGCGGCGGCGAAGAGCTGGAGACGCTGTGTGACGCAGGCATTCCGTTCTCGGTGGTGCCGGGCATTACCGCCGCCTCTGGCTGCTCGGCCTATTCCGGTATCCCACTGACCCACCGTGAATACGCCCAAAGCGTGCGTCTGGTTACCGGCCACCTGAAAACCGGCTGCGAACTGGACTGGCATAACCTGGCCGCGGAAAAACAGACCCTTGTGTTCTATATGGGGCTGAACCAGGCGGCGACCATTCAGGCGAAACTGCTTGAACACGGCATGGATGCAGAAATGCCGGTTGCGCTGGTGGAGAACGGCACGTCGATCAAACAGCGTGTGGTCAGCGGCGTGTTAACCCAGTTGGGCGAGCTTGCCCAACAGGTTGAAAGCCCGGCGCTGATCGTCGTAGGCCGCGTGGTGGCGCTGCGTGACAGACTCAACTGGTTCTCCAACCACTAAGCCAGACTGAACATATTTCCCGCGAAATGAGTAGTCCTGTTATGGACTACTCCTCTCTTACCCCTGTCGATAACATACCTTCCGCGAAAGCACATTTTCATATATTCCCTCATGTTACAGACAAGGAAGCGTTATGTTCAAACTGGCAAAGATTGCCCTGGTTGCAGGCATCTTAACGACTCTGACGGCATGTACCGGCCGTGTTGAAAACACCAAAAATAACTGCAGCTACGATTACCTGCTGCACCCGGCGATCTCTATCTCCAAGATCATCGGCGGCTGTGGCCCGGCAGCGAGTCAGTAAACGTTTTTCAGGCATAAAAAAACCGGGGAGTTCCCGGTTTTTTTTCGCAGAGTGGCGCTATTACACTACCCCGTAGGCCGGGTAAGGCGAAGCCGCCACCCGGCAAACAAGCTTAAGGTTTCGCCACAAACCCAATCGCTTCGTACACCGCTTTCAGCGTTTCAGAGGCGCGTGCGCTGGCCTTCTCGGCCCCCTCTTTCATCACTTTCTGCAGGAAGGCTTCGTCATTACGGAACTGGTGATAACGCGCCTGCAGTTCGGTCAACATGCCGGAAACCGCGTCAGCCACTTCGCCTTTCAGATGACCATACATTTTGCCTTCGAAGTGCTGCTCCAGCTCAGGAATGCTGCGCCCCGTCACGGCGGAGAGAATATCCAGCAGGTTAGAGACGCCCGCTTTGTTCTGCACGTCGTAACGCACCACAGGCGGCTCGTCCGAGTCGGTAACCGCACGCTTGAGCTTCTTAACCACCGCTTTTGGATCTTCCAGCAGGCCGATAACGTTGTTGCGGTTATCGTCTGACTTGGACATCTTCTTGGTTGGTTCCAGCAGGGACATCACGCGAGCGCCGGACTTCGGAATAAACGGCTCTGGCACCTTGAAGATGTCGCCGTAGATTGCATTGAAGCGCTGGGCGACATCGCGGCTCAGCTCCAGGTGCTGCTTCTGATCTTCACCCACCGGAACCTGGTTGGTCTGGTACAGCAGGATGTCAGCGGCCATCAGCACCGGATAGTCGAACAGACCGGCGTTGATGTTTTCGGCGTAACGGGAAGATTTATCCTTGAACTGGGTCATACGGCTCAGTTCGCCGAAATAGGTGTAGCAGTTCAGGGCCCAGCCCAGCTGCGCGTGTTCCGGCACATGGGACTGAACGAAAATGGTGCTTTTCTCAGGATCGATACCGCAGGCCAGATAGAGCGCAAGGGTGTCGAGCGTCGCTTTACGCAACTGCTGCGGATCCTGGCGCACGGTAATGGCGTGCTGGTCAACGATGCAGTAGATACAGTGATACTCATCCTGCATGTTCACCCACTGACGCAGCGCACCCATATAGTTGCCAATGGTCAGTTCACCTGAGGGCTGTGCGCCACTAAATACGATGGGCTTAGTCATTTTTCAATTCCTGATTTTCACTGTGCGAAAGCCCGAGAACGGGCAGTAAATCTTTGAAGTGGTCGAAGACAAAATCCGGCTCACTCAGCGTAATGGATTCACCGTAGTTATAACCATAGGTGAGGCCAACGGACGGGCAGCCTGCGGCCCTGGCAGCCAGAATATCATTGCGCGAATCACCTACAAAGAGCAGTGCTTCAGGCGATAAAGATAATTTTCCTGCCACCAGCAGTAGCGGTTCGGGATGCGGCTTCTTGTTCTGCACGTCATCGCCACCGACAATCACCGAGAAATAGTGGGCAATATCCAGCGCTTCCAGCAACGGCGCGACGAACGCTGTCGGCTTATTGGTCACCAGCGCCAGCGGCATACCCTTAGCATGCAGCGCGCCCAGCGTACCGGCCACATCCGGGAACAGGAAGCTGCCCTCTTCCACCGTCTCTTCATAAAAACGGTTAAACAGCTTACGCAGGACACGAACCTGCTCTTCCTGCGGGATATCCGCATGATCGACACCCGGCTTGCCCTGCGCCGCACGTTGGATCGCCCGTTCCTGACGCGCCCAGGTCAGCGCGCGTTCCATCAGCACGTCCGCCCCGTTACCGATCCACGTAACCACGCGCTCTTCGCCCGCGACCGGCAGTTCCAGCGCGTACAGCGCCTGATCCACTGCCGCTGTTAAACCCGGCGCGCTGTCCACCAGCGTGCCGTCGAGGTCAAATGCAACGCCCCGAATTGCCTGCAAATTATCCATGACTTACCTTCGCCAGTTCACTGCGCATTTCATCAATGACTTTTTTGTAGTCCGGCTGATCGAAAATAGCCGAACCCGCGACAAACATATCCGCGCCCGCCGCAGCGATTTCGCCGATGTTGTTGACCTTCACGCCGCCATCCACTTCGAGGCGGATATCAAAGCCAGACTCGTCGATACGGCGGCGCACTTCACGCAGCTTATCCAGCGTTTGTGGAATGAAGGACTGCCCGCCAAAGCCCGGGTTCACGGACATCAGCAGGATCACGTCCAGCTTGTCCATCACGTAATCAAGGTAGCTCAGCGGCGTGGCCGGGTTAAAGACCAGGCCCGCCTTACAACCGTGCTCTTTGATCAGCTGCAGCGTGCGGTCAACGTGTTCGGAGGCTTCAGGATGGAAGGTGATGATGCTGGCGCCCGCGGCGGCAAAATCCGGCACGATGCGATCAACCGGCTTCACCATCAGATGCACATCAATGGGTGCGGTGACGCCATAGTTGCGCAGCGCCTTCAGGACCATCGGGCCGATGGTCAGGTTAGGCACGTAGTGGTTATCCATAACGTCGAAATGAACGACATCCGCACCGGCAGCCAGGGCTTTCGCGGTGTCTTCGCCCAGCCGGGCAAAATCAGCCGAAAGAATTGAGGGTGCAATCAAATACTGTTTCATCCGCATCTCCTTGAACTTTGTTTAACGGCGGGCGAAACGGCTCAGGGCAGATAGAGAGCCAGCAGTTCGTCCACCTTTTTACGTGTACCGCCGTTGCTGCTGATGCTGCGCCGGACCTTGACCTGAAAATGCTCAGCGGCCTTGTACCATTCGCGCGTATCGGGCGTGTCGTGATTCGAAATTAACACCGGGATACTTTTGCTGACCAGTTTTTCCGCCATCTCCGCCAGACGCGCCTGCTCGGCGGGACTGAAGCTGTTGGTATGATAGGCGGTGAAGTTCGCCGTTGCCGACAGTGGAGCATAAGGCGGATCGCAGTAGACCACCGAGTTGGCGTCAGCTTTATCCATACACTCTTCATACGAGAGGCAATGGAACTCCGCATTCTGCGCTTTTTCAGCAAAGTGATACAGTTCAGCCTGCGGGAAGTACGGGCGCTTGTAGCGACCAAAGGGCACGTTGAATTCACCACGCAGGTTATACCGGCACAGGCCGTTGTAGCCATGGCGGTTAAGATAGAGGAACAACAGCGCACGGCGGAACTTGTCCTGGCTCTGATTAAACTCAGCGCGATGCTGATAGTAAACGTCCGGGTTGTTGTTCTCTGGCGTAAACAGCTTGCGCGCCTCATCGACGTACTCATCGGTACGCTCTTTTACGATGGTATAGAGGCTGATCAGATCGCTGTTGATATCCGCAAGGATATAGCGGGAGTAGTGGGTATTGAGAAATACCGAGCCCGCGCCAACAAAGGGTTCGACAAGACACTCGCCGTCTGGCAGGTGTTTTTGAATATCATCGAGCAGGGGGTATTTCCCCCCTGCCCATTTCAGAAAAGCGCGATTTTTTTTCATGCTGACTAACTGATTACACCTTCTCCGGCTGTGGAGAAAGCTCCGACAGCATCCTGCGCTTCACAGATTACTTCAAATCGGACTGAACCTGACGGATCGGCTTCGCCCACGGATTTTTCGCCTGAACGTCGGCTGGCAGCGTGGCAACCGCGCGTTTTGCTTCATCTTTAGAAGAGTACACACCGCTCACCAGCACATACCATGGCTGACCGTTACGGGTGGTCTCGTAAACAACGAAGTTTTTCAGGTTTGATTTTTTCGCCCAGCCGTTGAGGTTGTCATAGCTGGAAGAGCTGCTCAGCTGCAACGTGTAGTTGCTGGACGGCGCAGACTTCAGTGAACTCACATTCCCTGTAGATTTACCGGTGCTGGCAGAAGCCGCAGGCGCGGTTGCAGCTGGCGTCGAGGCGGTAGCCGTCGCTTTCGGTGCCGTCACGGTTGCCGCTGGCGCTTTGGCCGGGGCGCTGGTTGCCGTTTCAGTGTGCTTCGGCTGCGCGGCGGCTTTCGGCGTTTCGGCTTTGGCAACTGGCTGTGGCTTCACTTCACGCTTCGGCTCGATAACCGTCTGCTTACGTTCCTGATGCTGTGCAGGTTTAGTCTGACGTGGCGCAGTTTCTGTAGCCGCCGTCTGCTGCTGCCCGGTGGCACCACGAACTGGCGCGACGGTCGCAGGCTCGGTCGGCAGCGTAGAGTTCACCACCACGTTGTTGACCTGCTGCTGCGTCAGGGCATTATTCAGATCGCCCTGCACTTCAACACGCTGCTGGCCTTCCGGGGTCGCCGGAGACTGGCCCTGAGTTGGCGTGGAGGCAACCGGCGGCAGAGAGATCTCCTGCTGGTTATTCCCGGCAGTATTCTCTGCAGAAGTGGTACCCGGCGCAGGCTGGGTGCCATTCGCCTGATCGGCAGCACTGCCGGAGAGATCGATGCTCTTCTCGCCGGACGCGGTTTGTTCAGCAGGCGTGGTTGACGGGGCTTTGAGTGCCGAGCCGACGCCGATAATCAGCAGCAGCAGGACCAGCACACCCAGGCCCATCATAATGTACTGGCGGGAGGCGGGCTTCGCCGGAGCGGCTTTACGCTTACGCGGGCGACGCTCTACGGGCTCTTCGTCCATTGAATCTTCTTCGGACTCATAATCCTCTTCTTCACGCTCGTCGCGGGCGGCGCGGCCACGCGAAGGACGAGGATCGTCATTGTCCAGATCGACCTCATCAAAGTTAATTTGCGGATCGTTATCACGTTCTGAAGACTGGCGAGTACGACCAGTACGACGATCGCTGGGATCGGGTTTCAGCTCGTCTTCTGGTTTGAATTCATCCATTTAACACCCCACTAAAAGGCTTATGCCTACAACTTTGCACATCACCTGAAGCAAACTGGCTACGTGTTACCGCAGCCGGACCTTTCTAATAGTTACGCTTGCTGGCAATCAGCAATAGCGCCAAGAACGACATCGTGCGGCACACCGCCACGAACTTCACTCTTTCCGATGGCAAGCGGGAGTACCAGACGCATCTCGCCTGCTAATACTTTTTTATCACGCATCATGTGCGACAAGTAGGCCTGCGCTGACATTTCTCGCGGCCCCGTCACCGGCAAACCGGCGCGCTCAAGCAGCGTGATAATGCGTTGTGTATCCGCCTTGCTGAACTGACCCAGACGCTCCGAGGTGCGTGCGGCCATTACCATTCCCGCCGCCACGGCCTCGCCATGCAGCCAGTTACCGTAGCCCATTTCGGCTTCGATAGCATGACCGTAGGTGTGCCCCAGATTCAGTAAAGCACGTAAGCCTGTTTCGCGCTCGTCTGCGGCAACCACTTCTGCTTTCAGCTCACAACAACGGCGAATACAGTACGCCATCGCCTGACCATCCAGGCGCAACAGGGCGTCCATATTCTCTTCAAGCCAGCTAAAGAACTCGCCGTCCAGAATAATGCCGTACTTGATCACTTCCGCCAGGCCAGAGGCCAGCTCGCGCTGAGGCAGCGTTTGCAGACAGTCGAGATCCACCACCACCGAAGCGGGCTGGTAGAACGCGCCAATCATGTTTTTGCCAAGCGGATGGTTAACGGCGGTTTTGCCACCAACGGAAGAGTCGACCTGCGACAACAGCGTGGTAGGAATTTGAATAAAACGGACACCGCGCTGATAGCTTGCCGCAGCAAACCCCGTCAGATCGCCAACGACACCGCCGCCTAAAGCCAGCAGTGTAGTGTCGCGACCGTGCGGTTTTTGCAGTAATGCGGTGAAGACGGTATCGAGTACCGTCAGGCTTTTATACTGCTCGCCATCAGGCAGAATCACACTGTCGACCTTCACGCCAGCCTGTTCGAGCAGCTGACGTACGCGGTCGAGATAAAGCGGAGCCAGAGTCTCATTGGTGACCAGCATTGCCTGATCACCCGCTTTCAGTGGTAAGAAGGAAGCTGGGTCGTTAAACAAACCAGCCGCGATAGTGATAGGGTAACTCCGTTCACCGAGAGTGACTGTAATCCTCTCCATAACGCGACATCCACCTTAAATGCTTTTACCCGCAGGCGAGTGTATATAAAGCCAGAATCAGTTGCTTTCCAGCATATGAATAATCTGGTTTGCGACCACTTTTGCGCTCTGGTCGTCTGTGCGAATGGTGACGTCAGCAATCTCTTCGTACAGCGGATTGCGTTCACCAGCCAGTGCTTCCAGAACTTCGCGTGGAGGCGTCTCAACCTGTAGCAACGGGCGTTTTTTATCACGCTGCGTACGCGCCAGTTGTTTTTCGATGGTCGTTTCGAGATAGACCACGACACCGCGGGCGGAGAGACGGTTGCGAGTTTCGCGAGATTTTACAGAGCCGCCGCCGGTAGCCAGCACAATGCCCTGCTTTTCCGTAAGTTCATTGATGACTTTTTCTTCACGGTCACGGAAACCCTCTTCGCCTTCTACGTCGAAGACCCAGCCCACATCAGCTCCGGTTCGTTTCTCAATCTCTTGATCAGAATCGTAAAATTCCATATTGAGTTGTTGAGCTAACTGGCGCCCAATAGTGCTTTTGCCGGCACCCATAGGCCCAACCAGAAAGATATTGCGTTTCTCTGCCATTTTTTCGGTACTACTAAGACTATTCGTTAATGGTAAACCCGCTTCGCCGATACCTGGCGTAACAGGACATGAACTGAAACCTCATATGCGATAGAGCGAGAGTCAGACTAAAAATTATCTCAGTACTCCAGCTTGTTTGGCAACAGAATAAATCACCAGGCTTGCCGCTTAAGTTATTAAGGGGTGAGATTGTGTAAGCTGATTCTCAAATCGGTACTCCTTGTATGCTAATTCATGCCCCACGTCAAACATCTGCAACAAACAGAATGCAAAATCACGCGGGGCATTGCTGCCCATTATGGCGTTGCAACCAGACGTGGGGTGATAAAAACCACTAATTCCCGGCGCTCGTTGTCTTTACCCTGATGGCGGAAAAGTTGCCCCAGGAGAGGAATACGGCTCAAGCCTGGCACATTTTCGCTGCCGCTTTTATGCCTCTGAGAAAAAATTCCCCCTAAGGCCAGCGTTTCACCACTTTTAACTTCAACCTGGGTTTCAATCTCCTGCTTATCGATGGTCAGGGTTTCACTGTCGGCCTGCTGCAACACCTGGCCCGGACTGTTCTCGCTGATACGCAGCTTCAGGCGTACCCGACCGTTGGCCAGCACCACCGGCGTCACCTCCATGCCCAGCACCGCCTCTTTAAACTCCACCGACGTCGCCCCGCTCTCTCCGCTGGAGACCTGATAAGGGATCTCGCTCCCCTGTTTGATGCTGGCGGGCTGCATGTGGGATGCCAACAGCCGCGGGCTGGCGATGATATCCACCTGCTGCTTTTGTTCGAGGGCGGAGAGCTCAATGTCCAGCAGCCGGCCATTAATCCGCCCGATATTAAAGCCCACCTGCGTGGTCGCGGCGTTAACCGCAAGATCGGCGCTGAGTATCGTCAGCTGACCGGGCTTACCCGCCTGCTGAGCCTGGGCCAGACTCCACTTCACCCCTAACTCGCGCAGGCTTTTTTCACTCATGCTGACGATGTGCGCCGCGAGCTCGACCTGCGCTACCGGCAGATCCATCTGCGTCACCCAGTGCTGTAGTGCGTCCAGCGCTGCCCGGGTGTCGCGCACCAGCAGACGATTGGTGCGCTTGTCCACCGCAAGGCTGCCTTTCGGGCTAAGGAGCTTTTCGGCCGCCTGCTGGAGATCGCTCGCATCCGCATACGAGAGAGGGAAGCTGCGCGCCTCCAGCGGCACGCTGAGCTGGCGCTTTGCGCGCTCCGCCTCTTTTCTGGCCTGCTGCTGCTGCTGCCAGGCGGCGCTGTGGATATAAAAGATGCCCTCCTGCTGGCGCATCACCAGCCCGGCGCTGGTCACTACCGTCTGTAGCGCCTGTAGCCAGGGCACCTTCTGCAGACGCAGCGAGACGTTGCCGCTCACGTCCGGGGCGATAATCATGTTGCGGTTCTCCTGCTCCGCCAGAGCCTGCAGAAGCTGGGCGACCGGTACGTCATCCACCACCAGATTGACGGCCGCCGTTTCCGCTGCCAGCGCCTGGCTGGCGATCAGCAGCAGTGCCACGATCCCTGTTTTCATGTTTCGTTCCTTGTCGTTGCCATCGCCACAGCGGCTGTTCACAGGCCTCTGAGGTGTCGATGACCAGCTCCTTTTCATCCAGCGTCATTACCCGCCAGCCCTGAGGCAGCGTCTCGCCGCGGCGCACCCGCAGCCAGCGAGACGTTTCATCCCTGACGATCCCCACCGGTACCGCGCCGGACACCAGCCCGGCATATCGCCACTGGCTCAAAGTGGCATCGGGGCAGCGTGACACCGGGGCCTGAAACGGATCGCGCATGCCGAGAAGCAGCGGCAGTAAAAGCAGCACACCCCGGTTAACCCGCATTCTGGCGCTCCAGGTGCAGGGTAATCCGTAGCTTTTGCTGCTCTGGCTGGATGGTAAAACGCCCGACCGCCACATCGCGCCGGGCGAGGGTGGCAAACAGCGTGGGGATCTGCGCCCACACCGCATCGACCACCAGCTCCCCGCCTGCGCTGACGGGCTGCCAGCGCACCATCCGCATCTCACCGGTATCGAACTCCAGCGGCGAAAAAGGGCGCGTTGCCACGGACGCTGGGACGTCATCGTCGGGGAAGAGCTTACGCACTGCGGTCCATAAGCGGGCGTTGATCGCCGCATCTTGTTCATGCTGAGCCTGCTGCGTCGTGAGCTGTTGATGCTGTATGTGTAGCTGCACACCGGTGACGCCGAACAGCATCAGCCCGGAACTGACGCCCCAGCACAGGCCGCGCCAGCGCGGAGACAGCCTGTACCAGATGTCAGGATGGATCCGCATAAGCCTGCTCCTTGCGGGTCAGCGTCCAGCTAAACTCCCAGCGTCCCTGCGCGTCCTGGCGCATCTCCCCCGGCGTTCCCGGCCCGAATCCGGGCAGCAGGCGTAGTGCCGTCTCCAGCGCCGCAAGCGCCGATAAGGTAGTGGCGTATCCGTGGAGCGAGAGCGTGGACTGCTTAAAGCGAAGCTGCGCCAGCCATGCCTGCTCTGGCAGGGCGTGGGCCAGGGCGATCAGTTCCGCCTGCCAGGCCTCCGTGCTGGCTTTTTGCCGCGCCCAGCGCTGGCGTTGCTGGCGCTGAACAACACGCGCCGCCCACTGCGTTTGCCGCTGCTCCAGCGCCTGTCGCAGCGCCAGATCGCTGGCCTGCCTATGGGCGTAAACATCCGTCTGCAGAGATGAGCTGGCCCGAAGGGCCGTCCAGAGCAGCAGCGTTAAGAGCAGCGAGCCGGTAAACAGCAGGCCCCAGAAGCGCAGGCAGTGGCGTTTTTGTTGCTGACGCCACGGCAGCAGGTTTGCGGTCCTCATACCGGATAGACTCCCGCCGCCAGCGCCAGCGCGACGCTAAAATCCGCGCCATTTTCAGGCAGCGGCGGCTGCCGGTGGGGTACCACGCACCAGGGATCGAAACTGGCCATATCGCAGCAGGCGATCTCCTCAACCCTGAGCGCCAGCAGCACGGCCAGCCGTTCGACGTCGGGGGCTTCCGCCAGCCCGCGCCTGCCCCACTGGTGGCGCATCGCCCAGAGCCACTGGTCCCGATCGCGCCAGGCGATACACTGGGCGGGCGCCTGCACAAAAGGCAGCAGATGCGCCAGCGCTCCGGCATCGGGCGTGATGGTGGTGAGTTGCAGGCGCAGGACCCGGGCCAGCTCCAGAAGCGCGTCGATCTCCTTATTTTGTGCGGCAGTAATCTGAAATGTCTGGCTGAAGGTATCTTCTGCATAGTCAAAACGCAGGGCTTCGGGCGCCATCTCCAGTTCACGGCTCAACGCGGATGCAATCCAGGCCGTCTGCTCGCTGTCGCGCAGGGTCATCGCCGGGCGCGGCAGCGTGCGCTGCAGGGTGCGGGCAGCCGGAAAGGCGAGAAATATTTGATGCTGATGCGGCAGCGTCTGACGCCATTCGCGCAGGGCCGCAGCCAGTTGTTCGGGCTGAAGAATTTGCCCGTCGTGGATAATGCCCTCCGCCAGGGGAAGCTGCCACCAGCGGCGCAGCCCCCACCCCGACTTTTCGCGCACCAGCGCGACGGCCAGAACCTTATCCTGTTGAATATGAACGCCTGTTCGCCATGTTTTAAACGCCATGTTTCACGATCTCCTTATCGTCCCTGGGGATGACGGCTATATCAATGCTACAGGCTTGCCTTTATACTACCGCGCGATTGTTTAGAAACTGCCCAGTTCAAACTAAATGGGAAATCTCCAGTGAAGTTCGTAAAGTATTTATTGATCCTTGCAGTCTGTTGCATTCTGCTTGGAGCAGGCTCGATTTTTGGTTTGTACAAATATATTGAGCCGCAACTGCCTGATGTCGCTACGCTTCGTGACGTACGACTTCAGATCCCGATGCAGGTTTATAGCGCCGATGGCGAGCTGATTGCCCAGTACGGTGAAAAGCGCCGTATCCCGCTGACGCTGAATCAAATTCCGCCAGTCATGGTGAAAGCCTTTATTGCCACAGAAGACAGCCGCTTTTATGAGCACCACGGCGTTGACCCGGTGGGGATTTTCCGTGCTGCAAGCGTAGCGCTGTTCTCCGGCCATGCTTCGCAGGGGGCTAGTACCATCACCCAGCAGCTGGCGCGTAACTTCTTCCTGAGCCCTGAAAAAACGCTGATGCGTAAGGTTAAGGAAGTGTTCCTGGCGATCCGCATTGAGCAGTTGCTGAACAAAGATGAGATCCTTGAGCTTTACCTCAACAAGATCTATCTCGGCTACCGTGCCTATGGCGTGGGCGCGGCGGCGCAGGTCTATTTCGGTAAATCCATCGAGCAGCTCACCCTGAGTGAGATGGCCACCATCGCCGGTCTGCCGAAGGCGCCTTCCACCTTTAACCCGCTCTACTCGCTGGATCGCGCTACGGCGCGTCGCAACGTGGTGCTGTCGCGTATGCTGAGCGAGGGCTATATCAGCCAGACCCAGTACGATCAGGCGCGCAACGATGTGATTGACGCCAACTACCATGCCCCGGAAATTGCCTTCTCCGCGCCGTACCTCAGCGAGATGGTTCGTCAGGAGATGGTTTCCCGCTACGGCGAGCAGGCCTACGAAGATGGTTACCGCGTTTACACCACCATCAGCCGCAACGTCCAGCAGGGCGCGCAGCAGGCGGTGCGTAACAACGTGATTGATTACGATATGCGTCACGGCTACCGCGGTCCTTCAAACGTGCTGTGGAAAGTGGGTGAATCGGCGTGGAACAGCAAAAAAATCACCGATACCCTGAAGCCGCTTCCGGGCTACGGGCCGTTCGTGGCGGCGGTGGTGACCCAGGCCAATCCGCAGGAAGCCACGGCGATGCTCGCGGACGGCACGTCCGTGTCGCTGCGGATGGAAGGGGTACGCTGGGCGCGTCCGTATCGCTCTGATACGCAGCAGGGCGTGACGCCACGTAAAGTGACCGATGCGGTACAGGTGGGTCAGCAAATCTGGGTTCGCCAGGTGAATGACGCCTGGTGGCTGGGGCAGATCCCGGACGTTAACTCGGCGCTGGTCTCCATCGATCCGCATAACGGCGCGGTGCTGGCGCTGGTTGGCGGCTTCGACTTTAACCAGAGCAAATTTAACCGTGCCACTCAGGCGCTGCGTCAGGTCGGTTCCAATATCAAACCCTTCCTCTACACCGCGGCAATGGATAAGGGTCTGACCCTCGCCAGTATCCTCAATGACGTGCCGATCTCCCGCTGGGATGCCGGGGCCGGTTCCGACTGGCGTCCGAAAAACTCACCCGCAGAGTACGCCGGTCCGATTCGCCTGCGTCAGGGGCTGGGACAGTCGAAAAACGTGGTGATGGTGCGCGCCATGCGTGCCATGGGCGTCGATTATGCGGCGGAATATCTGCAGCGCTTCGGCTTCCCGGCGCAAAATATCGTGCATACCGAGTCGCTGGCGCTGGGCTCCGCCTCCTTTACCCCGCTGCAGGTTGCGCGCGGCTATGCGGTGATGGCCAACGGCGGCTTCCTGGTCGATCCGTTCTTCATCAGCAAAATCGAGAACGATCAGGGCGGTGTCCTGTTTGACGCCAGACCGAAAATCGCCTGCGCAGAGTGTGATATTCCGGTGATCTACGGTGACACGCCTAAGTCAGAGGCGCTGAACAACCAGGACATGGAAGATGTCGCGATTTCTCAGGAGCAGCAGAATGCGGCGGTGCCGATGCCGCAGCTCCAGCAGGCGAACCAGGCGCTGGTTGCCCAGACCGGTGCTCAGGAGTATGCCCCGCACGTGATTAACACCCCGCTGGCGTTCCTGATCAAAAGCGCGCTGAACAGCAACATCTTTGGTGAACCAGGCTGGCAGGGCACGGGCTGGCGTGCGGGTCGTGATTTGCAGCGCAAGGACATCGGCGGTAAAACCGGGACCACCAACAGCTCGAAAGATGCCTGGTTCTCGGGTTACGGTCCGGGTGCGGTAACGTCGGTGTGGATCGGCTTTGACGATCACCGTCGTGATTTAGGCCGTACCACGGCGTCCGGGGCGATTAAAGATCAGATTTCCGGTTACGAAGGCGGAGCCAAAAGCGCCCAGCCGGCGTGGGATGCCTTTATGAAAGTCGTTCTTGATGGTGTACCGGAACAGCCGCTCACGCCACCGCCGGGTATCGTTACGGTCAATATCGATCGCAGCAGCGGTCAGTTAGCTAACGGCGGTAACAGTCGCGAAGAGTATTTCATCGAAGGCACGCAACCAACGCATCAGGTGGTGCATGAGGTGGGTACAACGTTGATTGATAACGGCGAAACGCAAGAGCTCTTCTGATACATCTTCCCCCTTTCCCTGTGGAGAGGGGGATTTTACGCTACAGCCTTCCCTGCCCTTTCAGCCATTCACGCACCAGGAACAGCGCGCTTACGTTCCGGGCTTCGTTAAAATCAGGCTCTTCCAGCAGATCCATCAGATGCGCCAGCGGCCAGCGCACCTGCGGCAGCGGTTCCGGTTCATCCCCTTCCAGCGACTCAGGATAGAGATCTTCCGCCAGCACAATATTCATTTTGCTGGAGAAATAAGAGGGTGCCATGCTGAGTTTTTTCAGGAAAGTGAGCTCTTTCGCACCAAAACCGACCTCTTCTTTCAGCTCACGGTTTGCGGCTTCATAAACCGACTCGCCGGGATCGATAAGCCCCTTTGAAAAGCCCAGTTCGTAGGATTCCGTTCCCACCGCGTATTCGCGGATTAAAATCAGGTGCTCGTCGACAATAGGCACAATCATGACAGCTTCGCGCGTGGAAGGACGCATACGCTCGTAGACGCGGCGCACGCCGTTACTAAACTCCAGGTCCACGCTCTCAACGTTAAACAGGCGCGATTTGGCGACGGTTTCAACATTCAGGATGGTGGGCTTTTGTAAGGGTTTGCTCATTTTGACGGGTCTTTGCTGGGTGAACTGGCGTCATTGTGCGATATGCCGCACGGTTTCGGCAATGTCAATCGCGCTTTATTTACATTATTGCAACTTTATGAGATTCATTCCTCATTTCAAGTCAAAAGTCAATAGGTTGAAATTGTTCCAGGAATTTGCTGATATTCCGCCACGGTTGCCTTTGCTATCATCAGCGATCACTGGGATGCGCTTCAAATTGCTCAAGTTCAACGCCTTACATGCCGATAGCCAACCACAGACACGCATTCACTGTTAAGGTGCTACTGACTACACCTGTAAGAAAAAGTAAGATGGGGAAAGCATGAGCACCATTTTGATTGTCATCGCTGCTATGCTGGCCTGCGCATTCATTGCAGGGTGGTTGTACAGACGTCGGGCGCAGCATCGATATCGCCTGCCTTATCTCAATGCCTTTACCGGGGCGAGCACACGCAAACTCACCGCAGAAGAGCGCAGCGCGATTGAGCAATATCTCGAGTCGTTTAACCGTATCCAGCAGACGCCTGCAACAGGTGCCAGCGCCGCACCGGTATCGTTAAGCCTGAATGCCCAGAGCAATACCGTGCACAGCCTGACGCGCTCCATTACCCGCTACGGTATTACCACCGACGATCCCAATAAATGGCGCTACTACCTCGACTCCGTCGAAGTGCATCTGCCGCCGTTCTGGGAACAGTACATCAACGATGAAAACAGCGTTGAGCTGATCCACACCGACTCTATCCCGCTGGTGATTGCCCTGAACGGCCACTCCATCGCCGAATATGTTCAGGAAGCCCCGCACCTGGCGCTGGAACACGTCAGCTCAACCCAGGCCTCGATTCGTGGCGAAGAGACCGAGCAGATTGAGCTGCTGAACATTCGCCAGGAGACGCACGAAGAGTACGCTCTCAGCCGCCCGGACGGCATTCGTGAAGCGCTGCTGATTGTCGCCGCCTTCCTGCTGTTTTTCTTCTGCCTGATGAGCCCGGACGTCTTTGCCCCCTGGCTTGCCGGTGGCGGCGTGCTGCTGCTGGCGGCGGGATTATGGGGACTCTTCGCCCCACCGGCGAAAAACGCGCTGCGTGAGATCCACTGTCTGCGCGGGACGCCAAAGCGCTGGGGTCTGTTTGGCGAGAACGATCAGGATCACGTCAATAATATCTCGATGGGCATTATTGACCTGATCTACCCGCGCCACTGGCAGCCGTGGCTGGCCCAGGATTTAGGGCAAAAGACCGACGTTGATATCTATCTGGACCGCCACGTGGTGCGCCAGGGGCGCTATTTATCCCTGCATGACGAGGTGAAGAACTTCCCGCTGCAGCACTGGCTGCGCAGCACGGTAATTGCGGTTGGCGCAGGGCTCGTACTGGCGATGCTTGTTCTCCTCGTGCCGCTGGATATGCCGATCAAATTTACCCTCTCATGGATCAAGGGCGCCCAGACCATCGAGGCCACCAGCGTCGATCAGCTTGAAAACGCCGGGGTGCGCATCGGTGATACTCTGCATCTGCAGGGCACCGGGATGTGTAATATCCACGCGGCGGGCAACTGGAACGCGCGCCAGAGCTCGCCTTTTGCACCTTTTGACTGCTCGCAGCTGATCTGGAATGACGCGGCCCCGCTGCCGCTGCCTGAATCGGATACCGTTAACAAAGCCACGGCGCTGACTCAGGCCCTGAGCCGCCAGCTCCATCCTAAACCGGAAGATGAGACGCGCGTCAGCCCGGCATTACGCTCCGCCATTCAGAAATCGGGCATGATCCTGCTGGATGATTTTGGCGATATCGTCCTGAAAACCCAGGATCTGTGCGCAGAGGCGGACGAATGCGTCAGGCTGAAGAACGCGCTGGTGAATCTCGGTAACAGCAAGGACTGGGAAGCGCTGGTCAAGCGCGCTACCGCTGGCCGTCTTGATGGCGTTAACGTCCTGCTGCGTCCGGTGAGCGCCGAGTCGCTGGAAAACCTGGTCGCCACCTCTACCGCGCCGTTCGTGATGCGCGAAACCTCCCGTGCCGCACAGGCCCTTAACAGCCCGGCGCCCGGCGGCTTTGTGATTGTCAGCGATGAGGGCAGCGATCTGGTCGATCAGCCTTATCCGCCGGTAGCGCTGTACGACTACCCGGCCCAGGAGCAGTGGGGTGAGTTTCAGCGGCTGGCGCAGATGCTGATGCGCACGCCGTTCAGCGCGGAAGGGATTGTGACCAACATCTTTACCGATGCCAACGGCACCCGCCATATCGAACTGCACCGCATACCGGATAGCGCCGCTTTATGGCGCTACATCGCCACCTCGCTGCTGATGCTGGCGATGGTGCTGTGCATTATCTGGAACGGCGTGATGGCCCTGCGCCGCTACCAGCGCTCGCGCACCCGCCTGGCCGAGATCCAGCAGTACTACGAAAATTGCCTCAATCCGAAGCTGATCCCCACCCCTGAGAGCCTGATCGGATAACTTCTGTGCGCGACAAGATATGCTACCCTGTCGCGCACGTTTCTTCTGGCTGGAGTATTCCCCATGCATCTTGATATCGCCTGGCAGGACGTTGATACCGTCCTGCTGGATATGGACGGCACGCTGCTCGATCTCGCGTTTGATAACTACTTCTGGCAAAAACTGGTGCCGGAGACCTACGGCGAGCAGCAAGGGATCACCCCGCTGGAGGCGCAGGAATTCATACGCCAGCAATATACCGCCGTACAACATACGCTAAACTGGTACTGCCTGGACTACTGGAGCGAACGCCTCGGACTGGATATTTGCGCGATGACTACCGCTCAGGGCGCGCGCGCCGTACTGCGTGAAGATACTGTTCCCTTTCTGGACGCGCTCAAAGCCAGCGGTAAGCGGCGCATTCTGTTGACCAACGCGCACCCACATAATCTGGCGGTGAAGCTGGAACATACCGGACTGGGTTCACACCTTGATTTATTACTTTCCACCCACACATTTGGTTATCCGAAAGAGGATCAGCGACTGTGGCAGGCGGTGGCAGAAGAGACCGGCCTGCAGCCAGAGAGAACGTTGTTCATTGATGACAGCGAACCCATTCTGGATGCGGCGGCAAAATTTGGCATTCGTTATTGCCTTGGCGTGACCAATCCTGATTCTGGCCTGGCTGAAAAAAGCTATCTTCGCCATCCGGGGATGAACGACTATCGCCGGATGATCCCCTCACTCACCGTGAAGGAGAAGCCATGAAAGAGAAACCCTCCGAAGGGGTAAGACTGGATAAATGGCTGTGGGCTGCCCGCTTTTACAAAACGCGCGCCCTCGCCCGCGAAATGATTGAAGGCGGCAAGGTGCATTACAACGGGCAGCGCAGCAAACCGAGCAAGCTCGTGGAGCTGAACGCCACCCTGACGCTGCGTCAGGGCAATGACGAACGAACGGTGATCGTAAAAAACGTCACCGAACAGCGTCGCCCGGCAGCGGAAGCCAGCACCCTGTACGAAGAGACGGCAGAAAGCGTTGAAAAACGCGAGAAGATGGCCCATGCGCGCAAGCTCAATGCCCTGACCATGCCGCATCCCGACAGGCGACCGGACAAGAAAGAGCGTCGCGATCTGATTAAATTTAAAAATGGCGAGAATGAGTGATTCTTGCTGAACGAGAGATGACTATGGCCCAACACGACCAATTACACCGCTATCTGTTTGAACAATTTGCCGTTCGCGGCGAGCTGGTTACGGTATCCGAAACCTGGAAACAGATCCTGGAAAACCACAACTATCCGCTGCCGGTTAAGACCGTGCTGGGTGAGCTGCTGGTCGCCACCAGCCTGCTGACTGCGACCCTGAAATTTGCCGGTGACATCACCGTGCAGCTGCAGGGTGATGGCCCGATGAGCCTGGCGGTGATCAACGGCAACAACCAGCAGCAGATGCGCGGCGTGGCGCGCGTTCAGGGCGACGTCCCGGAAAATGCCGATCTGAAAACGCTGGTCGGCAACGGCTATCTGGTGATCACCATCTCCCCGGAAGAGGGCGAGCGCTATCAGGGCGTTGTGGGTCTGGAGGGCGATACCCTGGCGGCCTGCCTGGAAGATTACTTCATGCGTTCCGAACAGCTGCCGACGCGCCTGTTTATCCGTACCGGCGAAGTCGATGGCCAGCCGGCGGCAGGCGGGATGCTGCTGCAGGTTCTGCCTGCACAGGACGCTCAGACCAATGATTTTGAGCACCTGGCGACCCTGACCGAAACCATCAAAGCCGAAGAGCTGCTCACCCTGCCGGCGAACGACGTGCTGTGGCGTCTGTACCACGAAGAAGAGGTGACCCTGTACGATCCGCAGGACGTTGAGTTCAAGTGCACCTGTTCCCGTGAACGCTGTGCGGGTGCCCTGAAAACGCTGCCGGATGAAGAGATCGACAGCATCCTGGCGGAAGATGGCGAGATCGACATGCACTGCGATTACTGTGGCTCTCACTACGTCTTCAATGCAATGGACATTGCCGAGATCCGCAACAACGCCTCTCCGGCCGATCCTCAGCTGCACTAAGCCCTGTCGTTAACTGCCCTCCTGTGGGGGCAGTTGACCTTCTTCCCTTTCCCGCTACTCTTTAATTTCATTCACTATTCCTCCTCCCCCTGCTGAATCGTTACCAGTCATGTAAGGCTTTCGTAATTTTCTTTCATGTATGCGCTTACATTCACATTCTCGTAGTTAAATTTACCGCCCATTAACCTTTTAAGAACATTTTCCCCAACCGAAAAGTGATTCCTGCCATAATCTGCTCCGCGAGTGACAGGAGTCACAGCGTTTTCCGTCATTAAGGGTTTTTGTCCAGATACGCAAATCTATGAGCCCGGTCGCGGTTAACATTCGAAGAAAAACCCTACAATTTCAGGCAGTATAAATTGGCTAAGGAGCAGTGATATGCGTGTTAATGGTTTAACCCCGCAAGATCTCATGGCTTATGGTATCAACGATGCTCAGGATATCGTCTACAACCCCGATTACGATACGCTGTATCAGGAAGAGCTCAATCCAGCGCTGGAAGGCTACGAGCGCGGGATCCTGACGACGACCGGCGCCATTGCTGTCGATACCGGTATCTTTACCGGTCGTTCGCCGAAGGATAAATACATTGTCCGTGACGACACCACCCGCGACACCCTGTGGTGGGCCGATCATGGCAAAGGGAAGAACGACAACAAAGCGATCTCCCCTGAAACCTGGCAGCACCTGAAGACCCTCGTCACCCAACAACTTTCCGGCAAGCGTCTGTTCATTATCGACGCTTACTGCGGCGCCAACGCCGACACCCGTCTTTCCGTTCGCTTTATCACCGAGGTGGCCTGGCAGGCGCATTTCGTGAAGAACATGTTCATTCGCCCCACCGATGAAGAGCTGCAGAGCTTCGAGCCTGACTTTGTGGTGATGAACGGTGCGAAGTGCACCAACCCGAACTGGAAAGAGCAGGGACTGAACTCCGAAAACTTTGTCGCCTTTAACCTGACGGAACGTATCCAGCTGATCGGCGGCACATGGTACGGCGGCGAAATGAAGAAAGGGATGTTCTCGGTGATGAACTACCTGCTGCCGTTGCAGGGCATTGCCTCCATGCACTGCTCGGCGAACGTCGGCGAGAAAGGCGATGTGGCGGTCTTCTTTGGCCTCTCCGGCACCGGTAAAACCACCCTCTCCACCGACCCGAAACGCCGCCTGATTGGCGACGACGAGCACGGCTGGGACGATGACGGGGTGTTTAACTTTGAAGGCGGCTGCTACGCCAAGACCATTCGTCTGTCGGCAGAAGCGGAGCCGGATATCTTCCAGGCGATCCGCCGCGATGCGCTGCTGGAGAACGTGACGGTACGCGCCGACGGCTCGGTGGATTTTGACGATGCGTCAAAAACCGAAAACACCCGCGTCAGCTACCCGATCTACCACATCGACAACATCGTTAAGCCGGTCTCAAAAGCGGGCCACGCGACCAAGGTGATCTTCCTCACCGCCGACGCGTTTGGCGTGCTGCCGCCGGTTTCACGCCTGACCGCCAGCCAGACACAGTACCACTTCCTCTCCGGTTTTACCGCCAAGCTGGCCGGTACCGAGCGGGGTGTCACTGAGCCAACGCCAACCTTCTCCGCCTGCTTCGGCGCAGCCTTCCTGTCGCTGCACCCGACGCAGTACGCCGAAGTGCTGGTGAAACGCATGCAGGCCTCAGGCGCCCAGGCGTACCTGGTCAACACCGGCTGGAACGGCACCGGCAAGCGTATCTCTATCAAAGATACCCGCGCCATTATCGACGCCATTCTGAACGGTTCGCTGGATGATGCGGAAACCTTCACCCTGCCGATGTTCGATCTGGCGATCCCGACCGAACTGCCAGGCGTGGACAGCCATATCCTCGACCCGCGTAACACCTACGCGTCGCCGGAGCAGTGGCAGGAAAAAGCCACTCAGCTTGCGAAGCTGTTTGTGGAAAACTTTGAGAAGTACACCGATACGCCAGCGGGTGCGGCGTTGGTTGTTGCAGGACCAAGGTAAACGCAAAAAGGCAACCTCGGTTGCCTTTTTTGATGTTTGCACCCTCTCCCTGTGGGAGAGGGCCGGGGTGAGGGCATCAGGCCGCACCCCATTTTTTAGCTCTCTTTCACCTGCCTGCGCGGAAACGGAACCGGCAGCCACGCGCGGATACTCAACCCGCCCCGCTCGCTGGTGCCAATCTCCAGCAGACCGTTATGGTTATCCACGATACGCTGCACAATCGCCAGGCCTAAACCGGTGCCGCTGGTGCTGCGGGCGCTGTCGCCACGCACAAACGGCTGGAACAGATGTTTGCGCTGTTCCGGTTTGATCCCCGGTCCGTCATCTTCCACCTGGAACCAGGCGCGATTAAGCTCGGAGCCGCTGCTGACCTTGATCCAGCCGTTACCGTAGCGGGCGGCGTTCACCACCATATTCGCCACGGCGCGCTTGATGGAGAGCGGGTGCATGCGCACGGTGATATCGCCCGGCTGCAGATCGGTTTCGATTTCACGCTCGTAGCCGCTCTCGGCCGCCACCACTTCGCCCAGCACCGCGTTAAGTTCCGCGATCTCCATCGGCATCTCCTGACCGGTGCGCAGGTAGTCGATGAACTGCTCGATAATGGCGTTGCACTCTTCGATGTCCTTGTTGATGGACTCCGCCAGGTAGCCGTCCTTCTCGCCCATCATCTCCGTCGCCAGACGAATACGCGTCAGCGGGGTGCGCAAGTCGTGGCTGACCCCGGCCATCAGCAGGGTACGGTCATCCGCCAGCTGCTTCACCCCGGCCGCCATATGGTTGAAGGCGCGGGTCACCGAACGCACTTCCGACGCGCCATACTCGCGCAGCGGAGGCGGAATAATCCCTTTACCGACCTGAAGCGCCGCGTGCTCCAGGTCGACCAGCGGTCGGTTCTGAATACGGATAAACAGCCACGCGCCGCCTATCGCCAGCAGCATGATCGCCAGGGTGTAACGGAACAGCGGCGAGAAGTCGCCCTGATGGATTTCGGTCAGCGGCACGCGCACCCAGATATTGGGTGACAGCCAGGTTTTCAGCCAGACGACCGGCGAGCTTTTGTTGACCTCAACGCGCACTTCCGTTGGGCCGCCCAGCTGCTGCGCCATCTGCTGGCTGAGGAATTCATAATGCTGGGCCCAGCGCAGGCCTGCGTCTTCCGCCGCTTCGTTAGAATAGAGCGATATCCCCAGCTCACGGTAGATTTCACGGCGAAACGCCGGAGGAACCACCAGCTGCGTGCCATCTTCCAGCTGCAGTTTATCGGTCATCAGCATACGGACTTCGTAGGCCAGGACCTTATTAAACTGCTGCAGGCTCGGCAGGATCGCAAAGTTCAGCACGACCAGATAGGTCGTCACCAGGCTGACAAACAGCAGGGTGACGATCAGTAACAGGGTGCGGGCAAACGAGCTACGCGGCGAGAAACGCATTCGCCTCATGCTTTAGAGCCGTCCGGGACAAACACGTAGCCCAGACCCCAGACGGTCTGGATATAGCGCGGGTGCGCCGGATCCTCTTCCACCATGCGGCGCAGGCGGGAGATCTGTACGTCGATGGAACGCTCCATCGCGGAATATTCACGGCCACGCGCCAGGTTCATCAGCTTATCGCGGGAGAGCGGCTCACGCGGATGGCTGACCAGGGCTTTCAGTACCGCGAACTCACCGCTGGTCAGCGGCATTGGCTCATCTTCACGGAACATCTCGCGGGTGCCGAGGTTCAGCTTGAACTTGCCGAAGGCAATCACCGCCTCTTCCTGGGACGGCGCGCCCGGCAGTTCGTTCGCCTGACGGCGCAGCACGGCACGGATACGGGCCAGCAGCTCGCGCGGGTTAAACGGTTTTGGAATGTAGTCGTCGGCGCCAATTTCCAGGCCCACGATACGGTCAACCTCTTCCCCTTTCGCCGTCACCATAATGATCGGCATCGGGTTGCTTTGGCTACGTAGACGACGGCAGATGGAGAGACCATCCTCGCCCGGCAGCATCAGATCCAGCACCATCAGGTGGAAGGATTCACGCGTCAGCAGGCGGTCCATCTGTTCGGCGTTGGCGACGCTACGAACCTGGAAGCCCTGCTCGGTCAGATAACGCTCAAGGAGCGCACGCAGGCGCATGTCGTCATCCACCACCAGAATCTTATAATTCTCTTGCATTGTCAGTACTCCCAAAGGTTCGGATAATCTTGAACAGCGTATTCTAAAAAAGTGCGCGTCCACGACCAGCTAATTCTGGTATAAATTCTAGTCGAAATTGTTACAAAGCATATTTAACAGCAGCTTATCTGTACATTCCGTCACATAACTCATTATTAATCCTGTCTGATAAGATAAGTGATACGTAATGTGCGCACGGTAAGCAACCCTGTTGTAAGGCCAGAGAATGAAAACGCCCCTGATCACCCGCGAAGGGTATGAAAATCTGAAGAAAGAGCTGGACACCCTGTGGCGTGAAGAGCGCCCGGAGGTGACAAAAAAAGTGACCTGGGCAGCGAGCCTCGGCGACCGCAGTGAGAATGCCGACTACCAGTACAACAAGAAGCGGCTGCGCGAGATAGACCGCCGGGTGCGTTATCTGACCAAATGCCTCGAGAACCTGAAAATCGTCGATTATTCCCCGCAGCAGGAGGGCAAGGTCTTCTTCGGCGCGTGGGTCGAGATCGAAAACGACGACGGCGATCTCAAGCGCTTTCGTATTGTCGGCTACGATGAAATTTTTGGTCGTAAGGATTACATCTCCATCGATTCACCGATGGCCCGGGCGCTGCTGAAAAAAGAGGTGGGCGATCTGGCTGTCGTCCATACCCCGGCGGGTGAAGCCAGCTGGTACGTCAATGAAATCGAGTACGTAAAATAGTCCGAGAGCGCCCTCCACGACTGGCATTTTGCAGTGCCAGTCCGTATAACTATCCCCTGATTTTTCGACCCACAAGATGAAATAGCCATGATGAAAGATTCGCTCTGCCGCATTATTGCGGGTGAACTTCAGGCAAGGGCTGAACAGGTAGAAGCTGCCGTTCGCCTGCTTGATGAAGGGAACACCGTGCCGTTTATTGCACGTTATCGTAAGGAAGTGACTGGCGGTCTGGATGATACGCAGCTGCGTAACCTGGAGACCCGCCTCGGCTATCTCCGTGAACTGGAAGACAGGCGCCAGGCGATTCTGAAATCCATCGGCGAACAGGGCAAGCTGACCAGCGAACTGGAAGCAGCCATCAACGGCACCCTGAATAAAACCGAACTCGAAGATCTCTATCTGCCGTATAAACAAAAACGCCGCACCCGTGGACAGATCGCCATTGAAGCAGGCCTGGAGCCGCTGGCCGATCTGCTGTGGACGACGCCGTCCCACGACCCGGAAACCGAAGCCGCGAAGTTTATCGATGCCGATAAAGGCGTGGCCGACACCAAAGCCGCCCTCGATGGCGCCCGCTACATCCTGATGGAGCGCTTTGCCGAAGACGCTGCCCTGCTGGCAAAAGTGCGTGATTATCTGTGGAAGAACGCCCATATCGTCTCCACCGTGGTCAGCGGCAAAGAGGAAGAAGGGGCGAAATTCCGCGACTACTTCGATCACCATGAACCGATCTCAACCGTGCCGTCCCACCGCGCGCTGGCGATGTTCCGCGGTCGCAACGAGGGCATTCTACAGCTCTCCCTGAACGCCGACCCGCAGTTTGACGAGCCGCCAAAAGAGAGCCACGGCGAGCAGATCATCATTGACCATCTCGGCCTGCGCCTGAACAACGCTCCGGCGGACAGCTGGCGCAAAGGCGTGGTGAGCTGGACCTGGCGTATCAAGGTGCTGATGCACCTCGAAACCGAACTGATGGGCACCGTGCGCGAACGCGCCGAAGACGAGGCGATCAATGTCTTTGCCCGTAACCTGCACGATCTGCTGATGGCTGCCCCGGCGGGCCTGCGCGCCACCATGGGCCTCGATCCGGGCCTGCGTACCGGCGTGAAGGTGGCCGTGGTGGATGGCACCGGCAAGCTGGTGGCTACCGATACCATCTATCCTCATACCGGTCAGGCAGCGAAAGCCGCGGTTGCCGTGGCGGCGCTTTGCGAGAAGCACAACGTTGAGCTGGTGGCGATCGGCAACGGCACCGCCTCCCGCGAAACCGAACGTTTCTTCCTCGATTTGCAAAAGCAGTTCCCGAAAGTGACGGCGCAAAAAGTGATTGTCAGCGAAGCGGGTGCGTCGGTGTACTCGGCGTCCGAGCTGGCAGCGCAGGAGTTCCCGGATCTGGACGTATCCCTGCGCGGTGCGGTCTCTATCGCCCGCCGTCTGCAGGATCCGCTGGCGGAGCTGGTGAAGATCGACCCGAAATCCATCGGCGTGGGCCAGTACCAGCACGACGTCAGCCAGACGCAGCTGGCGCGTAAGCTGGATGCGGTGGTGGAAGACTGCGTAAACGCCGTTGGCGTTGACCTGAATACCGCCTCCGTCGCCCTGCTGACCCGCGTGGCGGGTTTAACCCGGATGATGGCGCAGAACATTGTTGCCTGGCGCGATGAGAACGGGCAGTTCCAGAACCGCCAGCAGCTGCTGAAGGTGAGCCGCCTCGGACCTAAAGCGTTCGAGCAGTGTGCGGGCTTCCTGCGTATCAACCACGGCGACAACCCGCTGGACGCCTCCACCGTTCACCCGGAAGCCTATCCGGTGGTGGAACGCATTCTGGCGGCCACCCAGCAGGCGCTGAACGCGCTGATGGGTAACAGCAGCGAACTGCGTAACCTGAAAGCGGTCGACTTCACCGATGAGAAATTTGGTGTGCCGACGGTGTCCGACATCATCAAAGAGCTGGAGAAACCGGGTCGCGACCCGCGTCCGGAGTTCAAAACCGCGCAGTTTGCGGAAGGCGTCGAGACAATGAACGACCTGCTGCCGGGTATGGTGCTGGAAGGCGCCGTCACCAACGTCACCAACTTCGGTGCGTTTGTGGATATCGGCGTTCACCAGGATGGCCTGGTACACATCTCCTCTCTGGCCGACAAGTTCGTGCAGGATCCGCATACCGTGGTGAAAGCCGGCGACATCGTGAAGGTGAAAGTGCTGGAAGTGGATCTGCAGCGCAAGCGTATCGCCCTGACCATGCGTCTGGACGAGCAGCCTGGCGAGACCAACGCCCGTCGCGGCGGCGGAAACAGCGAGGCGCGCCAGCAGCGTCCGGCGGCGAAACCGCGCGGTCGTGAAGCACAGCCATCCGGTAACAGCGCGATGATGGATGCGCTGGCAGCGGCAATGGGTAAGAAGCGTTAATATTGGCAGTGCCCGGTGGCGCTTCGCTTACCGGGCCTGTAAAACCGTAGGCCGGGCAAGCGCTGTGCCGCCCGGCAAACAGAGCGCAGGAATTAAATAAATATGGAACCGATTGCATATCCATATTTAAACCGATAATTATCACTCTATTAACAATAAGTCTTTTTTTCTCTCACCAGCAGTTTTCGCAAATATTGAGCAAGGTCAATCCGGCTGCAAATTAATAGCGCCATGCACATTCCGTCACATATTTAGCATTGATGATAGAAACTATTCTCATTACCATTGTGCCTGTAGATTATTTAACCTCTCGTTAAGTAGGCACTATGCAATTCACTCCAGACAGCGCGTGGAAAATTACCGGTTTCACCCGCGAAATCAGCCCGGCCTATCGCCAGAAACTGCTCTCTTTAGGGATGCTTCCCGGCTCCTCGTTTAACGTTGTTCGCGTTGCCCCGCTGGGCGATCCGATCCATATCGAAACCCGACGTGTGAATCTGGTTCTGCGTAAGAAAGATCTCGCATTAATAGAAGTTGAAGCTCTGTCTCAATAAAACGCCAGCTTTCGTAGCGAGTCTAAAAGAATGAAAAAATTAACCATTGGCTTAATTGGCAATCCCAATTCCGGCAAGACCACCTTATTTAATCAGCTTACCGGCGCACGTCAGCGCGTCGGTAACTGGGCGGGCGTCACGGTCGAGCGTAAAGAGGGTTTGTTCACCACTACCGACAACCAGGTTACGCTCGTCGATCTGCCCGGCACCTACTCGTTAACCACTATTTCCTCCCAGACCTCGCTGGATGAGCAGATCGCCTGCCACTATATTCTGAGCGGCGACGCCGACCTGCTGATCAACGTGGTGGATGCCTCGAACCTCGAGCGCAATCTCTACCTGACGCTGCAGCTTCTCGAGCTGGGCATCCCCTGCGTGGTGGCGTTGAATATGCTCGATATTGCCGAGAAGCAGCAGATCCGCATCGACGTCGACGCCCTCTCTGCTCGCCTGGGTTGCCCGGTGGTGCCGCTGGTTTCTACACGCGCCCGCGGTATCGACGCCCTGAAGCTCGCCATTGACCGACACAGCCGTAACGCCGACGTGGAGCTGGTGCACTACCCCCAGCCGCTGCTGCGTGAAGCCGGGATCCTCGCTCAGGAAATGGCGCACAGCATGCCGTTAAAACAGCGCAACTGGCTCGGCCTGCAGATGCTGGAAGGCGATATCTACAGCCGCGCCTACGCCGGTGATGCCGCGCAACAGCTTGATGCGTCCCTGGCGCGCCTGAACGACGAACTGGACGATCCTGCCCTGCACATCGCCGATGCCCGCTATCAAAGCATCAATGCCATTTGCGACGTGGTCAGCAACGCCCTTACCGCCGAGCCAAGCCGCTTTACCCGGGCGATGGACAGGGTGATCCTCAACCGTTTCCTCGGCCTGCCGGTGTTTCTGCTGGTGATGTACGTGATGTTCCTGCTGGCCATCAACATTGGCGGCGCGCTGCAGCCGCTGTTTGACGTCGGCTCCGTGGCGATCTTCATTCACGGCATTCAGTGGCTGGGCTATACGCTGCACCTGCCGGAATGGCTGACCATTTTCCTCGCCCAGGGGCTGGGCGGCGGGATCAACACCGTCCTGCCGCTGGTGCCGCAGATCGGCATGATGTATCTGTTCCTCTCCTTTCTGGAGGACTCCGGTTACATGGCCCGCGCGGCCTTCGTGATGGATCGCCTGATGCAGGCTCTCGGCCTGCCGGGTAAATCCTTCGTGCCGCTGATCGTGGGCTTCGGCTGCAACGTGCCGTCGGTGATGGGCGCCCGCACGCTGGATGCGCCGCGCGAACGCCTGATGACCATCATGATGGCGCCGTTTATGTCCTGCGGCGCGCGGCTGGCGATTTTTGCGGTCTTTGCCGCCGCCTTCTTCGGTCAGGAGGGGGCGCTGGCGGTCTTCTCGCTCTACGTGCTGGGCATCGTCATGGCTATCCTCACCGGCCTGATGCTCAAACACACCATCATGCGCGGTGAAGCCACGCCGTTCGTGATGGAGCTGCCGGTCTACCACGTTCCGCACCTGAAAAGCCTGCTGATCCAGACCTGGCAGCGCCTGAAAGGCTTTGTCCTGCGGGCGGGTAAAGTGATTGTGGTGGTGAGTATTTTCCTGAGCGCGCTGAACAGCTTTACCCTCAGCGGCCAGGCGGCGGATAACATTAACGACTCCGCGCTGGCCTCCGTCAGCCGCGTCATCACTCCTCTGTTCAAGCCGATTGGCGTGCACGAAGACAACTGGCAGGCCACCGTCGGGCTGTTCACCGGCGCGATGGCGAAAGAGGTGGTGGTTGGTACCCTGAACACCCTCTATACCGCTGAAAATATTCAGGAAGCGGAGTTTAGCCCGGCCGATTTCCACCTCGGCGACGAACTGTTCAGCGCCGTGGATGAAACCTGGCAGAGCCTGAAAGAGACCTTCAGCCTGAGCGTGCTGGCGAACCCGATTGAAGCCAGCAAGGGCGACGGCGAGATGGCGACCGGCGCCATGGGCGTGATGAGCGAGAAATTCGGCAGCGCTTCGGCGGCCTACAGCTACCTGATCTTCGTTCTGCTCTACATTCCATGCATCTCGGTGATGGGCGCCATCGCCCGCGAATCAAGCCGCGGCTGGATGGGTTTCTCCGTGCTGTGGGGGCTGAATATCGCCTACTCGCTGGCAACGGTCTACTACCAGACGGTCAATTTCAACCAGCATCCGCAGTACAGCCTGGCGTGTATCCTGGCGGTGGTGCTGTTTAACGTGCTGGTGATCGGACTGTTGCGCCGGGCCCGTAGCCGCGTGGACGTCAATCTGCTGGTGAAAGGCAGGACCGCGGCGGCCTGCTGCGAAAGTCCGGCCAGCGACTGTCATTAGGAGGCGGCATGGCATCGTTAATTGAAGTGCGTGATTTGCTGGCGTTGCAGGGACGAATGGAGGCCACCCAGCTCAGCCAGATCCTGCATACTCCGCAGGCGATGATAGAGGCCATGCTGCAACGACTTGAGGCGATGGGCAAAGCGAAGCGCATTCAGGAGGATGCCGACGGCTGCTTAACCGGCAGCTGTAAAAGCTGCCCTGAAGGAAAAGCCTGCCTCAGGGAGTGGTGGGCGCTGCGTTAATCGTAATAAAGCCGGGCAGGGCTGCCCGGCTTCATCTGTTTATTTGTAGACTTCTGCGGTCGCGCGGATGTCTTTCTGATCTTTGTTGGCGCTGGTGACGACATAGTACTTACCGCCCAGCTCATCTGCTTTCTGTGAAAGCTCTTTTCTGGCATCCATTGGCGCAGTGGTGTCAGACGTAGAGACAGTACCAACCTTCGTCAAATTCATCTCTTTCACTTTATCTTTCTGGATCTCTTCTGCCGCCATCACGCCAAAAGAGAGTGATCCAATAACCAGAGAAGCAACAATACCTGTGACAAGTTTCATAGTTATGACTCCCAAAGAAGGATTGTAATTTTGATTATCGAAAGCGGGACAACCGCAACGATATAGTGAGTATTGTTGCGGTACGTCACTTTTTCCAGGTGGAAAAGAAAATAATCAGTTTAAACGCTGACTTAGGGCCATCAATGCCGCGCAAAATTCAGCGGGGTGAGAGATAAAGGGCGCATGCGCCGCTTTGGCCAGGATCAGGGCTTCGCTCTGCGGCCACTGCGCATCCAGCATCGGCACGATTTTGCGCGGTACCAGCCCGTCAAGATAACCATAAATACGCAGATGCGGCAGCGACAATGCCGCCAGCGGCTCCCGCAGATCGGCCGTTTTCAGGATCTCCAGCCCGCCGTTGAGTACGTTCACCTCAGGCATCGGCAGGGCGAGGACCGTGCTTTTCAGCAGACGCGCATCCTGCCGCGCGCTTTCGGTCCCCATGGTTTGCAGCGCAAGAAACCGCTCCACCGTGCGCTGAAAATCGTCGCTCAGCTGCTGCTGAAAACCGGCTAATACCTCAGGCTTAATGCCTGGCCACCCGTCGCGGGCGCTAAAACAGGGGGATGACGCTACCGTCACCAGCGCCTGGACGCGTTCCGGGTGGTCAAGGGCGATCTGGCTCGCCACCAGCCCGCCGAGGCTCCAGCCCAACCAGATCGCCTTATCCGGCGCCTGGGCCAATACCTGCTCCGCCATCTCCTCAAGCGACATCGCCCCAAAATCGCGGCTGCGGCCAAAGCCCGGCAGGTCCACCAGGTGCAGCGTAAATTGCGAGGCCAGTTCCTCACTGACGCAACGCCAGACTTCAGCATTCAGTCCCCATCCGTGCAGCAGCACAAGATGACAATTTCCTGTCCCAACGGTCTGCCACCAAAGCGTGTTCATCGATTACTGTTCTCTTTTTTCACAAGGAGGTTGTCTATGCTAACAGTGCCCGGCTTGTGCTGGCTATGCCGGATGCCGCTTGCGCTCGGCCACTGGGGAGTCTGTTCCCTGTGCGAAAGGGGGATTGCGGCGCGGGCGTGCTGCTGCCCCCAGTGCGGCTTACCGGCCTTCCACCCTCACCTGCCCTGCGGACGCTGCCTGCGCAAGCCGCCGCCGTGGCAGGCCCTGGTGGCGGTGTGCGGCTATACGCCGCCGGTGAGCCCGCTGGTGCATCAGCTCAAATTTTCCCGCCGCACCCAGCTGGCACAGCCGCTGGCGCGACTGTTACTGCTGGCGCTGTTGCTTGCCAGACGCAGCCGGGGTTTGCCGCGTGTCGATATGATGGTCTGCGTGCCGCTCTGGTCCCGGCGCCACTGGCGGCGCGGGTTTAACCAGAGCGACCTGCTCTGTCGTCCGCTGGCCCGCTGGCTGAACTGCCGCTATGCTCCCGATGCCATCCGCCGTATTCGCGCCACTCCGGCGCAGCATCAGCTCAGCGCGAGATTACGTAAACGCAACCTGCAGCACGCTTTTGCGCTTGAATTACCGGTGGCGGGACGCCATATCGCTCTGGTGGATGATGTCGTGACAACAGGCGCTACCGTCGCGGAACTCTCCCGCCTGCTTTTGCGAAGCGGCGCGGCGTCGGTTCAGGTATGGTGTCTGTGTCGAACCTTGTAGCGCCCTCTGGTTGGGCGTATTATACCCAGGTAATTTAGTCAACTATTAGGCCAATGCTATGATCCGTATTTCCGATGCTGCACAAGCACACTTTGCCAAACTGCTGGCAAATCAGGAAGAAGGGACCCAGATCCGCGTATTCGTGATCAACCCGGGCACCCCGAATGCAGAATGCGGCGTCTCTTATTGCCCACCGGATGCTGTGGAAGCAACTGACACCGCCCTGAAGTTTGAGCAACTCACTGCCTATGTCGATGAGCTGAGCTCACCGTATCTGGAAGATGCGGAAATTGATTTTGTAACCGACCAGTTGGGTTCACAGTTAACGCTGAAAGCGCCAAACGCCAAAATGCGTAAAGTGACCGACGATGCCCCGCTGATGGAGCGCGTTGAGTACCTGCTGCAGTCCCAGATTAACCCGCAGCTGGCTGGCCACGGTGGTCGCGTCTCCCTGATGGAGATCACCGAAGACGGTCTGGCCATTCTGCAGTTTGGTGGCGGCTGTAACGGCTGTTCCATGGTCGACGTCACCCTGAAAGAAGGGATCGAGAAGCAGCTGCTGAACGAGTTCCCGGAGCTGAAAGGCGTGCGCGATCTGACCGAACACCAGCGCGGCGAACACTCTTACTATTAAGTTTCCGCTATCTGTTGCCCGGCGCTAAACGCTGCCGGGCAAACTCCCCTGCTTTCCCTGCCTCATAACATGACCTGCGTCTCAGAATTCACATTTTGACCGCCAGGGTCATTCTCAAGCCGCACATGTTACCCGTATCATTCTCGTGGGCACTAAAACAGCTTTACGCCGACCGACTAAACTTAAGATTTAGAAGGCAGCCAGCCTGTGTGCCATCAGTTAGCCGTTCCCAGTTGGGGCAACATTAATATGTCGTTGAAACAATGACGTTACCCATAACAATTTTAAGGCCAGATAATCATGCCATTAGTCATCGTCGCTATCGGTGTAATCCTGTTACTGCTCTTGATGATCCGTTTCAAAATGAACGGTTTTATCGCCCTTGTTCTGGTGGCACTTGCTGTCGGCCTGATGCAGGGTATGCCGCTGGTAAAAGTTATCAGTTCCATTAAAGCTGGGGTGGGCGGTACGCTCGGTAGCCTGGCGCTGATCATGGGCTTCGGCGCCATGCTCGGTAAAATGCTGGCTGACTGCGGTGGCGCACAGCGCATCGCGACCACGCTGATTGCCAAATTCGGCAAAAATAACATTCAGTGGGCGGTGGTTTTAACCGGCTTCACCGTGGGTTTCGCCCTGTTCTACGAAGTGGGCTTCGTGCTGATGCTGCCGCTGGTGTTTACCATCGCCGCGTCTGCCAGCATCCCGCTGCTGTATGTGGGCGTACCGATGGCCGCTGCGCTGTCCGTAACGCACGGCTTCCTGCCGCCGCACCCGGGCCCAACCGCTATCGCCACCATCTTCCATGCGGACATGGGTAAAACCCTGCTGTTCGGTACCATCCTTGCGATCCCGACAGTTATTCTGGCCGGCCCGGTCTTTGCCCGCTGCCTGAAAGGTATCGACAAGCCGATCCCGGAAGGTCTGTACAGCGCGAAAACCTTTACCGAAGCCGAGATGCCAAGCTTTGCGGTCAGCGTCTGGACCTCTCTGGTACCGGTCGTGCTGATGGCTATGCGTGCCGTCTGCGAGATGATCCTGCCGAAAGGCCATCCGGTTCTGGGCGTCGCCGAGTTCCTGGGTGACCCGGTGATGGCAACCCTGATTGCCGTTCTGATTGCGCTGTTCACCTTCGGTCTGAACCGTGGCCGTTCCATGGACCAGATCAACGACACCCTGAGCTCTTCGATCAAAATCATCGCCATGATGCTGCTGATCATCGGTGGTGGCGGTGCGTTCAAACAGGTTCTGGTTGATAGCGGCGTGGACAAGTACATCGCTTCCATGATGCATGAAACCAACATATCCCCAATCCTGATGGCATGGTCTATCGCGGCAGTCCTGCGTATCGCGCTGGGTTCCGCAACCGTTGCGGCTATCACTGCGGGTGGCATCGTTGCACCACTGATTGCGACCACCGGCGTCAGCCCTGAGCTGATGGTTATCGCGGTCGGTTCCGGTAGCGTGATTTTCTCCCACGTAAACGATCCGGGCTTCTGGCTGTTCAAGGAGTACTTCAACCTGACCATCGGTGAGACCATCAAGTCCTGGTCCATGCTGGAAACCATCATCTCGGTTTGCGGGCTGATCGGGTGTCTGCTGCTGGGTATGGTTGTTTGATGTGACATTGCCGGGTGGCGGCTACGCCTTACCCGGCCTACAAAACTGAACCGGTGAACGTGCGACAATTATCCGCCTAATCCCCGTAGGCCCGGTAAGCGCAGCGCCACCGGGCAATAAAAAACCCGCCATCTGGCGGGTTTTTGTTTTACTTCTTCGCAGCCGCTTTTCGCCGCTTGTCCAGGTCCTTAATCAGCTTGTTCACCCCTTCGTCAGCAAACATCGCTTCAAGCGAGGTGGACAACTTACGCCGCCAGTTTTTGTACTGGTAGCTGGTGCCCGGAATGTTTACCGGCTCCGCCATATCGATCCAGTCTTCCGGCTGCAGCCCTAACAGGGCGCTGTTACTGTCGGCGATGTAACGCTGCAGGCCGCGGTTAAGCGTGGCGGTCATCGACATCATCGACGCCTTATGCCCGGTGCGTTTCGGCAGGCAACCGTGCGCGTGCAGCGCATCCAGCAAACCCTGCTTCGACAGCTCGCGATCCTGGTACAGCCCACGCAGCATCACGTCGTCAGGGTAGAGACCCAGCGTCTTGCCCAGGGTAAGGTCACCGCTGTCCCACCAGCCCCGAAGCGTAGGAAGGTCATGCGTCGTCGCGACTGCCATTGATTGTTCTGGATACGCCTCCGGCGCGCGGAAGTTCTTCTCAAGGTCGTTTTCAAAATAGAGCACTTTGTAGGAGTAAACGCCGCTGTCACGCAGCTTGCTGACGATTTCCACCGGCACGGTGCCGAGATCTTCGCCGATCACCATGCAGTTGTGGCGCTTGCTCTCGAGGGCAAGGATAGAGAGCAGATCGTCCACCGGATAGTGCACGTAGGCCCCGTGGTCGGCGGTTTCGCCGTACGGGATCCACCACAGGCGCAGGACCGACATCACGTGGTCGATACGCAGCGCGCCGCAGTTCTGCATGTTGGCGCGCAGCAGTTCGATAAAGGGCTCGTAGGCGCGGGCCGCAATCACGTGCGGATCCATCGGCGGCAGGCCCCAGTTCTGACCCAGCGGGCCAAGAATATCCGGCGGCGCACCAACAGACGCTTTCAGGCAGTAGAGCTCGCGATCGCACCAGGTCTCCGCCCCGCCCTCGGCCACGCCCACCGCCAGGTCGCGGTAAAGACCAATCGGCATGTCATAGCCCTGGCTCTCCTGCCAGCAGGCCGCAAACTGGCTGTAAGCCAGCCACTGCAGCCAGAGGTAGAAATCGACTTCTTCGGCATGCTCTTCGCAAAACGCTTTTACCGCCGGGGAATCGACGGACTGATACTGCTCAGGCCAGACCGGCCAGCCCCAGCGCATTTCGTCCTCTTTCACCTGATACGCATGCAGCGCGTCAAACGCCGCCTGCCAGTAGAGGCTCTCCCCTTCCCGGGTAACAAACTCGCGGAACGCCGCCATCTGGTCGTCCTCACGCTGCGCAAAGCCTTTCCACGCCATGCGCAGGGCGGCCATCTTCAGCGCGGTGACGCTGGCATAATCCACCCACTCGGCATCGCGGGCGCGCTGCAGCGCCTGGCGGGTGGTCTCCATGCCCCACCACGCCTGGGCCTCGTCGCTGTTGCGGAAATCTTCAACGGCGTTCACGTCGATGTAAATCACGTTCAGCCAGCGGCGGGACGACGGGCTGTACGGGCTGGCGCTCTCCGGGTTGGCCGGATAGAGCGCGTGAATAGGGTTGAGGCCGATAAAGGCCCCGCCGCGCTTGCCGACATCGGTCAGCATCTTTTTCAGATCGCCGAAATCGCCAATCCCCCAGTTAGCCTCAGAGCGCAGGGTGTAGAGCTGCACGCAGGCGCCCCAAAGCTTCTTGCCCTCTTTCAGCGCCTGCGGCTCGTAGCAGCGTTTTGGCGCCACAATCACCCGACAGTGCCAGCGACTGCCGTCCTGGGTCAGCGTCAGGGTGTGGTAGCCCTCCGGCAGTTTTGCCGGAAGGTTGAGTTTTTTACCGCCCGTGGCATGGCCTTTGTGCTGATGCCCCTCTTCAGTGGTCAGCAGCCAGCTAAATTCGCCGCTGCCTTCGAGGGTCAGCGGCATCTTTTTCCCGGTGGTGTAGACCATCACGTTCGGGACGGGAGTCACCGCCGCTTTCGCGACGGGTTTGGCTTTATGCATGGCATCCAGCAAACGTCTCTTGGTTTCAGCACCAATAGACTGCGGTTTACCATGAGCATTGATGTAGCTGGGGCTGATCCCCGCCGCCAGCGCGGCATTATCGAGACGTTTACTTTCCATCGCGCTTCCTTAGCGTTTTGCCTGCCAGATGCGGGCCTGGTAGTCGCGGATTGAACGGTCGGAGCTGAACATGCCGCAGCGCGCGGTGTTCAGAATGCACGCCCGGGTCCAGGCTTCCTGGTCACGGTACAGAACATCAACCTGCTTCTGCGCCTCGACGTAGCCGGCAAAGTCCGCCATCAGCAGGTACGGGTCGCCGCCCTGCTTGCCGATGCTGTGCAGCATCTGGTCGAACGCGTGCTTGTCGCCGTCGCTGTATTTGCCGCTCTCCAGCTCTTTCAGTACCGCATCCAGCAGTTTGTCTTTTTTACGCCATTTCACCGGGTCGTAACCTTTGGCTTTGATGGCTTTCACCTCTTCCACAGTATGGCCGAAGATAAAGATGTTCTCGTCGCCCACCTGCTCGGCGATCTCCACGTTCGCGCCGTCCAGCGTACCCACGGTCAGCGCGCCGTTCAGGGCCAGCTTCATGTTGCCGGTACCGGAGGCCTCTTTACCGGCAGTCGAAATCTGCTCGGAGACATCCGCCGCCGGGATCAGCAGCTCAGCCGCAGAGACGCTGTAATCCGGCAGGAAGACCACTTTCAACTTGTCGCCCACCTTCGGATCGTTATTCACCGCGTCGGCCACTTTATTGATAGCGAAGATGATGTTTTTTGCCAGGTAGTAACCCGGCGCCGCTTTCGCGCCAAACAGGAACACGCGCGGCACGCGGTCGGCCTGCGGGTTCTCGCGGATCTCTTTGTAGAGCGCCAGAATGTGCAGCAGGTTCAGGTGCTGACGCTTGTACTCGTGCAGACGTTTAATCTGGATATCAAAAATCGCGTTCGGGTTGATCTCAATCCCGGTGCGGGTTTTGACGAACGCCGCCAGGCGCACTTTGTTGTCCTGCTTGATGGTGCGGTAGGTCTCGCGAAACGCCGCATCGTCAGCATACTTTTCCAGGTTGATCAGCTGGTCGAGATCGTTAGCCCACTCTTTGTCGAGCGAGGCATCCAGCAGCGCGGCCAGTTTCGGGTTGCACTGTTTGATCCAGCGACGCGGCGTGATGCCGTTGGTGACGTTGTGGAACTTGTTCGGCCACAGCTGGTGATATTCCGGGAACAGATCTTTCACCACCAGGTCGGAGTGCAGTGCCGCCACGCCGTTCACCGCAAAACCGCTCACCACGCACAGGTTAGCCATGCGAACCTGCTTATCGAAGACCACCGCCAGCTTCGCCCAGACGGCCTTATCGCCCGGCCAGGTTTTATCGACCAGCTTCTTAAAGCGGTTGTTGATCTCATTGATGATCTGCATATGACGTGGCAGCAGGGTTTTAATCAGCTTCTCGTCCCAGCACTCCAGCGCCTCTGGCATCAGGGTGTGGTTGGTGTAGGCGAAGGTCTTGCTGGTGATGGCCCAGGCGTCGTCCCAGTTCAGCTGATGCTCGTCGATCAGCACGCGCAGCAGTTCCGGGATGGCGATGGTCGGGTGGGTGTCGTTCAGCTGGATCACTTCGTAATCCGCCAGCTCGGTGAGTTTGCGGCCCGCCAGGTGATGGCGACGCAGGATATCGGCCACGGAACAGGCGCACTGGAAGTACTGCTGCATCAGGCGCAGCTTTTTACCCGCCAGATGGTTGTCGTTCGGATAGAGAACTTTGGTCAGCTTGTCGGCGTCGATGCCCTGCTGCTCGGCACGCAGGAAATCGCCGTCGTTGAATCGGGTCAGGTTGAACGGATGAGCGTGCGTCGCCTGCCACAGGCGCAGCGGCTGCGCCACGCTGTTACGATAGCCCAGCACCGGCAGATCCCAGGCCTGGCCGGTGATGGTGAAGCCCGGCTCCCACTGGCCCGCTTTCGTCACTTTACCGCCAATGCCCACCTGCACATCCAGCGCTTCGTTGTGGCGGAACCACGGGTAGCTGCCGCGATGCCAGTCATCCGGAACTTCCATCTGCTGGCCGTCGGCGAATGACTGGCGGAACAGACCGTACTGGTAGTTCAGACCATAGCCAGTAGCCGACTGGCCTACCGTCGCCATCGAGTCGAGGAAACAGGCCGCCAGACGACCCAGGCCGCCGTTGCCCAGCGCCGGATCGATCTCCTCTTCCAGCAGGTCGGTCAGGTGGATGTTGTGCGTGCTCAGCACGTCGCTCACCTCCTGATACCAGCCGAGGTTCAGCAGGTTGTTGCCGGTCAGACGGCCAATCAGGAACTCCATCGAAATATAGTTGACGTGGCGCTGACCTTTCACCGGTTTTACCGCGGGTTGGGCGCTCAGCAGCTCGGCGAGCGCTCCGCTGACGGCCTGCCACCACTGGCGGGAGGTCATCTCTTCAGCGGCATGTAGTCCAAAACGCTGCCACTGACGCGTCAGGGCAGCCTGGAATTGAGCTTTGTTGAAAGTAGGCTGTGACATAGGGAATCTGCATCCTGTAGAGAGAAATTAACACGTTGGTGCTAGTGTGCCTGGCTCCTTATGGCTCTTCCTCCTCCCGCCGGGGATTAGGCGGGGAGGAGTAGCGGGGATGAGCGATAAAGTGTGATCGCGGCCACTTTCTGCTGCCGGAGTGTGGGGCATTGAGGATGAAATTAACGGGAAGAGGCTCAAAAAAATGAAATGCGGTTTCGCCTGAAATATACCGCACGGAAATAATTACTTACCCGACGTAATATCACTCAGAATTTACTGCATCTCAAATCGTTATTTCAGGAAAGTAATGATTCCGCGACTTAATTAACTTTTCACAGCATTTACGCTTCTATATTCCTTTTTATGCTTAACCGTCCGAAAACTCGCCAGGCCAGTATCCATGCGCTTTGGAGGCTCACTGGAAAAGTTCCCTTCCCCCCACATAACTTTTTGTGACAGAGTGCAAATTCAGGGACATAAAACCCGGACATAACTTGCAATAAAAAGGTTTCTGACCGACCTTATATGCATTAATTACGAAGCGCAAAAAAAATCAAAAATCTCGATTTCCACACAGTGAAGTGAAACCTATGTTGATTCCGTCCAAATTAAGTCGCCCGGTTCGTCTTGACCATACTGTGGTCCGCGAACGGTTGCTGGCGAAACTTTCCGGCGCGAACAATTTTCGACTGGCGCTGGTAACGAGCCCTGCCGGGTACGGCAAAACAACGCTCATTTCGCAGTGGGCATCCGGCAAAACCGATCTCGGCTGGTACTCCCTGGATGAGGGCGATAACCAGCAGGAGCGTTTCGCCAGTTACCTGATCGCCGCCATTCAGCAGGCGACCAACGGACACTGCGTGACCAGCGAAAGCATGGTGCAAAAGCGGCAGTACGCCAGCCTCTCCTCGCTGTTTTCCCAACTGTTTATTGAGCTGGCCGAATGGCATCGCCCGCTTTATCTGGTCATTGACGATTACCACCTGATCACCAACCCGGTCATTCACGAGTCGATGCGCTTCTTCCTGCGCCATCAGCCGGAGAACCTGACCCTGGTGGTTCTGTCGCGCAACCTGCCGCAGCTGGGCATTGCCAACCTGCGCGTGCGCGATCAGCTGCTGGAAGTGGGCAGCCAGCAGCTCTCCTTTACCCATCAGGAAGCGAAGCAGTTCTTCGACTGCCGTCTGAAATCCCCAATTGAGGTGGCCGAGAGCAGCCGTCTGTGCGACGACGTGGCAGGCTGGGCGACCGCCCTGCAGCTGATTGCCCTCTCCGCACGGCATAACAACAGCTCGACGCAGCAGTCCGCCCGCCGCCTGTCGGGGATCAACGCCAGCCACCTCTCCGATTACCTGGTGGATGAAGTGCTCGACAGCGTCGATCAATCCACCCGCCAGTTCCTGTTAAAAAGCTCCCTGCTGCGCTCGATGAACGATGCGCTGATCGTGCGCGTCACCGGCGAAGACAACGGCCAGATGCGCCTGGAAGAGATTGAACGCCAGGGATTGTTCCTGCAGCGCATGGACGACTCCGGCGAATGGTTCAGCTACCACCCTCTGTTTGGCAGCTTCCTGCGCCAGCGCTGTCAGTGGGAGCTGGCGACCGAACTGCCGGAAATCCACCGCGCCGCAGCGGAGAGCTGGATGGCACAGGGTTTCCCGAGCGAGGCTATCCACCACGCGCTGGCAGCGGGCGACGCCCATATGCTGCGCGATATCCTGCTCAACCACGCCTGGAGCCTGTTTAATCACAGCGAACTGGCCCTGCTGGAGGAGTCGCTGCGCGCCCTGCCGTGGGAAAGCCTGCTGGAAAACCCGCGTCTGGTACTGCTGCAGGCCTGGCTGATGCAGAGCCAGCATCGCTACAGCGAAGTGAACACCCTGCTGGCCCGCGCCGAGCAGGAGATGAAAGGCGAGATGGACGCCGCCCTGCACGGCGAATTTAACGCTCTGCGCGCGCAGGTGGCGATCAACGACGGCGACCAGGAAGAGGCCGAGCGGCTGGCGATGGTCGCGCTGGAAGAGCTGCCGCTGGCAAACTTCTACAGCCGTATCGTTGCCACCTCGGTGCATGGCGAGGTGCTGCACTGTAAGGGCGATCTCACCCGCTCCCTGTCGCTGATGCAGCAGACCGAGCAGATGGCGCGCCGTCACGACGTCTGGCACTACGCCCTGTGGAGCATGATCCAGCAGAGCGAAATTTTATTTGCCCAGGGTTTCCTGCAGGCCGCCTGGGAGACGCAGGAAAAAGCGTTCAACCTGATCCGCGATCAGCATCTGGAACAGCTGCCGATGCACGAGTTCCTGCTGCGCATTCGCGCCCAGCTGCTGTGGGCGTGGGCGCGTCTGGACGAAGCTGAAAGCACCGCCCGTCACGGGGTCGACGTGCTCTCCACCTACCAGCCGCAGCAGCAGTTACAGTGTCTGGGCCTGCTGGTGCAGTGTTCTCTGGCGCGCGGCGATCTGGACAATGCCCGTAACCACCTTAACCGTCTGGAAAACCTGCTCGGCAACGGTCAGTACCACAGCGACTGGGTATCCAACGCCGATAAGGTGCGGGTGATCTACTGGCAGATGACCGGTGACAAGAAATCGGCGGCCAACTGGCTGCGCCAGACGCCGAAGCCGGCGTTCGCCAATAACCATTTCCTGCAGAGCCAGTGGCGCAACATTGCCCGGGCGCAGATCCTGTTAGGCGAGTTCGAACCGGCAGAGATGGTGCTGGAAGAGCTGAACGAGAATGCCCGCAGCCTGCGTCTGATGAGCGATCTCAACCGCAACCTGCTGCTGCAAAACCAGCTCTACTGGCAGGCAGGTCGTAAAAATGACGCCCAGCGCGTACTGCTCGAAGCGCTGCAGCTGGCGAACCGCACCGGGTTTATCAGCCACTTTGTGATTGAAGGCGAGACCATGGCGCAGCAGTTGCGCCAGCTGATTCAGCTCAACACCCTGCCGGAGCTGGATCAGCACCGCGCCCAGCGCATCCTGCGGGAGATTAACCAGCATCACCGTCACAAGTTTGCCCACTTCGATGAGACCTTTGTCGAGCGTCTGCTGACCCACCCGGAAGTGCCGGAGCTGATCCGCACCAGCCCGCTGACCCAGCGCGAGTGGCAGGTTCTGGGGCTGATTTACTCAGGTTACAGCAACGAGCAGATCGCCGGTGAGCTGGCCGTGGCGGCCACCACCATTAAAACGCACATTCGTAATCTGTATCAGAAGCTGGGGGTTGCCCACCGTCAGGATGCGGTGCTGCATGCGCAGCAGCTGTTGAAGATGATGGGGTATGGGGTGTAATTCATTGCCCGGCGGCGCTACGCTTGCCGGGCCTACGCTTTTCGTAGGTCGGGCAAGCGTAGCGCCGCCCGACAAAAACTCAGCACAGTTCTAACTGCAACTTATTATCCCGAATCACTTTTAACACCCCTTCCGGCGGCATCACGTCCGTATAGACCGCATTCACCATGCTGATGCTGCCCATATTGACCATCGCGTTACGGCCAAACTTGGAGTGATCCACCACCAGCATCACGTGGCGCGAGTTCTCAATGATCGCCCGCTTGGTGCGCACTTCGTGGTAGTCAAACTCCAGCAGCGAGCCGTCGCTGTCGATGCCGCTGATACCCAGGATGCCAAAGTCGAGGCGGAACTGGGAGATAAAGTCGAGGGTCGCCTCGCCGATTATGCCGCCGTCGCGGCTGCGCAACTCACCGCCCGCCAGAATGATGCGAAAGTCCTCTTTCTGCATCAGGGTGGTGGCCACGTTCAGGTTGTTGGTGACGATGCGCAGGTTTTCATGCCCGAGCAGAGCATGAGCCACCGCTTCCGGCGTGGTGCCGATGTCGATAAACAGCGTCGCGCCGTTGGGGATCTGGCTCGCCACCTTGCGGGCAATGCGCTCCTTCTCGGAGGTCTGCGTCGCCTTGCGGTCGTGCCAGGAGGTGTTCACCGAGCTGGACGGCAGCGCCGCGCCGCCGTGGTGGCGCAGGATGCGGTTCTGATCGGCCAGGTCGTTAAGGTCGCGGCGGATGGTCTGCGGGCTGACGGCAAACTGCTCCACCAGCTCTTCGGTACTGACGTATCCCTGCTTTTTCACCAGATCGATAATGGCGTCATGACGTTGTGTTTGTTTCATCGGAGTTCCCTGCCAGATTTATGTTCGTTTTCGCGCATTTAGCGTATCGGCAAACGCCATCGCCAGCCCGACCGCCAGCCCGGCTACGTGTGCGCCGTTGGCAATCGCCATTCCAAACAGATCAAACCATCCGGCAATAATCCAGATTAAGGCAAAGGTCATCAACCCGCGCTGCAGGTAGATGCCGCTCTGGGGATCGCGCTCGCCGCGCAGCCAGACGTAGCCCATCAGCGCGTAGACCACGCCGGAAAGCCCCCCGAACCACGGGCCGCCAAACTTATGCTGTATAAAGCCGCTGAGCAGCGCGCTGATAAGGGTAAGCACAATAAGCTTGCCGCTGCCGAGCCGCTTCTCCACCGCCCCGCCGAGATACCACCACCACAGCAGGTTAAAGAGAATATGCAGGAACGAGAAGTGCATCAGCGCGTGGGTAAAGTAGCGCCAGAATTCGAACTCCACCGAGGCGTCATAGGGCCAGGAGAGCATCAGCATCACCTGCTGATCGCCCACCACGCTCATCATAATGAAGACCAGAATACAGGCCGCCATCAACACCAGGGTGAACGGCCCCGCGCGTTCGCGCACGGTCGCAAGGAAAGGAAAGCGCTGGTAACGCAAACCGCTCCCGGTATGGCCGGACTGCCAGCTCGCCGCCAGATAGCGCGCATCGCCGGGGTTTTCCATAAAGCGCGCCAGTTCAGCGTTAACCCGGTCGGCCTGGCTCTCATCCGCCAGCCAGACGTCGGTCTGCGTATGTTGTTGAATGGTGAGGATAACCCCCTGCGTCGCCATGTAGTCGACAAACGCCTGGGCAACGCGCGGGTTGTTAAAAGAGGTAATCAGTAGCATCGGCGGCAGTCGCTTATTCCACACAAAAGGGGACAGTATATACCCTAAATGCCGGCGTGCTCGACTTCTGCCGGGAAATGACGGTGCCAGGCATCGAATCCGCCGTCCACGCTGTAAACCGCGTCATAGCCCTGTTGCAGCAGATACTGCGCCGCACCCTTGCTGCTGTTACCGTGATAGCACATCACCATCACCGGGGTATCGAAATCGTTGTCGCGCATAAACTCGCTCAGCGAGGCATTGGTCAGGTGGAATGCGCCCGGCGTGTGGCCCATGGCAAAACTTTGCGGATCGCGAATATCCACCAGCACCGCCGTTCCCTGGTGCATCTTCTGATGGGCTTCTTCTACGTTAATACATTCAAATTGTTCCATGGTGCTCTCTTGTCTGTTTGCTCCCTCGCCCCTTTGGGGAGAGGGCCGGGGTGAGGGGAAAAATATACCGCGTAGTGTACGTCGTGGCGGCGGGTAAACGCCATTATGTTAGCTCTATCACTCAAAATTGTTTTTTTGATGTTACAAAAATCCATTTCCTTTGCTAGTATGAGCGATATCGAACATTTTTGAGCTTTAACGAAAGCGGCGTGAGGATACAATGGAAACCAAAGATCTGATTGTAATAGGTGGCGGTATCAACGGTGCGGGCATTGCGGCGGATGCCGCAGGGCGCGGGCTATCTGTCCTGATGCTGGAAGCGCAGGATCTCGCCTGTGCCACCTCCTCCGCCAGCTCCAAATTGATCCACGGTGGCCTGCGTTACCTGGAACACTACGAGTTCCGCCTGGTGAGTGAAGCCCTGGCCGAACGTGAAGTGCTGCTGAAAATGGCCCCGCATATCGCCACGCCGATGCGTTTTCGTCTCCCGCACCGTCCGCATCTGCGTCCGGCATGGATGATCCGCATTGGTCTGTTTATGTATGATCACCTGGGCAAACGCACCAGCCTGCCGGCCTCTGCCGGTGTGCGTTTTGGCGCAGACTCGGTGCTGAAGCCGGAGATCGTGCGCGGATTCGAATATTCCGACTGCTGGGTGGACGATGCCCGTCTGGTGCTCGCTAACGCGCAAATGGTTGAACGCAAAGGCGGCGAGGTCAAAACCCGCACCCGAGCGGTCTCGGCGCGTCGGGAAAACGGGCTGTGGATCGTTGAAGCCGAAGATATCGATACCGGCGAGCGTTTCAGCTGGCAGGCGCGTGGCCTGGTCAACGCCACCGGCCCGTGGGTGAAACACTTCTTTGACCACGGGATGCAGCTGCCGTCGCCATATGGTATCCGCCTGATCAAGGGCAGCCATATCGTGGTGCCGCGCGTGCACACCCAGAAGCAGGCCTACATTCTGCAAAACGAAGACAAACGTATCGTGTTTGTGATCCCGTGGATGGATGAGTTCTCCATCATCGGCACCACCGACGTGGAGTACAAAGGCGATCCGAAGAACGTCGAGATCGACGAGAGCGAAATCAGCTATCTGCTGAAGGTGTATAACGCGCACTTTAAGAAGACCCTGGGGCGCGACGACGTGGTCTGGACTTACTCCGGCGTGCGTCCGCTGTGCGATGACGAGTCCGACTCACCGCAGGCCATCACCCGCGATTACACGCTTGATATTCACGATGACCACGGCAACGCACCGCTGCTGTCGGTGTTTGGCGGCAAGCTGACCACCTACCGTAAGCTGGCGGAGCACGCGATGGAAAAACTGGCGCCGTATTATAAAGGTATCGGCCCGGCCTGGACCAAAGGGGCAGTGTTGCCTGGCGGCGATCTCGGCGGCAACCGCGATGACTACGCGGCCAAACTGCGCCGTCGCTATCCGTTTATCAGCGAATCCATGGCCCGCCACTTTGCCCGCACCTACGGCAGCAACTGCGAGTTGATCCTGAAAGAAGCCAAGGATCTGACCGATCTGGGCGAACATTTTGGTCATGAGTTCTACGAGGCGGAGCTGCGTTATTTAGTCGACCACGAGTGGGTACGCCGCGCGGACGATGCGCTGTGGCGTCGCACCAAAGAGGGAATGTGGCTGAACGCGGAGCAGCAGTCGCGCGTAGCGCAGTGGCTGGCTGAACGGACGGGAAAGCGTGAGCTGTCGTTAGCGTCGTGAGGAAATGCCCGGTGGCGCTGACGCTTACCGGGCCTGCAAGATTCGTGCGCGCTTCTCGCCCGGTGGCGCTGACGCTTACCGGGCCTACAAAAGACTAAGGAACGTAGGCCGGGTAAGGCGAAGCCGCCACCCGGCAAAAAAACAGCGGTGCGGCCTGATGCCCTCACCCCGGCCCTCTCCCACAGGGAGAGGGTGCAAACACTAAAAAAGGCAACTTTCGTTGCCTTTTTGCTTTTACAACCGCACCGGATCAATATGCCAGATCGTCTCGGCATACTCTTTGATGGTGCGATCCGACGAGAAGTAGCCCATGTTGGCGATGTTATGCATCGCTTTGGTGGCCCACTCTTCCGGCTTGCGGTACAGCTCGTCCACGCGGTCCTGACAATCCACATAGCTGCGGTAGTCCGCCAGCACCTGGTAGTGATCCCCAAAGTTAATCAGCGAATCCACCAGGTCGCGGTAGCGGCCAGGCTCGTCCGGGTTGAATACCCCGGTGGCGATCTGGGTCAGCACCTGACGAAGCTCTTCATCCTTTTCGTAATAGTCACGCGGCGAGTAACCCTTCGCACGCAGCGCCTCCACCTCTTCCGTGGTGTTGCCGAAGATAAAGATGTTTTCTTCACCCACGTGCTCCAGCATCTCAACGTTGGCGCCGTCCAGCGTGCCGATGGTCAGCGCGCCGTTCAGGGCAAACTTCATATTACTGGTGCCGGAAGCCTCAGTGCCTGCGGTCGAGATCTGCTCCGAGAGATCGGCCGCCGGAATGATCAGCTGCGCCAGACTCACGCTGTAGTTCGGGATAAAGACGACCTTCAGCTTGTCACCAATCTGCGGATCGTTGTTGATCACCTTCGCCACGTCGTTGATCAGATGGATGATGTGTTTCGCCGTGTAGTAGGCCGAGGCCGCTTTACCGGCGAAGATGTTCACGCGCGGCACCCACTCGGCATCCGGATCGGCCTTGATGCGGTTGTAGCGGGTGATCACGTGCAGCACGTTCATCAGCTGACGCTTGTACTCGTGAATACGTTTGATCTGCACGTCGAACAGCGCTTTCGGGTTGGCGACCACGTTCAGATGCAGCGCCATCCACACCGCCAGCCGCTTTTTGTTCAGCAGCTTGGCGTCGCGTACCGCTTTAATCACCGTCGGGAAATCAGCGTGCTGCTCCAGCTCGCTCAGCTGGCTTAAATCGGTGCGCCAGGTACGGCCAATGTTCTCGTCGAGCACCTCGGAGAGCGGCTGGTTAGCCAGCGCCAGCCAGCGGCGCGGCGTCACCCCGTTGGTGACGTTGCAGAAACGCATCGGGAAGATTTTTGCAAAGTCGGCGAACAGCGACTGCACCATCAGGTTAGAGTGCAGCTCAGACACGCCGTTGACCTTGTGGCTGATCACCACCGCCAGCCACGCCATGCGCACCCGGCGGCCATTGGATTCATCGATGATGGAGGTGCGGCTCAGCAGGCCGGTGTCGTGCGGATACTGCTCCTGCAACGTTTTCAGGAAGAAGTCGTTAATCTCAAAGATGATCTGCAGGTGGCGCGGCAGGATTTTGCCGAGCATATCCACCGGCCAGGTCTCCAGGGCTTCGCTCATCAACGTGTGGTTGGTGTAGGAGAAGACCTGGCAGGTCACCTCGAAGGCCTCGTCCCAGCTGAACTTATGCTCGTCGATCAGCAGACGCATCAGCTCGGGGATCGACAGCACCGGATGGGTGTCATTCAGGTGGATACAGGTCTTCTCGGCCAGGTTGGCGTAGGTTTTGTGCAGCTGGTAGTGGCGGCTCAGGATATCCTGAATGGTCGCGGAGACCAGGAAGTACTCCTGGCGCAGACGCAGCTCGCGCCCCGAGTAGGTGGAGTCGTCCGGGTAAAGCACACGGGAGACGTTCTCGGAGTGGTTTTTATCTTCCACCGCCGCGAAGTAGTCGCCCTGGTTGAATTTACCGAGGTTGATCTCGCTACTGGCCTGGGCGTTCCACAGGCGCAGCGTGTTGGTGGCATCGGTGTCGTAGCCGGGGATAATCTGGTCGTAGGCCACGGCGAGGATCTCTTCGGTCTCGACCCAGCGGCTCTTCTTGCCTTCCTGCTGAATACGACCCCCAAAGCGGACCTTATAGCGGGTGTTGTGGCGCTTGAACTCCCACGGGTTGCCGTACTCCAGCCAGTAGTCCGGGGACTCTTTCTGTCGGCCATCGACGATGTTCTGTTTGAACATGCCGTAATCGTAGCGGATGCCGTAGCCACGCCCCGGCAGGGCGAGGGTCGCCAGCGAATCGAGGAAGCAGGCCGCCAGACGACCCAGACCGCCGTTGCCTAAGCCGGGGTCGTTCTCTTCGTCAATCAGCTCTTCTAAATCCAGCCCCATCTCTTCCAGCGCGGTTTTGACGTCGTCATAAATACCCAGCGACAACAGCGCGTTGGAAAGGGTGCGGCCAATCAAAAACTCCATCGACAGATAGTAAACCTGGCGAGTCTCCTGTGAGAGCTGGGCGCGGTTGGAGCGCAGCCAGCGTTCAACCAGCCGGTCACGCACCGCAAACAGCGTGGCGTTAAGCCATTCGTGTTTGTTGGCGATGACCGGATCTTTGCCGATGGTGAACATCAGCTTGTAAGCGATAGAGTGCTTTAACGCCTCAATGCTTACCGTGGGAGACGCATAGGAAAAGGGTGCATTCATATCTCTGATTCCAGCGTTGTTACATCAAGCGTTGATAAAGATCGCGGTAGGACTGCGCCGCAACTTGCCAGCTAAAATCCATGGCCATCGCCTGGCGTTGAACAAAACGCCATAAAGAGGGACGTGACCACAACACGAAGGCACGACGAATCGCGCGTAACAGCGACCAGGCATTACTGTCCTCGAAGACAAATCCGCTGGCTATTCCGTCTGCCAGGTTCTCCAGCGAAGTGTCGGATACGGTATCCGCCAGCCCGCCGGTACGGCGCACCAGAGGCAGCGTGCCGTACTTCAGGCCATACAGCTGGGTTAAGCCGCAGGGCTCAAAACGGCTCGGCACCAGGATAACGTCGGCGCCACCCATGATGCGATGGGAGAACGCTTCGTGATAGCCAATCTGCACCCCCACCTGCCCCGGATGCTCGGCGGCGGCGGCGAGGAAGCCCTCCTGCAGCACCGGATCGCCGGCCCCCAGCAGCGCCAGCTGTCCGCCCTGCTCCAGCAGACCCGGGAGCGCTTCAAGCACCAGATCGAGCCCTTTCTGGCTGGTCAGACGGCTCACCACCGCAAACAGCGGCACCTTGTCGTTGACCTTCAGCCCCATAGCAATCTGCAGCTGACGTTTGTTCTCGGCCTTATCTTCCACCGAATCGCGGTTATAGCGCGCGCTCAGCAGCAGATCGGTCTCCGGGCTCCAGATTTTTTCATCCACGCCGTTGAGAATGCCCGACAGGCGGCCTTCGCGGTGGCGCTGGGTCAAAAGCCCTTCCATGCCGTAGCCAAACTGCGCTTCGGTGATCTCCCGCGCGTAGGTCGGACTTACGGCGGTGATGTGATCGGCGTAGTACAGCCCGGCCTTGAGGAACGAAATTTGCCCGTTGAACTCCAGCCCATGGATATTAAAGAACGACCATGGCAGTTCTATTTCATCCATGTGTTTGGCTAAATACATCCCCTGATACGCCAGGTTATGCACGGTAAAGACCGATTTTGCTGGATGGCCACGCACCGCCAGATACGCCGGTGCTAACCCGGCGTGCCAGTCGTGGGCATGCACGATGTCCGGACGCCAGAACGGATCCAGCCCGCAGGCCATCTCCGCACCGACCCAGCCGAGCAGCGCGAAACGCAGCACGTTGTCGGTATAGGCAAACAGGTTAGTGTCGTGGTACGGGCTCCCTGGGCGGTCATAAAGATGCGGGGCATCAATCAGGTAGATGCCCACGCCGTTGTAATGGCCAAACAGTAATGTGATGCGCCCGGCAAAGGTCTCACGGCGGCTGACAATCTGCGCGTCAGGCACGCCGCGACGAATATCCGGAAAAGCAGGGAGAAGCACGCGAGTATCGACCCCACCGGCGATTTGCGCCGCCGGTAACGCCCCAATCACATCCGCCAACCCGCCGGTTTTTAGCAACGGGAACATCTCAGAACAAACGTGTAAAACCTGCATCATCGCTCCTGTTTGATCTGCAGTTTACGCAGCATTTCACGCGTAACCAGCACGATACCTTCTTCTGAGCGGTAGAAACGGCGCGCGTCCTCTTCCGCATTTTCTCCAATTACCATGCCTTCCGGGATGACGCAGGCACGGTCGATAACGCAACGACGCAGGCGGCACGAGCGGCCCACCCAGACGTCGGGTAACAATACTGACGAATCAATGTTGCAGAAGGAGTTCACCCGCACGCGCGGGAACAACACCGACTGCACCACCACCGAGCCCGAGATAATGCACCCGCCGGAAACCAGCGAGTTCAGCGTCATGCCGTGGCTGCCCGAGCGGTCCTGCACAAATTTCGCAGGAGGCAGAGACTCCATGTGGGTGCGGATCGGCCAGTTATGGTCGTACATGTCGAGTTCTGGCGTTACAGAGGCCAGGTCGAGGTTGGCCTTCCAGTACGCTTCCAGGGTGCCCACATCGCGCCAGTACGGTTCTGAATTCGGATCGGACTGTACGCAGGACAGTGGGAACGGATGTGCATAGGCCATGCCAGATTTGGTGATTTTCGGGATAATATCTTTGCCGAAGTCGTGGCTGGATTTCTCGTCCTTGTCATCCTCTTCCAGCAGTTGGTAAAGGTAATCGGCATCAAAGACATAGATACCCATACTGGCGAGCGACTTAGTGTCATCCCCCGGCATTGAAGGCGGGTTCGCCGGTTTTTCCACGAACTCGATGACTTTGTCGTTTTCATCCACCGCCATAACGCCAAACGCCGTCGCCTCGGCAACGGGCACCGGCATACAGGCTACGGTGCAGCGCGCCCCTTTTTCGACATGGTCGATCAGCATGCGCGAGTAGTCCTGCTTGTAGATGTGGTCCCCGGCAAGGATCACCACATACTCGGCGTCGTAGCGACGAATAATGTCGAGGTTCTGCGTGACCGCATCGGCGGTGCCGCGATACCAGTTTTCGCCGTGTACGCGCTGCTGGGCAGGCAGCAGATCGACAAACTCGTTCATCTCCTCACTGAAGAACGACCAGCCGCGCTGAATGTGCTGCACCAGGGTATGGGACTGATACTGGGTGATCACGCCAATACGGCGAATACCGGAGTTAAGGCAGTTTGACAGAGCAAAATCGATAATACGGAATTTACCGCCGAAGTGGACGGCGGGTTTGGCACGTTTAATCGTTAAATCTTTTAATCGGGTACCGCGTCCACCAGCAAGAATCAGGGCAACAGACTTCAATGGCAGCTGACGCGCCAACATTAGAGGGTCGTTCTTATCTAACCTAACCATGATCAACTCCTTTTATTATCATCTCTGGAATACACATACACCGTGCGCAGGCCCATGCCAGGCAGTCATAACGACCGGATTATCCTCTCCGGCAAAGGGGGGGATAGCCCGCCACTCCCCTTCGGGTAAAGCAATTTCTGCGACCTCATTGGTGGCGTTGAAGGTGATGAGCCAGCAATCCGAAAGCAGGATCTGCAGGCACGGCACGCCGCTCTGCCACTCGTGCGCGTCCAGGGGTTGCGCCTTTTTATTTAACCAGCGAACATTGCCATCGCCCTCTTCCCACCACTGATTCAGGGTGAGCGCCGGGATCTGCTTGCGCAGATGCACCAGCGCGGCCGTAAAGGCGACCAATCCCTCGTTGGCCTGTTGCCAGTCCAGCCAGGTTAACGCGTTATCCTGGCAATACGCGTTGTTGTTGCCGTGCTGACTGTGGCCATGTTCATCGCCCGCCAGCAGCATCGGCGTCCCCTGTGACAGCAAAAGGGTGGTCAGCAGCGCATGCACGCTGGCGCGCCGCCGTTCAATCACATCCAGATTGCCACTTAATCCTTCAACACCATGGTTAAAACTGTGGTTATTGAAGGTGCCGTCACGGTTTTCTTCGCCGTTTGCTTCATTGTGTTTCTGATTGAAACAAACGCAGTCACGCAGGGTGAATCCGTCGTGCGCCGTCAGCAAATTGACCGACGCAGAAGGCAAACGCCCGTTGCGTTTAAACAGATCGCTGGACGCCGCGAAACGTCCGGCAAAGGCCCCCAGCGACAGATCGCGCGCCAGCCAGAAGCGGCGCGCCGCATCACGATAGTGATCGTTCCACTCGGCAAACAGCGGCGGGAAATTCCCCACCTGGTAACCGCCCGGGCCGACATCCCAGGGTTCAGCAATCAGCTTCACGCCCGAGAGCAGCGGGCAGTTTTTGATGGCCTCAAACAGCGGCGCCTGCTGGCTGTATTCCGGCGTGCGTCCCATTACCGGGGCCAGGTCAAAACGAAAACCGTCGATGTGGAAGGTTTCAACCCAGTATTTCAGGCACGCGTACGCGTAGTCTGTTACCGCCGGATGGCTGAGGTTGAGGGTGTTACCGCACCCGGTCCAGTTGTGATAATCCCCGTCCTCTCTTAACCAATAATAGCTAGGGTTATCAATTCCGCGCAGGGAGAAGGTCGGCCCTTCAAGATCCAGCTCGGCGCTGTGGTTGAGAACGATATCCAGAATGACCTCGATACCCGCTTCGTGTAGCGCCTTCACCGCGTCACGAAACTCATCCCGCGCCCGGTCGGGATGCGAGGCGTAGCGCGGCTCGAGGGCAAACATCGCCATCGGGTTATAGCCCCAGTAGTTGCTGAGGCCGAGGCGTTGCAGGCGCGGCTCGCTGGCGAAATGGGCCACCGGCAATAACTCCAGGGCCGTGATGCCGAGCTGCTTAAAATAGGCAATCATCACCGGATGGCTGAGCGCCTGATAGGTGCCGCGGATCTCTTCCGGGATGTCAGGGTGCAGCCAGGTCAGCCCTTTGACGTGCGCTTCATAGATGACCGTGTTGCCCCACGGCGTGTTGGGCGGGGCATCCTCTTCCCAGTCGTAATGATCGTTGACCACCACGCTTTTCGGCGCGACGGCGGCGCTGTCACGATGATCCGGGGTCTCTTTGCCGCTGTGCAGCAGAACGTCGTCATTCAGCGTGCCATCGACCTGATACGCGCAGGGGTCGAGCAGCAGTTTCGCCGGGTTAAAGCGCAGCCCTTTGGCCGGATCCCAGGGGCCATACACCCGATAGCCGTAGCGCATGCCGGGGCGGGCATGTTCCAGATAGCCGTGCCAGATATCGCCGCTGCGCGCCACCAGATCGTAGCGATGTTCAATGCCTTTGCCGTCAAACACACAGAGTTCAACCCGATCCGCGTGGGCGGAGAAGAGCGTGAAGTTCACCCCCTTCCCGTCGTAGCACGCACCGAGCGGGGCGGGTTTACCGGCAGTGAGTTGCGTCATTCCCCCTCCCGGACCAGCCAGATAGTGGACAGCGGCGGCAGCGTCAGGCTCAGGGATTGTGGACGACCATGGCTCTCCTGTTCATCGCTCTGCACCAGCCCACCATTACCCGCATTGCTGCCGTGGTAGTGCATGGAGTCGGTGTTCAGCACCTCGCGCCATTTGCCCGGCTGATTGATGCCGAACCGGTAGTGATGGCGCGTCACCGGGGTGAAGTTGCTGGCGACGATGATTTCGTTGCCCGCTTTATCGCGACGGACAAAGATCAGCACCGAGCGTTCGTGGTCATCCACCACCAGCCACTCAAAGCCGTAATCATCGAAGTCCAGCTCGTGCAGGGCCTTGTGATGACGGTAAGTATGGTTGAGGTCGCGAACCAGGCGCTGAACGCCGTGGTGCCAGTTGTCGCCCCCTTCCAGCAGATGCCAGTCGAGGCTGGAATCGTGGTTCCACTCGCGGCCCTGGGCGAACTCGTTGCCCATAAACAGCAGCTTTTTGCCCGGGAAGGCGAACATCCAGCCGTAGTAGGCGCGCAGGTTGGCAAATTTCTGCCACGCGTCGCCCGGCATACGGTCGAGAATCGATTTTTTGCCGTGAACCACTTCGTCGTGGGAGAGCGGCAGGATAAAGTTTTCGGTGCCGTTATAGAGCATGCCGAAGGTCAGCTTGTTGTGGTGATACTGGCGATGCACTGGATCGAGCTTCATGTAATCCAGGGTGTCGTGCATCCAGCCGAGGTTCCACTTGTACCAGAAGCCGAGGCCGCCCATGGAAGGCGGACGGGAGACGCCCGGGAAGTCGGTGGACTCTTCGGCCATCGTCACCGCGCCCGGCGACTGCTCGCCGAGAATGCGGTTGGTGTTACGCAGGAACTCGATCGCTTCGAGGTTTTCGCGGCCGCCGAATTCGTTCGGGATCCACTCCCCCTCTTTGCGGCTGTAGTCGCGATAGATCATCGACGCCACCGCATCCACGCGCAGGGCATCAATGCCGAAACGCTCGATCCAGTAGAGCGCATTGCCCACCAGGTAGTTGGTCACTTCCCGACGGCCATAGTTGTAGATCAGGGTATTCCAGTCCTGGTGATAGCCTTCCCGCGGATCGCTGTGCTCATACAGGCTGGTGCCGTCGAACTGCGCCAGGCCAAAATCATCGGACGGGAAGTGGCCCGGGACCCAGTCGAGGATCACATTCAGCCCGGCGGCGTGCGCGGCGTTGATAAAGTAGCGGAAGTCATCCCGGGTGCCGAAACGGCGGGTCGGGGCATACATCCCGGTCGGCTGGTAGCCCCAGCTGCCGTCAAACGGGTGTTCGTTGATCGGCAGCAGCTCCAGATGGGTAAAGCCCATCCATTTCACATAGGGGATCAGCTGGTCGGCCAGCTCCCGGTAGCTGAGCCAGAAGTTGTTATCGGTATGACGACGCCAGGAGCCAAGATGGACTTCGTAAATGGAGATCGGCATATTGAACTGGTTGGCCCGGGCGCGCTCTTCGCTCTGGGCGACTTTCTCCGGCAGGCCGCAAATCAGTGACGCCGTTTCCGGGCGCATCTGTGCCTCGAAGGCATAGGGGTCGGCCTTGATGCGCAGCTTGCCGTGAGCATCGATCATCTCATATTTGTACAGCTGGCCGTTTTGCGCGCCGGGGATAAACAGCTCCCAGATGCCGGTTTCACGGCGCAGGCGCATCGGGTGGCGGCGGCCATCCCAGTAGTTGAACTGCCCCACCACGGAGACGCGTTGGGCATTCGGTGCCCAGACGGTAAAGCGGGTGCCGGTGACGCCGTCCATCGTGTCGGCGTGCGCGCCGAGGGTTTCATAAGGCCGCAGGTGCGTACCTTCCGACAGCAGCCAGGCGTCCATCTCCTGCAACAGAGGACCAAAGCGATAGGGATCGTCGATCAGATTCTGCTGACCATGCCAGATCACGGCGAGCTGATAGCGGAAGAAGTTTTTACGGCGGGCCATCACGCCAGCGAAGAAGCCGCGTGAATCGATACATTCGAGTTTACCGACCTTGCGACCGGTTTTGGGTTCAATCACCCACACTTCCGTTGCGTCAGGTAACAGTGCCCGGACTTCCAGCCCGGCGTCAGTGCGGTGCATGCCAAGTACAGAAAACGGATCCGCAAAGTGACCCGCAATAAGCGCATTAATCACGTCTCTATCAATACGAACAGACATGGTGTTCATCCTGTTTTTTTAGTTGCCGCCCCTTTCGCGCGCCGGGTACGACCTTGATGTGACCTGAATGGAACAGCACACTGTGCATCCTCTCTGTTCCATCCAACCTCCAGGCGGAATATGTGGCATCCCGCATAAAGCATAGCCAACGCTTTATATGACTCCCGAAAAATAATGGATCATTTGCGTTTTCGTCCTTTAGTACGCAAAAAAAGGGGTGATAAATCACCCCTTAGTATTAAGTATTTATTACGCCAGCTGACGCAGCATCCTGCGCAGCGGCTCGGCGGCACCCCATAACAGCTGGTCGCCGACGGTAAAGGCGGAAAGGTATTCTGGCCCCATATTTAGTTTACGCAGGCGTCCAACAGGGGTAGATAATGTGCCGGTCACTGCCGCAGGGGTCAGCTCGCGCATGGTGATGTCGCGGTCGTTTGGCACTACTTTCGCCCACTGATTGTGCGATGCGAGCAGCTCTTCCACCGTCGGAATAGACACATCTTTTTTCAGTTTGATGGTGAATGCCTGGCTGTGGCAGCGCAGCGCCCCGATGCGCACGCACAGGCCGTCAACCGGGATCACGGAAGAGGTACGCAGAATTTTGTTGGTCTCGGCCTGGCCTTTCCACTCTTCGCGGGTCTGGCCGTTATCCAGCTGTTTGTCGATCCACGGGATCAGGCCACCGGCCAGCGGTACGCCGAAGTTATCCACCGGCAGCTCGCCGCTGCGGGTCAGCTGAGTCACTTTACGCTCGATATCGAGAATGGCGGACGCCGGATTTGCCAGCTCTTGCGCAACGCTTGCGTGCAGCTGGCCCATCTGGGTCAGCAGCTCGCGCATATGACGCGCGCCGCCGCCGGAGGCTGCCTGATAGGTGGCAACCGAGACCCACTCCACCAGATCCTGAGCAAACAGGCCGCCCAGCGACATCAGCATCAGGCTGACGGTGCAGTTGCCGCCGACGAAGGTTTTCACGCCCTTGTTCAGGCCATCGGTGATGACATCCTGGTTAACCGGGTCAAGAATAATGATGGCGTCGTCTTTCATGCGCAGCGAAGAGGCCGCGTCAATCCAGTAGCCCTGCCAGCCGCTTTCACGGAGCTTTGGATAAATTTCGTTGGTATAATCGCCGCCCTGGCAGGTCACGATAATGTCCAGCGCCTTCAACGCTTCCAGATCAAAAGCATCCTGCAACGTGCCTGTGGAACCCCCAAAGGACGGAGCAGCCTGGCCGAGCTGGGAAGTGGAGAAGAAGACCGGGCGGATAGCGTCGAAGTCGCGCTCTTCAACCATGCGTTGCATGAGTACAGAGCCGACCATACCGCGCCAGCCGATAAAACCAACGTTTTTCATAGCATTTTTTTCCTGCAGAGGGTGTGTGCTGTTTATGCAAGCCAGTATTGAACTGGGATATGCTTCACATTACAAAATGCTGCCAAAGTCGCAAGCGAAATTAATCGATGATTGCCCGGCTATCAGAAAAAGAGCTAATCATCCGAGAAACCATACAAGTATCAGGGATAACCTACGATGAGCGAAATCATTTCCGCAGCTGTTTTATTGATCCTAATTATGGATCCACTCGGAAACCTGCCTATTTTCATGTCGGTGTTGAAGCACACCGAGCCGAAGCGCCGTCGGGCCATCATGATCCGCGAGCTGCTCATCGCTCTGCTGGTGATGTTTATCTTCCTGTTTGCCGGCGAGAAAATCCTCGCGTTCCTGAATTTACGTGCTGAAACGGTCTCGATTTCCGGCGGGATTATTCTGTTCCTGATCGCCATTAAAATGATTTTCCCGAGCAGCGAAGGCAACAGCAGCGGCCTGCCTGCGGGTGAAGAGCCGTTTATTGTGCCGCTGGCGATCCCGCTGGTCGCCGGGCCGACCATTCTGGCGACGCTGATGCTGCTGTCGCATCAGTATCCGAATCAGATGAGCCATCTGGTGATTGCCCTGCTGATAGCCTGGGGCGGGACCTTTATCATCCTGCTGCAGTCGTCGCTGTTTTTACGCCTGCTGGGGGAGAAAGGGGTGAATGCGCTGGAGCGATTAATGGGATTGATACTGGTGATGATGGCGACGCAGATGTTTTTGGATGGGATTCGGGCGTGGATGAAGGGGTGACTAACGAGCCCCTCGCCCCTTTGGGGAGAGGGTTAGGGTGAGGGGAACTTGCGGCTTTCCAGGTCGTTCCGTTCATCCCGGTGCCAGACGCCGGGTGGCGGCTACGCCTTACCCGGCCTACAAAACCGTCAGGCACGAAATGTAGGCCGGGTAAGCGCTAGCGCCACCCGGCTTTTTACAGCAGCACGACACCTTCATCTGTACGCAGCCAGCGCGGTGCTTTTAGCGTATCGCTATAAAACCCAACCAGTTCCTGAAGTAAATCTCCTGCCACTCTTTCATCATTTTTTGACAGCGATTTGCTCAACAGCAATTGAGTTAAAAGCTGGCAAAACACCCGCAGCGGCTCCCTGGTCCGGCTGAAAATCGCCGAAGCGTTGACTGGAGGCCGGAGCGAGGCGCATGGATGCGCCGAGAGGGGGCGACCTACAGGGATGTAGGATCGCCCCCGGCCCGATAGCCGGAAGGAATAAGCTGAGGGTACCGCGAAGCGGCGATTTTCTTTGCCGGGAGCCGGGGTGGTCAGGGGGGCGGCGGCAAGCCCCCCTGACACGTTCACGGGTGACGTGGCATACAGAGAAGCAAGGAACGTAAAGTGAACGGAACCACCACCGTTGCCACATGTTCACGCCGGGTGGCGGCTACGCCTTACCCGGCCTACGTCCCTGCCCTCATATCCAGAAATTAAATCTCCAGCCGCGAAAATAGTCAGGTAAGCAAAACACCCGCAGCGGCTCCCTGGTCCGGCTGAAAATCGCCGAAGCGTTGACTGGAGGCCGGGGCGAGGCGCATGGATGCGCCGGGAGGGGGCGACCTACAGGGATGTAGGATCGCCCCCGACCCGATAGCCGAAAGGAATAAGCTGAGGGTACCGCGAAGCGGCGATTTTCTTTGCCGGGAGCCGGGGTGGTCAGGGGGGCGGCGGCAAGCCCCCCTGACACGTTCACGGGTGACGTGGCATACAGAGAAGCAAGGAACGTAAAGTGAACGGAACCACCACCGTTGCCACATGTTCACGCCGGGTGGCGGCTACGCCTTACCCGGCCTACGTCCCTGCCCTCATATCCAGAAATTAAATCTCCAGCCGCGAAAATAGTCAGGTAAGCAAAACACCCGCAGCGGCTCCCTGGTCCGGCTGAAAATCGCCGAAGCGTTGACTGGAGGCCGGGGCGAGGCGCATGGATGCGCCGGGAGGGGGCGACCTACAGGGATGTAGGATCGCCCCCGACCCGATAGCCGAAAGGAATAAGCTGAGGGTACCGCGAAGCGGCGATTTTCTTTGCCGGGAGCCGGGGTGGTCAGGGGGGCGGCGGCAAGCCCCCCTGACACGTTCACGGGTGACATGGCATACAGAGAAGGACGGAACCTGAAGTGAACGGAACCACCACCGTTGCCACATGTTCACCCCAGTGCGGGGTGCCAGAAGCCGGGTGGCGGCTACGCCTTACCCGGCCTACGATTTACGGTCTGGCTTTGTAGCCGCTAGCTCAACAACGTAAACGCAATCATCCCCACAATCGCCCCGGTCGTCCCGAGGATGGTTTCCATCATCGTCCAGGTTTTCAGGGTTTGCGCTTCCGTCGCCCCGGTAAATTTACCGAACAGCCAGAAACCGGCGTCGTTAACGTGCGACACCACAATCGACCCACCCGCGATACAGATAGACAGTGCTGCCATCTGCGCGCCGGAGTAGTTCAACTGCTCAATCACCGGCATCACCAGCCCGACGGCGGTTAAACAGGCCACGGTTGCAGAGCCCTGAATGATACGCACCGCCGCAGCCAGCACGAAGCAGGTCACCGCAACCGGCAGGCCCATTCCGGTGAGCGCCCCACCCAATGCCGGGCCAACGCCGGAATCGACCAGCACCTGCTTGAACACCCCGCCCGCACCGATCACCAGCAGGATAATGCCCGCCGGCTGCAGCGCGTGACCGCAGATCTCCATTACCCTGTCTTTCGCCATACCCTGGCGCATCGCCAGACCGTAAATCGCCACCAGACAGGCCACCAGGATCGCGGTGAACGGATGGCCGATAAACTCAAACCACTCGTAAGCACTCGAGCCCACCGGCACAAAGCGCGCGGCAATGGTTTTCAGCCCCACCAGCACCAGCGGCAGCAGGATCAGCGCGAGGCTAAAGCCGAAGGACGGCATTTTGTTTTCGCCCAGATGCGGCTCGGAGACGTCATCAGGAATGTGCAACTCAACGTAACGGCTGATGAAATTGCCCCACAGCGGACCGGCAATCAGCATCCCCGGGATCGCCGCGCACAGACCAATCAGGATCATCCAGCCAAAATCAGCGTGCATCTGCGAGGCCAGCAGCATCGGCGCAGGCCCCGGCAGCAGGAACGCCGCGGCGGCGGCCACACCGGCAAACAGCGGGATCACCAGCTTCACCAGGTTGGTGCCGGTATGGCGGGCCATAGAGAAGGCCACGCTAATCAGCAGCACCACCGCCACTTCGAAGAACAGCGGCAGCGCGCAGATCAGACCGGCCAGACCAATGGCGTAGTGCGCCCGGCTGTGACCGAAGGATTTCAGCATTTTGACGGCGATCTGATCGACCGCGCCGGTTTCATGCAGAATTTTGCCGAACATCGCGCCAAGCGCGACCACAATCGCCAGGAAGCCTAACGTGCCTCCCATCCCTTTTTCCATGGTCACTGCGATTTTATCGAGCGGCATTCCGGAAAAGAGACCTGCACCAATAGAGACCACCATCAAAGCAACGAAGGCGTGCATACGGGCCTTCATCACTAAAAACAGCAGCAACAGCACGGAGCCGACTGCTGTTAAAACAAGCGTTAACGTACTCAAAACTTACTGCCTTTTGTTAATGACCTCAATGGTGCTTGCTACAACACCGTCCAGCGGTTGATCGATATCCACCACCAGCACATCGCTTTCGTCAGCGCCCGGTTCCTGCAGCGTTTCGAACTGCGTCACCAGCATCTGGGTTTTGAAGAAGTGCCCTTTGCGCGCTTTCAGACGGGTTTCGATCACGTCGAAATCGCCCTTCAGGTAGATAAAGGAGAGATTGGCATTACCTTCGCGCAGCTGGTCGCGGTAGGTCTTTTTCAGCGCGGAGCAGACGATCAGCGACACTTTATTGGTACGCTGCATGGCAAAGGCGGCATCGTTCAGCGCCTGCAGCCACGGCTTACGATCGTCGTCGTTCAGCGGCTCACCGGAGGCCATTTTGGTGATGTTGCTGCGCGGATGGAGAAAATCACCATCAAGGAACGCGGCATGAATTTGATGCGCCACTTCACTGGCAACGGCGGACTTACCGCTACCGGAAACGCCCATCAGGACATAAACGTGGTGATCAGGATTAGTGGTGCTCAAGGTATGTCCCTCAGTCGATTGTTACGGGTAACAGTTATCGGTAACATTGTCCTGCCGGGGCTATCGAGAAGCAATATCCAAACGTGCGCGAAGTGAATAAGTGTGAGCTAGTTCAAACTTGTCAGGCTAAATAGATCCACCTGGTGACAGCGTGAAACCTAAATCTAACATTTTAGGCGTCACCGTCTCACCGCGAATGCGCGCCAGCAGGCGTTCCGCACCGATACGGCCCATGCGCTCGCGCGGCGTCAGGACGCTCGCCAGACGCGGCTCCATCACCTGGCCGATGTCATGACCGTGGAAACCGGCGATCGCCATATCCTGCGGGATGGAAAGCCCGAGACGCTGGCATTCGAAAGCGGCGCCCACCGCGAGGTCATCGTTGGTACAGAAGATGCCATCAAGCTGCGGATATTCACGACGCGCCTGACGCATCAGCTCAATGCCGGAGGTGTAGGAAGAGGATTGCTCGACCATCACACTGTACGGCGTTAAGTTCGCGTCGAGCATCGCCTGCTCGTACCCCTTCTGTTTGATGATAGTACGTTCATCCAGACGTGCGCCAAGATAGGCGACATGACGATGGCCGCGGGCGATGATCGCCGCCGTCATCTGGCGGGCGGCTTCAAAGTTGTCGAATCCGACCGCGATATCGAGACAGGGTGACTGGCTGTCCATCAGCTCCACCACCGGAATACCCGCCACTTCGATCATCTTCAGGGTGCGGGGGGTGTGGGTGCGCTCGGTGAGGATCAGGCCGTCAATGTTCCAGGAGAGCATCGACTCCAGACGCTCCTCTTCCAGCTCCGGCTTGTAGCCGTAGTGGGCGAGCATGGTCTGATAGCCAAAGGCGTCGGTCACGCTTTCAATGCCGCGAAGCACTTCGGCGAAAACCTGGTTGGTCAGGGAGGGAAGCAGGACACCCACCGCGCGGCTGGTGGCGTTGGAGAGAATATCCGGGGCGCGGTTAGGAATATAACCCAGTTCATCGAGAGCAGCGGCAATCTTGCCACGTAACGCCACGGAGACCTGCTCCGGGTTACGTAAGAAACGGCTGACCGTCATTTTAGTCACACCGACGCGATCGGCTACATCCTGAAGTACGGGTCTTTTCTTTTTCATCGTCCTGAGAGAAATCGGTAGCAATAGATTTCCTCAGTTTATCACGGACAAAGACCAACCTTCCCCTGCGAAAGGAGAAGGCTGGAAATTATTTATGATTTAGACCGGCGGCAGGTCGAACAGCAGGACTTCAGCGGCGCTGTCGGCATGCACGGAGATCGCCTGCTCATCCCAGATAGCCAGACCATCGCTGGTGGTGGCTTTAGTGCCGTTGATGGTCACTTCGCCTTTCACCACCTGGATCCACACTTTGCGGTTGGCGGCAATCTGGTGCACAGACTGCTCGTCTTTCGCCAGCGCCCAGCGGTAGAGCTCCATGTCCTGATGCACTTTCAGCGAGCCGTCACGCGCATCCGGGGAAAGCACCAGCTGTTTACCCTGCTGCGCGTCAAAGCGGCGTTGCTCGTAGCGCGGGGTGATGCCTTTCGCTTCCGGAATGATCCAGATCTGGTACAGACGCAGACGGTCGGTTTTGCTTGGGTTGTACTCGGAGTGACGTACCCCGGTACCGGCACTCATAATCTGGAACTCGCCCGCCGGAACCTGCTCTTTGTTACCCATGCTGTCCTGGTGCTCAACCGCCCCTTCCAGCACGTAGGTCAGGATTTCCATGTCTTTGTGCGGGTGGGTACCAAAGCCCTGGCCGCCATCGATCACGTCATCGTTAATCACGCGCAGTGCCGAGAAACCCATAAAATTCGGGTCGTAATAATCGGCGAACGAGAAGCTGTGCCATGAGTCCAGCCAGCCATGGTTTGCGTGACCGCGGTCGTTTGCTTTGCGTAAGAAGATCATTGTTTTTACCCTCAGTTCGTTTCGATGGAGTAAGTGTGGACGCAATCGACCTGGGATCATAGAGGGTGAAAATTGACTCCTCTGTTCAAAATATCTGAACAAACACAGAGGAGTCATTCAGGCTTATCTGGCAAGGGTTACTGTGGCAGGTGAAGCCTGTTCAAAGGCCCGTTCAAGGATTTCAAGGTTGGTCATCACTTCAATTTCCTTGACGTAATTAGGGGCTCCGTTGGTGAGGGTTTCAAACAGCGCGTCGTAGACCTGACCGTAGTCGCCGGTGCCCGGTTTGATCTCCTCTTTCACCGTCACGCCCGCGTCGTTAACGTACTCCAGCACGCCCACGGAATCATCCGCCGCAAACCCTGGCTCGCCCGGCATGATGTTGGCTTTCAGGCTGGTCTCCTGCTGGTCGATACCGTATTTGATAAACGAGCCTTTGGTGCCGTGGACGATGAATTTCGGGTAGTCGATTTTCACCAGATGGCTGGTTTTGACGATTGCTTTCAGGTCGCCGTAGAACAGCTGCGCTTCAAAGGTATCGTCAGGATTAGCTTTGTTACGCAGGCTGCGGATGTCATAGGCCACGTGATCCGGGCGACCGAACAGGGAGATGATTTGATCCATGGTGTGCACGCCGAGGCCGTAGAACGAGCCGTCCTGCGGCAGGCCGGGTTTGGTCTCGGCCACCGGACGGTAGTAATCGAAGTGGCTTTCAACTTCGACGATGTCGCCCAGCTTGCCGCTCTCAATGGCCTGTTTCGCGGTGAGGAAGCAGGTGTCGAAGCGGCGGTTCTGATACGGGCTGACGGTCAGCCCTTTGCTGCGGGCCAGCTCGAAGAGCTCTTTTGCTTCGGCCATCGTCGGGGTGAACGGCTTTTCCACCAGCACGTTTTTACCGGCTTCCAGGGCGAGTTTTGCGTACTCAAAATGGCTGTCGGCATGGGTACAGACGATCACCAGCTTCACTTCAGGATCGTTCAGCACCTCGTCGAGATCGCTGGTGAAGTGAATATGGGAGTACTGCGGGGACTGCTCTTCCGGTTTCGGGTGGCGGCGGAAGATGTGCGCCACGTGCCAGCTGGCTTTACGGGTAAGAACATACGGAAGGTGATAGCGGGTGGTGCTTTTGCCAAATCCAATAAATGCGCAGTGTAGTGTCATGGTGTTGTTCCTGGCTAAGGTCTCTGCTTTCAACCATAGCGCAACATGACGCTGAAATATATTTCTATAACGAATCCTAAAATGGCAGCCAGGACCTTGATCCTGGCCGAAATTATCAGGATAAGGAGGCGGTCAAATCAACCTGCTCGCGAACGGAGTCGCGCTCATTTTCTATGGACAGAAAATATCTCGCGTTGAATAGCGCACTTCTCTTCTGGCTGCTCGCCCTGGTCGCCTGGTGCTTTAACGCCCGCTCCCTGACGTGGCTGTTCGCGGCATTGACCCTAATGGCTTTTGCTATTCCCCTCTTATCTAATCAGGTCAACCTTATGTTTAAAAAGCAAAAAATCACCGAAATTGACAAGCCAGAGATGATCGCACCGGCCCCGGTCAGTGAGAAAGAGCCCACCGCGGTGGAGAAACACGGCACCACCGTTATTGCCAGCGATGTGCACTTTGAAGGCAATATCGTCTCGGGCGGGCACGTCTACGTTCACGGCACGCTGACCGGCAATATCGACTCCAAAGATAGCCTGATAAAAATCATGCGTGGGGGCCAGGTGGAGGGGAACATCACCTGCCGGGAGCTGATTGTCGATGGCAAGGTTATCGGCCAGTGCAGCGGCGATGCCATTGAGATCTGCGAGAACGGTCAGGTCACGGGCACCCTGCTCTACCGGACGCTGGCGGTCAAAAAAGGCGGTGTGTTTTCCGGCCAGGCGGAGGTGTTACCTGCTCTCGCCGAGAAGAACAACGTGGTGGGCCTGATGAAAGAGAACGTGCCTGACACGCCTGAACTCATACCGTTGCAAAAGCTTTAGGCAAAAAAAAGCCAGCGAAACGCTGGCTAAAATAATACTGGAAGCAATGTGAGCAATGTCGTGCTTTCAGGTTTCCGTCGCGGACTTCCTGAATGCAGGACAATAATAATCATTCTCATTCGCACTTGTCCACTCATTTTTTGCAAAAAATGCTAGTTGACTCACATTTAAATCTCATGGATGTTGGAAAGGAACCTAACTAACTGAGGACGAAGGAATGAGTGAGATAGTGATACGCCACGTTGAAGCCGCCGATGCCGAAGTTTTACGCCAGCTAAATGCCCATCCAGGGGTGTATCACAACACACTACAACTTCCTCATCCTTCGATGGAGATGTGGCAGGAACGGGTGATGAGAAAGCCAGGCAGACGCCAACTGGTGGCCTGCCTGGACGATAAGGTAGTCGGTCATCTGGTGCTGGATGTGATGGAAAATCCGCGCCGCAGCCATGTGGCAACCTTTGGCATCGGCGTTTCTGCCGACGTGCAGGGCCACGGTGTGGGCAGCGCGTTAATGCGGGAGATGATCAACCTGTGCGACAACTGGCTGCGCATCGAACGCATTGAGCTGACGGTATTTTCCGACAATCCGTCCGCCGTTGCCCTGTACCGCAAATACGGCTTTGTCGTGGAAGGCACCGGGAATAAGTTTGCCCTGCGCGACGGCGAATTTGTGGATGCGCTTTATATGGCGCGTATTAAGTAGTTTTGTGCGGGCTGGTGCCCTCACCCCGGCCCTCTCCCACAGGGAGAGGGTGCAAACATTAAAAACGGCAACCGAGGTTGCCGTTTTGCGTTGACCTTGTAGGCCGGGTAAGGCGAAGCCGCCACCCGGCAAATAACTCAATACCCCGCCGTTAAATCCCCTGGCGTACGCGGATCCGACGCCCCATACAGCGTGCCATCCGGCCCGACCATAATGCTCTGGGTGCTGCCCATCGCCTCTTTCACCGCCACTTTCTGCCCGCGCTGCTCCAGCAGTTTCAGGGTGTCCGGGCTGAAGCCCTTCTCCACCCGCAGCTCATCCGGCAGCCACTGGTGATGGAAGCGCGGCGCGTTGGTGGCTTCCGCCACGTTCATCCCGAAATCGATGCTGTTGACCACCATCTGCAGCACGGTGGTAATAATGCGGCTCCCGCCCGGGCTGCCGGTCACCAGCCAGGTTTTACCGTCTTTCACCACGATGGTCGGCGACATCGACGACAGCGGACGCTTCTTCGGCCCGACGGCGTTGGCATCCCCGCCCACCAGCCCGTAAACGTTCGGCACGCCCGGCTTGGCCGAGAAGTCGTCCATCTCGTTGTTCAGCAGAATGCCGCTGTTGCCCGCCACGATCCCGGTCCCGAAGGTGGTGTTGAGCGTATAGGTCACCGCCACCGCGTTTCCGTCCTTATCCACCACCGAGAAGTGGGTGGTCTGGTTGCTCTCATACGGCGCCAGCTTGCCGGGGCGGATCTCGCTCGAAGGTCTGGCTTTGTTGATATCGATCTGATCGGCCAGGGATTTGGCATAGGCTTTGTTGGTCAGCGCCTGCCACGGCACCTTAACGAAATCCGGGTCGCCCAGATACTCCGAGCGGTCGGCATAGGCATACTTCTCCGCCTCGGCCATCACCTGCAACGTATCCGCGCTGCCGAAGCCAAATTTGTGCATATCGAAGTTTTCAAGAATGTTGAGGATCTGCACGATATGGATGCCCCCGGAAGACGGCGGCGGCATGGAGTAGATCTGATACCCGCGATAGTCGCCGCTGATTGGCGTGCGCTCCACCGCTTTGTAGGCGGCCAGATCCGCTTTGGTGATCAGCCCGCCGTTTTTACTCATCTCTTCGGCAATCTGGTCGGCAATCTGCCCTTTATAGAAGGCGTCCGGGCCGTTCTCCGCGATCATCTCCAGGCTTTTGGCGAGGTTGGTCTGCACCAGCTTGTCGCCCTTCTTCAGCGGCTCGCCATCCTTCCAGAAGATCGCTTTGCTGTTCTCATGGTTGGGGATCACTTCGCTGCCGTAGGTTTTCAGATCGTCGGCCAGGGCGTCGTTAACCTCAAAGCCGTCGCGCGCCAGCTTGATGGCCGGCTGCACCACCTTGTTCAGCGGCAGAGTGCCGTATTTATCCAGCGCCAGCGAGAAGCCCGCCACGGTGCCCGGCGTGCCGGTCGCCAGATGGGAGGTAAGCGATTTTTTACTGTCGGCGTTGCCCTGCTCGTCGAGGAACATGTCGCGCGTCGCCTGATCCGGGGCCATTTCACGGAAGTCGATGGCCGTGGTCACGCCCTCTTTGGTGCGCAGCATCATGAAACCGCCGCCGCCGAGGTTACCCGCCTGCGGGTGGGTGACCGCCAGCGCGTAACCCACCGCCACCGCCGCATCTACCGCATTACCGCCCTGCCTGAGGATATCCACCCCGACCTGGGTGGCGAGAGCATCTACCGAGGCAACCATCCCCTTCTGCGCCCGTATGGGATGGAACACATCCTCCTCCACGCCGTAGGATACCGGCGGTGCCGCCGGAGGATTCGCTGCCACGCAAAACGTACCGCCTGCCGTCAGGGCAGCAATCGCTACCCAGCGTATAAACGTTGGTTTCATCTTTATAATTCTCCAGGTGATGGGACTCGGGCTCCCGCTTAATCCTGGTTCATAACTCTTAAAAAATCATCGTAATGGCGGATTCGAGGTAAACTTAGGTAAGGCCTCAGAAGGAGGGAATGACCATGAAACGACTCATTCTTGTTGCGGCGTTACTGCCGTTTGCCGTGTTCGCGCAGCCGATCAACACCCTGAATAACCCCAACCAGCCGGGCTATCAGAACCCCAGCCAGCAGCGAATGCAAAATCAGATGATGATCCAGCAGCAGCAGCAGACAGGGATGCTCAACCAGCAGCTGCAGACGCAGACCCGCGTCCAGCAGCAGCATCTGCAAACCCAGATGAATAACAACACTCTGCGGGTTCAGCAGAGCCAGCCGGGGGTGCAGGTTCTGCCTAACACCAACGGCGGGATGCTCAGCGGCGGCGGGGTCGATGCCAGCGGCGTGCAGCAGCAACATATGCTGCCGCAGCAGCAGAATGGCTCAATGCTCAATAACCCTTAGGGCTGAAAGTCCGGGCCAATAAGGGCAATCGCATCGGTACAGATACAATCCACACCCCAGCGCAGCAGTTCGGCTGCACGCTGGGGCTGGTTGACGGTATAAACCAGGATATGTAATCCCGCGGCTTTCAGCGCCTCTACCCGCCCTTCATTCAGCAGACGATGGTTCAGGTGAATCGACACGCAGCCCAGCCGGGTGGTCAGTTCGCGCCAGTCTTCCCGCCACTCGTCCAGCAATAGTCCGCGCGGCAGCTCCGGCGCCGCAGCCTGGGCCGCTTCCAGGGCATCAATCTCAAACGACGACAGCAGCGGCGGCGTCATGCCAGCCCACAGCTCCCGTGCCGCGAGCGCAATCACCTTGCCGGTTAACGGCCCCGTGCCGGTGGTCGGTTTAATTTCGATGTTGGCCATCATCCCGTGCTGGCGACAGCGATCGGCCACTTCCGCAAGCAGCGGCAGCGGCTCGCCTGTGAATTCGCCGCTGAACCAGCTTCCGGCATCCACTTTCAGCAGGTCGCGCCACGGCAGATCCCCCGCCACGCCCCAGCCGTTGCTGGTACGCTCGAGGTTGTCATCATGCAGGAGGAAGATCTCCCCGTCTTTCGACAATTTGGCGTCGAACTCGATCATAGTGTGACCGTAGCGTGCGCCGGTGTCGATGGCCGCCAGCGTGTTTTCCGGGGCCAGTTTACCGCCGCCCCGGTGGGCGACGATGCGGGGATAAGGCCAGTTACTCATATGCGTTGTCCTGTTTCACCATCAAATAAGTGCAGATGATTTTCCGGCAGGTGCAGCCACAGCGTGCTGCCCGCTTTCGGGCGCTCCTGATGCGACATGCGCACCACCAGCTTCTGCTCGCCCCAGCGTCCGTGCGCCAGGTTATCGGCCCCCAGCATCTCCAGGGTGTCCATCACCAGCGGTACGCCGCCTTCCGCCTGCGAGCTTAGCGCAATATGTTCCGGGCGGATACCCAGGGTCATTTTGCGTCCGGCATAGCCGCGATAGAACCAGTTGATCGGCAGCGCCATGCCGCTGTCCATTTCAAAATGGGTGCCCGCAGCGCTGATGCGCCCCTCCAGCAGGTTCATCGCCGGGCTACCGATAAAGCTCGCCACAAAGCGGCTGGCAGGCTTTTCGTACACCTCCACCGGGGTGCCAATCTGCTCGGCGACACCTTTGTTCATTACCATCACCCGCTGGGCGAGAGTCATCGCCTCGACCTGATCGTGGGTGACGTACAGGGAGGTGGTTTTCAGGCGGCGGTGCAGCTGCTGCAGCTCAAGACGCATCTGCACGCGCAGCTTGGCGTCGAGGTTTGAGAGCGGTTCGTCAAACAGGAATACCGCCGGATCGCGCACGATGGCGCGGCCCATCGCCACACGCTGACGCTGGCCGCCGGAGAGCTCGCGCGGGCGGCGCTTCAGCAGGCCGTCCAGCTCCAGAATGCGCGCCGCCTCTTTGACGCGCTCCTCAATGTGGCCCTTGCCCATGCCGCGGATTTTCAGCCCCCAGGCCATGTTCTCCTCCACGCTCATGTGCGGATAAAGCGCGTAGTTCTGGAACACCATCGCGATGCCCCTGTCTTTGGGCTCCATCTCGGTGACGCGCTTGCGGTCGATCCAGATATCGCCCGAAGTGACGCGCTCAAGGCCAGCCACCATCCGCAGCAGGGTTGATTTGCCGCAGCCCGACGGGCCGACCATCACGATAAATTCTCCGTCCGCCACGTCGAGGGTGAGGGGCTGAATGACCTGGGTTTTGCCGTCCCAGCTTTTGGTAACTGCCTGTAGTTTTAAACCTGCCATCTTATTTCTCGCTATCGACCAGGCCGCGGACAAACGCACGCTGCATGGCTAAAACAATGACTACGGGTGGGATAAGGGTGAGCAGCATCGCCGCCATCACCTGGTTCCAGAGGGTGGTGCCTTCGCCGGTGGCGATCATGCCTTTGATGCCCGCCACGGCGGTGCCGAGGTTGACGTCCTGGATAATCAGCAGCGGCCACAGGTACTGGTTCCAGCCGTAGATAAAGGTGATCACAAACAGCGCCGCGAGGTTGGTTCTCGACAGCGGCAGCACGATGTCGCGGAAGAAGCGCATCGGTGACGCGCCGTCGATACGCGCGGCCTCAATCAGTTCGTCCGGCAGGGTCATAAAGAACTGGCGGAACAGGAAGGTGGCGGTGGCCGAGGCCATCAGCGGCAGGGTTAAGCCCGCGTAGCTGTCCAGCATGCCGAGGTTAGCGATCACCTCTACCGTCGGGAAGATACGCACCTCCACCGGCAGCATAAGGGTGATAAAGATCATCCAGAAGAACAGGTTACGCAGCGGAAAGCGGAACCAGACGATGGCGAAGGCCGACAGCATCGACACCACGATTTTGCCCACCGTAATGCCCAGCGCCATGATGAAGCTGTTGAGCATCATCAGCCAGAACGGGGCGCTGTTAACGCCGACGCCCTGGGTCCAGATGGTGGCCATGTTCTCGAAAAGATGGCCGCCGGGGATGAGCGTCATCGGGGTTTCGAATATGGCGTTGCGATCCAGCGTGGCGGCAACAAAGGCCACGTACAGCGGGAACAGGATGACGACGATCCCCAGAATCAGCATGGTATGGCTGAAAATCGTCAGCCCGCGACGGTTCTCAATCATTGGTAGCGCACCTTACTTTCGACATAGCGGAACTGCACCACCGTGAGGATGATGACGAGGAACATCAGCACCACCGACTGGGCGGCAGAGGCCGAGAGATCCAGACCGGCAAACCCTTCGCGGTAGATCTTATAGATAAGCGTGGTGGTCGCCTGCACCGGGCCGCCTGCGGTGGCAGCGTCGATCACCGGGAAGGTGTCGAAGAAGGCGTAGACCAGGTTGACCACCAGCAGGAAGAAACTCACCGGGGCGATCAGCGGCAGCGCCAGTTTAAAGAAGCGGCGGATCGGGCCTGCGCCGTCAATCGCGGCAGCTTCTACCAGCGAGCGCGGGATGGACTGCAGCGCGGCAAAGAAGAACAGGAAGTTGTAGCTGATCTGCTTCCATACCGAGGCGAACACCACCAGGAACATCGCCTGGCCGCTGTTCTGGGCGTGGTTCCAGTCATAGCCGAATTCACCGAGGAAATGGGTGATCAGCCCGCGCCCGGGGTTGAAGAGGAAGATCCACAGCACGGCGGCGACGGCGGGCGCCACGGCGTAGGGCAGCAGCATCAGGGTCTGATAGAGACGGCTGCCGCGCACCACGTAATCCACCAGCGCGGCGAAAAACAGCGAGGCGATCAGGCCGCTAAAGGTAACCAGGGTGCTGAACTTGATCGTCGTCCAGAAGGCGTCGATGTAGTAGCTGTCGTGCCACAGGGCAGCGAAATTATCCAGGCCAACAAACTGGCTGGAGAGCCCGAACGGATCGACGCTCTGCACCGAGTACCACAGCGCTTCGCCCGCAGGCCAGATAAAGAAGATAACGGTGATGACCAGTTGCGGCGCGACCAGCAGGTACGGCAGCCAACGGGAACGAAACACCGGACGGGATGAGGACATAGGTTAGCTCAAGTTGGTTTCCCCTCACCCTAACCCTCTCCCCATAGGGGAGAGGGAACGATTACACCCTCTCCCCTATGGGGAGAGGGCCGGGGTGAGGGGCAGGTTTTAATTACGATTTAGTCGACTGCTCAAAGCGGCGCAGCAGCTGGTTACCACGCTCTACAGCCGCATCCAGCGCCTGCTGTGGGGTTTTCTTACCGGTCCACACGCTCTCCAGCTCTTCATCCACGATGGTACGGATCTGCGGCATGTTGCCCAGGCGCAGGCCTTTGGTGTACGGCAACGGTGGCTTGTTCAGCATCTGGCGCGTGGCGATATCCGCCCCTGGGTTCTTGTCGTAGAAGCCCTGCTCGCGGGTCAGGTCATAGGCGGCTTTGGTGATCGGCAGGTAGCCGGTCTTCTGGTGCCATTCCGCCGCATTCTCTGGTTTCGCCAGGAAGTCGAGGAACTCGGCCACGCCTTTGTAGGTCTCCTTGTCTTTGCCCTGCATCACCCACAGGCTCGCCCCGCCGATGATGGCGTTCTGCGGCGCGCCTTCAGAATCAGCGTCGTACGGCATCATCCCCACGCCGTAGTTGAATTTGGCGTAGTGGCGAATATCCGCCAGCGAGCCGGACGAGGCGGTGGTGATGGCGCAGTCGCCGCTGTAGAACTTCTCGGTGGATTCGTCTTTACGCCCGAAGTAGCTGAAATCGCCCTTCTTGTTTAGTTCTTCCAGCAGGGCGATGTGCTTCACCTGCTCCGGCTTGTTGAATTCCAGTACCGCGTTGGTACCGTTGAAACCGTTGTTTTCGGTCGCCACCGGCTTGCCGTGCCAGGCGCTGAAGTTCTCGATCTGGATCCAGCCCTGCCAGCCGCTCGCGTAGCCGCACTTCATGCCGGCCGCTCTCAGTTTGGCGGTGTACGCCGCCAGATCCTGCCAGGTTTTCGGCGGCTGCTCCGGATCTAAGCCGGCTTTTTTGAAGGCGTCTTTGTTGTAGTACAGCACCGGGGTGGAGCTGTTAAACGGCTGGGAGAGCAGATGGCCGGATTTGGAGTCGGTGTAGTAACCGGAGACGGTCGGCACGAACTGGGATTCGTCGAAGTTGATGCCCGCGTCTTTGAACACTTCATACACCGGCTTGATGGCTTTGGAGGCCATCATGGTGGCGGTGCCCACTTCGTAAACCTGCAGCAGCGCAGGGGCGTTGCCGGTACGGAATGCGGCGATGCCCGCGCTCAGGCTCTGCTCGTAGTTGCCTTTATACACCGGCACAATCTTGTAGTCCGGGTGGCTGTCGTTGAAACGTTGCGCCAGGGAGTCAACTTCTTTACCCAACTCCCCTTCCATGGAATGCCAGAACGGAATAGTGGTGACGGCCATTGCGTTAGTCGCAAACGCCAGACCCATTGCCAGACCCAAAGCTGTGTGTCGTAACGATGTCATTGTCATCTCTCTTATTGTGCCGGATGCGCGATATCACGCGTTTTGTGCTCGCGAGGTAACATGACATGCTCGAATTACAGAAAAATAACTTTTTGTTTACAGAGAGATGACAGCAAGGCGTCAGGGGGATGATGGAAATATGAAAAAGTTGGGTGCGGTCGGTTGCCCTCACCCCGTCCCTCTCCCACAGGGAGAGGGTGCAAACATTAAAAAAGGCAACTTGCGTTGCCTTTTTGCTTTTACCTACCCGCCCAGGTACGCACTCCGCACCGCTTCGTTCGCCAGAAGCGCGTCGCCGGTGTCTTCCAGCACCACACGACCGTTCTCCAGCACGTAGCCACGATCCGCGAGCTTCAGCGCCTGGTTGGCGTTCTGCTCCACGAGGAAGATGGTCATCCCTTCGCTACGCAGCTGCTCGATGGTGTCGAAGATCTGCTGAATGATGATCGGCGCCAGCCCGAGGGATGGTTCGTCGAGCAGCAGCAGGCGCGGCTGGCTCATCAGCGCACGGCCAATCGCCAGCATCTGCTGTTCCCCGCCGGACATGGTGCCCGCCCGCTGAATACGACGCTCAAACAGACGCGGGAACAGTTCATACACGCGCTTGATGCGGGTCTGGAACTGCTCGCGCTCGGCAAAGAAACCGCCCATCGCCAGGTTCTCTTCCACCGTCATGCGGGAGAAGACGCGACGCCCTTCCGGAACAATCGCCACCGCTTCACGCATGATTCTGGCGGTCTGCCAGTCGGTAATGTCTTTACCGTCAAAGACGATACGCCCGCTGGTGGCGCGCGGATCGCCGCACAGGGTGCCGAGCAGGGTGGTTTTCCCCGCGCCGTTGGCCCCAATCAGGGTGACGATCTCCCCCTGGTTGATGTGCAGGCTGACGTCGTGCAGCGCCTGGATCTTGCCGTAGTGGGCATTAACCTTGTCAAAAGATAACATCGCTTTTTCCATCTTATGCCTCACCCAGATAAGCGCGGATCACGTCCGGGTTGTTGCGGATCTCTTCCGGCGTCCCGTTCGCCAGCGGCGTGCCCTGGTTCACCACGTAAATACGATCCGAAATGCCCATCACCAGCTTCATATCATGCTCAATCAGCAGGATGGTGGTGTCGTGATGGTTACGCAGCTCGACAATCAGCTCGTCCAGCTCTTTGGTCTCTTTCGGGTTAAGCCCTGCCGCCGGTTCGTCGAGCATCAGGATCTCCGGCTGAGTCACCATGCAGCGGATAATCTCCAGACGACGCTGGTCCCCATAGGCCAGGTTGCTGGCCTGGCGGTTAGCGTGCTGCAGCAGGCCGATACGGTCGAGCCAGGTGGCGGCGCGATCTAAAGCTTCATCCTGGGCACGGCGAAACGCCGGGGTTTTCAGCAGGCCGGAGAAGAGCCCGGTTTTCAGCTGCTGATGTTGCGCCACCAGCAGGTTCTCAATCACCGTCATCTCGCGGAACAGACGCACGTGCTGGAAGGTACGCACCACGCCCATGCGGGCAATCTGCTGGCCCGGCAGCCCTTCCAGGTGCTGGTCGCGCAGCATGATGGTGCCGCCCGTCGGTTTGTAGAAACCGGTCAGGCAGTTAAAGACCGTGGTTTTACCGGCACCGTTCGGGCCGATCAGCGAAACAATCTCTTTCTGATGCAGATCCAGAGACACATTGTTGACCGCCAGCAGGCCGCCAAAACGCATCATCAGGCCGTTAACGGATAATAATGGCTGACTCATGCCTGCTCTCCTTTCGCTTGCCCGTTTTTCAGTTTCAGCTGTGGACGGGTCATCGGCAGCAAGCCCTGCGGACGCCAGATCATCATCAGTACCATCAAACCACCGAGCATCAGCATGCTGTATTCGTTAAAGTCGCGCATCAGCTCACGGGAGACCACCAGCAGGATGGCCGCGAGAATAACGGCAAACTGCGAACCCATCCCGCCGAGCACCACGATAGCCAGCACGAACGCGGATTCCGCAAAGGTAAAGGATTCCGGGCTGACGAAGCCCTGGCGCGCGGCAAACAGCGTTCCGGCGAAACCGGCAAACGCGGCGCTGATGGTAAAGGCGGTCAGCTTGATGCGGGTCGGGTTCAGGCCCAGGGAGCGACAGGCAATCTCATCTTCACGCAGCGCTTCCCACGCACGTCCCAGCGGCATGCGCAGCAGACGGTTAATCACGAACAGGGTGATGACCACCAGCAGCAGCGCCACCAGGTAGAGCCAGATCACTCGGTCGGAAGGGTCGTACTTCACGCCGAAGAAGTTGCTGAAGGTGTCCCAGCCGCCTTCACGGGCGGAACGGCTGAACTCCAGACCGAAGAAGGTCGGTTTTGGGATCTGGCTGATGCCGTTCGGGCCGCCGGTCACTTCGGTATTGTTGAGCAGCAGGATACGGACGATTTCGCCGAAGCCTAAGGTCACAATCGCCAGATAGTCACCGCGCAGGCGCAGCACCGGGAAGCCGAGCAGGAAGCCCGCCGCCGCAGAGACCAGCCCCGCCAGCGGCAGACAGGTCCAGAAGCCGAGACCGTAATAGTGGTTCAGCAGAGCGAAGGTGTACGCGCCGATGGCGTAGAAGCCGCCGTAGCCCAGCACCAGCAGGCCAGACAGACCCACCACCACGTTCAGGCCGAGGCCCAGAATGACGTAAATCATGGTCAGGGTGGCGATATCCACCGTCCCGCGCGAGACCACGAACGGCCACGCCACGGCAGCCACCAGCAGCGCCACCAGGAACAGCTTCTGTTTAACGGTCGAGCCGTCAATCGCCGGCAGAACAAACTTCGGCCCGGAGACGTTTTTCAGCGCCTTCTGGAACAGCGGACGCAGCAGCTGGAAGAAGAAGACCACCGCGGTGCCGACAAACACCCACTGCCAGCGGATATCAGAGGCGGAATCCACCACCAGCTTTGTGCCGCTCAGCTGCAGCTGCACGCCCATAAAGACGCCCGCCAGCAGGAAGAACATCGCCGCAGAAAGCAGCGCCATCGCAAAATGCATCGGTTTCATACTTTCTCTACCTCCGGACGACCCAGAATACCGGTAGGCATAACCAGCAGAACCAGAATCAGCAGGGCAAACGACACCACATCTTTATATTCGGTACTCAGGTAAGCAGAGGAGAGCGCTTCGGCCACGCCCAGAATCAGGCCGCCGATCATCGCGCCCGGAATGCTGCCGATACCGCCCAGTACCGCCGCGGTGAAGGCTTTCATCCCGGCCATAAAGCCGATGTACGGGTTGATCACGCCGTAGAACTGGCCGAGCAGAACACCAGCAACGGCCGCCATCGCCGCACCAATCACGAAGGTCAGGGCGATCACGCGGTCGGTGTTGATGCCGAGCAGGCTCGCCATTTTCAGGTCTTCCGCACAGGCGCGGCAGGCGCGGCCCATACGGGAGTAGCGGATAAACAGGGTCAGCGCCAGCATGGCGAGGAAGGTCACAATCCAGATCACCAGCTGCATGGTGGTAATCGACGCCGAGAAGTTCTCGCTGGCACCCACAATCCACTGGCCGTTAAACAGGCTTGGCAGCGCCACGTCGCGGGACCCTTCGGTCAGGCTGACATAGTTCTGCAGGAAGATGGACATACCAATCGCGGAGATCAGCGCAATCAGACGCTTGGAGCTTCGCACCGGGCGATAGGCCACCCGTTCGATACTCCAGCCGTAGGCGCTGGCAATGACAATCGCCCCGACAAATCCGGCGGCCACCAGCAGCCAGCTGCTGTCGATCCCCATCATCATCAGTGCGGCGATAATCATAAAGGAGACATAACTGCCGATCATATACACCTCGCCGTGGGCGAAGTTGATCATGCCGATAATGCCATACACCATCGTGTAGCCGATGGCGATCAGTGCATAGGTGCTTCCCAGCGTAACGCCGTTAAACATCTGCTGCAGAAAATAGAGAAACTGCTCGGACATAAGGTAACCTTTCTATTCCCGCCCGGACCTGCCGGGCGGTGGGATCATGATTATTTGGCGACCGAGGACGAACCGTCGGCGTGCCACTTAAAGACACCAAACTCAAATCCCTTCAGATCGCCTTTCTCATCCCAGTTCAGCGGCCCAATCACGGTATCTGCCCCGTGTGCTTTTAAATCTTTAATCAGATCCTGCGGCGCTTTGCTGCCGGTACGATCCATGGCGGTGGCCAGAGACTGTACGGCGGCATAGGTGATCCAGACGTACGGACCACTTGCGTCTTTCTTCTCGGCTTTCAGCGCGTTCACGATAGCGCTGTTCGCCGGATCCTGGTCATAGCGTTTTGGCATCGTCACCAGCATGCCTTCGCCCGCATCGCCCGCAATGTTCGACAGCGAGGCGTTACCCACCCCTTCCGGCCCCATAAACTGGGTTTTCAGGCCGATAGAACGCGCCTGGCGCAGCATCTGGCCCATTTCCGGGTAGTAACCGCCGTAGTAAACGAAGTCGATATTCTCTTTTTGCAGACGCGCCAGCAGCGCGGAGAAGTCTTTTTCGCCTGCGGTAATGCCGTCGAAGAAGACCACGTTGGCGCCGCCTTTCTTCAGGCCGTCCTGGACGGAGCGGGCCAGCCCTTCGCCGTACTGCTGCTTATCGTGAATGATGGCAATACGCTGCGGCTTAACGCTTTCGAGGATGTACTTCGCCGCGGTCGGCCCCTGAGACGAGTCGAGACCGGCGGTACGCATGATGTACTGATAGCCGCGCTGGGTCAGTTCCGGGTTAGTGGCGCCCGGCGTGATCATCAGAATGCCTTCGTCCTCGTAGATATCGGACGCTGGCTGGGTGGAGGAGGAGCAGAGATGGCCAATCACATACTGAATGCCATCGTTAACAATTTTGTTGGCAACGGCAACGGCCTGTTTCGGGTCGCAGGCATCGTCATATTCCACGGCAACCAGTTTGTCGCCTTTGATGCCGCCTTTGGCGTTGATGTCTTTAATTGCCTGGCGCGCGCCATTGAACTCCATATCACCCCATTGGGCAACAGGGCCGGACAACGCACCTACCACGGCAACTTTAATATCTTCCGCCATGGCTGCCTGTGAAACTGCCAGTGCAACCATTCCCGCGAGTAATGCTTTCGCGTTCCTTTTCATCGGTGAATCCCCATTCGTGACGTGATGTATATATTTTGTTTTATTATGGTTAAAAAGCATTCTGTACTTTTAATAAACAACGCAACTTTTGCTATTGCCTTTAATGGTTTAGCGCAGTTTTTTCACAAAAATCAGACTAAAATCTCTATATTTCAGGCGATTAAGCAAAGATAATATTCTGAAATCAGGCAGAGATAAACAAATAAAAGTACGAATTGCAGCATAAAATAACGGTACAATGCGCCGAATAAAACGCTGCCTTTTAGGTTAAAATTCTGCTTATTTTTCGATCCCTGCGTTTTAAAACTACGCAACGCAACGCTAAAAAAGTAATCAGCTAGGTAATGGGTTTAAAAAGTGGAAGCGTCTGACAGAATAAATTGAGTACACTGCCTGCACTCTTTTTGATTTGGACAAGCGGCTAATGAAACTGACCATCCACCGTCTGGAGAACTTTAGCGACCAGGATCATATCGACCTCAACAAGATCTGGCCGGAATATTCCCCTTCCTCCCTCAACGTTGACGACACCCACCGTATTTATGCTGCGCGCTTTAACGAGCGGCTGTTAGGCGCGGTGCGGGTAACGCTGAGCGGGACGCAAGGGGCGCTGGATTCCCTGCGCGTGCGCGAAGTCACCCGTCGTCGCGGCGTGGGGCAATATTTGATTGAGGAAGTGATTCGCGACAACCCGAGCGTGGCCTCGTGGTGGATGGCGGACGTCGGCGTGGAAGACAGGGGCGTGATGGCGGCCTTTATGCAGGCCTTGGGGTTCACGGCGCAAAGTAATGGTTGGGAGAAGCGTTAAAAAAGCCGGGTGGCGCTACGCTTACCCGGCCTACGACGTGCTCAATGTAGGCCGGGTAAGGCGAAGCCGCCACCCGGCGATACAGCGGTGCGGCCTGATGCCCTCACCCCGGCCCTCTCCCAGAGGGAGAGGGTGCAAACACTAAAAAAGGCAACTTTCGTTGCCTTTTTGCTTTTATTTAGCGTCTGTAGCAGTGCCGTTGGCATGCCAGTCGAATACACCAAACTCGAAGCCTTTCAGATCGCCCTTCTCATCCCAGGACAGCGGCCCCATTACGGTTTCAACGGAGTTCGCTTTCAGCCAGGTGGCGATTTCAGCCGGTTCAGCTGACTGATTCAGGCCCGCCTGCAGGGTTTGCAGCGCAGCGTAGGTGGTCCATACGAAAGCACCGCTTGGATCCTGTTTCTTCGCCTTGATGGCATCTACGATAGGTTTGTTCGCAGGAACCTGGTCGTAGTTCTTCGGCTTGGTCACCAGCAGACCTTCAGCAGATTCACCGGCGATGTTAGACAGGGAGACGTTCGCAACGCCTTCCGGACCCATGAACTGGGTTTTCAGACCGGCCGCACGAGACTGACGCAGGATCTGGCCCATCTCCGGATGGTAGCCACCGTAGTAAACGAAATCGATGTTCTCTTTCTTCAGGCGCGCCACCAGGGTAGAGAAGTCTTTCTCACCGGCGGTGATACCGTCGAAGAACACCACGTTGGCGTTAGATTTTTTCAGGTTGTCCTGCACGGAACGCGCCAGGCCTTCACCGTACTGCTGTTTGTCATGAACGATTGCGATACGCTTCGGCTTCACTTTATCGACGATGTATTTCGCCGCAGTTGGGCCCTGGTCGGAGTCCAGACCGGTGGTACGCATCACCATCTTATAGCCACGGGAGGTCAGTTCCGGCGCGGTGGCAGCAGGGGTGATCATCAGAATGCCTTCGTCTTCGTAGATGTCAGACGCTGGCTGTGTGGAAGAGGAGCACAGGTGGCCGATAACGTATTTGATGCCGTCATTCACCACTTTGTTGGCAACCGCAACCGCTTGTTTCGGGTCACAGGCATCATCATATTTTACGATCTGCAGCTTTTCGCCTTTGATACCGCCCTTGGCATTAATGTCGGCAACCGCCTGCTCTGCACCTGTAAATTCCTGGTCGCCGTACTGCGCTACCGGACCGGACATGGCGCCAACCACGGCCACTTTGATATCCGCCTGAGCCATAGTGCTGAATGCCAGCGCGATACATCCTGCCAGTAAGGCTTTACCCTTCATATTCATCCTGAGAATCCCCATTGTGATGGTTATTGTGTTTGTTGTGATGTTGTTTTATGGCGCTTTATTTCGATTATGTGTCTGCCGTGCGCGCCTTTTCAGCATACTCTGCTAAAACATACCCCATTTTTATCTATTTGGAATAGCTATTTTGAAATGTATATAAGGTAAGCGAGGCTTTAACGAGTCAGCACACAACGCTGCGATAAGTGTTTGCGAAGGAGGGAGAATTCGCCAGGAGAGGGGCTAAAAAAACAAAACCCCCGAATTTGCATTCGAGGGTTATCGAGGCACTTCGCGAGGATTAGGCTTCGATAGCGGCGCGAAGTTTTTTCATGGCGTTCTTTTCCAGCTGACGTACACGTTCAGCGGAGACGCCGTAGCGGTCGGCCAGCTCCTGCAGGGTGGACTTGTTGTCTTCGTCCAGCCAGCGGGCACGGATAATATCCTGACTACGCTCGTCGAGGCCTTCCATTGCATAGGTCAGCTTGTTAGCGGCCTGCTCTTCCCAGTTGTCGTCTTCAATGCCGTCAGCAAAGTTGGACGATTTATCCTGCAGATACAGGACCGGGGCAATCGGCTGGCTGTCGGAGGCATCGTCGTCGGAGGACATATCAAAGGTCATGTCCTGCGCGGCCATCCGCGATTCCATTTCACGCACGTCTTTGCTGGAAACACCCAGCTCGCGGGCAACCATTTCGACTTCATCCTGGTTGAACCAGCCCAGACGCTGCTTGGTTTTACGCAGGTTAAAGAACAGCTTACGCTGTGCTTTGGTGGTCGCGACCTTCACGATACGCCAGTTACGCAGCACGTATTCGTGGATTTCCGCTTTGATCCAGTGCACAGCAAAGGAGACCAGACGCACACCCACTTCCGGGTTAAAGCGACGCACCGCCTTCATCAGGCCGATGTTACCTTCCTGGATCAGGTCTGCCTGCGGCAGGCCGTAGCCCGCGTAGTTACGAGCAACGTGAACAACAAAGCGCAGGTGAGACAGGATCAGCGTCTTAGCTGCTTCCAGATCGCCCTGGTAATGCAGCTTTTCAGCAAGCTCCTTTTCTTCCTCAGCCGTCAACATCGGCCAGGTGTTAGCGGCCCGGATGTAAGATTCCAGGTTACCAACAGGGGCTAAAGCTAAAGTTTGCATTTCTTTGGTCATTCATTCCTCTCAATCTATTCTTTCTGGCGGCGGTTTGTCCCCATCAGGCAACGAACATGCCAGAATTAATGAGCAACGAGAATATCATTCACTCTTTTATCAGACAGTGATTTTATCCACAAGTTCCGTGTGTAACTGTGAATAAATTACGCACAAATTGTGACACGGGGATGATAATGCGGGTCAGAGACAACAGGGGGACTCTTTCCCTGCACGGTGATTCTCAATGCAGGGAAAGATTATACCAGAGATTTTTTAGTCAGGGGTAAAGTGACGTAAATGTTGCACAGTTGCTAACCAGGCGGCTATCCAGCCAATCATCGAGCAAACCAGCAGCAGTAACAGGCACTCATCGAAGGATAAGCCACTGATATTAAACTTGGTTCCGAAAACCTGCGCCACATCGGTCACCGCAGCGGAAAGACGCATCACCAAAATTTCTGACAAAATCAGTGAAAGAAATGCGCCGACAAAACCGAGCAGTGCGCCGCCATAAAGGAACGGACGCAGGATGAAACCATCGGTGGCGCCAATCAGCTTCTGCACGTTGATGGTGTCGCGACGGGCGAAGATGCTCAGACGCACGCTGTTACCGATCACCAGGAACACCGCCGCCACCATCAGCACGCCGATCATCGCCGCCACGCGTCCGACCAGACCGGTTAACGCCGTGAGGCGGGCGAACCAGCTGTCGTCCATCCGCACTTCATCAATACCATGAATACGGGAAACGCGATCGCGCAGAGTATTCAGCGACTCGGTGCCCTGGAAATCCAGTTTCGGGATCACCACCGCCACCGCCGGCAGCGGGTTCTCTTCCAGCATATCCAGCGCGCCGCCAAACCCGGACCAGTTACGGAACTCACCCAGCGCGTCTTCCCGCGACAGGTAGTTCACCTTCTCGACGCCCTGCTCGGCCTGCAGCTGCCCCACGACCTGCGCAGCGGCGTTGTCGTCGAGGGATTTATCGAGATAGACGGTGATCTGCGGGGAAGGATAGTACTGCGACGCCGCCTCATTGACGTTTTTGTAAACCATGTAGCAGACGCTGGGCAGGGTCAGGGAGATGGCGATAACCATCACCGTCAGGAAGGTGGCGAAGGGTTTGCTTTTCAGATCCTGCAGCGCGCCCTGGAAGGCGTAACGCACCTGCTCGTTAAAGACGTTCGTCTTGCGCGAGTTGGGTTTTGGCGAGGATTTGCTGCGCTTCGGCACGTTGCGGTTGCCGTCACCCGGGCCGCCTGCCGATTTGCGAAAACGGTCGAGTTTGCTGCCAAACTGCCGCATCTGGTTCATTGCGTCACGCTTATTCACCAAGGCCTCCGTGCAAATGCCCGTCACTGAGCGTCAGCATGCGGTACGAACGGCGGGAGATAAGCCCCATGTCGTGCGTCGCCATCAGTACTGTCACTCCCACGCGGTTAAACTCCTCAAACAGACGCAGGATCCCTTCGGAAAGGGCGTCGTCCAGGTTACCGGTCGGTTCATCCGCCAGCAGCACCGCCGGTTTGTTCACCACCGCGCGGGCAATGCCGACGCGCTGCTGTTCACCGCCGGAGAGCTGGATAGGGAAGTTCTTCGCTTTGTCCAGCAGCCCGACCTTATCCAGCGCCGCCGACACGCGACGACGAATATCATCCCCGCTGGCGCCCGCGATAATCAGCGGGATCGCCACGTTGTCGAATACCGTGCGGTCCATCAGCAGATGGTGATCCTGGAAAATCATGCCGATCTGCCGACGCAGGAACGGCACTTCGCGGTTTTTCAGGCGGCTGATGTCATGGCCGCTGAACCAGATTTTCCCGGCGCTGGGCCGTTCGATCCCGCAGATAAGCTTGAGCAGGGTACTTTTCCCCGCGCCGGAGTGGCCGGTCAGAAATGCCATCTCGCCCGGCTGCAGGTGGAAATTAACCCCCTGCAGCGCTTGTCTCCCACCGAGATAGGCCTTGCTGACGTGTTCAAAGCGAATCATTGTTAATCCTCTCGGGCAAAAAGTGCCTCAATAAAGTCGCCCGATTTAAACGGACGTAAATCCTCGATACGTTCGCCAACACCGATGTAACGGATAGGAATACTAAACTGGTCCGCCACCGAGAAGATCACCCCGCCTTTCGCGGTGCCATCCAGCTTGGTCAGCGTGATCCCGGTCAGCCCTACCGCTTCATGGAACAGCTTCGCCTGGCTGATGGCGTTCTGCCCGGTGCTGGCATCAATAGTCAGCATAATTTCATGCGGTGCATCTTCGTCCAGCTTCTTCATGACGCGGACGATCTTCTTCAGTTCTTCCATCAGGTGCGATTTATTCTGCAAACGCCCTGCGGTATCGGCAATCAGGACATCCACATTACGCGCTTTCGCCGCCTGAATGGCGTCGAAAATTACCGATGCGGAGTCTGCGCCAGTGTGCTGGGCAATCACCGGAATATTGTTGCGCTGGCCCCACACCTGCAGCTGTTCAACGGCGGCGGCACGGAAGGTATCCCCCGCGGCCAGCATCACCGATTTGCCCTGCTGCTCAAACTGACGCGCCAGCTTGCCGATGGTGGTGGTTTTACCCACGCCGTTAACGCCGACCATCAGAATAACAAAAGGCATTTTGCCTTCAATATTAAGCGGTTCGTCAACTTTTGCGAGGATTTCGCCCATCTCTTCTTTCAGCAGGCCGTACAGCGCTTCGGCGTCACGCAGCTGCTTACGGCTGGCGCTCTCGGTCAGGCTGCTGATGATTTTGCGGGTAGTTTCTACACCAACGTCGGCAATCAGGAGCTGTTCTTCCAGCTCTTCAAAGAGATCATCGTCGATTTTCTTGCCGCGGAACAGGCTGATAAATCCGGAACCGAGGTTCTCTTTGGTCTTGATCAGGCTGCGTTTCAGGCGGGCGAAGAACCCTTCTTTAGTCGGTTTTTCCTGCTCCTGAGCAATCTCTTCGACCGGCTCGTCTTCTTCAGCGACCGGAACAACGATCACCGCCTCTTCTGCCGCCTCGGCCGCCAGCGCCTGAGCTTCCAGCTCTTCGTCGCTGATTGCCTCTTCTTCAGACTCTGGCAGATACTCTTCCGGAATGACTTCTTCAATCTGTTCGGCGATCTCTTCCGGCAGCGGCAGCTCTTCATGCTCAACCGCCTGCACCGGCTCGGCTTCAGGCTCGGGCTCGACAACCGGCTCCGGCACAATGGCGACAGGTTCTGGTTCTACGGCGACAGGCTCCGGCTCGACCGGCTGCGGTTTTTCGCTCTCCTGAACCTGCTCAGTGACCTCAACCACCTCTTCAGCAAAGGCTTCAGTCTCTTGCTGGCTGTGGGCGTGTTCTTCTGCTTCTACGTCAGCGACGGTTTCAACAGGGGTTTCAGGCTGCGGCTGTTCAACAACCGCCGGCTGCTCTGCGACCTGTTGTTCTTCGGTCTGCTGCTCGGTTTCCTGCTCTTTTTGACCAAATCCCAGCCAGGAAAAGAAGCCACGTTTTTTCTCTTTTGCCATCTGCGACTACACCCCTCGCGGTTAATTACTGGCGCTATATACATGGAAGCTAAAAAAATGATGAAATAGTTTATCACTTAACTTAACGCACATCACCGCCTGCAAGCGCAGGCCGTACGAGTGACCTGAGCAACAATATGAAGAAACCCAACCGTGCCGCCGCTGGCCAGATCCGCATTATCGGCGGCCAGTGGCGAGGCCGTAAACTTCCCGTACCGGACAGCCCGGGCCTGCGCCCGACCACCGACCGCGTCCGCGAGACGCTGTTTAACTGGCTGGCACCTTCAATGGTAGATGCCCGCTGCCTGGACTGCTTCGCCGGAAGCGGCGCGCTCGGCATCGAAGCCCTGTCGCGCTACGCCGCCAGCGCCACGCTGCTGGAGATGGATCGCAGCGTCGCCCAGCAGCTGCAGCAAAATCTCGTTACGTTAAAAGCGGCGCACGCCCGCGTCGTTAACACCAACTCCCTCGCGTTTCTGGCCCAGGCGGGCACGCCGCACGATGTGGTGTTTGTCGATCCGCCGTTTCGAAAAGGGCTGCTGGAAGAGACGTTAACGCTGCTGGAAAACAACGGCTGGCTGGCGAATGATGCGCTAATCTACGTCGAGAGCGAGGTAGAAAACGGTTTACCGCCGGTGCCTGCCCACTGGGATCTGCACCGGGAAAAAGTAGCCGGACAGGTCGCCTATCGTCTTTATCACCGACAATCACAAGGAGAGACTGATGCCGGTACTGATTAATCTGGGTCGTTTGCTGATGATTGGGGTCTGGGCATTTTTACTGCTCAACCTCGTCCACCCGTTCCCGCGCCCGATGAACATTTTCGTCAACGTGGCGCTGATTTTTACCTCATTCATGCACGCCCTGCAGATGGTGATGCTGAAAAACGGGATGCCGAAAGATGGCCCGAAAATGACCGGCTGGCAGCAGTTCCGGGTCTTTGTTTTTGGCGTGTTTGAGCTGCTGGTATGGATGAATAAGTTTAAGGCGCAGGCGAAGAAGTAACGTGCGCGCTGTTGCCCGGTGGCGCTTCGCTTACCGGGCCTACGGGTTCGCCGCACATCACGGCGCCGGATCAAACCCCTCAAACCGCGATCCCTTGTAGCTCAGCACCCCTTTATCCCCAACCGTCAGCTGATGGTACTGCTTCTCGTCGAGGCGAAAGGTCATCTCCAGGCCGCCGCTTTCCGGCTTAAAGCTCGCTTCATAGCGCATGGTGGTGCCGGCGGGCGTCACCTGCTGCTGGCGCGAGCGCCTGTCGTTGAGGGCTTTTTCCCGTTTATTGCTCACCACCACCCGCTTTTGCAGCAGCGGCGCGGCGTCGTTATCGGCCTTTTCCCGGCGCTGCTGCACAAAACGAAATGACGCTGCAACGACGATAATCGCCAGCACGATAATAAAAAAGAGCGGCATCTTGCTCATTAGACCATCCTATAAGACCAGGCTGAAATCAGAATAGCGTGCCGCGTCAGGCATTGCTATTGGCCCGTCTGCACCACTACACTGAAGTGAAACTGTTTATTCAACAATAACAGATACAGGGACTTAATATGCTTTGGTCATTTATCGCTGTCTGTTTCTCCGCATGGCTGTATGTCGATGCGTCCTACCGCGGCCCTGCCTGGCAGCGCTGGCTTTTTAAACCCGTCACCCTGTTGCTCCTGCTGCTGCTGGCCTGGCAGGCGCCGATGTTTAACGCGATCAGCTACCTGGTACTCGCCGGGCTCTGCGCCTCGCTGGCAGGCGATGCCCTGACCCTGCTGCCGCGCCAGCGTCTGCTGTATGCCGTGGGGGCCTTCTTCTTATCGCATCTGCTCTACACCATCTATTTTGCCAGCCAGATGACGCTCTCCTTCTTCTGGCCGCTGCCGCTGGCGCTGCTGGTGATTGGCGCGCTGCTGATCGCGGTGATCTGGTCTCGTCTGGAAGAGCTGCGCTGGGCGGTGTGTACTTTTATCGCCATGACCCTGGTGATGGTGTGGCTTGCGGGCGAGCTGTGGTTCTTCCGTCCAACGGCTCCGGCGCTGTCGGCCTTCATCGGCGCTACGCTCCTGCTGCTGGGCAATATCGTCTGGCTGGGTAGCCACTATCGTCGCCGTTTCCGCGCCGATAACGCCATTGCCGCCGCGTGCTATTTTGCCGGGCACTTCCTGATTGTGCGTTCGCTCTATATTTAACGCTTGACTCTGGAGTCGACTCCAGAGTGCATACTGCGGTTAATGAGAAAATTATCATTGCCGGAGAGTGCCATGTCGACTCCAGAAACACCGAAAAAAGTGCTGCAGTTCTCGGCGCTTAAGCTTGCCCCCCTTCCCGCTAAAGACGCCTGTTGCGCCGTGGATCACGCTGCGCCGCAGGCCGAAACCGTGCCGCCCGTAGAAGGCCAGCGTTACAGCTGGGTGGTCAACGGCATGGACTGCGCCGCCTGCGCCCGCAAAGTAGAAACCGCCGTTCGCCAGGTGCCGGGCGTGAATCATGTCCAGGTGCTGTTTGCCACGGAAAAACTGCTGGTGGATGCGGCAAGCAACGTCAGCACCCAGGTCGAGGCCGCAGTGGTGAAAGCGGGCTACACCCTGCGCAACGAAAACGCCCCGGCCGAAAAACCCCCCCTGCTGCGCGATAACCTGCCGCTCATCACGCTGGTGGTGCTGATGGCGCTGAGCTGGATCCTTACGCAGTTCAACCACCCGCTCGGCAACCTTGCCTTTATCGCCACCACCCTCGTCGGGCTATGGCCGGTGGCCCGTCAGGCGCTGCGCCTGATGAAAAGCGGCAGCTGGTTCGCCATCGAAACGCTGATGAGCGTGGCCGCCATCGGGGCGCTGTTTATCGGCGCCACGGCGGAAGCGGCGATGGTGCTGCTGCTGTTTCTGATTGGCGAGCGGCTCGAAGGCTGGGCGGCGAGCCGGGCGCGTAAAGGGGTGAGCGCGCTGATGGCGCTGAAGCCCGAGACCGCCACCCAGGTGATTAACGGCGAGCGCAAAACCGTGCCCATTGCCGCGCTGCGTCCGGGGGATGTGATCGAAGTCGCCGCCGGGGGCCGTCTGCCCGCTGACGGAACGCTGCTTACCGCCGCGGCCAGCTTTGACGAAAGCGCGCTGACCGGCGAATCCATCCCGGTGGATCGCACCGCCGGGGAAAAAGTCCCGGCGGGGGCCACCAGCGTCGATCGGCTGGTCGAGCTGAGGGTGTTGTCCGAACCCGGTGACAGCGCCATCGATCGCATCCTGAAGCTGATCGAAGAGGCCGAAGAGCGCCGCGCCCCGGTGGAGCGTTTCATCGACCGTTTCAGCCGCATCTATACCCCGGTGATTATGCTGGTTGCCCTGCTGGTGGCCGTGGTGCCGCCGCTGCTGTTCAGCGCCCCGTGGGAGGGCTGGATCTATAAGGGGCTGACCCTGCTGCTGATTGGCTGTCCGTGCGCGCTGGTGATCTCCACCCCGGCGGCCATCACCTCCGGGCTGGCGGCGGCGGCGCGACGTGGCGCGTTGATTAAGGGCGGCGCGGCGCTGGAGCAGCTGGCGCAGGTGCAGCAGGTGGCCTTCGATAAAACCGGCACTCTGACGGTCGGCAAGCCGCAGGTGACGGGCGTTTATCCTCTCAACATCAGCGAAAACGATCTGCTGGCGCTGGCAGCGGCGGTGGAGGAAGGTTCCACCCACCCGCTGGCGCAGGCGATTGTACGTGAAGCAAAGGCCCGGAGTCTGACGATTGCGGCAGCGAGTGCCCAGCGCGCGCTGATGGGTTCGGGCATCGAGGCCAGGGTAGCGGACAGCACGATCCTGATTTGTGCGGCGGATAAATTCCCTGCCCCGCCGTTGACGGCGCAAATCGCGTCTCTTGAGCAGGCCGGACAGACGGTGGTCATGCTCGCGCAGGATGGCGTGGCAAAAGGGCTGATTACCCTGCGCGACACTTTGCGTGAGGATGCGAAAGAGGCGGTTCAGGCCCTGCACCAGCTTGGGGTCAACGGGGTGATTTTGACCGGGGATAACCCGCGCGCGGCGGCTGCCATTGCCGGTGAACTGGGGCTGGACTTCCGCGCTGGCCTGCTGCCCGCCGATAAAGTGCAGGCGGTGACGGCGCTGAATGCGCAAGCGCCGCTGGCGATGGTCGGGGATGGGATCAACGACGCCCCGGCGATGAAGGCGGCCACGATTGGGATCGCGATGGGCAGCGGCACCGACGTGGCGCTGGAGACCGCCGATGCGGCGCTCACCCACAACCGCCTGACCGGGCTGGCGCAGATGATTGCTCTTGCCCGCGCCACCCGGGCCAATATTCGGCAGAACATCGCTATTGCGCTGGGGTTAAAGGGGATTTTCCTGGTGACCACGCTACTGGGAATAACGGGATTGTGGCTGGCGGTGCTGGCGGATACCGGGGCGACGGTATTAGTGACGGCGAACGCGTTGCGGTTGTTGCGTGGTCGGTAAGAAAACGCCCGGTGGCGGCTGCGCCTTACCGGGCCTACAACGTCCTCGAACCGTAGGCCGGGCAAGCGCAGCGCCGCCCGGCATTTTTACTACTGCATACCCAACATACGCGGCAACCACAACGAAATGGCCGGAATGTAGGTCACCATCCCCAGCACCACCAGCAACATGCCGTAGAATGGCAGCATCTCCCGCACCACCGCCTCAATCTTCTGCTTGCTCACCGCACTGGCAACAAACAGCACCGATCCTACCGGCGGGGTAATCAGACCGATCCCAAGGTTTACCATCATGATCATGCCGAAATGCACCGGATCGATGCCCAGCGAATTGGTCACCGGCAGCAGGACAGGGGTCAGGATCAGGATGATCGGCGCCATGTCCATCAGGGTGCCAATCAGCAGCAGCATGATGTTGAGGTACATCAGGATCACGTACTTGTTATCCGAGAGTGAAGTAAAGAACTCGGTGATCCGCATCGGCAGCTGCATGTAGGTCATCACCGCGCCAAACGCCGCCGCAAAGCCGATCAGGATCATCACGATGGTTACCGTCTTCACCGTGCGGCACATCAGCTTCGGCAGCTCGTTCCACTTGTAGTCGCGATAGATAAACATGGTGACAAAGAACGCCCACAGGCAGGCGACCGCCGCAGATTCCGTGGCGGTAAAGATCCCCGACAAAATACCGCCCAGGATAATCACCACCGTCATCAGCCCCCACAGGGCATCGAAGAAGATTTTCAGCGCCTGCTTAAACGGGATCCGTTCGCCCTTCGGATAACCGCGCTTATGGGCAAAGCCCAGGCACAGTACCATCAGACAGACTCCCAGCAACAGCCCCGGCAGCACGCCCGCGATAAACAGCGTGGCGATGGAGACGGTGCCCCCGGCCGCCAGCGAGTAAATCACCGAGTTGTGGCTGGGCGGGATCAAAATCGCCTGCACCGAACCGCTGGCGGTCACCGCCGCCGCGTATTCGCGCGGATAGCCCTTCTTCTCCATCTCCGGGATCATCACTGTCCCGATGGAGGCGGTATCCGCCACCGAGGAGCCGGAAATCGCGCCGAAGAAGGTGGAGGCGACGATATTCACCAGCGACAGCCCGCCGCGAATAAAGCCGACGAAGATATAGGCAAAGTTCACCAGACGGCGGGCAATGCCCCCTTCCGCCATGATCGCCCCGGCGAGGATAAAGAACGGGATCGCCAGCAGGGTGAACTTATTCACCCCGCTGGTTATCTGGATCATCAGCGCTTCCAGCGGCAGGTCAATCCACAGCGCACCGGCCACGGCACTTAAGCCGACGGCAAAGGCCACCGGCATCCCCAGCGCCAGCAGAATGGCGAGGGTGAATAACAAAACAAATGCATCCATTGTTCACCCCTTAACTGTGGTTGCCGATCAGCACGACCGGGCGATGTTCCTGAGAGCCAAACATCAGGCGCTCAAGCACAAACAGGATTAACACCGCCGATCCGATCGGCAATGGCAGATAGCTTTCGCCGGAGGTCATGATCGGGAACTCCGCCACCGGTTGCTCCCAGAGTTCAATGCACAGCAGGTAGCTGTACCAGAACATGATCCCCGAGATCGCCAGCATCAGCAGATCCACCGCGCGCGCGCAGAGCGTTTTCAGTGAAGCCGGTAATCTGTCAGTAAGCATATTCACCGCAATATGCGAGCCGGCGCGGTAGCTCACCGCCGCGCCGATAAAGGTGAACGTCACCATGCAGATAATGGCAATCGGCTCCGGCCACGACTCACCGCGGTTGAGTACGTAGCGCGAAAAGATGCCAATGGGGATAACGATAGTCATCACCAGCAGCGACAGCCCGGCTACGGCCATCGCCAGCAGGTAGAGACGGTCCATCCACTTTAGATAAAGTTCGGACATAGAGACTCCGGCTTACTGAACGTCAGCGATCGCTTTCATCAGATCCTGATGCTTCTCGCCATACTGGGCGCGCACCGGCTCTGTCGCTTTGATAAAGACGGCCTTGTCGATGTCATGGAACTGCACGCCGCCGGCCTTCATTTTTTCCAGCGCCTGGGCGTTGTATTCCTGCCACAGTTTGCGTTGCTCCATCTGGGCTTCACGGGCCAGAGTCTTAATCTTCTCCTGCTCGTCGGCGCTCAGCTTGTCCCACTTCACTTTGGAGTAGAGCAGCATTTCCGGGGTGATAAAGTGGCCGCTGAGGGTGTAGTTTTTGGCAACCGGCATGTAGTTGTGGGCGATAAAGGTCGGTGGGTTATTCTCTGCGCCGTCGATAACGCCGGTCTGCATGCCGCTGTACACTTCACTGACCCCCATCGCGACCGAGTTGGCGCCCATATCTTTCAGCGTGGCCAGCGCTACCGGGCTACCCTGAACGCGGATCTTCATCCCTTTCAGATCTTCAGGTTTCACCACCGGGTTCTTGGTGATCAGGTTACGGGTGCCGGAGTCCATCCAGCCGAGGAAGACGAGACGGGATTTCGGGTTATTCGTGAGCTTCTCGCCGATGGATTTGCCGATATCGCCGTCGATCACTTTGTGCATATGGTCTTCATCGCGGAAAACGTAGGGCAGGGTAAAGACTTCGATATCCGGCAGAATCGCCGCAACCGGCGCCATAGAGACGCGGATCATGTCGATGGCGCCCATTTGCGCCTGCTCGATCATCTGCTTCTCATCACCCAACACCCCGCCCGGGAAGACTTTGATATCCAGCTTGCCGTCGGTTTGTTGTTTGAGTTTTTCACCCATATGCTGTACCGCCACCACGTTAGGGTAGCCTTCGGGATGCACATCAGCGGCTTTAATGGTTTGCGCAGAGACGGAGGCAGCAAAAGCTGACAGGCACAGAGCAGCCAGCAACGGCTTGAGGGTCGTTTTCATTGAGTCAACTCCAGGGTAGTGAGGGTGAGTATCGGAACGTTGTTTTAATTATTAACGCTTCAAAACTAGCCTACTGCCTGGAAAACGTGGGTGAAGCACTTCACAAAAAGCGCTAAAAAATGAAATGGTGGTTTAAATTTGTGGCGGCGGTCATGCCGGGTGGCGGCTGCGCCTTACCCGGCCTACGCGTAGGCCCGTGCAAGCGAAGCGCCGCCGGGCAAAATGGCATTAGCCTTTGCGGATAAGATACCGATACGGCAGCGACGCGGTCTCCTGCGCCAGCAGCTCATGTTCCATAAAGGTACAGAAGCCGGGAATATCGCGGGTGGTAGCCGGATCGTCGGCAATAATTAACAGCGTTTCGCCGGTTTGCATCGTGCGCACGGTTTTGCGCACCATCATGACGGGTTCCGGGCAGCGCAGGCCCTGGGCATCAAGGGTGTGGTCCGGGTGGGTAAACAGATCGGTCATCGTCGTCTCGTCCAGATAAAAACGGCAGTAGTTTACGCCCCGGACCGGGCAATGCAAACCAGGTTAACGATTGCGTAAAAATTAGCCGTTGCAAAGCATAGTGAAAGCAGTATGATGCGGCGGTTTTATTGGGTTCCCTCACCCCAAATTTTTAATCAAAAAGGTACAATATGAACTCCTTTACTCAATCGCAGCGCGTAAAAGCGTTGTTCTGGCTTTCGCTTTTTCATCTGCTGGTGATCACCTCCAGTAACTACCTTGTGCAGCTCCCGATCTCCATTTTTGGTTTTCATACCACCTGGGGCGCGTTCAGTTTCCCGTTTATCTTCCTCGCGACCGACCTCACCGTCCGTATCTTTGGCGCACCTCTGGCCCGACGCATTATTTTTGCCGTCATGCTGCCGGCGCTGTTTGTCTCGTACGTGATCTCCTCGCTGTTCTACATGGGAAGCTGGCAGGGCTTCGGGGCGCTGGCGCACTTTAACCTGTTTGTCGCCCGTATCGCCGCCGCCAGCTTTATGGCCTACGCGCTGGGGCAGATCCTCGACGTGCATGTGTTTAACCGCCTGCGCCAGAACCATCGCTGGTGGATGGCACCGACCGCCTCCACGCTGTTTGGCAACGTCAGCGATACGCTGGCCTTCTTCTTTATCGCTTTCTGGCGTAGCCCGGATGCCTTTATGGCCGAACACTGGATGGAAATCGCGCTGGTGGACTACGCCTTTAAGGTGCTTATCAGCCTGGTCTTCTTCCTGCCGATGTACGGCGTGCTGCTGAATATGTTGCTGAAAAGATTCGCGGATAAATCTGAAATGTCGGCATTGCGGGCAGGTTAAGGGTTCCCCTGAACAGTTGTGTTAAGATGAGCAGATGCGCCGTTATGGCCGTTTATCGAAAGGAAGAATTCAATGCGCAATCTGGTTAAATATGTCGGGATTGGCCTGCTGGTGATGGGGCTTGCTGCTTGTGACAACAGCGACACCAAAACGCCTGCTCAGGGTGCGTCTGCTGAAAGCAATGCCACGGGTCAGCCGGTCAGCCTGATGGATGGCAAACTCAGCTTCTCGCTGCCTGCGGATATGACCGATCAGAGCGGCAAGCTGGGCACCCAGTCGAATAACATGCACGTCTACTCCGATGCCACCGGGCAAAAAGCGGTGATTGTGATCGTCGGCGACGACACCAGCGAAGACCTGGGCGTGCTGGCGAAACGTCTGGAAGATCAGCAGCGCAGCCGCGACCCGCAGCTGCAGGTGGTCACCAACAAAACCATCGAGCTGAAAGGCCACAACCTGCAGCAGCTGGACAGCATCATCTCTGCCAAAGGCCAGACCGCCTACTCTTCCGTGGTGCTGGGAAAAGTGGACAACAAGCTGCTGACCCTGCAGATCACGCTGCCTGCTGACGATCAGCAGAAAGCGCAGACCGCCGCAGAGAACATCATCAATACCCTCGTGATTCAGTAAGTTATCACGATGAAATGGCCTCCTCCGGAGGCCATTTTTTTAGCCGCCACGTCAGCAGTAACGTCACCGCCACCAGCCCCGCCGCTGCCAGATAGATAACCGGCACGCCGGCCCACGCCATTACCAGCCCGGCCAGCGGCCCGGTGATCCCCAGCGACATATCCATAAACACCGTGTAGGTCGCCAGCGCCGCGCCCTGATTCTGCTGCGGCACGGCCTTCACCGCCACCACGCCCAGCGCCGGGAAGACCAGCGAGAAGCCTGCCCCGGCGAGGAACACCCCGATCCGCGCCACCCACGGCTCCCCGGCGATGCCGGTCAGCAGCAGGCCGATAATCTCGACGCCAAAGCAGATCATCGCCACATTCAGCCCGCCCAGCCGGTTGATGCCGTTCGGGAACAGCAGACGCGTACCGACGAAGGCGCAGCTAAACAGCGTCAGCGCAAAGGCTGCCCCGTCCCAGCCTTTATCGGCGTAGAACAGCGTAATGAAGGTGGCGATCACCCCAAAGCCCGCCGAGCCGAGGGCCAGCGCCATGCCGTAGGGCCAGACGCGCCCCAGCACCGCGCGAAACGGCATCGGCTTGCCCTTGCTGGCTTTGACTTTCGGGCGCGGCAGGGCGAACAAAATCGCCAGCAGCGCCACCCCCATGATGGTCAGCGCCAGCCCGTTCAGGCCGGTGTAGCGATAGCAAAGTACGCCCAGCGGGGCCCCCATTGCCATCGCCCCGTAGGTGACAATCCCGTTCCAGGAGATCACCCGCCCGATGTGCGAGGCTCCCACCACGCCCACGCCCCACAGGGTGGAGCCGGTGCCGGCAAGGCTCTGCCCGACGCCTAAAATCACCCGACCAAAACAGAGCAACGCAAGGCTCACCACCGGCCAGCCGCTGGTGAGTCCGGCGAGAAAATAGCTCACCCCACTGAGGAAGCAGCCGCACAGCCCCAGCACCACGATGCTTTTTGGCCCGAACAGATCGGCATAGCGCCCGGCATAGGGGCGGCTTAGCAGGGTGGCGAAGTATTGCAGGCTGATTACCAGGCCCGCCCAGAAGGCGCTAAAGCCCATGATGTCATGCACATAGCCCGGCAGGACGGCCAGCGGCAGGCCGATGGTCAGGTAGCTGGCAAAGTTGAAAATAACGACGGAAACAATACGCAGGTTGAGGCGTAATCCACTCAGTGCCGGTTCGGCGGCAGGTTCGGGCATCAGGTTCACCAGAATTTTTACAACAGTGTTTCACTATTACCATGCCAGGGGCAGAAATGCAGCAGTGACTTTAAGAATAACAGCGTCAGCCGAAGCGCCGCGCGCGCACTACACTTATGAGCATCTTATAAGAGGAAAAACCATGATCATCACACCACCCGATAAAACGGGTCTTCCGCCCACTGATAAAGCGGGTCTTCATATTTTGATGAAGCTGGCCTGTCTGGTCATCATCCTGGCAGGCATTCACGCCGCAGCAGATATTCTCGTACAGCTCTTGCTGGCGCTCTTTTTCGCCATCGTCCTTAACCCTCTCGTCACCTGGTTTTTGCGCCGGGGGGTGAGCCGCCCTGTCGCCATCACCATTGTGGTGCTGGTGATGCTGATTGGCCTGACGGCGCTGTTTGGGGTGCTGGCGGCCTCGCTCAATGAATTTGCCGCCATGCTGCCGAAATACAACAAAGAGCTGACGCGCAAGATTGTCGATCTGCAGCAGATGTTCCCGTTCCTCAACCTGCATATCTCCCCGGAGCGCATGCTGAGACGGATGGACTCGGAAAAGGTGATGACCTTTGCCACGGCGCTGATGACCCAGCTGTCCGGGGCGATGGCCAGCATCCTGCTGCTGGTGATGACCGTGGTGTTTATGCTGTTTGAAGTGCGCCACGTGCCGTACAAAATGCGTTTCGCCCTCAATAATCCGCAGATCCATATCGCCGGTTTACACCGCGCGCTGAAGGGCGTTTCCCACTATCTGGCGCTGAAAACGCTGTTAAGCCTGTGGACCGGGGCCATCGTCTGGCTGGGGCTGGCGCTGCTGGGGGTACAGTTTGCCCTGATGTGGGGCGTGCTGGCCTTCCTGCTGAACTATGTTCCCAACATCGGGGCGGTGATTTCCGCCGTGCCGCCGATGATCCAGGCGTTTCTGTTTAACGGTTTTTACGAATGCATGATGGTGGGCGCGCTGTTCCTGGTGGTCCACATGGTGCTGGGCAATATCGTCGAGCCGCGCATGATGGGCCACCGGCTGGGGATGTCCACCCTGGTGGTATTTCTGTCGTTATTGATCTGGGGCTGGTTACTCGGTCCGGTAGGAATGTTACTGTCCGTGCCGCTCACCAGCGTCTGTAAGATCTGGATGGAGACCACTAAGGGCGGGAGCAAACTGGCGATCCTGCTCGGGCCAGGCAGACCGAAAAGCAAGCTACCGGGATAACATTCATGTACGAAAAGGACAGCCTCAGCGCGCTTGAGGCTATCACCGAAGCGCAACGTATCGCCTTTGCCCCGATGCTGTTCCAGACCGCGCTCTGCCTGCGTAACTCCGGGGTACTCGCCTGGCTGGACCAACAGGGCCAGCGCGGTGCGACGCTTGAGGAGATCGTGGCCAACAGCACCCTCGGCGACTATGGCGTCGGGGTTCTGCTGGATATGGGGTTAAGCGGGCGGATAGTGACCCACAGCGACGGCCGCTACTATCTGGCGAAAATCGGCCACTATCTGCTGCACGACAGCATGACCCGCGTAAACATGGATTTCACCCAAGACGTTTGCTACCAGGGGCTGTTTCACCTTGCCGACTCCCTGAAAGCGGAGAGACCGGCGGGGCTTGCGGTCTTTGGCGACTGGCCGACCATTTATCCGGCGCTCTCTGCCCTGCCCGACCAGGCGCGGCGGAGCTGGTTTGCGTTCGATCACTTCTATTCCGACGGCGCATTCGACGCCGCATTGCCCCTTATATTCGCAAGCAAGCCGACAAAATTGTACGATGTCGGCGGCAATACGGGTAAATGGGCGCTACGCTGCTGTAGATACGATGAAAATGTCGCCGTTACGCTGCTCGATCTGCCGCAGCAAATTGCACTGGCCCAGGAAAATATCGCAAAAGCAGGATTATCTCATCGTATTGGGTTCCATCCTGTCGATATGCTTAGCGACGCTGCTCTGCCGGATGACGCTGATGTCTGGTGGATGAGCCAGTTTCTGGACTGCTTCTCTCCCGATCGGATTGTGACCCTGCTGAGCAACGTGGCGAAGGTGATGAAGCCGGGTGCCCGCCTGTGCATTCTGGAACTGTTCTGGGATGTGCAGCGATTCGAAGCGGCCGCCTTCAGCCTGAACGCCACCTCGCTCTATTTCACCTGTATGGCGAACGGCAACAGCCGTTTTTACAGCGCAGAGAAATTTTATCACTATCTGGAACAAGCAGGATTCCGGGTAGAAGAGCGGCATGACAATCTCGGGGTGGGCCACACCCTGTTGATTTGCCAGAAAAATGACTAATAACGCCGCCTGATCCTGGCGGCGCTACCGGATGACGGGTTTTCGCGGACGCGCGCAGATGAAATTTGCACTTAACATTCTCGACTGGCAAGCCAGAGCGCCAGGCCTTTGTGATGCCAGTCAGTGGCAGGCATGGTCACAGGGTCTGCACGCCATCGATCCTGCTGCGCCGCAGGCCAAACTGTCCGAACTGCCGATGATGACCGCCCGCCGCCTGAGTTCAGGCAGCAAGCTGGCGGTGGAGTGCGGGATGGCGATGGTGCGAAAGCACGCTATCGACGCCGTGGTATACACCAGCCGTCATGGCGAGCTGGAGCGTAACTATCGTCTCCTGCACGCCCTGGCGACCGGGCTGGATGTCTCCCCCACCGACTTCGCCATGTCAGTGCACAACTCCGCGGTGGGCAATCTCACCATCGCCGCGCGGCAGCCGATTGTCTCGTCGTCGCTCTCCGCCGGAATGGACACCTTCCAGCAGGGGCTGTGCGAGGTGCTGAGCCTGCTGCATGCCGGGTATAAGCGAGTGCTGATGGTGGATTTCGACGGTGCCCTGCCCGACTTTTACCGCCCTTCCCTTCCAGAGCAGATGCCTGCCTGGCCCTATGCCCTGGCGCTGGTTATCGAGGCCGGTAACGACCTGTGCTGCGAAACCCGCCCTGCCCGCTGCGACGAAGAGCTCCCCCTGCCGCAGAGCCTGCTGTTCCTGCGCCACTACCTGGGTGACGATGCGCAGTTTGCGGTGCCCGGCGAGCGCCTGCGGTGGCAGTGGACGCGGGCATGAACGCCGTCCGGGCGGCGCTGAGCCGCGGCTGGCGGCTGGTGATGACCGGTCTGTGCTTCGTGCTGTTTGGCGTGGGCGGGCTGCTGCTGTCCCTGGTGTGGTTCAACCTGCTGAACCTGGTCCAGCGGGATCGCGCCCGTCGTCGTCGCCTCGCCCGACGCAGCATTGCCGCCAGCTTCCGGACGTTTTTAACCGTGGCGCGCGCGCTCGGCGTGCTGGATTACCGCTTCGACAATCTCGACGTGCTGCGCCAGGAGCGCGGCTGTCTGGTGGTGGCGAACCATCCGACGCTGATTGACTACGTGCTTATCGCCTCGGTGATGCCGGAAACCGACTGCCTGGTGAAAGGTGCCCTGCTGCGCAACCCCTTTCTCAGCGGGGCGATCCGGGCGGCGGATTACCTGATCAACAGCGAGGCCGACACGCTTCTGAGCGCCTGTCAGCAGCGGCTGAGCCAGGGCGACACCCTGCTGATCTTCCCGGAAGGGACGCGCACGCAGGCGGGAAAAGCCATTACCCTGCAGCGCGGCGCGGCGAACATTGCGGTGCGGTGCGCCAGCGACCTGCGGCTGGTGCTGATCCACTGCAGCGAGCATCTGCTCGATAAACAGAGCCGGTGGTATGACATACCGCCGAACAAACCCTTTTTCACGGTCGATGTCCGTGAGCGGGTGAATATTAATGATTTTTACGATGCAGCAGTTCAGGAGCCCGCTCTGGCGGCCAGACAGCTCAACCGGCACCTGCAGCATCGCTTAACAGCCGGTCTTCAATCTTTGTCAGGAATTAATGATGCAAGCGCTCTACCTGGAAATTAAAAATCTTATTATTACGACCCTGAATCTGGACGAATTGACCGCAGAGGATATCGATACGGATGCCCCGTTGTTTGGCGATGGGTTGGGGCTCGACTCGATCGATGCCCTTGAGCTGGGTCTGGCGGTAAAAAACCAGTACGGCGTGGTGTTATCTGCCGAAAGCGAAGAGATGCGTCAGCACTTCTATTCCGTTGCCACCCTGGCCTCTTTCATTACTGCCCAACGCGCCTGAGATTGAACTGAACATGACGACTGAACAAAAATCCGTTTATCAGGAAGTGACCTCCCTGCTGATCACCCTGTTTGAAGTTGCGCCCGATGACATCACCCCTGAGGCGCGCCTGTACGAAGATCTGGAGCTGGACAGCATCGACGCCGTCGACATGGTGGTGCACCTCCAGAAGCGCACCGGTGCCCGCATCAAACCGGAAACCTTCAAGTCGGTGCGTACCGTGCAGGACGTGGTGGATGCGGTAGAAAAACTGCTGCGCGAAGCCTGATACCTCATGCGTGGCGGCAAGTCATTTCCGGCGATCCCGCTGCTGACGGGGCTGATGCTGCTCGGCTGGCCTTTTCTGGTGGGCTTTGGGCTGACGCACAACAACCTGCACTGGCTGTTGCCGCTGATGGCCATCCTGCTGCTGTGCCGTTTTTACCAGGCGCGGCGCAACGCCGGACCGCTGCGCTATGTGATCCAGAGCGTGGCGCTGGTGGGCATCGCCCTGTGCGCGGCCAGCTACCTGCTGAAGGCGCACCACTGGCTGCTGCTCTATCCGGTGGTGGTGAACCTCGCGATGCTGGCGGTGTTTGGCGGCTCGCTGTGGACGGCGATGCCGCTGGTCGAGCGGCTGGCGCGCCTGCGTGAACCCAACTTACCCCCTGCCGGGGTGCGCTATACCCGCGTTGTGACCCGGGTATGGTGCGGCTTTTTCATCTTTAACGGCAGCGTGGCGCTGTTCACCGTATTGCACGGGGATATGCGGCTCTGGACGCTGTGGAACGGCATGATCGCCTACATCCTGATGGGAACCTTAATGGCATGCGAGTGGCTGGTACGTCAGCGGATCAAAAAAGATGTTTAACCCCCTGCCTCTGAACCAGTGGCTGAACGCCCCCCGCCCGGACGACACCCCTGTCGCCTGGTCCGGCGATCGTCGCTGGACGCTGGGGGAGCTGCGCTACGACGCCCACGCCCTGATGGCTCGTTTACAGCAGCAGGAAGGCGAGCGCTGGGCGCTCTGCTTTGACGACAGCTATCTGTTTATCGTCGCCCTGCTGGCGACCCTGCACGCGGGCAAAACCCCGGTGCTGCCCGGCCACAGCCGCGAATCGCAGCTCGACGAACAAAAGGCGCTGTTCAGCGGCGTGCTGAGCGACAGAACGCTTAACGTCAGTGGTCGCCTGCTGGTGGTCAGCTCTGCCTGTCGCCGTGCCACCACCTTCACGCCGCTGCCGCTTATTGATGACGACCGGGTTATCGAACTGTTCACCTCTGGCTCGACCGGGGTGCCCGAGCGGATCGGTAAAACCATCGCCCAGCTTGACCAGGAAGCCCGCCTGCTGGCGGCCCGCTTCGGGGAGCGAATTGAGGGTTGCTCCGTCGTCTCCTCGGTGGTGCCGCAGCATCTTTACGGCCTGACGTTTCGTATTGTGCTGCCGATGGCGCTGGGGCTGGTACTACACACAGCGATGCTCGCCTACGCCGAGCAGCTGGCGGCGCTGGAGGGCGATAAGCGCTACCTGTTCATCAGCAGCCCGGCGTTTCTGAAGCGGCTTGATCCACAGCTTGCTCCACCGCCGGTCGCGGTGCTGGTTTCGGCCGGGGGCGTGCTGGAATGGGCAGCGGCCTGCGAAACCCAGCGCTGGCTGGGGCTGTGGCCGGATGAAATTTACGGCAGCAGCGAAACTGGGGTTCTCGCCTGGCGCTATCGTCAGGCGGAGGCGAACCTCTGGCAGCCTTTTCCGGGTGTCATATTTACCCGCGATAATGACGCCCTGCGCGTCAGCTCCCCGCTGATTGATGCGGACGGCGTGCTGCTCGACGATAGGTTGCAGTTTGCCGATAATGGCCAGTTCAGCATTGTCGGCCGCCGGGGCCGGGTGGTAAAAATCGAAGAGAAGCGCATTTCGCTCAATGAGATCGAGCAGCGTCTGCTGGCGCTGGACGGCATCCGCGAGGCGGCGGCGCTGCCGGTGACCCGCGGTGGACGACAGGGGATTGGCGTGCTGCTGGTCCTGAGCGATGCCGCTCGCCAGCGCAGCAGTAAAACGCAGATCCTCGCCTGGCGACGCGCCCTGCGGCCGTGGCTGGAGCCGGTCGCCATCCCCCGCTACTGGCGCATTGTTGATGAGATGCCGGTGAACAGTATGAACAAGCGTGTCTATGCGCAGTTACAGGAGTTATTTCATGAAGATCCATGAAATCGGGCGCCATCAGGCACAACCTCAGCATCTTGAGATCGTCCTGCACCTCGACCCGGCGCTGTTCTGGTTCCAGGGCCATTTTGCCGTGCAGCCGCTGCTGCCGGGCGTGGCCCAGCTCGACTGGGTGATGCACTACGCCACCACCCTGCTGGCTCCGGAGTACCGTTTTCACAGCATTCAGAACGTGAAGTTCCAGGCACCGCTGCTGCCTGACGCCACCGTGACGCTGCTCCTCGACTGGAACGCGGAGCGCCAGATGCTCACCTTCAGCTATCAGCGCCATGACGGCGACGCACGCCACACGGCCAGCAGCGGGAAGATTCGCCTGTGCCGTTAACCTTCCGCCCCTGCATCCTGATCCCCTGCTACAACCACGGGGCGACAATGGCGAGCGTGCTGGCCTGCCTGGCGCCCTATCAGCTGCCGGTGATTGTGGTGGATGACGGCAGCGACCTCAGCACCCGTCAGGAACTGGACAGGCTGGCCGCCGAAGATCCACAGATGACGCTGGTGCGACTGACGCACAACAGCGGCAAAGGCGCGGCGGTGATCCGCGGCCTGAAGGTCTGCGCCGGGGCCGGTTTTACCCATGCGGTGCAGGTGGATGCCGACGGTCAGCACGCGCTGGAGGACATTCCCCGGCTGCTGGCGCTGGCCGAACGCCACCCGACGGCGCTGATCTCCGGCCAGCCAATCTTTGATGCCTCGATCCCCCGCTCGCGCCTGTATGGCCGCTGGGTCACCCACGTCTGGGTGTGGATCGAAACCCTGTCATTACAGCTTAAGGACAGCATGTGCGGCTTTCGGGTCTACCCGGTAGCCCCTACGCTACGGCTGGTAAACAGCGTGCCCCTTGGCAAGCGGATGGATTTTGACACCGAAGTGATGGTGCGCCTCTACTGGCAGGGCAATACCAGCCATTTCCTGCCCACCCGGGTGACCTACCCCGAGAATGGCGTCTCCCATTTCGATGCCCTGCACGACAACCTGCGTATCTCGTGGATGCACACCCGGCTGTTCTTCGGCATGCTGCCGCGCATCCCTTCCCTGCTGTTCCGCCGCCGCACTCAGCACTGGGCGAAGCAGCAGGAGGTGAAAGGGCTGTACGGCATGCGCCTGATGCTGCGGGTCTGGCAGCTGCTGGGCCGCCGCGCCTTTACCCTTCTGCTGTGGCCGGTGATTGCCGTCTACTGGCTTACCGCCCGTCCGGCGCGGCAGGCGTCGCAGCAGTGGATCGCCCGGGTGAGCGAGACGCTGGCCCAGCGCCAGCAGCCGAAGCCCGCACGCCTGAACAGCTTTTTCCACTTCATGCGCTTTGGCAATGTGATGCTGGACAAAGTCGCCAGCTGGCAGGGCGAACTCAAACTGGACCGGGACATACTTTTTGCGCCGGGCGCCCGGGAAAAGCTCGATTTGACCGTGCCGCAGGGCAAGCTGCTGCTGGCCTCCCATCTCGGGGATGTCGAGGCGTGCCGCGCCCTGGCCCAGATCAAAGGGGGCAAAACCGTCAACGCGCTGGTGTTCAGCGATAACGCCCAGCGTTTTAAACAGATCATGCAGGAGATGGCTCCCCAGGCCGGACTGAACCTGATCCCGGTGACCGACATCGGCCCGGAAACCGCCATCCTGCTGAAAGAGAAGATCGATCGCGGGGAGTGGGTAGCGATCGTCGGGGATCGGATCGCCGTCGATCCGCAGCGCGGCGGCAACTGGCGCGTGGTGTGGAGCGATTTTATGGGCCAGCCCGCGCCGTTCCCCGAGGGGCCGTTTATCCTCGCCTCGCTGATGCGCTGCCCGGTGGTGCTGATCTTCGCCCTGCGCCAGCAGCAGAAGCTGCATATCCACTGCGAAGACTTTGCCGATCCGCTGCTGTTACCGCGCGGCGAGCGCCAGCAGGCGTTACAGCAGACCGTCGACCGCTATGCTAAGCGGCTGGAGCACTATGCCCTGCAGGCCCCGCTCGACTGGTTTAATTTTTTCGATTTCTGGCGTCTGCCGGATGCCAAAGAGAAGGAGTAAAGAGTGCTGACCGATCCCCGCTTTACCACTGAAGTAGAGCTGACCATACCGTTTCACGACGTCGATATGATGGGCGTGGTGTGGCACGGCAACTATTTCCGCTATTTTGAGGTCGCCCGCGAGGCCCTTCTCAACCAGTTCGATTATGGCTATCGCCAGATGAAGGCGTCCGGCTATCTCTGGCCAGTGGTGGATACCCGGGTGAAATACCGCGACGTCCTGACCTTTGAGCAACGTATTCGCGTCCGGGCCCATATCGACGAGTTCGAGAACCGCCTGCGCATTGTTTATCAGATTTTTGACGCCGCCAGCGGCAAGCGAACCACCACCGGCTACACCGTTCAGGTGGCGGTGGAGGAGAAGAGCCGCGAGCTCTGCTTTGTCAGCCCGGCCGTGCTGTTCGAGCGCATGGGAGTGACGCCATGAAGTGGTTACCCCTGCTTGCCCTGCTGGTCAGCCCGTGGGTCAGCGCCGTGACGCTGGATGAACTGCAGCAGCGCTTTACCGAACAGCCGGTGGTGCGCGCCCACTTTGAGCAGGCCCGCACCATCAAGGATCTGCCCCAGCCGCTGCGCTCCAGCGGCGAGATGCTGATTGCCCGGGATAATGGCCTGCTGTGGGATCAAAAAGCGCCCTTTCCGATGACGCTACTGCTGGACGACAAGCGGATGGTGCAGACCATCAACGGCCAGCCGCCGCAGACCATCACCGCCGACAATAATCCGCAGATGTTCCAGTTCAACCACCTGCTGCGCGCCCTGTTCCAGGCCGATCGCAAGGTGCTGGAGGAGAACTTCCGCATCGATTTTAAAGACCTCGGCAATGGCCGCTGGTCGCTGGTGCTGACCCCCACCACCACGCCGCTGGACAAGATTTTCGCCTCGATGGATCTGGGTGGCGCGTCCTACCTCGAGTCCATTGTGCTGAACGACAAGCAGGGCGACCGCACCGATATCACCCTATCCCGCCACCAGCTCACGCCCGCCAGCCTGACCGATGCCGAACGCCAACGCTTTGCCGCACCGTAATTCCCGTCGCCCAGCGCTGGCGTGGGCGCTGATCTGCCTGGCGCTGCTGGGGGTGCTGCTCACGCTGTTGCCCGGGGCGCGGCTCAACAGCAGCGTGCTGGCGATGCTGCCCAAACAGAGCCTCGGGGCGATCCCCCCGGCGCTGAACGACGGCTTTATCGAACGCCTCGACAGGCAGCTGGTGTGGCTGGTCAGCCCCGGCAAACAGCCCGACCCGCAGGTGGCGCAGCGCTGGCTGAGCCTGTTGCAGCAGTCCGGTTCCCTGCACGAGGTGAAAGGGCCGATGGACGCCGCCGGGCAGAAGGCCTGGGGCGAGTTCTTCTGGCAGCACCGTAACGGCCTGATCGACCCCGCCACCCGCGCGCGGCTGCAAAACGGCGGCGAAGCGCAGGCCCAGTGGATTTTGTCCCAGCTGTACTCGGCCTTCTCCGGCGTCAGCGGCAAAGAGCTGCAAAACGACCCGCTGATGCTGATGCGCGGCTCGCAGCTTTCGCTTTCACAAAACAGCCAGAAGCTGCGGCTGATGGACGGCTGGCTGGTGACCCGTGACGAGGCTGGCAATTACTGGTATCTGCTGCACGGCGAGCTGGCCGGTTCGTCGTTCGATATGCAGCAAACCCACCGGCTGGTGACCACTCTCCACGACCTCGAAGGCCAGCTCAAAACGCACTACCCGCAGGCGCAGCTGCTGTCGCGCGGGACGGCGTTTTACAGCGACTACGCCAGCCAGCAGGCGAAACGGGACATTTCGACCCTCGGCGTGGCCACTATCCTCGGGGTGATCCTGCTGATTGTGGCGGTATTCCGCTCCCTGCGCCCGCTCCTGCTGTGCCTGCTCTCCATCGCGATTGGCGCGCTGGCGGGGACGGTGGCGACCCTGCTGCTGTCTGGTGAGCTGCATCTGATGACCCTGGTGATGAGCATGAGCATCATCGGCATCTCGGCGGATTACACCCTTTACTACCTGACCGAGCGGATGGTTCACGGGGATCAACATTCACCCTGGCAGAGCCTGGCAAATGTGCGCAACGCCCTGCTGCTGGCGCTGCTTACCACCGTGGCGGCCTATTTCATTATGATGCTGGCCCCCTTCCCGGGCATTCGCCAGATGGCGGTGTTTGCCGCCGCGGGGCTCAGCGCCTCATGCCTGACGGCGATCTTCTGGCATCCGTGGCTCTGTCGCGGCTTACCGGTGCGCCCGGTGCCGCTGAAAACCCCGATGCGGCGCTGGCTGGCGGCATGGCGCCACCGACGTCTGTCGGTGGGGCTGCCGGTAGCGCTTACGCTTGTCGCGGTAGCAGGGATCGCTACGCTGCACATCGATGATGATATCGCCCAGCTTCAGGCCCTGCCGCAGGATATCCTCGCCCAGGAGAAAGCCATCACGGCGCTTACCGGCCAGGGTGTCGATCAAAAATGGTTCGTGGTGCATGGCGACTCGGCCCAGCAGACGCTGGAGCGGCTGGAGGCCTTTACCCCGGCGCTGGCCCGGGCGCAGCAGGCGGGTGAGCTTAAATCCTGGCGCAGCCTGCCGCTGAACTCGCGGGCGCAGCAGGCGCGCGATCTGGCCCTGCTGCGTCAGGCGGCCCCGGCGGTGATTAAGGTGCTGCAAAGCGCCGGGCTGACCGCCGTGTCGCCGGATCTGCGCCCGATGCCGGTGGACGTCAAAACCTGGCTTGCCAGCCCCGCCAGTGAAGGCTGGCGTCTGCTGTGGCTCACCCTGCCCGACGGCGAAAGCGGCGTGCTGGTGCCGGTGGATGGGGTGAAAAACAGCCCGGCGCTGGGCAAGCTGGCGGAGCAACATCCGGGGGTGGTGTGGGTGGATCGCAAGGCGAGTTTCGACAGCCTGTTTGCCCTCTACCGCAACGTGCTGACCGGCCTGCTGGCGGTCGCGCTGGGAGTGATTGCCTGTGGCGCGATGCTGCGACTCGGCTGGCGCAAGGGGCTGATTACCCTGGTGCCCTCCCTGCTGTCGCTGGGCTGCGGCCTGGCCGCGCTGACGCTAACGGGCCATCCGGTTAACCTGTTTTCGCTTCTGGCGCTGGTGCTGGTCCTCGGCATCGGCATCAACTACACGCTATTCTTCAACAACCCGCGCGGTACGCCGTTGACCTCGATGCTGGCCATCAGCCTGGCGATGATGACCACCCTGTTGACCCTCGGCATGCTGGTCTTCAGCGCCACGCAGGCCATCAGCAGTTTCGGGATCGTGCTGGTCAGCGGGATTTTCACCGCCTTTCTGCTGGCCCCGCTGGCGATGCCAGACAAAAAAGAGAGAACATGATGATCACCCCTTTTTACCGCGCCGCCGCTCTGATCGGCGCGCTGCTGCTGGCCGGTTGCAGCCACAATGCCCAGGAGCGTGACGATACCCGCCCGCAGGCCTGGCTCCAGCCGGGCACCCGGGTCACGCTGCCGCCGCCGGGCATTACCCCGGCGCTAAGCTCCCAGCAGCTGCTGACCGCCAGCGTTAATGGCAAAACCCAGTCGCTGCTGGTGATGCTGAATGCCGACGCGCAGAAGGTCACGCTGGCCGGGCTGTCGTCGGTGGGTATCCGTCTGTTCCTCGCCACCTATAATGAAACGGGCATCCATACTGAACAGTCGATTGTTGCGCCAGAACTGCCTCCGGCCAGCCAGGTGCTGGCGGACGTGATGCTGAGCCACTGGCCGGTCAGCGCCTGGCTGCCGCAGCTGCCACAAGGCTGGACGTTAAAGGATCAAGGCGACCGGCGTGAGCTGCGCAATGCCGACGGCAGGCTGGTGACGGAGATTGTCTACCTGCAGCGCAAAGGCAAGCGCGAGCCGATCAGCATCGAACAGCATGTGTTCCATTACCACATCACCATTCAATATCTGGATGACTGAGATGATCTACATTTCTGCCGTTGGCCTGATCAACGCCCTGGGCAACTCTCCCGACGAGATTGCCGCTAACCTGACGCGCGGCGTCGCCCCCGGCATGCGCCCGCGCAGCGGCTGGCTGCAGGGGCAGGATGCGGTGCTGGGGGGCGTCGACGGCGAGCTGCCCGCGATCCCGGACAGCTTTGCCGCGCACCGCTCGCGTAACAATCAGCTGCTGCTGGCGGCGCTGGCGCAGATCCAGCCTGCCGTTGACGAGGCCATTGCCCGCTACGGCCGCGACCGGGTGGCGGTGGTGATGGGCACCAGCACCTCCGGGCTCGACGAGGGCGACGCGCACGTGCGCCTGTCGCACAGCGGCGAAGAGAGTAGCCACTGGCGGTACGCGCAGCAGGAGCTGGGCGATCCGTCGCGCTTTCTGGCGAACTGGCTCGGTCTGGACGGCCCGGCCTTTACCCTGTCCACCGCCTGCTCCTCCAGCGCGCGGGCCATCATCAGCGGGCGTCGGCTGATTGACGCCGGGCTGGTGGATGTCGCTATCGTGGGCGGGGCGGATACGCTGAGCCGGATGCCGGTGAACGGTTTTAACAGTCTCGAATCGCTCTCCACCACGCTGTGCGAGCCCTTTGGCCGCGACCGTCGGGGGATCACCATTGGCGAAGCGGCGGCCCTGATGCTGCTCACCCGGGAGCCGCAGCCCGTGGCGCTGCTGGGCAGCGGCGAGTCGAGCGATGCGTACCATATTTCTGCTCCACATCCCCAGGGCGAAGGGGCCATCAGCGCCATTCACCAGGCGCTGAACGAAGCCGGGCTGAAGCCGGATGACGTGGGCTATATCAACCTGCACGGCACGGCAACGCTGCTCAATGACCAGATTGAATCTCAGGTGATCCACGACCTGTTTGGCGAGGCGGTGCCCTGCAGTTCCACCAAGCATTTAACCGGGCATACGCTGGGGGCGGCGGGGATCACCGAGGCGGCGCTAAGCTGGCTCATCCTGACCCGCGATCTCCCCCTGCCCGCCCAGGATTTCAGCCGCTATGCGCCGGACCCGACCCTCGCCGCGTGCGGCGTACTGCATCAGCCCACCGCGCTGAAAAAAGCGGTGATTTTGTCTAATTCGTTCGCCTTTGGCGGCAATAACGCCAGCATCCTGCTGGGGAGAGTGTGATGAGTTATTTAGCCCCGGCAGCGTACCTGCCCCACGATGCCCCCATGCTGCTGCTGGAGTCGGTCGAGAGCGTCACCGCTGAATCCGCCGTCTGCCGCGTCACCGTCAGCCCGCAGGGGGTGCTGGCGCCGTTTTTAAATACCGCAGGCGATCTGCCCGGCTGGTACGCCCTTGAGCTGATGGCCCAGACCGTGGGCATCTGGTCTGGCTGGCACCGTGAGCAGAAGGGCCTGCAGAGCAGCACGCTGGGCATGGTGCTGGGGGCGCGGGAACTGGTCTGCGCCGCCGGGCTTTTTCCGGCCAACAGCGCGTTAACCGTCACCGCCACCCTGCTGATGGAGGATGAGCGCTTCAGCAGCTTCGAGTGCGCCATCACCCTTGATGATTCCACCCTGGCCACCGGGCGGGTGAACACCTTCCAGCCCAGCCAGCAGGAGTTAGCTTCACTGTTTAAGACGGGAGTGAGTCAATGAGTCGTTCCGTTCTGGTTACCGGCGCCAGCAAAGGCATTGGCCGGGCTATCGCCCTGAAACTTGCCGCGGACGGGTTTACCCTCGGCGTGCACTACCACCGCGACGCTGAAGGCGCAGAGGCCACCCTTGAGGCCATCGAGCAGGCTGGCGGCAGCGGGCGTCTGCTGGCGTTTGACGTGGGCAACCGGGCGCAGTGTCGCGAGGTGCTGGAGCAGGATATGGCGGCCAACGGCCCCTGGTATGGCGTGGTGAGCAACGCCGGGATCGCCCGGGACGGTGCTTTCCCGGCGCTCAGCGAAGATGACTGGGACAGCGTGATCCATACCAACCTCGACAGCTTTTACAACGTCATTCACCCCTGCATGATGCCGATGATTGGCGCGCGTCAGGGCGGGCGGATCATCACCCTGTCGTCGGTGTCCGGGGTGATGGGCAATCGCGGCCAGGTGAACTACAGCGCGGCAAAAGCGGGCATTATCGGGGCCACCAAAGCCCTGGCGGTTGAGCTGGCGAAGCGCAAAATCACCGTAAACTGCATCGCGCCCGGTCTGATTGATACCGGGATGATCGAGATGGAAGAGGCCGCGCTGAAAGAGGCGATGGCCAGCATCCCCATGAAACGGATGGGTCAGGCGGACGAGGTGGCCGGCCTTGCCAGCTACCTGATGTCGGATATCGCGGGCTATGTGACCCGCCAGGTTATCTCCATTAACGGGGGAATGTTATGACGCGTCGGGTGGTGATCACGGGCATGGGCGGCGTCACCGCCTTCGGGGAGTCGTGGGCGTCGGTGGCGGCCCGCTTACGGGAGTATAAAAACGCGGTACGCAGGATGCCGGAGTGGACGATCTATGAGGGTCTGCACACCCTGCTGGCCGCACCGATCGATGATTTTACCCTGCCGGATCACTACACCCGCAAGCGCATCCGCGCCATGGGCCGCGTCTCTTTGCTGTCGACCCGCGCCACCGAACTGGCCCTGGAGCAGGCGGGGCTGATTGACGATCCGATCCTCACCCAGGGTGAAACCGGCATTGCCTACGGTTCGTCCACCGGCAGCACCGGCCCGGTCAGCGAGTTCGCCACCATGCTCACCGAGAAGCACACCAACAACATCACCGGCACCACCTACGTGCAGATGATGCCGCACACCACGGCGGTGAACACCGGCCTGTTCTTCGGCCTGCGCGGGCGGGTGATCCCCACCTCCAGCGCCTGCACCTCCGGCAGCCAGGCGATTGGCTATGCGTGGGAGGCCATCCGCCACGGCTATCAGACGGTGATGGTGGCAGGCGGAGCCGAAGAGCTCTGCCCGTCGGAAGCGGCGGTGTTTGATACCCTGTTCGCCACCAGCCAGCGTAACGATGCCCCGCAATCCACGCCGTCTCCCTTCGATATCCAGCGCGACGGGCTGGTGATTGGCGAGGGGGCGGGCACCCTGATCCTGGAGGAGCTGGAGCATGCGAAGGCGCGGGGTGCCACCATCTACGGCGAGATTGTGGGCTTCGCCACCAACTGCGACGCGGCGCATATCACCCAGCCGCAGCGGGAAACCATGCAGATCTGCATGGAGAAGTCGCTGACGTCAGCCGGGCTGAGCCCGCAGGATATCGGCTATATTTCGGCGCACGGCACCGCCACCGACCGGGGGGATATCGCCGAAAGCCAGGCCACCGCCGCAGTGTTTGGCGACAGCGTGCCGATCTCATCTCTGAAGAGCTATTTCGGCCATACCCTGGGGGCCTGCGGCGCGCTGGAGGCGTGGATGAGTCTGCAGATGATGCGCGAGGGCTGGTTCGCGCCCACCGTCAATTTAAGACAACCGGATGAGCAATGCGGCGCGTTAGATTATATTATGGGGGAAGTCCGTCACCTTGACTGCGAATACCTTCAAAGCAATAACTTCGCGTTCGGCGGCATTAATACCTCCATCATCATTAAACGCTGGGCGTGAGTATGTACCAGTTCCTTCTGGGAAAGATTTCTACCCTCAGCGCTGACCCTCTGGCGTCAGCGCTTTCTGAGCAGGCGCCGGAAGGCGCGCGCCGCATCCCCTGGCTGGCCGGGCGGACGCTGCTCGCCCGGGCCTTATCCCCCGCCCCGGTACCGGAAATTGTCTTTGGTGAACAGGGCAAACCGGCGTTTGTCGATGCCAGGCCATACTGGTTCAACCTGAGCCACAGCGGGGATGATATTGCCCTGCTGCTAAGCGACGAGGGCGAAGTGGGCTGCGATATCGAAGTGATCCGCCCGCGGGAGAACTGGCAGGCACTGGCTAACGCCGTCTTTAGCGTCGCCGAACATGCAGAGCTGGAGCGGGAGCGGCCTGAGGCAAAACTGTCGGCCTTCTGGCGTATCTGGACGCGCAAAGAGGCTATCGTCAAACAGCGCGGCGGCAGCGCCTGGCAGATTGTCAGTATCGACAGCACCTTTCCTTCAGCGCTCAGCGTCAGCCATTTTCAGTACGGCGAACTGAGTCTCGCGGTCTGTACCCCTACCCCCTTCACCCTGCATAACGACGCGCTGCGGGTTCTGTAACCTGCTTATTTCAAATTATTCGGAAAGTCTGCCGGCAGCTCGCTGGCAGCACAGTCAATGACAGCATCGTTATTGGCACCGCAGTCGCGCACAAAAGTAATGGTGGCGAACTCATCAATGACCTCGGTTGGGTAGGCCGGGCCCGCCTCGCGATAAGAGACCATCAGCGGAATATGATCGTTCTGGAAGCAGACGGTTTTTTCCGGGTTATTCATCACCCAGCGCGGGAAGAAGATAGTGCCGTGGAACAGTCTGTCGCCGAGGTTCACAATCAGGCTCACATCGGTACCGGTCGGTTCAGTCCACGAAATTTTATAAATACTCTCGCCCACGCGAACGATATAAGCCTGCTGATCTTTTACCCAACGGTTTGCCACGATCCCGCTGTGGATACGGTAGTCGAGGGTCTGCTCATTTTTGACATAAATCTCGTAGTTCCAGCCGTTATCGTAGGTGTAGACCAGATGTTTGCCGACGAAACCGCTCAAATCATGTTTATCAAAATGGCTCATACTTTTTCTCCTCTGTTTCAATGAGCCCATCTTACGCCTGCAAAAAATGGATGAATAACGCTATGATTTAATCAAATTCATTCAAAAATCAGATGAGTTATGCACAAAACTACCCTTGAGCAGTGGTCACTACTTGAACGCGTCGTTGAGTTGGGCAGCTTTGCCCGCGCCGCAGAGGAGACGCATCGTAGCCAGTCCTCCGTCAGTTATAACCTGGCATTGTTACAGGAGCGGCTGGGCGTGGCGCTGCTGGTTCAGGCGGGGCGTAAGGCGGTGCTGACCCCGGAAGGGGAGCTGCTGTTAAATCAGGTTAAACCGCTGCTCAACGCTTTTACCCTGCTGGAGACGCGCGCCGCGACGCTGCGCAACGGGATGCGTACCCGACTGGATGTGGTGGTGGACAGCATTTTCCCTCGCCGTCATCTGTTTGCCATTCTGCGCCAGTTTCAACAGCGCTATCCGCAAACCGAGGTGCATCTGACTGAAATACTTGAGAACACCGGTGAGGCGCTGAACCAGAGCGAAGCCGACGTGATGGTGCTGACCCGCCGCCAGGATGTGACCGGGCGCGGCGAATGGCTGATGAATATCGATTTTGTCGCCGTGGCGCATCGGGAGCATCCACTGTTTGAACACAACACGCCGCTCACTGATGAAATGCTACGCCCCTGGCCACTCATCCAGATCGCCGGGCAGGGTTACGCCGCGCCTCCCGGCGGCGAAGCCTGGACCTTCTCCACCATCGATGCCGCTATCGATGCGGTGATGTATCAGGTGGGGTATGGCTGGCTACCGGAAGAGCGAATTCAGCAGCAGCTGGAAAGCGGTGTGCTGAAAACAGTGCCCCTGACCCATGGCACGCGCCGTGCGACACCGCTGCATCTGATTGTAAAGCGCACGCTCGCCCCGCTCGACGAACAGGTTGAAACCTTACTGCACCTCTTCAGACAGCCGTCGTAGAGGTGAACTGCTACGCTTAACGGTCTGAACTTCAAATATGACAAGGAGCAGACCGTGAAAATCGATCTTACGGGGAAAGTGGCGTTAGTGACCGCCTCCACCGGCGGCATTGGCTTCGCCATCGCCAGAGGGCTGGCGGAAAGCGGCGCAGAGGTGATTGTTAACGGACGCAGCATCGACTCGGTCAACCGGGGCATCCAGCAGCTACAACAGCAGATCCCCGGCGTTCAGGTGCGGGCGGCGATTGCCGATCTCAGTACGGCTGAGGGGGTGGACGCGCTGCTGAAGGTCGCCTCTGGCGTAGATATTCTCGTCAATAATGCCGGGATCTACGGACCCCAGGATTTCTACGCCACCGACGATGAGACCTGGAATAACTACTGGCAAACCAACGTGATGTCCGGCGTGCGCCTCTCACGCGCCCTGCTGCCCGGCATGGTGCAAAAAGGCTGGGGCCGGGTGGTGTTTATCTCCTCAGAGTCGGCCTGCAATATTCCGGCGGACATGATCCACTACGGCGTGACCAAAACCGCGCAGCTGTCGCTGGCGCGCGGGCTGGCAAAATTTGTGGCCGGTAGCGGCGTCACCGTCAACAGCGTCCTGCCTGGCCCGACGATGTCGGACGGCTTTGCGGAGATGATGAAAGACGAGATAGAGAAAACCGGCAAGTCGCTGGAGACGCTGGCGAAAGAGTTTGTGATGGCCAACCGCCCAAGCTCGGTGATCCAGCGGGCCGCCACGGTGGATGAAGTGGCGAACATGGTGGTTTACGTCTGTTCCCAGCAGGCTTCAGCCACCTCCGGCGCGGCACTGCGCGTGGATGGCGGCGTGGTGGACGACATCATCTAGCCGCCCGAAGGCCGCCCGCCCGCTGGCGGGTGGCATCTGCCGCTAAAGCAGGTAAACTGAGGGCAGAATGTCTCTTTACGCTAAGACCCTGTTATGACCAATATGATTGCCGATGAGGCCGTGGCGAAATCCCGCGTCCTCTCCGTGTTCGACTTTGATGGTACGCTGACCCATCACGACAGCTTTATTCCGTTCTTACGCTTTGCGTTCGGTAAACGTTACTTTGCCGGTCGCCTGGTGCGGATGGCCCTGCCGACCATTCACTGCGTGCGCCGCAAGCTGACCCGCGACGAGCTGAAAGAGGTGCTGATCAAAACCTTCCTGACCGGCGTGGATGAGCACTGGCTGCGCGAGCAGGCCGAGCGGTTCTGCGAAAAGTACTGGGACAGACTGATGCGCCCGCAGGGCGTGCTGGCGGTCGCGGCGGAGGTGAACTCCGGTGCGGAAGTGACGATCTGTTCCGCTTCCCCGGCGCTGGTGCTGCAGCCGTGGGCCGACAAGCTCGGCATTAAACTGATTGGCACCCAGCTGGAAGTGAAAAACGGCAAGCTGACCGGGCGGATCACCGGCCATAACTGCCGCTGTGCGCAGAAAGTGGCGCGGCTTGAGCACGTCTACGGCAGCCTGACCAACTATCACGTGCGCGCCTGGGGCGACACCCGTGGCGATCACGAGCTGCTGGCAGCGGCGCAGGATCCGCACTGGCGTCATTTCCATCCGCCGCGTGCGCGTCGTAATTCACCCATCAAGCCGTAAACCATGCCGGGTGGCGGCTTCGCCTTACCCGGCCTACAACTGCATATCCCGTCGTAGGCCCGGCAAGCGCAGCGCCGCCGGGCAAAAAACTCAGGCTTCCCGTTTCCCCGGGAACAGCAGGCTCGCCACGATCCCCGCCGCCAGTACGCCCAACACCACCAGCAGACTCGCCGTGGCACCGATGCCGTAGCCGTGATGCCAGAAGTGATCCGTCGCGTTCAGGCCGAGCTTAAAGGCCACGAAGAACAGCAGCGCGATCACCGCTTTCTCCAGATGCACCAGATACTGCTTCAGCGCTTCCAGCACGAAATAGAGGGTACGCAAGCCGAGGATGGCGAACATCATGGCGCTGTAGATAATCAGCGGCTCGCGGCTGACAGCGATGATCGCCGGTACGGAGTCAAAGGCGAACATCACGTCTGAAAGCTCAACCACCGCCACACAAAGCAGCAGCGGCGTGGCGTAGCGCTTCGCCTTCTTCACCCGTCCAACCATCACGTCCTGGTTCTCGGGTTTTTCCAGCTCGGCGTCCACCTCTTTCTGGCTCAGCAGGAAGGCGTTACCGGTGATTTTTGGCCAGATCGGATAGAAGCGTTTTACCGCGCGATAGGCCAGATGCTGGGAGTAATCCTCGATCTCGTCCTGCTCTTCGCCGCGCTTGAGCATCATCACCGCCGTCCAGGCCACAATCAGGGCAAAGACCACTTCAACGTAAGGCCCGAGACTCAGCAGGCTGGTACCGATGGCAACGAAAATACCGCGGAAGACGATAGCGCCGATCACTCCCCAGTAAAGCACCCGGTGACGATACTGATCCGGCACGCCAAACCAGGCGAAGATCGCCATCATCACGAACAGGTTATCAACGGAGAGCACCTCTTCCAGCGCATAACCGGTGAGGAACAGGCTCGCCACTTCGGCACCGTGATGAACGTAGAGGAACCCGGCGAACGCCATCGCCATCATCACCCAGAAGAGGGACCACAACGAGGCACTTTTTAGTGAAATTGGTTTGTCATGGCGATGCATGAAGAGGTCGATAAACATCGCCCCGACAGCCATCACCACAAAAACAACAACGGTTTCCGTCGGGAAACCGAGATGAGCAGATGACATAGACAACCCTTTTTGAAGACAAAATACACACCATGCAGACTGGCGAGGCCAGTGAAGAAAAAGGGGGACCGTTTACCGGCTTCTCCCTTAAAACGCATAACCCTGCGTGAGGGAGTGTACTTTACCTCACAATGCGGAGGTTCTGCCATCGGCGCTTTACTGGCTCATGCCGCGCAGCCGCTGCAGGACGGCCACCAGCACCGCCACCGACCAGCCAACCATCAGCGCGCCAGTCAGTCCTTCTATCCCGCCGATCAGCCGCCAGTGCTCCGGCAAGGTGACGTCGCCGTACCCCACCGTAGCGTAGCTGACCAGCGAGAAATAGAGGCTGGTATTGCAGTCAGAAAACGCCTCCACATAGCGATAAAAGGCGGCAAACAGGCCGGCTTCAAGCAGATGGGCGAATAGCGCGGTCATGATGATGGCGATATTGCGAAACACAATGCGGATAACCGATTCCACATTCAGGTTGATGACTTTCAGGACAAAAAACATCCACGTGGAATGAATGATTACCGTCAGGTTAATCAGGATAATAATGCTGACAAGCTGCATATCACACTCTCTGCTGGCAACGAAATACGCCCTGTTCAGCAGAACAGGGCGCAGGATAGAGGCACGTTTGAGATGCAGTGTAGCGGATGTGGATGAAACAAAAGGGGCAATAGTTGCGCCGGGGGACTACTTCTCCGCCAGCGCTTCTGCGCAGGCCCAGGCGCTGGCCCACGCCCACTGGAAGTTATAGCCGCCCAGCCAGCCTGTCACGTCCATCACTTCGCCGATAAAGTAGAGTCCCGGCACGTTGCGCGCTTCCATGGTGCGCGAGGAGAGCTCGTTGGTGTCCACCCCGCCCAGCGTCACTTCCGCGGTGCGGTAGCCTTCAGTGCCGTTCGGCTGTACGCGCCAGGCGGTTAAGGTGTCGACCATCGCCTGCTGCTCGCGGATGTTGAGCTGCTTCAGGGATACGTCAGGGATCTGCCCCAGCAGTTGCAGACACTCCACCAGCCGCTTCGGCAGCTGCATCGCCAGGGTATTTTTCAGGCTCTGATTAGGGTGTGCCGCGCGCTGCTCGTCGAGGAAACTCTCCAGATCGCAATCCGGTACTAAATTGATGGTGACGAACTCGCCCGGCTGCCAGTAGCTGGAGATTTGCAGCACCGCCGGACCGGAGAGGCCGCGATGGGTGAACAGCAGATTCTCACGGAACACCGTCCCGTCTTCGGCAGTGATAACTGAAGGTACAGAGACCCCGGACAGCGTCTGCAGCTGTTCCAGCAGCGGTTTGTGCAGGGTGAAGGGCACCAGCCCGGCGCGGGTGGGCAAAACCTTCAGGCCAAACTGTTCGGCAATTTTATAGCCAAACGGCGTCGCACCCAGTCCCGGCATCGAGAGCCCGCCGCTGGCGATCACCAGCTTTTCGGCGCTCACGGTTTCACCGTTCAGTTGCAGGGTATATCCCGCATCGTCTCGCGCCACTTCCAGCACTTCGCTGCGCAGTCGTAGGGTAACCTCGCCTTTTTCACACTCCGCCACCAGCATATCGACGATTTGTTGCGCAGAATCGTCGCAAAAAAGTTGCCCCAGCGTTTTCTCATGCCAGGCGATGCCGTGTTTCCCTACGAGGTCAATGAAGTCCCACTGGGTATAACGTGCCAGCGCAGATTTGCAAAAATGACGGTTCTGGCTCAGATAAGCCGCAGGCTCGATATAAAGGTTAGTAAAGTTGCAGCGCCCGCCGCCCGACATCAGGATTTTTCGGCCTGGTTTTTTGCCGTTATCGAGCAGCAGAACCCGGCGCCCTGCCTGTCCGGCCATCGCCGCACAGAATAAACCTGCCGCACCGGCGCCAATAATGATGGCATCATACTTTTCCACGTCTCGATCCTCCTGTTTTGGGGGCGCGAATTGTAAAGTTTCCTCAAGAAACGCACCAGCGCAAAGATCTGCAATTTCATTCATTTAATTGAAATCTAAAAAATAATTCTTTTACTGCTACGCTTATGTCAGTAGGCAAATCAAAAAAAAGCTATATTTCACTTTGCCCGTTGCGCATTTGTCCTGGATAATGCGCCGCGTTCATGTCCTCAAGATGGCGTAACGTCCTATGCTACATTTGTTTGCCGGCCTGGATTTACATACCGGGCTTTTACTCTTGCTTGCTCTGGCCTTTGTATTGTTCTACGAAGCGATTAACGGCTTCCATGACACTGCGAACGCAGTCGCAACGGTTATCTACACTCGGGCATTACGATCGCAGGTTGCGGTAGTGATGGCTGCGGTGTTTAACTTCTTTGGCGTTCTTCTGGGGGGTCTGAGCGTAGCCTACGCGATTGTGCATATGCTGCCAACGGATCTGCTGTTGAATGTCAGCTCCGGCCATGGCCTGGCTATGGTGTTCTCTCTGCTGTTTGCTGCAATTATCTGGAACCTCGGTACCTGGTATTTCGGCCTGCCAGCATCCAGTTCCCACACGCTGATCGGCGCAATCATCGGGATTGGTTTAACCAATGCGCTGATGACCGGTACGTCTGTGGTGGACGCGCTGAACATCCCTAAAGTTCTGGGTATTTTCGGTTCACTGATTATCTCCCCGATTGTCGGTCTGGTTGTGGCGGGTGGTTTGATCTTCCTGCTGCGTCGTTACTGGAGCGGCACCAAAAAACGTGCCCGTATCCACCTGACGCCAGCCGAGCGTGAAAAGAAAGACGGTAAGAAAAAACCGCCATTCTGGACGCGTATCGCCCTGATCATCTCTGCTATCGGCGTGGCCTTCTCTCACGGCGCTAACGACGGTCAGAAAGGCATTGGTCTGGTGATGCTGGTACTGATTGGCGTGGCACCTGCGGGCTTCGTGGTGAATATGAATGCTACCGGTTACGAAATTACCCGTACCCGTGACGCCATCAACAACGTTGAAACCTATTTCCAGCAGCGTCCTGATCTGCTGAAAAAAGCGACCGGCGTTGATCAGCTGATCCCTTCTCCGGAAGCAGGTGCAACCACCGCCCCAGGCGAGTTCCACTGCCACCCGGCCAATGCGATCAATGCCCTGGAGCGCGCTAAAGGCATGCTGACGGACGTCGAAAGCTACGACAAGCTCACTCCAGAGCAGCGTGGCCAGATGCGTCGCATCATGCTGTGCATCTCCGACGTGACTGATAAAGTGTCCAAGCTGCCTGAAGTCTCTTCTGACGACCAACGTCTACTGAAGAAACTGAAAGTGGACATGCTGAACACCATCGAGTACGCACCTATCTGGATCATCATGGCGGTCGCACTGGCGCTGGGTCTGGGTACGATGGTTGGCTGGCGTCGCGTGGCAACAACGATTGGCGAGAAGATCGGTAAGAAAGGCATGACCTATGCCCAGGGGATGTCCGCTCAGATGACGGCGGCAGTCTCTATCGGTCTGGCCAGCTACACCGGTATGCCGGTATCCACAACCCACGTTCTCTCTTCATCCGTGGCGGGTACCATGCTGGTTGATGGCGGCGGTCTGCAACGCAAAACCGTGACCAGCATTCTGATGGCATGGGTATTTACCCTGCCGGCATCGATTCTGCTGTCTGGCGGTCTGTACTGGATCTCCCTGCAATTTATCTAATCGCAGGCAGATAACGATAAGAGCGGGTCAGGTAACTGGCCCGCTTTTTTTGCGCTCAATGCCAGATGAGGAGAGCAATCATGCTCACCACCACCAGGCCGCACAATGCGCTGGTCAGAATAAACTGACGACGCAGGCGTTCACAGCGACGGATAAACTCATCATCATGATGATCGCGATAGCGCTGGGCGTAGATATACCACACCAGGCGCATCTGTTTGCTGGGCTGCCCGTGCGAGGTGAAGAAGCCCCCGCCGTCCACATATTGATAAAGCAACGGATCGCAGCCACGCAGTACCACTAACAGCGCGCGCAAGGATGAGAAATAACGCGCCATATTCACAATGCAAACCACACATAACGCCCAAAACAATGCGACGGTGCTAATCATACTTCCTCCCCGGCGTCCGCCCACGAAGCAACGCTTCGGGACTACCGCACCCATGCCCTGACAGACGGTTCAGTGAAAGAGAGACTCAAAAGCGGATCGGCTTCACATTTTATTATCCGAACGGCTTATTCAATAGTGTAGGAGATCCGTTAATTTTTTTGCCACAAGGTTAATCGTTATCAACACCAATGCTTGAAAATTTTGTTTAACTGGGCCGTAATGAAAGCAGGTAGACGACTGCTACACGCATTGGTCATCGATAACTTAAGGAAGGAGTAACACTATGGCTTATAAACATATTCTGATCGCTGTTGACCTCTCCCCGGAGAGCAAAGTGCTGGTTGATAAAGCGGTATCCATGGCGCGTCCGTACAATGCGAAAGTTTCCTTGATTCACGTGGACGTAAATTACTCCGATCTCTATACCGGCCTGATTGACGTGAATCTGGGGGATATGCAGAAGCGTATCTCCGAAGAGACCCACCAGGCGCTGACCGAACTCTCCACCAATGCTGGCTATCCGATTACCGAAACCCTGAGCGGCAGCGGCGACCTGGGCCAGGTGCTGGTTGATGCCATCAAGAAATACGATATGGATCTGGTGGTCTGCGGCCATCACCAGGACTTCTGGAGCAAGCTGATGTCGTCAGCCCGCCAGCTGATTAACACCGTGCACGTTGATATGTTGATTGTGCCGCTGCGCGACGAAGACGACGAGTAAGTGGGATGGGAAATGCCCGGTGGCGCTAGCGCTTACCGGGCCTACAAAACCAAACCGTAGGCCGGGTCAGGCGAAGCCGCCACCCGGCTTTTTTATTCCGGCGTGCCGGAGTAAATATCAAAACGGTGGCCTTTGGTCACCACCGCATTGGTCGTCGCAACTTCCGCCAGCGGCGGTGCGTAATCCGGGCGCTTCACCACCACGCGCTTCGTTGCCAGCAGACGGGCAGGCTCCAGCAAGCCGTCCGCATCCAGATCCGGCCCCACCAGCGACTGAAATACCCGCATCTCCTTTTTCACCAGCGCGCTTTTCTGCTTGTGCGGGAACATCGGGTCGAGATAGACCACCTGCGGACGCGGGGTGATGCCGGTCAGCGCCGTCAGGCTTGAGGCGTGGATCAGCTGCAGCCGCTCCTGGAGCCAGCCGCCGATTTCCGGGTCCGCATAGCCGCGCGCCAGGCCATCATCCAGTAACGCAGCCACAACCGGGTTACGCTCCAGCATCCGCACCCGACAGCCTACCGAGGCCAGCACAAAGGCATCGCGCCCGAGTCCCGCCGTGGCATCCACCACATCCGGCAGATAGCTGCCCTTGATCCCGACGGCTTTCGCCACCGCTTCACCGCGGCCGCCGCCGAACTTACGCCGGTGCGCCATCGCCCCGCCGACGAAATCGACAAAAATGCCGCCGAGTTTGGGCTCGTCGCGTTTGCGTAATTCCAGATGCGCTGTCGTCATCACCAGCGCCATCAGGTTCTCTTCATCGTGCTCCAGCCCCCAGCGGGCCGCCAGAACAGATAAGGCGCCGTCTCCGGCGCCTGTTTCATCTACTAAATGAATCTTCACGAATCAATTAACCCTTGATGCCGTAATGCTCCAGCATCGCATCCAGCTGCGGTTCGCGGCCACGGAAGCGTTTGAACAGCTCCATTGGCTCTTCGGAACCGCCGCGGGTCAGGATGTTATCCAGGAACGACTGACCGGTTTCGCGGTTGAAAATCCCCTCTTCTTCGAAGCGGGAGTAAGCGTCTGCCGCCAGCACGTCCGCCCACAGGTAGCTGTAGTACCCTGCCGCATAACCGCCAGCAAAGATGTGGCTGAACGCGTGTGGGAAGCGACCCCAGGCCGGGCCTGGAATAAGGGCAACCTGCTTTTTGATCTCCGCGAGGGTTTCGAGCACCTTCGCGCCCTGCTCCGGGCTGAACTCGGCATGCAGGCGGAAATCGAACAGGCCGAACTCCAGCTGGCGCAGAATAAACATCGCCGCCTGGTAGTTTTTCGCTTCCAGCATCTTATCCAGCAGCGCTTTTGGCAGCGGCTCGCCGGTCTCATAGTGGCCGGAGATAAACGCCAGCGCGTCCGGCTCCCAGCACCAGTTTTCCATAAACTGGCTTGGCAGTTCGACGGCATCCCACGGCACACCGCTGATACCGGCAACGCCTGCCGCTTCAATACGGGTCAGCATATGGTGCAGGCCGTGGCCGAACTCGTGGAACAGGGTGATCACTTCGTCATGGGTGAACAGCGCGGGTTTGCCGTTTACCGGACGGTTGAAGTTACAGGTCAGGTAGGCCACCGGCTTCTGCAGCGAGCCGTCGGCTTTACGCATCTGGCCCACGCAGTCGTCCATCCACGCGCCGCCGCGTTTATTTTCGCGAGCGTACAGGTCGAGATAGAAGCTGCCGCGCAGTTCGTTTTTGTCGTCATACAGCTCGAAGAAACGCACGTCGTCGTGCCATACGTCCACATCGTTACGCTCTTTCGCGGTGATGCCGTAAATGCGTTTGACCACTTCGAACAGGCCGTTAACGGCTTTGTTTTCCGGGAAGTACGGACGCAGCTGCTCATCGCTGATGCTGTAGAGGTGCTGTTTCTGCTTCTCGCTGTAGTACGCGATATCCCACGGCTGCAGTTCATCCACGCCGAACTCCGCTTTCGCGAAGGCGCGCAGCTGGGCCAGCTCTTTCTCACCCTGTGGACGGGCGCGTTTTGCAAGATCGGTTAAGAAATCGAGCACCTGCTGTGGGTTCTCGGCCATTTTGGTGGCGAGGGATTTATCCGCGTAGCTGTCAAAGCCCAGCAGCTGCGCCAGCTCGTGACGCAGGGCGAGGATTTCGGCCATCACCGGGCTGTTGTCCCATTTACCGGCGTTCGGGCCCTGATCGGAGGCACGGGTGCTGTAGGCGCGGTACATCTCTTCACGCAGAGCCTGGTTGTCGCAGTAGGTCATCACCGGCAGATAGCTCGGGATATCCAGGGTCAACAGGTAGCCTTCCTGCTCTTTTGCTTCGGCCTGGGCTTTTGCTGCCGCCAGCGCGCTCTCCGGCATGCCCGCCAGCTCCGCTTCGTCGGTAATCAGCTTCGTCCAGCCCATGGTGGCATCCAGGACATTATTGCTGTACTGGTTGCCCAGCTCAGACAGGCGGGTGGCGATTTCGCCGTAGCGCTGCTGTTTCTCTTTCGCGAGGCCGATGCCCGACAGTTCAAAGTCACGCAGGGCGTTATCGACAGACTTTTTCTGGGCGATGTTCAGCGTCGCATAGTGATCGCCATCGCGCAGATCGCGGTACGCTTTGTACAGCCCCTCGTGCTGTCCGACCCAGGTGCTGTATTCCGACAGCAGCGGCAGGGTTTGTTCGTAGGCTTCACGCAGTTCCGGGCTGTTTTTCACCGAGTTCAGGTGGCTGACCGGGGAGAAGATGCGGCCAAGCACATCATCCACTTCCGCCAGCGGCTGACACAGGTTTTCCCAGGTATAGGGCGCGCCTTGCGCAACCACGCTCTCGACTGCGGTACGGCAATCGTCCAGTGCTTTAGTGACCGCGGGGACAACATGTTCAGGCAGAATGGAGGAGAACGGTGGCAACGAAAAAGGCGTCAGTAATGGGTTGGTCATAAACACTGTCCTGTTAAATGAGTGAATGAAGCGCGCATCCTGCGCGAGCATATTGTTCCAGGATGGGGTTAAGTGTAGTGAATTTCAATGGCTGCGGTGACAGAAAAGCAGCCGCTGCGACGCCGCGTGCCGGGCCTGCGGGTAATCTGTGCCGTTCTGCTGTAAACTGTGGCCAATCGACATTATCTGGAATTTATCTACCCATGCTCAGTTATCGCCACAGCTTTCACGCGGGCAACCACGCCGACGTCCTTAAACATACCGTTCAGAGCCTGATTATCGAAGCGCTGAAAGAGAAAGATAAGCCTTTTCTCTATCTGGACACCCATGCTGGCGCGGGCCGCTATCAGCTGAGCGGCGAACACGCCGAGCGCACCGGGGAGTATCTGGAAGGTATCGCCCGTATCTGGCAGCAGGACGACCTGCCGGCAGAGCTTGAGCCCTACATCAGCGTGATCAACCACTTCAACCGCAGCGGCCAGTTACGCTACTACCCGGGCTCGCCGCTGATTGCCCGCCAGCTGCTGCGCGAGCAGGACAGCATCCAGCTCACCGAACTGCACCCGAGCGACTACCCGCTGCTGCGATCCGAATTCCAGAAAGACAGCCGCGCGCGCGTGGAGAAATCGGACGGCTACCAGCAGCTGAAAGCGAAGCTGCCGCCGGTTTCCCGTCGCGGCCTGGTGCTGATCGACCCGCCTTACGAAATCAAAAGCGACTATCAGGCGGTGGTTGCGGGCATCAACGAGGGTTATAAACGCTTTGCCACCGGCACCTATGCCCTGTGGTATCCGGTGGTGCTGCGTTCGCAGATCAAGCGCATGATCAAAGACCTGGAAGCCACCGGCATCCGTAAGATCCTGCAAATTGAACTGGCGGTTCTTCCGGATAGCGATCGACGCGGCATGACTGCCTCCGGCATGATCGTGGTTAACCCGCCGTGGAAGCTCGAAGCGCAGATGAATAACGTTCTGCCGTGGCTGCACAAAAAGCTGGTTCCGGCCGGAACGGGCCACACGACCGTCAGCTGGATCGTGCCAGAGTAATCGCAGCCATCGATGGAAACTATTGATTTCAGGTATACAATCGCGGCAATTAACGATTAAGGATAAGACCATGACTAAGCATTATGACTACATCGCTATCGGTGGCGGCAGCGGCGGCATCGCCTCGATTAACCGTGCGGCCATGTATGGCCAGAAGTGCGCGCTGATTGAAGCGAAAGACCTCGGCGGCACCTGCGTCAACGTCGGTTGTGTACCGAAAAAGGTGATGTGGCATGCGGCGCAGATCCGCGAGGCTATCCATCTTTATGGCCCGGATTACGGTTTTGACACCACCATCAACAACTTCGACTGGGATCGCCTGATCGCCAGCCGTACCGCCTACATCGATCGTATTCACACCTCCTACGATAACGTGCTGGGCAAGAACAACGTCGACGTGATCCGTGGTTTTGCCCGCTTTGTGGATGCGAAGACGATCGAAGTCAACGGCGAGACGATCACCGCCGATCATATCCTGATCGCTACCGGTGGCCGTCCGAGCCACCCGGCTATTCCGGGTGCGGAATACGGCATCGACTCTGACGGTTTCTTCGAACTGCCTGCCCTGCCGAAACGCGTCGCTATCGTGGGCGCAGGTTATATCGCCGTGGAGCTGGCGGGTGTGATTAACGGTCTGGGCGCTGAAGCGCACCTGTTTGTGCGTAAACACGCCCCGCTGCGCAACTTCGACCCGCTGATTGTGGATACGCTGGTAGAAGTGATGAACGCCGAAGGCCCGCATCTGCACACTGAAGCGATTCCGAAGGCAGTAGTGAAAAACGCCGACGGCAGCCTGACCCTGGAGCTGGAAGATGGCCGCAGCCAGACCGTGGATTGCCTGATCTGGGCCATTGGTCGTGAACCGGCAAACGACAACTTCAACCTGGCCGTCACGGGCGTTGAAACCAACGAGAAAGGCTATATCGTTGTCGATAAGTTCCAGAACACCAGCGTATCAGGCATCTACGCCGTGGGCGATAACACCGGCGCAGTCGAACTGACCCCGGTGGCCGTGGCCGCGGGTCGTCGTCTTTCCGAGCGTCTGTTTAACAACAAACCGGAAGAGCACCTGGATTACAGCAACACCCCGACCGTGGTCTTCAGCCACCCGCCAATCGGCACCGTTGGTTTAACCGAACCGCAGGCGCGCGCGCACTATGGCGACGACCAGGTGAAAGTGTATAAATCCGCCTTCACCGCCATGTATACCGCAGTGACCTCTCACCGTCAGCCTTGCCGCATGAAATTAGTCTGCGTCGGCCCGGACGAGAAGATCGTCGGCATTCATGGTATCGGCTTTGGTATGGATGAGATCCTGCAGGGCTTTGCGGTGGCGCTGAAAATGGGTGCGACTAAGAAAGACTTTGATAATACCGTGGCTATTCACCCGACGGCGGCAGAAGAGTTTGTGACCATGCGTTAATCACGCATAGCGACCGGTGTCAGGCAATCACAATCTGCCCGACGCCGGTACACTCCTCAAAAATAAACATCCTTAACGGCATATTTAACAGACGCATCCCCGCAACATCACAGTGACGTAAATGAATGGGCTGCGTCACGGTACTATTTGAGAAAAAGATATTGCGCAAATCACAACTCTCAAAGCAGAGCCCGTCGATATAACAACGGTTAATTAATAAACTGCCAAACTGAATATTGCGGAATACACTTTTCTTCAGATTGCTGCGAAAAATAATCGCTTTGTTCTCTCCTTCACAAATATCCAGCCACGCTAAATGGCGGCTTTCCAGCAGCCCTACCAGTTCTGTTATAGTGGATTTATATTCTTCAGGTTTTTCAAAAGAAAAAGGCGTAACGCCCTGACGCTTCGCGTTAAGGTTCATAAGGATCCCTGGTTTGAAGTTGTCATCTGAAACGATGACGACGGAGTGGAATCTCTTAATTACTTATTTCAGCGTGGCGAAACAATATCGATTTTGGACAATTATTTGCAGAGTTGGCCGATGAGATAAAAGTTCAAATACATAGCGTTATTAATTCAATAAATAATTAATTTCACTTAGGTGTCTATTTTATGCCAATTAACAGCAATAAGAATGCCATTCTGGTTCTGGAATCTCCGTGGAAGCTCGACGATCACGATGCCCATCGCTCGTCGGTATTGCCGTTTGTACAAGGGATCGCGAAGATGCATGGCAATACCGAGGTCTATTGCCTGAACTTCTACAACAAAAGCAGCTTTGATGTTGCGCTGGAGTGCCTGTGTCGTCAGAAGTTCGACAACACCATCGTTTATGTGGCGGCGCATGGCAGTAGAACTCATATTGGAGATGTTTCCCTGGACCATCTCCTCTATACCATTAATGAAAAATCGAAGAAATTTAATATCAAAGGCCTGATGCTTGGCTCATGCTTTGCGGGCAGTAAAATCGAACACCTGGAAGCTTTTATCGAAGGCAGTAAACTGACCTGGTGCGCAGGCTATTCATCTTCATGTTACTGGCTTCAGGGAACGATGCTTGACTGCGCCATCATTCATAGCGCGCTCAATATTGAAGACGAACAATATAAAACGCGTGAAGAGATGGAAGAGACTTTTGCCGCTGCGGTCGCGCCATTCGCCCCAAATGCGGTCATCGGCTCAAACGCGAAAGATGAAGATGTGGCGCTGTCTGACTCCCTACAGTTTGTTATACAGCCGGAAGGCAGAGGCTTTCGCGCGCAGTGCTCATCAAACAACGTGTTTGAACGGGCGCTAGGGTATCGCTTGAATGAAGAGACGGAAACGGCCTCCTCATAAGCGCGCTAATGCATAGCGAAAGATCCGAATTTTATCTGCACTTTTTACTGCTGGATGCCCTGTTTACTGCCCTAAAAACATCAACATGGCTCCAGCAACCTCCTATTTTCCTCAATTACAAAACGTGATCTACCGCACATTTCCCTCACCACAGACCGAAGCGAATGTCTAAGATTAGTAGGCAACCGGATAAAACCAGACCTGAGACAACGTAAACCGGAGGTCCTGACCACCATGTTCAACCAGAATATACGCACTGTAGAGACCGTAGAGTTCGACATAGAACAAGAACTTCTCTACGAAATCGATCCCTGCGAGTTAAAACTGGATGAAATGCTCGAGGCGGAACCGGAACCCGAAATGATTGAAGGGCTGCCCGCATCCGATGCGCTCACCCCTGCCGATCGCTACCTTGAGCTTTTCGAGCATGTGCAGTCGTCGCGACTCTTTGCCGACAGCAAAACTTTCCCCGACTGCGCGCCGAAGATGGATCCGCTGGATATTCTCATCCGTTACCGGAAGGTGAGACGCCACCGGGACTTTGACCTGCGCCAGTTCGTGGAAAACCACTTCTGGCTGCCGGAAGTCATGTCGAGCGAATATGTTTCGGATCCTTCGTTCTCGCTCAAAGACCATATCGACACCCTGTGGCCGGTGCTGACCCGCGAGCCGCAGGATCACATCCCCTGGTCATCGCTGCTGGCGCTGCCGCAGGCCTACATTGTGCCCGGCGGGCGATTCAGCGAAACCTATTACTGGGACTCTTACTTCACCATGCTGGGGCTGGCCGAGAGCGGCCGCCACGACATGCTTAAGTGCATGGCGGATAACTTTGCATGGATGATCGAAAGGTACGGCCATATTCCTAACGGGAACCGCACCTACTACCTGAGCCGCTCCCAGCCGCCGGTGTTTGCCCTGATGGTGGAGCTGTTTGAAGAGGACGGCGTGCGCGGCGCCAAGCGCTATCTGGATCACCTGAAAATGGAGTACGCCTTCTGGATGGACGGCGCGGAGTCGCTGCTGCTCAACCAGGCCTACCGTAGCGCGGTACGTATGCCGGACGGCTCTCTGCTCAACCGCTACTGGGATGACCGTGACACGCCGCGGGACGAATCCTGGATAGAGGACGTCGAAACCGCCCGCCACTCCGGACGTCCGCCTAACGAAGTCTACCGCGACCTGCGCGCCGGGGCCGCTTCCGGCTGGGACTACTCCTCCCGCTGGCTGCGGGATCCGAGCCGGCTGGCGAGTATTCGCACTACCCAGTTTATCCCTATCGATCTCAACGCCTTCCTGTTCAAGCTGGAGAGCGCCATCGCCAATATTTCGGCATCGAAAGGGGATAAAGAGACCGCAGAACTCTTCCGCCAGAAGGCGAGCGATCGCCGCGCGGCGGTTAACCGCTATCTGTGGGATGACGAGAACGGCTGCTATCGCGATTACGACTGGCGTCGTGAGCAGCTGGCGCTGTTCTCCGCGGCCAGCATCGTGCCGCTGTACGTCGGCATGTGCACCCATGAACAGGCTGAACGCCTGTCCGATGCGGTAAAAGCGCGGCTCCTGACGCCGGGCGGTATTCTTGCCACCGAGTACGAAACCGGCGAACAGTGGGATAAACCCAACGGTTGGGCACCGCTGCAGTGGATGGCGATCCAGGGGTTCAAGCAATACGGTAACGACTCCCTGGGGGATGAAATTGCCTGGAGCTGGCTGCACACGGTAAACCACTTCTACAAAACGCATCACAAGCTGATTGAGAAGTATCACATCGCCAGCAGCCAGCCCCGGGAAGGCGGCGGGGGTGAGTATCCCCTGCAGGATGGGTTTGGCTGGACCAACGGCGTGGTGCGTAGACTGATTGGCCTGTACGGGGAGCCGTAACTCCCCGCCGTGTCAGCGGATGACCTCATAAATGGCCGTCTGAATGGTCTGCCATTTTTTGGTGCTGGCGTCCGGCTGGGCCTGCGCCCGCCGCTTCGCCTGGTCCATATCGTGCCGCTGGCGCTCAACCACCGCCGGAACGGTGCAGAAGGCCTGGAGATACTCTTTACGCAGATCCGTCAGCGGCTCACCGCCTGCCATCGCGTGCCCGAGGGTATTGATAAACTGCCGGCAGGGCTTCTCCTGCCCCATTTGCAGACGGTAGCGCATCAGCAGGTCCAGCACCTCGCGATGGTTCATGGAGAGCGCATGCTCGGTCCAGGAGAGTTTCCACTCCATTCCCGCTTTCAGAAACAGCTTCGCCACGCGTGTGTCGTTTCTGTCGATTGCCGCGCGGAAGTTATTTTCATCCCAGGTGACACCCATACGCGTCAGCGTTTCGCGGGAGGAAGGCGTCTCGCGCATCTCTTCCGTTGCCACCGTCTTCACAGGGGGTGCCACGGTGCTGGCCGCCTGGGTCGGGCCGCTGCTCTCAATTAACAGCCAGGTGCCCATCATCAGCATGCCCATCACCATCACCCCGACCGCGCCCCACAGAACAACCGAGATCAGGTAATCGCGCTGCTCCGGGGTACGCGCAGGCCGACGGTTCGGTTTATCGATGGTGTCGCGCACCTCAAAGATGTCGTCGCCAGTGAGCTGATTTTTTTTCCTCGCGTTCTCCCAAAAGAGATCCAGCTCGTGGGTGCCCTCTGCCATCAGCCCCGTCGGGTTCACGGTGGTGCGGCCCTCGTTAAAGGCGCGCTGAACGGGGCTGGCGATCTGGGCGTAATAGTTATCCAGCAGGAGGAGTTGCGCGGAGGTCAGCGGCTGCCGGGCAATAATGTTATTGCGGATCAGGCGGATATCATCAAGAAAGGACTGGAGCGTTTTACGCGGCTCCACCATTAACGTCAGCAGGGCCGGATCGCTGAACAGCGCCGAATAAGAGCGGGAATACTCTTTTTTATCCACCAGCATCAGCGCCAGCTCGCTAAACATCATGCCGCCGAGGGCGTCGTTGCGTTCGCCCTGCTGCAGCCAGCGACGAACCCGATCGGCACCAAACAAGGTTTTCAGATGATTGTTCAGGCGCGTCGGGTCCGGCCAGGCCTGCACGATCAGCCCTTTCATCATCAGCTCCAGCGCCCGCACCTGTTTCTGGGCGTGCTGCTGGCGAAGCTCATCGCCGGGACTCAATTCCGTACTGTAGGTCAGCAGCGGCTGCTGCAAACGCAGATGTTCCAGCGCCGTGACGAAGCGCATCGCGGCAATCAGCTGGTTATCGCTCACCTCCTGCCCGCTCTCATACTGCGGAACCCGCTGCTGTAAAAGCCGCAGCTGCAGGGTGAACTGCGACAGCTCGGCATCGTTGAGGTTCAGCCGTTTTGCCACGCTCGCCCAGCCGCCCAACGCCAGCCTGGCGGAATCCAGCTGCTCAAGGAACCAACGGGGATCTTTGCCTTCGGCAACATGCACCTTTAACAGGAGCAGGATCTCCACGGAGGCCTGACGAATAATTCCCAGACAGCGTTCAAACTGCTCGCGGATCACGTGCGAATTACTGAGGGTCATCATTTTCCTTTAAATGCCGCGCAAAGATTCAGGCGCAGCTAACGGAGAGCGTTTATTTTTTAAGTGGTTATACCAGATTAAACATAACCGATAACCGCTACTATTTCAGTGATAATGTTAAAATCATTTACAAAAGCTCCCGGAGATCTGGCATGCCTGTGTTGCACACCCCGCGTTTAACCTGCTCCCCGTTACAGGAAGAAGACTGGCCCTTTTTTCTCTCGCTGCAGCAACACCCCGATGTGATGCGCTACGTCGCCGAAGCCCGCCCGGAAGAGGCCATCCGCCAAGCCTTTACGGCGCGTCTGCCCGCGTGGACGCCGGGCAGCGCCCACTGGCTGTGCCTGGTAGTGCGCGATAACGCCAGCCAGACGCCGCTCGGGGTCACGGGCTATATCCATCATGATGATGACTGCGCCGAAGTGGGCTTTCTGTTTGCTCCGCAGGCGCAGGGAAAAGGCTACGGCTTTGAGTCTTTACAGGGAGTGTGCGATTACGCCTTTACTCAGGGGGGCATCCGCCGCTTAACCGCCACGGTGACGGCGGGCAACGTGGCCTCGAAACGCCTGCTGGAAAAAGTGGGGTTTGTGCTGGAAGGTGAACTGCGCGAAAGCTACTGGCTGGCAGGCGAGTGGCATAACGACTGGCTGTTTGGGCTGTTAAGAAAAGAGTACGACTAAACGTGCCGCGGGGCTCCCTCCCCGGCACCTTCTTACAGGAACATCCCTCCGGAAACTTCAATGCGCTGGGCATTCATCCAGCCGAGTTCGTTACTGAGCAGCGCTGCAATCGCATCGCCGATATCGTCCGGCAGCCCGACGCGTCCCAGCGCCGTCTGGGAGGCAATCTGCTGATTGATCTCTTTATTATCACGCACGCGACCGCCACCAAAATCGGTTTCGATGGCCCCGGGGGCGATAATATTGGCGGTGATGCCACGCGCGCCCAGCTCTTTGGCCTGATAGCGGGTGAGCACTTCCATCGCCCCTTTCATCGCCGCATAGGTGCTGGAGCCCGGCAGGGCAAAACGGGCCAGACCGGATGAGACGTTGAGGATCCGCCCGCCGTTTTTCATCAGCGGTAACAGGCCCTGGGTCAGAAAGAAGGGTCCTTTGAAATGGATGTTCATCACTTCATCAAACTGGGCTTCCGTGGTCTCCACATAAGGGGCGTATAAACCCACGCCGGCGTTGTTCAACAAATAATCGAAGGTGTTGCGCTGCCACACCGAATGCAGTTTTTCGGTCACCTGAGCAACAAAACTCTCAAAGCTGGCGACATCGCCGACGTTCAGCTGCAATGCTGCCGCTTTCACCCCTTTTTGCTCAATTTCGCGTACAACATCAAGCGCTTCCTGCTCGCTGCGGTTGAAGGTGAGCAGGATCCCGACACCTTTCGCTGCCAGCTTCAATGCCGCGTTTTTACCGAGCCCGCGGCTGCCGCCAGTCACTATTGCAATACGTTCAGTCATAAGAAACCTCGTTTCGGCTGTTGTGGTGATTGAGAAAGAGCTTATTAGGTGATAGAAAATCAATAAATACGCTCTGCAACGCTTCACTGTTTCAAACTCAACAACAATGAGCGCTCCCTATGGATAAAATTCACGCAATGCAGCTGTTCATTCGCGTCGCTGAACTGGAGAGTTTTTCCCGCGCCGCGGACTCAATGGGCCTTCCTAAAGGTAGCGTATCGCGCCAGATTCAGGCGCTGGAGAACGGGCTTGGCACGCAGTTGCTGCACCGCACCACGCGGCGCGTCAGCCTGACGCAGGACGGCATGGTCTATTACGAGCGGGCCAAAGATCTGCTGGCAAACATGGATGAACTGGATGGTCTTTTTTTGCACGACCCTGCCAGCGTCAGCGGAAGAATACGCGTGGATATGCCGACAGGCGTTGCGCGAAATTTAGTCATCCCCAAACTGCCGCTTTTTTTACAGCAGTATCCCGGCATTGAACTGGAGCTGAGCAGCAGCGACCGGCTGGTGGATGTGATCCGCGAAGGATTTGACTGCGTGGTGCGCGTCGGCACCCTGAAGGACTCCGGCTTAATCGCCCGCCCGCTCGGCAGGCTGTCGGTGATTAACTGCGCCAGCCCCGATTATCTGTCGCGTTTTGGCTATCCGGACGGGCTGGATGATTTAGCCTCCCATGCGGTGGTGCACTACGCGACGCATCTCGGCACCCGCCCCCAGGGGTTCGAATATTTTGATGGCGACATTAGCCACTGGATCAAGACCGGCGGCGTCCTGACGGTCAACAGCACCGAGACCTACCACGCCTCGGCCCTCGCCGGACTCGGGATTATTCAGGTGCCAAGGGTCGGCGTGCGTGACGCGCTGCGCGCCAAAAAGCTGCTGGAGATCCTGCCGCAGTACCGCGCCAGACCGATGCCGGTGTCGCTCATTTATCCCCATCGCCGCAATCTTTCCCGCCGGGTGCATCTGTTTATGGCCTGGCTCACGGAAATCATGAAAACCTACGTTGACTGAGCGCAGGCTATAATTGCAGGGACTACTCGCTAAACGATAAGGAAAACGTGACTGATGCCGGATAGCAACCCGCAACGTCCCACCCAGGATCTGGATTACGAGCCGATTAAGAAACTGGAAAACAGCCCGCCCCCGAAGCCAGCTGAAGCCAAAATTACCGCCGTGCGTAAAACGGGCAGTCTGCTCGACAAGGCGAAAGACGTCATTCAGCTGATTCAGCAAAGGCCGATGATTGCCCACCTGCTGCGCGCGACCGAGCGGTTTAACGATCGGCTGGGCAATCAGTTTGGCGCGGCGATCACCTACTTCTCATTTCTGTCGATGATCCCCATCCTGATGCTCTCCTTTGCCGCAGCAGGGTTTGTGCTGGTGTCGCATCCGACGCTGCTGCAGGACATCTTCACTAAAATCCTGCAGAACGTCAGCGATCCGACGCTGGCCACCACCCTGAAAAGCACCATCAGTACCGCCGTCCAGCAGCGTACTACCGTGGGGATTGTCGGGCTGTTTGTGGCGCTCTACTCCGGCGTTAACTGGATGGGTAACCTGCGGGAGGCGATCCGCGCCCAGTCGCGCGACGTCTGGGAACGTAAGCCGCAGGATGAGGAGAAGATCTGGACCAAATATTTCCGCGACTTCGTCTCGCTGATTGGGCTGCTGGTGGCGCTGGTTATCACCCTCACCATCACCTCGGTGGCGGGCTCGGCGCAGCAGATGATCATCTCCGCGCTCTATCTCGACACTATTGAGTGGCTGAAACCCGTCTGGCATCTGGTGGGGTTAGGTATCTCGATGCTGGCGAACTATCTGTTGTTCTTCTGGATCTTCTGGCGTCTGCCGCGTCACCGGCCTCGCCGCAAGGCGCTGATCCGCGGCACGTTCATTGCCGCTATCGGCTTTGAGGTGATCAAAATCGTGATGACGTACACCCTGCCATCGCTGATGACCTCCCCGTCCGGGGCGGCGTTTGGCTCCGTGCTGGGGCTGATGGCCTTCTTCTACTTCTTCGCCAGACTGACCCTGTTCTGCGCGGCCTGGATCGCCACCGCCGAGTACCCGGATGACCGGCGAATGCCCGGCAAAACGCACCGTTAAATACCCCATCGGGCTGAATAAGAATGAAATATATCAGCCCGATTCATCATTTCAGCATATAAATCCAGCCTGTAACTTTTATTTAACCGAAAACCAGTTTTATCCTCTAACTTTTAATTTCTGTGAAGCATTTCATAGATGTGATTTTCCTGGTCTGAAAATTATCCGCTTTTTGCTGCCTTTTTCACCGCCCGCTGCGTTTGTTACAGATTGAAATGTCGCTTTTGCTGTGCGTAATATGGCCTTTCGTTCGCCAAAAATAAGAAAAGTTTATGCAAGCCACAGCCACAACACTCAATTCAGAGCAGGAAAACGTCCCGGTTAACTCGCGCAATAAAGTCGTCGTCGCGTCACTGATTGGCACCGCCATCGAATTCTTCGACTTCTATATTTACGCTACCGCTGCGGTTATCGTTTTCCCGCATATCTTCTTCCCGCAGGGCGACCCGACGGCGGCAACGCTGCAGTCGCTGGCGACCTTCGCCATCGCCTTCGTCGCGCGTCCTATCGGCTCTGCGCTGTTCGGTCACTTCGGCGATCGCGTCGGACGTAAGGTGACCCTTGTCGCCTCGCTGCTGACCATGGGGATCTCCACCGTTGCCATCGGCCTGCTGCCGACCTATGAAACCATCGGTATTCTGGCACCGCTGCTGCTGGCGCTGGCCCGTTTTGGTCAGGGTCTGGGGCTGGGTGGTGAATGGGGTGGCGCGGCGCTGCTGGCCACCGAAAACGCGCCGCCGCGCAAGCGTGCGCTGTATGGCTCCTTCCCGCAGCTGGGCGCGCCGATTGGCTTCTTCTTTGCCAACGGCACCTTCCTGCTGCTCTCCTGGCTGCTGACCGACGAGCAGTTCATGACCTGGGGCTGGCGTATTCCGTTTATCTTCTCGGCGGTGCTGGTGCTGATCGGCCTGTATGTGCGCGTCTCCCTGCACGAAACGCCGGTGTTTGCCAAAGTGGCCGCTGCGAAGAAACAGGTAAAAGTTCCGCTGGGCACGCTGCTGACCAAACACGTTCGCGTGACCGTGCTGGGCACCTTCATCATGCTGGCGACCTATACGCTGTTCTACATCATGACAGTCTACTCCATGACCTTCAGCACCACGGCTGCGCCGGTGGGTCTGGGTCTGCCGCGTAACGAAGTGCTGTGGATGCTGATGATGGCGGTAATCGGTTTTGGTGTGATGGTGCCGATCGCGGGCCTGCTGGCCGACCGCTTTGGCCGTCGCCCGAGCATGATCGTCATCACCTCGCTGATTATCGTGTTTGCGCTGTTCGTTTTCCCGCCGCTGCTCGGTTCCGGTAACCCGGCCCTGGTGATGGCGTATCTGCTGATTGGTCTGAGCCTGATGGGGCTGACGTTCGGCCCGATGGGCGCGCTGCTGCCAGAGCTGTTCCCGACCGAAGTGCGTTATACCGGAGCATCCTTCTCCTATAACGTCTCTTCGATTCTGGGCGCGTCCGTGGCGCCGTATATCGCCACCTGGTTACAGGCGAATTATGGTCTGCAGTATGTGGGGTTCTACCTGGCAGCGATGGCGGCACTGACGCTGATTGCGCTGCTGCTGACCCACGAAACCCGTCACCAGTCGCTGTAATATGACAAGGCCGGGTGGCGGCTACGCCTTACCCGGCCTGTAAAACTCAAGGCCCGGCAAGCATCGCGCCGCCGGGCAACAACTCCCGCACTATTTCTTCATCTGCGACAGAATGGTCTGACACTGGTTAGCCTGCCCTTCTGACGGCGAGATCAGCGCCAGCAGTGCCGCTGCCGGGGTCACCAGCGTCGCCAGCGCCGCAGCCACCGCGCCGCGAGCAATCAACGGCCCTGCTTTCACCCCCGCATCCGGATCTTTAAAGCTACCGCGCACGTACAGCGGCGAGCGCAGCGTCACGATGCGAATCCCTTTGCTTTCCGGGTTGATGGTGAGATCGAGCTGCTCCGAGGCCATACTGGCCGTGCCGGTAATGTTGATCACCGCATTTTCGGTATCAAAGGCAAAGATTTGCGGACGCGCCACGCCGTTCACCAGGTCGATATTGGCGGCGGCACAGTTCACCCGCACTTCATCATCGCCAAAGATCTGCCCGATAATAAAGTTGCCGACGTTCAGACCGAGGATCTCCATCAGGTTACGGCTCACCAGCCCGTCATTCATCAGCAGCTTCAGGTTGCCGTTGCCGTTGCCCAGCAGGGCCGCCACCGAGTTGCCGGTGCCGCGAATTTTGGCATCGCCGTTCATTTCGCCGAGGGTTTTCTGCATCAGTTCCACATCCGGCATCAGCTCTTTCAGCTTCAGCCGTCGCGCCTGAATATCCGCCTGACCCCGCATCGGGTTTTTATCCCCTTCCAGATGAATATTTGACGAGATGGTCCCCCCGGCCAGGCCGAACTTCAGCGGCTCCAGGCGCAGATCGGCATTTTTCAGAATGATATGGGTAGAGAGGTTGCTGATGGGCAGGCTGCTGCCATGCTCGATTCGACGCCCCTTGAAGCGCACGTCGGCATCCATCACGTCCCACTTATCGGTTTCGAAGCGGTCATTCGGCAGCACTTTGCCCGACGGCGGTGCCTCCTTTCTGACCTTCTGCGCTTTCGTGCCTTTACCGGAATCGACGCCAATCAGCGGCCCTAAATCGGCAAGGCGCAGCTGACGTGATTCCACGTCGCCTTCCAGCTTCGGTCGCGGTTTACCGGTGCTGTAGGTCAGCGAGCCGTGAATATCGCTGTCACCGATCCGGCCATTAAAGTCGCGGTAATCGTAGACCGAGGATTTTTCCGTATCGATTTTCGCCACCAGATGGCCGTCCGTTTCAAACGGCGGGGTATCCGGCAGCAGAACGCCGGTCAGCTTATAGAGTTCACCCAGTGAATCCCCGGCGAATTTAAGCCGCAGGTCAACGCCCCCCATTTTCATCGGGTCGTTCACCGTGCCGACAAAGGCCACCCGGGTATTACCGGAGCGGAAGTCGGCCTGCACCGGGAACGGCGTGCCTTCGCTGCGCAGCGCCAGCATGCCGCCAATTTTACCGGTGCCACGTAACGGCTGATCGTTATAGCGCCCTTCGGCCTTCAGGCCAAAGACGTAATCCCCCACCTTGCCCTTCTCATCTTTCCCCTTCGCGCCGGTCACTTCGCTGAACGGCAGCGGTTTACCGAGCGGATCGACAAAGATCTCGAGGTCGGCTTTGCTCACTGCATCATCAATGGCGACGCGACCGCGATCGAAAATAATGTTGTCGAGCCGGAACGACCAGGCCGAAGGCTGCGCGTTTTCCTCTTTGTCTTTGCTATCAGCGAGATCAAAGGTCCAGTTGTTGGTTTTTTCCGACAGGCGGATCAGCCGGGCATCGGGCTGTTGCAGTTTGATCCACGGCAGATAGACCGTTTTGGTGAGCAGCGCCAGCGGCGCCAGCGTGGCTTCAACGCGCGGCAGATGGACCATCGTGATATCGGGTATCTCCGGCGGATTGCCGAGGAGGACATCGTTAGCGTGAACGTGCGGCCAGGGGATCCAGCTGCGCCAGCCCGTTTCGTCCTTCTGGCGCTCCCACACGACGCCCAGATCGCCGCGAATGGCGAAAGGTCGGTTAAGTTCGGTTGAGACTTTCTGGTTGATGGTCGGTTTGAGGCGGTTCCAGTCAAACGTCGCAATGATGACGATTGCCACCACAATCAACAACAAGAAGACCCCCAGGATCCAGGTGATAATCTTTGTTGTTTTTGTCATTCCATTCTCCCTTTCAGTAATCACTTGCCTTTCATGAATATAGTCCAGACAAGGGGAAAGGGGCGGCAGCGTCCGGTAATAACGCGTTAAGCACGCGCTATTATGGGAAGCTGCCGGAATTCAGAGGGTGATGATAACGTTGTCGAGCGTCTCCATCGACACCGGACGGGAGAGGAAATAGCCCTGCGCGGCGGCGGCTGGTGAGTTCTGAACATCGCGCCACTCTTCCAGCGTCTCGACGCCTTCGACGATCACGCCCTGGCAGTAGCGGTTCATCAGCTGCAGCAGGAGCGTGAACAGATTACGGCCTTCCGGGGTCTGGCGCAGCATGATGAACAGGTCACGCGCCACTTTGATGTAGTCGTAACGCACTTCACTCAGGGCGGAGAAGTTAGCCATGCCGGTGCCGAAATCGTCCAGCCACAGTGGGCCAAACTCGCACATGGTGGCAAACGAGGAATCCTGCGGCAGACGAACATGTTCCACCAGCTCAAAGCGCAGCCACGGCAGCCGCTGGATCAGCTTCTGCAGGCTCTCATCCTGACGCACCGCCAGCAGGGTTGGGCCATCGACGTTAACCGAAGCCAGAATGTTGTTGTCGGCGAAAAATTCCTGCCTGGCCGCCAGCATGGTGAGCTGCTCTTCCAGAATATCCAGACGATGGCGCACGGGTACTTCCGCGAAGTAGCGATCCGGGGCGATCCGCTGAGCCGGATTTGAAGGATGAGTCACGACGGTCAGGATCTCAATCGCCATCAGCTTACCGTCGGTGCGGTAGATCGGCTGATAAGTGTAAGCGCGCTCACATTGCAGCCAGTAGCGATGTTCCTGTAAGTTCTCAATACTCGCTTCAGGGATGCTCAGCAGCTGGATGTCCTGCCTTAACTTCATTTCACATATCCTGTTGAATGGGGAATAGCCTGTCGGGACTGGTCAAAGGATTATCGGCCTCAGGGAAGAGAACTTTATGTCCGGTTGCGGACGAAAATGAAAATCTGGGATCTCTTACCCGCCAGGAACTTGTCCGAGTTCAAAAAAATAATGGAACGTCGTTTTAATACAGTTGACCGCTCCCGGCCTCCAGCGCAAACTAACCGCAGTTTAATTATCCAGGTTCACGACTATGTCCAAGAAAATTGCCGTGATCGGCGAATGTATGATCGAACTGTCCCAGAAAGGGGCGGAAGTCAGCCGCGGTTTCGGCGGCGATACCTTAAACACCTCGGTGTATATTGCCCGTCAGGTCGATGCTGACGCGCTGGCGGTAAACTATGTTACTGCCCTGGGCACCGATAACTTCAGCCAGCAGATGCTTGACGCATGGCAGAGTGAGAACGTCGATACCTCGCTGACCCAGCGGATGGAGAACCGCCTGCCGGGTCTCTATTACATCGAAACCGACAGCACCGGCGAGCGTACCTTCTACTACTGGCGTAACGAGGCTGCCGCCAAATTCTGGCTGGAGAGCGACAGCGCGGCGCAGATCTGCGAAACGCTGGCCCACTTCGACTACATCTACCTGAGCGGCATCAGCCTGGCGATCCTCAGCCAGAGCAGCCGAGAAAAACTGCTCTCCCTGCTGCGCGAATGTCGCGCCAACGGCGGGAAGGTGATTTTTGACAACAACTACCGTCCACGCCTGTGGGCCAGCCGCGAAGAGACGCAGCAGGTCTATAGCCAGATGCTGGAGTGCACCGATATCGCCTTCCTGACCCTCGACGACGAAGATGCGCTGTGGGGCGAGAAGCCGGTTGATGAGGTGATTGCCCGCACGCAGGCCGCCGGTGTCAGCGAAGTGGTGATTAAGCGCGGCGCGGATTCCTGCCTGGTGGCGATTACCGGTGAAGCGGTTATCGAAGTGCCTGCAGTGAAGCTGGCGAAAGAGAAAGTGATTGATACCACCGCGGCGGGTGACTCCTTCAGCGCCGGGTATCTGGCAGTGCGTCTGACGGGCGGTACGCCACAGGCAGCAGCCCAGCGCGGCCACCTCACCGCCAGCACGGTGATCCAGTATCGCGGGGCCATTATTCCGCGCGAAGCAATGCCGGAGTAACTGCGGTCTGATGCCCTCACCCCGGCCCTCTCCCACAGGGAGAGGGAGCAAACACTAAAAAAGGCAACTTACGTTGCCTTTTTGCTTTTATTTCGCTGGCGCCATAATCCCGTCCCACGTCGCCTGCAGATCCTTCATGTCGTATTCCGGCTCACCTTTCGGCTGCATTAGAATCAGCGACATATCCTGAGAAAGCTGCTGACGCAGATCCTGGCTCAGCATATCCGCGGTCAGGCTGTTAAGGAAATCCTGACGCAGTTTCTGATACTGTTCTGGCGCGATATCCACCACCTGATTTTGCAGGGAGCGAATACGCTGGCTGATCAGGATATCAGTATCGGTGCGGGCGTAGGTGGCGAACAGTTTTTGCAGCTCGAGGTTTTTCTGCGCCACCAGCGCGTTGAACTCCTCTTCGCTCAGGCCGTTGTCGCGCACTTTCGCCAGCTCTTTCGCCACCACCGCCATATTGGCGTTCAGCTTGTCGCCCGGCGACTCAACGTTAATGGCGCACTGGGCACGCTGGAACAGCACCCGGCAATCAAAGCCCAGACCAATGTCTTTGGCGTTGTTCTTACTCAGGGTTTGCTGAACATGCCAGAACAGCGCTTCACGGGCCAGATCGGCGCGCCAGTAACGCAGCAGCGCGGCAGACTCGCGAATCGGCTGCCACGGGCTGTCCCACATAATAGAGAGACGATCCTGACGCACGGCATCGGTCATGATGCTCACCGGCTCTGCGCGCAGAGGCGAAAGCGTTGGCACCGGTGCAGGCGTACTGCGTTTGCCCTTCAGCTCGCCAAAGGTTTTGCTGATTTGCTCAATCACCGCGCGGCTATCAACGTTGCCGACCACAATCAGGGTCATGGCATCCGGGGTGTACCAGGTCTGGTAGAAGGACTTCACCTGCTCAATATCAACCGGCTGCTTTAGCGGCTCTGCCGGGTCGTGGCCGAGCAGCGCAGATCCTTTCAGGCGATAACGCCACCAGCCCTCTTTGGTATCTGCCGGCCAGGTCGCCACCATATCGCTGTTGCTCAGGGCGTAATTCACCGTTTCAGGGGTAATGGAGACACTACCGGCGGTATCGGAAAGCCAGGTCAGCGCCTCTTTGAGCAGATCGTTGCGGTTGTTTGGCAGGCTGAGGTTAAACATGGTGTAGTCGTAGGAGACGACTGCAGGCGGCAGCGGGCGCTTTGGATCGATGCCCTGTTGCCATAATGAACGGGCCTGCACGGCCTGCAGGCTGCCGCTTTGCGTCAGCGCCAGGCGGGGCAGAAAGTGGCTGAAACCGCTCTGTTGCGTGCTCTCGGTCAGGGAGCCGGTATTGACGGAAAGGCGGATTTCAATGCGGTCGCTGGGGCGTTGTGGGGTGGCTAATACCTGCCACTGAAACCCATTCGCCAGCGTTCCCTGTTGCCAGGCCGGGTCCGGCTGGAGCGCGTCAGCCTGCACGTAACTGGCTGCTGCCATCATGAGCAAACCGCCGGTTAAGAGTCGAATTTTTGTGCCCTGCATGTGAACCCCTGATCAACATTCCTGGTTACAAAGAGTGCCACACGCCCTGTCGCACTCTAAAGATGATGTTCAAAACACTCCGATTAGACCGCGCATGAAGCGAAACGTCACGGCATGAAGTGAAATTTACCCGAAATAAATCTTATCGAATTATGACAAGTAATCAGGGCCATTATGCGCAGGAGCCCGCACCCCGACAAGGGAATGCGGGCCAGAGGGAAGATTTTAGGAGGACAAACCGTGTGTTTTGCCGTCTGGCGCACGATTATTCAGCGTATCGTCGAGCTTTTTGTGGTCCAGCTCTTTCACCCACTTCGCCACAACCACCGTCGCCACACCGTTGCCGACCAGGTTAGTCAGGGCACGGGCTTCAGACATAAAGCGGTCGATACCGAGGATCAGCGCCAGCCCGGCCACCGGCAGGTGTCCGACGGCGGAGATCGTTGCCGCCAGCACGATAAAGCCGCTTCCCGTCACCCCTGCCGCCCCTTTCGAGGAGAGCAGCAGCACCACCAGCAGCGTGATTTGATGGAAGATATCCATATGGCTGTTGGTGGCTTGGGCAATAAACACCGCCGCCATCGTCAGGTAGATGGACGTCCCGTCGAGGTTGAAGGAGTACCCGGTCGGAATAACCAGTCCCACCACCGATTTACGGCAGCCCAGCTTCTCCATCTTGTCGAGCATGCGCGGCAGCGCCGACTCGGACGAGGAGGTACCCAGTACAATCAGCAGCTCTTCACGGATATAGCGGATGAACTTGAAGATGCTGAAGCCGGTCGCGCGCGCAATGCTTCCCAGTACCACCACCACAAACAGAATACAGGTGATGTAGAAACAGATAATCAGCTGGCCCAGCTGCACCAGGGTACCAACGCCATATTTACCGATAGTAAATGCCATCGCCCCGAAGGCGCCAATAGGTGCCAGACGCATGATCATATTGATGATGCCGAAGATCACCTGCGAGAAGCTCTCAATGACGTTGAAAATCAGCTGGCCTTTGCTGCCGAGACGATGCAGGGCAAAACCAAACATCACGGCAAACAGCAGCACCTGCAGGATATTCCCGCTGGCGAAGGCACCAATCACGCTGCCGGGGATCACATCCAGCAGGAAGGCGACCACGCCCTGATCTTTTGCCTGATCGGCGTAGACCGCGACTGCTTTTGCATCCAGCGTCGAGGGGTCAACGTTCATGCCCGCGCCGGGCTGCACGACGTTAACAATCACCAGACCAATGATAAGCGCCAGGGTACTGACCACTTCGAAATAGAGCAGCGCTACCGCACCGGTGCGGCCAACGGCTTTCATGCTTTCCATGCCTGCGATGCCGGTCACAACGGTACAGAAAATAACCGGCGCGATAACCATCTTAATCAGCTTAACGAAGGCATCACCAAGCGGTTTCATCTGGGCGCCTAATTCAGGGTAGTAATGACCAAGCAGAATACCGATGGCAATCGCGGTTAAGACCTGAAAATAAAGACTTTTGAAGAGAGAGGTTTTCATAAGGTGTCCTTGGGAAGAAAAGCCACAGGTTTTGTAGGGTTGCTGCTCACCTGCGGCCTTAAAATACCACCCATAAATCAGGACAGATAGGAGTTCAGGCTGAATTTGAAACGAAAATGTTAAGAATTTTGAGCTGGCTCGCACAAGCCAGCAACATTTCAGTCATCTGCGCTATTGTCATCCTGTTTCAGATAACGACTTTCAAAAATATCGCCCGGCACCGCTTTGTCGAATAGGTATCCTTGTCCGCATTCAACCCCGGCATCGGCCAGCCAGCGACGCTGGGCTTCGGTTTCGATACCTTCCGCGATAATCCTCAGCTTCAGGCTACGCGCCAGCTGGATAATCGCCTCGACCATGCTGCTGTCGTCTGGCAGCCCCTCCACGAAGGCCTTATCAATCTTCAGCACGTCTACCGGCAGGGTTTTCATATGCTGCAGCTGACGCAGCCCGGCGTATCCCATGCCAAAGTCATCCAGCGCAATACGCACCCCGGCATTGCGCAGCGGGCGAAGGATTGCCACGGCTTCGTTAGGATCGTCAATCCGGCGGCTCTCGGTGACCTCAAGAATCAGGGTATCGGGCTTGATCTGGTAGCGGTGAATCAGCGCCAGCAGGTCCGGGACCATGTTCGGATGCATCAGCTGCAGTGCCGACAGGTTGACCGACAGCGGCATCATCACCCCCCGCGACTGCCAGGCTGACAGCAATCGGCAGGACTCTTCCAGCACCCAGTGACCCACGGTCACAATCAGGCCACAGTTCTCAATACGGTCGATCAGCCCTTCCGGAAGCGCCCAGCTGCCATCGGCCTGCCGCACCCGCAGCAGCGCTTCGGCGCTATGAACCTTGCCGGTGCGCAGATCCACCTGCGGCTGCAGCCAGATGGCGAAATGGTTGCTGTCCAGCGCGGTGAGGATGTCGTTCTCTTCTGACAGCCGCTGCTGAGCCTTCTCCATCTGCTCAGGCTCGAAGAACTGAATCTGATTTTTACCCTTCTGGCGAGCGGTAAACGCGGCGGAAAACGCCCGGCGGTAAATTTGTTCTGCGGTCAGGTTGCCGTAAAACATCGCGATACCAATACTGGCGCTCGGACGCAGCTGGATCCCCTGCACCGGCAACCGCTCATTAATAACAGTGAGCACTTGCTGACCTAATGTGATGGCGTGCCACGGCTCCTTAACGCCATTGGCAATAATGACGAAGTCATAGCCGCTTACCTGGGTCAGCACCATGCGGGGCGCCAGCACAGTTTTCAGCTTTTCGACCAGCGTCAGTAACACCATTTCCCGCTGGCTCTCTTTCAGCACGCCGGCGGTATCCTGCAGGGTTTCGCAGGCCACCACCATCAGCGCCATGGTGTGCTGACGCTTCACCGCCTGCTCCAGCAGCACCATCAGAAACGCCTTGTTGGGCAGCTCCGACACCGGGAAGCGGGTGGCATTGTGGTTGAGCTCATCATTCTGGCGCATCATGCGCTGCTGATTGAGGTTGTAGCTGCGTACCAGCATGCCGATTTCGTCATCATGGTGCAGGCGCTGCAGGGGCAGCTGGTGCACCATCTGTTGCTGCGGCGAGAGGGAGTCGAGCTCGCGGGCAATTCGACGTAACGGGTGGACAATCAACCGGTTAATGCACCAGGTCAGCGCCACAGTCAGCATCAGCGTCAATAATAAGTAAGTGGTTACCAACGTGGAGACCCAGCTGATAACGAATTTGTACATCCGCCAGGAGTCAGACTGCAGCACCAGATAGGCCAGCGGCTGCGGGTTGGCCGGCCGTTGCAGCGAATAGACCGGCAAAGAGATTTGCACCGGCATCTCAAACAGGCGTTTCATCATCACCGGTACCGGACGCTCCGGGATAAAGTTCATGCGCAGCGCCTGAAACTGGTTCGGCAGTACGACATCCGCCTGGCTGACGACGCCTGCCGGCTTGATGCTTTTAATAATGGACTCCGCCTGGGGGATATCACCCTTCAGAATGGCGGCAGAAAGGGGCTCACGGATTGAGCGGGCGATGCTCTCGAGTTGTGTAGCCGTGTTGTAGCGATTCTGCTGAATGGCATGAAACAGCAAAATGACGCAAAAGACGAAAACAAACACCATGGTGACGGCAGTGACCATCGCCATTTGTTTGATAGTTAAAGAGCGGCTGACACGCAAAATGTATCTCCAGAAACGCGAAAGGCAGGTTAATCTACGAGTGCCCTGCTGCTTTGAGAGTATACCTTATCGGGAACTGATTAAGAGAGTGTAACCAGGTGTTTAGGGATTATTCTGGTTGCCGCTTCGCACAGAGGCTGGCGGCGGTATAGCTTCAGAACGCGGGAGCCAGCGGCTCCCGGTAATTTATTCGGCGCTGCGCAGCGAAATCTCGCCGCCGACCCAGGGTTTAATCACCCCATCCTGCTCCAGTAACAACGCGCCCTGCTCGTTGATACCGCGCGACGTGCCGTAAATCTCTTTGTCGCCGATGATCAGTTTTACCGCACGGTGGGCAAAGTTATCCAGCTTTTCCCAGCGAGGCAGGAACGGCGTTAACCCCTCCTGTTCGAAGATTTTCAGCGAGTGGCGCAGCTCATTGATAACACGCACGGCGAGGACATTACGATCGATAGCGATCCCCGCTTCCTGCAGGTTGATCCAGCCCTGATTGATGTCTTCGGCCTGCACGTTGCGCATCATCAGGTTGATCCCGGCTCCCATGACGATCTGCGCAGCATCACCGGTTTTCCCCGTCAGTTCCACGAGGATACCGGCCAGTTTACGATCGTTCAGATAGAGATCGTTTGGCCACTTCACGCGCACTTTATCGGCGCCCAGCGACTGCAGAACTTCTGCCAGCACAATGCCAATCACCAGACTCAGGCCGATCGCCGCGGCAGGCCCTTGTTCCAGACGCCAGTACATAGAGAGATAAAGGTTAGCGCCAAAAGGCGAAAACCATTTACGTCCCCGACGGCCACGACCCGCCTGCTGATACTCTGCTACGCAGCAGTCACCGGACTTTAGCTCGTTGAGCCTGTTGAGCAGATACTGGTTGGTAGAGTCGATCACCGGCAGAACGGCGACGCTGTTGTCGGTAATTTGACTGTGGATAAAGCCTTCATCCAGCAGCTGGATTGGCTCCGGCAGGCTGTAGCCCTTGCCCGGCACGGTAAAAACATCCACTCCCCAGTCACGCAGGGTCTGAATATGTTTATTGATGGCGGCGCGGCTCATGCCGAGCTGTTCACCCAGCTGCTCACCGGAATGAAAATCGCCGTCGGCCAGAATAGAGATCAGCTTCAGGGGGACGGTATGGTCTTTCATGCAATGGCCTCCACCGCATTCACTTCGCCATGATGGCCGATAAAGCGCACCTCTGGCTCCAGCCAGACATCAAATTTATCACCTACGCGCTGACGCACCTGATGAGCCAGCTGTACGACATCGTCGCTGGTCGCATTGTTTTCATTGATCAGTACTAGTGCCTGCTGGCGATGTACCGCCGCGCCGCCACAGGTTGTGCCTTTAAGCTGACACTGATCGATCAGCCAGCCCGCAGCCAGCTTGACGCTGCCGTCGGCCTGGGGATAGTGCGGTGCATTCGGCCACTGTGCGATTAAGGCATCAGCTTTTTCGCCGGAGATCACCGGGTTTTTAAAGAAACTCCCGGCATTGCCGTTCACTTTCGGGTCGGGCAGTTTACTCATGCGCATGTGGCAAACCGAATCGAAAATGTCTTTCGCAGTGACGGTTGCAGGGTCCAGCCGGGTGAGATCGCCGTAGGTGAGAACAGGCTGCCAGTTTTTTGTCAGGCGCAGGCCAACCGCGACGATGACATATTTATCCTGATACTCATGTTTGAAAATGCTGTCACGATAGCCAAAACGGCACTGTTCTGCGCTTAAACGCAGCGCGTTGCCCGTTGCAAGCTCGATGCAATCGACATAGTCGCAGACGTGTTTGAGTTCGATGCCATAGGCACCTATGTTCTGAATAGGAGATGAACCCGCGCAACCGGGGATCAGGGCGAGGTTTTCCAGCCCCGGCATGTTGTTTTCAAGGGTAAACTGCACCAGGTTATGCCAGTTCTCTCCGGCGCCCACGTGCAGACGCCAGCAATCCTGCGTCTCTTCAACCTCGATCCCGCTGATGCGGTTAACGATCACTGTGCCAGAAAAGTCTTCCAGAAAAAGAACGTTGCTGCCTTCGCCCAGAATAAGAACAGGCTGTTGGTGTTGCGTCGCGTGATTCCATGCGGCCAGCAGTTGCTGCGCATCGTCGGCCCGCACGATCTGTCGGGCATTTCGGTCAATACCGAAGGTATTCCAGGGCTTAAGGGAGTGATTCATAAAGGCTATCCAGATGCAAAAACCGGGATAGTTTACCCCATCGGGGGATCTTTGTCGGCTGGAATCGGGACATGTAGGCCGGGTAAGGCGGAGCCGCCACCCGGCTTTTCCGCGCA
>NZ_VCBB01000014.1:0-46785 GCF_005843915.1 Enterobacter sp. MF024 | reverse complement strand
AGGGGGTCGCGGGTTCGAGTCCCGTCCGTTCCGCCACTTATAAGAAGCCCTGAGCTAACGCTCAGGGCTTTTTTCTTGCCTGTCGTTTGATTATTGCTTCTAACGCAAAAATCCTCTGCTTAATACGCTCTTTTTTCACATAGCACCGATAGCGATAATCCTCTTCATTAACAAACATGATGAAGAAAAGAGGAATTCATGACTATCCCTGCATTCGGTCTTGGCACTTTCCGCCTGAAAGACGACGTTGTTATCGCATCCGTTAAAACCGCCCTTGAATTGGGCTATCGTGCAGTTGATACCGCCCAGATCTACGACAACGAAGCAGCTGTTGGTCAGGCCATCGCAGAAAGCGGTGTATCGCGTGACGAACTTTTTATCACGACCAAGATCTGGACTGAGAACCTCAGTAAAGAGAAATTAATCCCAAGCCTTAAAGAGAGCCTGAAGAAACTGCGTACGGAGTATGTTGATCTGACGCTGATCCACTGGCCATCACCGAACGATGCCGTCTCCGTTGAAGAATTTATGCAGGCATTACTGGAAGCCAAAGCCCAGGGGCTGACGCGTGAAATTGGTATCTCCAACTTCACTATCCCATTGATGGAAAGAGCGATTGCCGCCGTTGGCGCAGAAAATATCGCTACTAATCAGATCGAACTTTCACCTTATCTGCAAAACCGTCAGGTGGTGGAGTGGGCGAAGCAGCACGGCATCCATATCACCTCTTATATGACGCTGGCTTACGGCAAGGCGCTGAAAGATGAAACCATTCTGCGCATTGCTGCTAAGCATAATGCAACCGCAGCACAGGTGATTCTGGCATGGGCGATGGGCGAAGGTTATGCGGTGATCCCGTCTTCAACTAAACGTGAAAACCTGGCGAGCAACCTGCTGGCGCGGGATCTGAAGCTGGATCAGGATGACAAAAAAGCGATCGCTGAGCTCAATTGCAACGATCGTCTGGTTAGCCCAGAAGGCCTGGCACCGAACTGGGATTAAGTTAACCCACCCTCTGTACTCCAAACCCTCTTACAGCTCCTTCGGGAGCTGTTTTACATGCTCGCTCAGAAAATCAATAAAGGCCCGGATCCGGGTACTCACCGCTCTGTCGCTGTAATAGACCGCGCTGAAGGGCATCTGAACCGGCAGGCGCTTATCCGCCATCAGCTCGACTAATTCACCCCGCGCGATCTCTTTATCAATCATATAATCCGACAGGCAAGCAATCCCATTTCCTTCCAGGCATAACTGTTTGAGCGTCTCGCCGCTGTTCGATGATAAACCGCAGACCACTTCATGCAGCTGGCCATCGTGGCAGGCAACGGGCCAGGTATTTAGCGATACCGGCTCCGTGAAGCCTAGGCACAGATGCTGCTTCAGCTCATCAATCGTCTCAGGCTTGCCGAAGCGGGCAATATAGTCCGGAGAGGCGATAATTTTGCGATAGCTGGTAAACAGAGGACGAGCCCGCAGACTGGAATCCGTTAATGTCCCGGCGCGGATCGCGACATCCACCTTGCGCTCGATCAGATTGATAAAGGTTTCTGAGGAGACCAGTGAGAGCGTCATTTCCGGATAACGTTCGCGGAAAGGCTTAATAAGAGGCATCAGGAAATGCAGCACAACGGGGGTCGCTGCATCGATACGTAATAGTCCTCGCGGTGTGCTGCGCGTTTCCATGATCTCTGTTTCGGCGGCGGCCATCTCCTGCAGGATGGACTGTACGCGCCGGAAATAGCGTTCACCTTCTTCTGTCAGGCTGAGCTGGCGGGTTGTCCGGTTCAGCAGGCTGACGCCCAGCTTCATCTCCAGCTTTTTGACCGAGCGGCTGACGGCAGAATTGGCCTGTCCCAGCTGTTCAGCCGCACGGCTAAAACTGCCGCTCTCAACGACGGCGACGAATATCGCCAGCTCCTCAGAGGTTGCTTTCATTGTTGCTTTATCCGCAAAATTTTATTGATACTTTGAGCATTTTTGTTATTTAAACACTGGCGCATACTTCGTGTCATCTTAATCCTGATGAGACGGAGTTTTTTATGCCTCTGGCGCTACTTGCCCTGACGATCAGTGCCTTTGCAATCGGCACGACTGAATTTGTTATTGTAGGTCTGGTTCCAACGATTGCTGACCAACTTGCTATCTCGCTGCCTTCAGCGGGTCTACTGGTTTCTATCTATGCTCTTGGCGTGGCAATCGGCGCGCCGGTGCTGACCGCGCTTACAGGCCGTCTACCGCGTAAGCAGCTGCTGATGGCATTGATGGTGCTGTTCACCGCGGGCAACATTCTTGCCTGGCAGGCACCGGATTATACGACGCTGGTCATTGCCCGCCTGCTGACGGGTCTTGCTCATGGCGTCTTCTTCTCTATCGGCTCAACAATTGCCACAAGTCTGGTGCCGAAAGAGAAGGCCGCCTCCGCCATCGCCATTATGTTTGGTGGTTTAACCGTCGCGCTGGTCACAGGGGTTCCGCTAGGCACCTTTATTGGGCAGCATTTTGGCTGGCGCGAAACTTTTCTTGCGGTCTCACTGCTGGGCGTGATTGCGCTGATTAGCAGTCTGGTACTGATCCCGTCCAATATTCCGGGGCGTGCGGCAGCGACGTTGCGCGATCAACTGAAGGTACTGACACATCCTCGTTTGCTGATGATCTATGCTATTACGGCATTGGGTTACGGCGGGGTCTTTACCGCGTTTACCTTCCTGGCACCCATGATGCAGGACCTGGCCGGGTTCTCACCGAGCGCCGTCAGCTGGATCCTGCTGGGCTATGGTGTTTCGGTGGCGATTGGCAATATCTGGGGTGGCAAGCTGGCGGATAAGCATGGTGCAGTCCCGGCATTGAAAATTATCTTTGCCGCCCTGGTTGTGCTGCTCATGGTCTTCCAGTTTACCGCTTCCATGCAGTATGCCGCGCTGGCGACGGTACTGGTGATGGGGATCTTCGCCTTCGGCAACGTACCGGGTCTCCAGGTGTACGTTGTGCAGAAAGCCGAGCTGTATACGCCCAACGCTGTGGATGTGGCCTCCGGTTTGAATATCGCCGCGTTTAACGTCGGTATCGCGCTGGGTTCGATTATCGGTGGGCAGACGGTAGAGCATTTCGGTCTGTCACAAACACCGTGGATTGGGGCGATAATTGTGCTGGTCGCCTTTCTGTTGATTGGTCTTAGTGGCCGCCTGGATAAGCCTGCTCGCGTCGCTCTGGGATAGCTTAATGTAAGTACTTACTGACAAAACTACTCAGGAGTTTCTTAGTAATTGCGTTGAAAGTGTGAGCTGAAAACCCTATAACATTAGAACCCGCTCCTGATTCTGGACGGGTTCTTGTTGATAGAGGTCGTTTCACACCGTGCGAAAAAATACCTATGCCATGCGTTATGTTGCCGGACAACCCGCGGAGAGGATCTTACCTCCGGGGTCGTTTGCGAGCATTGGCCAGGCATTACCTGCGGGGGCGCCTTTAAGCAGCGACGAAAAAATTCGCGTGCTGGTATGGAATATCTTCAAACAGCAACGTGCTGAATGGTTATCTGTCCTGCAGAATTTTGGCAAAGATGCTCATCTGGTGCTGTTGCAGGAGGCGCAAACCACGCCTGAACTGGTCAGGTTTGCAACCACCAACTATCTCGCTGCCGACCAGGTTCCGGCGTTTGTCTTACCCCAGCATCCATCAGGAGTAATGACGCTTTCTGCTGCGCATCCCGTTTATTGCTGCCCATTGCGCGAACGCGAACCGCTTCTGCGCCTGGCGAAATCCGCCCTCGTCACCGTCTATCCGCTGCCGGATACCCGTCTGCTGATGGTGGTGAATATCCACGCGGTCAACTTCAGTCTCGGCGTGGATGTGTACAGTAAGCAGTTGCTGCCTATTGGCGATCAGATTGCGCATCACAGCGGCCCGGTGGTGATGGCCGGTGATTTCAATGCCTGGAGCCGCCCGCGAATGAATGCGCTGTATCGCTTTGCGCGTGAGATGTCGCTGCGCGAAGTACGCTTTACCGATGACCAGCGGCGCAAGGCCTTTGGTCGCCCCCTCGATTTTGTCTTCTATCGTGGTTTGAACGTGAGCGAAGCCTCTGTGCTGGTGACTCGCGCGTCCGATCACAATCCGCTACTAGTTGAATTCAGTCCCGGCAAACCTGAGAGATAGAGGTGCGTCAGGTCTGCCGTGGGGCAGGCCTGCGCGGGTGCTGCCCTTTATTTTTCATCAACCGAAGGACAGCAAAATGACAACACAATCCCATCATGACAACGTAGAAAAACAGTTTGGCTCCCAGGCTAAGGCCTATCTGACGAGCGCGGTGCACGCATCCGGGCGCGATTTGCAGCGGCTGGCTGAACGTCTGGCCGATTTTCCTGAGGCCAGCGTCCTTGATTTAGGCTGCGGGGCGGGTCATGCCAGCTTCGTGGCGGCGCAGCAGGTGGCGCATGTGACCGCATACGACTTGTCCAGCCAGATGCTGGAGGTGGTATCAGTCGCGGCCAGTGAGAAGGGATTAAGTAATATCACCACCCGTCAGGGCTATGCGGAATCCTTACCCTTTGACGATCAAACGTTTGATATTGTGATTAGCCGCTATTCGGCGCACCACTGGCATGATGTCGGCCAGGCGTTGCGCGAGGTTAAAAGGGTACTGAAGCCGGGTGGTCTGGTTATCATCATGGATATCATGTCGCCGGGCCACCCGGTACGTGATATCTGGTTACAGACGGTGGAAGCGCTGCGGGATACTTCGCATGTCCGCAACTATTCCAGCGGCGAGTGGTTGTCCATGTTAACCGAGGCGGGGCTGATCTCGCGATCGTTGCAGACTGACCGGTTGACGCTGGAGTTTTCTTCGTGGATCGCCCGTATGCGCACCCCAGAGGCTCTGAGCCAGGCGATTCGCCTGTATCAGGATAGCGCCTCTGCCGAGGTCAAAGCCTACTTTGAGCTGAAGGAAGAGGGCTCGTTTACCAGCGATACCATTCTGGCGGAAGCCCAAAAGGCGGGATAAACAAAAAAGGCACCGAGGGGAATCGGTGCCTTTTTCACAGCTGGTCTCTGAAATCAGGAGTCCGGGGTGGCGTTATTTTTCACAAACAACGTTATCCGGTCGCCAGGCTGCAGATTGTCCGTATCGCTGTTCCAGCGCATCACATCTTTGATGTTCACGCCATGACGCTTAGCAATACTGGAAAGCGAATCACCTTTTTGTACGCGATAGGTAATGCTATCGCTGTTATTGGCGAGACGCTGCGCGCTGTTACCTGCGCCAATCGTCAGGTTCTGGCCCACTTTAAGGCTAGAGCCGCGCAGCTTGTTCCACTGCTGCAGATCTTTAGTGCTCACGCCGAGACGTGATGCGATGCCTGAAAGCGTATCACCTGTACGTACCTGATAGCTACGGCTGTTAAGCGGTGTGTTATCCGCAATCAGCGTAGACTGAACCGCTTCAATTTCACCCGCCGCCAGAGATACCCGTAACTGTTCAGCGTGTTTCTGCGGCACCAGAACGTACTTCGGTCCGCTGTTACCAAGCGTAGAGCCTTTAACACCTGCGTTGAAGGCTTTCAGTTTGGTCACCGAGATACCTGCCATATCCGCAACCTGTCTCAGTTCAACAGGGTTGTTGATACGCACTCTCGCCAGCGCACGACTTTCGTCTGAGGTCGGCAACTGCACGCCGTACTGTTTGCTGTTTTTGAATATTTCACTCAAAGCCAGCATTTTAGGTACGTATAATTTGGTTTCCCGTGGCAGTGGAAGCGACCAAAAGTCGGTAGGTTTACCCCGTGCTTTATTCGCTTTCATTGCCTTCAGTACACGACCCTCACCGCTATTATAAGCAGCGACCGTCAGCAGCCAGTCACCGTCGAACATCTTGTTCAGACGTTGCATCATGTCGAGAGCGGCAGTCGTCGAAGCGACTACATCACGACGCGCATCGTAGTTGCGGGTCTGTTTTAAACCATAATTTCGCCCTGTGCTCGGTATGATCTGCCAAAGACCTGCGGCCTTGGCGCCAGACGTTGCGTGTGGGTCAAAAGCGCTCTCCACTATGGGTAGTAGTACCAGTTCCATGGGCATGTTACGTTTCTTAACTTGCCCTGCTATCCAGTACATATACGGCTCTGCCCGTAAAGTTACATCGTGGAGATAGCTCTTATTGCTTAAATACTTCTGTTTCTGTTCGCGAATCCGGCTGTTTTCCGGAATTCCCATCTTTAGCTCGTCGCCAATAGAGACCCACAAGTCTTGATCCTGTGCGAAAGACGTCCCATCGTCTGCCCATCGCGATTGACTTGTAAACTTCCCTGCTTCCCCTTGACCAGCTGCAGAAAGGCTCTGTGCGTGCTGTTGTACGTTGCCAGTGTTCTGAGACGCCTGGCAACCCACAAGCAGGACAGAGGCGAGTAATATCGCTTTTGCCTTCATGTGTGTGTCAATAGTTGCTTAAAAGACGAGCGATGATAACGACGAATAATTAAAAAGGCAACCCGCAATTGTCAGAAGTCATCTTTCTTTGACCTTAACCATGCAAAACAATCCTCAGGTTGTAACATATTTGTTTCTTCTTTAATTTTTTTAACTAAATCAACATCATCTGTTCTGAGAAATAAATTAATTTTACGTTCATTTTTCAGAGTTACGGGGAGTGTTTTTTGGTTTTTTGCGCGTAACTCATTCACTTTGCGATAATATTCCTGAATCGCTGTATCCTCTGGCAGGATGTGCATCGCAAACTTCATATTCGCTAAAGTGTATTCATGTGCGCAACAAATCAGAGTATCTTCGGGCAGGGCGTCAATTTTCTTAAAGGACTGATACATCTGGGATGGCGTGCCTTCGAACAGCCTTCCGCAGCCGCCAGAGAACATTGTGTCCCCACAGAAAAGATAAGGAAAACTGAAGTACGAAATATGTCCGGAAGTGTGACCAGGTGTGGCAATTACAGAAAATTCCAACCCAAGAATGAGGATCTTTTCGCCATCTTTGACTACGCGCGTTGTTCCCTTATTTTGTGTCTCTGCGGGACCGTATACCACAAGATGCGGAAATTTTGCGCAGATAGCCGCCACGCCGCCAACGTGGTCATGATGGTGGTGCGTCAGCAAAATCGCTTCCGGCTGCCACTGGTTTTGCTCAATGGCTTTCAACACCGGCTCAGCCTCGCCAGGATCGACAATCACACAACGACCATCATCATTGCTCAAAACCCAGATGTAATTGTCCTGAAAAGCAGAAATACTGTTAAGATTCATACATTACCTCTCATAGCGTGGCGGGTGTTTTGATGAAACCGGCAAGGATACCTCAGATTGTTACCGCACCGAAACACTGGGCGGAGTTGCCCTGGGGTGAATACTATCGTGAAGCGCTTGAGCAGCAGCTTAAGCCATGGTTTGCGAAAATGTATGGTTTTCACCTGCTTAAGATTGGCAATCTGAGCGCGGAAATCAACTCTGAAAGCTGCGCGATTTCGCATCAGGTCAATGTTTCTCTGGGCGGTGAGCCCGTTCAGGTGAAGGCCAACCCGTTACAGCTGCCGTTTGCTGAGAAATCCGTTGATGCCTGCCTGCTGGCGCATTCGCTGCCCTGGTGCGATGATCCGCACCGGTTGCTGCGGGAAGCCGATCGGGTGCTGATTGACGACGGCTGGCTCGTGATCAGCGGATTTAACCCGATGAGCCTGATGGGGCTCCGAAAGCTGGTGCCGGTGCTGCGCCGCACCCCGCCGTATAACAGCCGCATGTTTACCCTGATGCGCCAACTGGACTGGCTCTCGCTGCTCAATTATGAGGTGATGTACCAGAGCGGTTTTCAGGTGATACCCTGGACGCGGCAGGGGGGGAAGATGCTCAGCACCCATTTTCCGGCGCTGGGCTGTATGCAACTGATTGTGGCACGTAAGAGAACGATCCCTCTGACGCTAAATCCCATGAAGCAAAGCAAGGCAAAAACGCGGTTGCGTGCCGCCGTCGGCGCCACGCGACAGTACCGAAAGCCCTGATCAGGCTTCCGGTTTGTATCCTACATCCTCATGCTGAGGATTCATTGCGGCAGCGCGCGCCAGTTCGTCGCAACGTTCGTTTTCAGGATGTCCGGCGTGGCCTTTCACCCATTCCCACTGGATTTTATGCTGGCTAAGCGCCGCATCCAGGCGTTGCCAGAGATCGACATTCTTGACCGGTTTTTTATCTGCGGTTTTCCAGCCGCGTTTTTTCCAGTTATGGATCCACTGGGTGATCCCCTGGCGTACATACTGGCTATCGGTGCTCAGCACGATATCACAGTGCTCTTTCAGCGCCTCGAGAGCCACAATCGCGGCCATCAACTCCATACGGTTGTTGGTCGTCAGGCGAAAACCTTCGTTGAAGGTTTTTTCGTGTTCACGATAACGCAAAATCGCACCGTAGCCGCCCGGCCCCGGGTTGCCGAGGCACGATCCGTCGGTGTAAATCTCTACCTGTTTACGCATCCTGGCAGACATCCTGTAATCAAAACGGTAAGTCTGACATAAATGGTCGCCATCAGCACTGCAAAATAAAGTCCCTGTGAATTAGCCTTTGAACGCCTGGTCAGGTTGTTTACAATGTCGTCGTTAAAACGAACAGGCTGACAGAATGAGTATTGCAGACACACATAACGCCGACAGGATCATTGTCCTCGATACCGAAACCACCGGTATGAACCAGATCGGTGCCCATTATGAAGGGCATAAGATCATTGAGATCGGTGCGGTGGAGGTGGTTAACCGCCGTCTTACCGGCAATAACTTTCACGTTTACCTGAAGCCAGACCGGCTGGTGGACCCGGAAGCCTTTGGGGTTCACGGGATTGCCGATGAATTTCTGCTGGATAAACCCACCTTTGCTGACGTCGCCGATGAATTCATCGACTATATCAAAGGCGGCGAGCTGGTCATTCATAATGCCTCGTTCGATATCGGCTTTATGGATTATGAATTCAGCAAGCTCAACCGAGGCCTGCCGAAGACAGACACCTTCTGCAAGGTCACCGATAGCCTGGCGATGGCAAGGAAGATGTTCCCCGGCAAGCGGAACAGCCTTGATGCATTGTGCTCACGCTATGAAATAGACAACAGCAAACGAACGCTACACGGGGCACTGCTCGATGCCCAGATCCTGGCAGACGTCTATCTGATCATGACGGGCGGCCAGACCGCCCTGGCATTTAGTTCCGATAGCGATGCACAGCAGCAGTCCGGCGAAAGCGAAATTCAGCGCGTTATTCGTCAGTCCAGTGCGCTGCGCGTCATACTTGCCAGCGATGAGGAGTTAATGGCGCATGAATCCCGTCTCGATCTGGTGCAGAAGAAGGGCGGAAGCTGCCTCTGGCGCGGATAAAAGTGGCTGAAACGCTGGTAAAATGACCGTTCGGATCGTTTTTGCAGCAAGCGATTCAAAAACTGAGAAAAAGCATTGACGGGATCGAGGGCAAACCGTAATATCTGCCTCGTTCCCAAGGGAACACAGCGGAGCGGTAGTTCAGTCGGTTAGAATACCTGCCTGTCACGCAGGGGGTCGCGGGTTCGAGTCCCGTCCGTTCCGCCACTATTCAGAAGGCCTGAGTCAGCAATGACTCAGGCCTTTCTCATTTTATTCGCCAGGTAAAATTTGCCGGGCAACCTCAAGGCCACCCGGTACACAGTTAACCGATACTGAACGGATCGGCATCCTGCCATGCAGGAAACTTCTCCCGGTACTCTCGCAACGCGGTCAGCGACAGCTCGGCATCAATACGTGTGGCGTGATGCGGCTCAGCGGAGGCAATAATCTCGCCCTGCGGACTAATCACCCGGCTGTCGCCACGGTAGTGATGACCATTGCCGTCGGTACCAACCCGATTGCAGCCAGCGACATAGGCCTGGTTTTCAATCGCCCGTGCCGTCAGCAGCGCCTGCCAGTGCAGCGAGCGTGGGGCAGGCCAGTTAGCGACATACAGGGCCAGATCATAATCGTTACGGTTACGCGACCACACCGGGAAGCGCAGGTCGTAACAGACCAACGGCAGGATGCGCCAGCCGCGCCACTCAAATACGACGCGCTCGTTACCCGCTTCGTAATGCTGGTGCTCGTCCGCCATGCGGAACAGGTGGCGCTTGTCGTAGAAATGCACCTTGCCTTCGGGCTCTACCAGCAGAAAACGGTTAACCGGCCCGCGCTCGGTCTGCAGCGCGGCGCTGCCAGCAATTAATGCCTGGGTTTGCTGCGCTCTGGCCTGCATCCAGGCGATCAGCTCGTCCTGTGGCAGGGACTGTTTAGCCGCTTCCATGGCAAACCCGGTGGTGAACATTTCCGGCAGGATAATGACGTCGCGTCCGGCGATCTCTTCCAGTTGACGATCAAAATGGCGCAGGTTGGCCGGACCATCCATCCACACCAGCGGTTGTTGCAAAAGCGTAATCTTCAAACCAGGCACAGTTAAGACTCCTCGAATAACCCCATTTTGACACTGTAGCACGACAATCACAGAAACGGGTGGCAATAAAAAACCCCGCACTAGGCGGGGTTTTTTGCGTACTGAAACGGGTTAGGCGGCTTCAGGTTTACGCACTATCTCTTTCAGCTTTACCGGCTGCGTCGCCAGCTCTTCAGCGTCAAAATCATCAACGTTAATACTGCGCAGACGGCTCTCTTCCGCTTTGATCAGCAGGTCTGCTTCATCTTTAGTAATGATGCCGCCCGCCAGGGCTTCTTTAGCCAGTTCGTTCAGACGGGTGAACGGCAGGTTTTTACCCAGCTGTTTGCAGATCTTCTGATGAATCGGATCGGCAGCCATCACGTCCAGCAGCGCCTCTTCCAGCAGACCGACCGGGTTATGCTCGGTCGGGGCCAGATACTGACCGCGCCCGATACGTGAGCGGGTGGCGCTCGGAACCTGCAGGATCTTCGCAACTTTATGATCCAGCTTATCGGACGGTGCCAGATAGTGACGGCCGGTCGGGAAGATCACCACGCGCAGGGCGCCCGCCACAAAGCGGTTCGGGAAGTTCACCAGCAGATCGTCGATAGCCTGTTCCGCCTGATACAGCGCATCCTGCACGCCCCAGTGCACCAGCGGCAGATCCGCTTCATGACGGCCTTCATCGTCATAGCGCTTCAGCACTGCCGAGGCGAGGAAGATCTGGCTCAGCACATCACCCAGACGGGCAGAAATACGCTCCCGACGCTTCAGGCTACCGCCCAGTACCGCCATCGACACGTCAGAGAGCAGCGCAAGGTTGGCACTCAGACGGTTCAGATGCTGGTAGTAACGACGGGTCGCATCGCCGGTTGGCGTGGCGCTGGTCAGGCCGCGGGTCAGACCCAGCCACAGGCTGCGCATTTTGTTGCTGCCGACGTGACCGATATGTTTAAACAGCAGCTTATCGAACGCATCAACATCGTTGTTCTGGGCGGCAGCCATCTCTTCCAGCACGTAGGGATGGCAGCGAATTGCGCCCTGGCCGAAGATCATCATGCTGCGGGTCAGAATGTTCGCCCCTTCAACGGTGATGGCAATCGGTGCGCCCTGGTAGCCACGCGCCAGGAAGTTGCCTTCACCCAGCATAATGCCTTTACCGCCGGCAATATCCATCGCATCGATGATGGACTGCTGTGCACGGTGGGTACAGTGGTACTTCACAATAGCGGACAGCACGGCCGGTTTTTCGCCCAGCATGATGCCGTAGGTAATTAAGGAAGCGGCGGCATCCATCACGTAGGCGTTGCCTGCGATACGGGCCAGCGGCTCCTCGATCCCTTCCATCTTACCGATAGAGATTCTGAACTGACGGCGGATGTGAGCGTAAGCGCCAATCCCCATTGCTACCGATTTCAGACCGCCCGTGGAGTTCGACGGCAGGGTAATGCCGCGGCCAACGGACAGACATTCCACCAGCATGCGCCAGCCCTGACCGGCCATTTTCGGGCCACCGATGATGTAATCAATCGGCACAAAGATATCCTGACCGCGGGTAGGGCCGTTCTGGAACGGCACATTCAGCGGGAAGTGACGACGACCAATCTCAACGCCAGGGGTGCTGGTTGGGATCAGCGCACAGGTGATGCCCAGATCCTCTTCGCCGCCTAACAGTTTGTCCGGGTCAGAGAGTTTAAACGCCAGGCCCAGCACGGTGGCAATGGGTGCCAGCGTAATGTAACGCTTGTTCCAGGTCAGACGCATACCCAGAACCTGCTCGCCCTGCCACTCGCCCATGCAGACCACGCCGGTATCCGGAATAGCGCCCGCATCGGAACCCGCTTCCGGGCTGGTGAGTGCAAAGCAAGGGATCTCGAGGCCACGCGCCAGACGCGGCAGGTAGTGATTTTTTTGCTCTTCGGTACCGTAATGTTGCAGCAGTTCACCCGGGCCTAAGGAGTTAGGCACGCCGACGGTGATCGCCAGGATCCCGGAGACGCCAGACAGTTTTTGCAGCACGCGAGCCTGGGCGTAAGCAGAGAACTCCAGCCCACCGTACTCTTTCTTGATGATCATCGCGAAGAAGCGATGCTCTTTTAAAAATGCCCACAGTTCCGGCGGCAGATCGGCCATCTCATGGGTGATCTGGAAGTCATTCGCCATGCGGCAGGCTTCTTCAACCGGGCCGTCAATAAACGCCTGTTCTTCAGCAGTAAGGCGCGGCTGCGGGTAGTTATGCAGCTTTTTCCAGTCTGGGTTGCCCTGGAACAGCTCGCCTTCCCACCAGGTGGTGCCCGCGTCAATCGCCTCTTTTTCGGTACGCGACATCGGCGGCATCACTTTGCGAAAGCCACGGAATACCGGTGCTGAAATCAGCGATTTACGCATGGAAGTGACGTTGAACGGCACCAGAATAATCGCCAGCGGAACCAGCACCCAGGTGTTCCAGATGCCGGTTACGCCCAGCGCAGCGGTCCAGGCCAGTAAGATAAGGCTGCTCAGAATTAAGCTGACCCGGTGATAGAACAACACCCCGAGCAGAACAACGGTTAAGAGAATACTTAAAATCATCATAAAGAATTGCTCCCTGTCTTGTAGGAGGTCTGACCACTTGTGATGATATGGTTGTAGTGGATGTTATTTCTTTTAGCAATGCATTCACAAAATAATTACAACCTGGTTCACATTGTTCAGGTTTTACCCGGCACAAAAAAGCAAAACGCCCGACGATTCGCGCGGCTTTAGCTTCTCGCTTTTACCGCTATCCGGTAAACTTGCTCTGTTATTTCATCAATACTGAAGGATTATCCTCATGTACCAGGATCTTATTCGTAACGAACTGAACGAAGCGGCGGAAACGCTGGCCAACTTTCTGAAAGATGAAGCCAATATCCACGCTATTCAGCGCGCGGCGGTCCTGCTGGCCGACAGCTTCAAAGCGGGCGGTAAAGTCCTCTCCTGCGGCAATGGCGGTTCGCATTGCGATGCCATGCACTTTGCCGAAGAGCTGACCGGCCGTTATCGCGAAAACCGTCCGGGCTACCCGGCGATTGCGATCTCTGACGTCAGCCACATCTCCTGCGTGGGCAATGACTTCGGTTACGATCACATCTTTTCGCGTTATGTTGAAGCCGTGGGCCGTGAAGGGGATGTTCTGCTGGGGATTTCCACCTCAGGCAACTCCGCCAACGTGATCAAAGCGATCGAAGCTGCACGTGAAAAAGGGATGAAAGTGATCACCCTGACCGGTAAAGATGGCGGCAAAATGGCCGGTTCTGCGGATATCGAAATCCGCGTGCCGCATTTCGGTTACGCTGACCGTGTTCAGGAAATTCACATCAAAGTGATTCATATCCTGATTCAACTGATCGAAAAAGAGATGGTTAAGTAAGACTTCGCTGGGGGCAATATGCCCCCGCTGTTGTGGAGGTGATGTATGTGCGAACTGCTCGGGATGAGCGCCAATGTGCCAACCGATATCTGCTTTAGTTTCACCGGGCTGGTGCAGCGCGGTGGAGGAACCGGGCCGCATAAAGACGGCTGGGGTATCACCTTCTACGAAGGAAAAGGCTGTCGCACGTTCAAGGATCCACAACCCAGCTTCAACTCCCCCATTGCCAGACTGGTGCAGGACTATCCCATTAAATCTTGCTCGGTGGTGGCGCATATTCGCCAGGCCAACCGGGGTGAAGTGGCGCTGGAAAACACCCACCCGTTTACCCGCGAGCTGTGGGGACGCAACTGGACCTACGCCCATAACGGCCAGCTGAGCGGTTATAAATCACTGGAGACGGGCAACTTCCGTCCGGTGGGGGAAACCGACAGCGAAAAGGCCTTCTGCTGGCTGCTACACAAGCTGACCGAACGCTATCCGCGCACGCCGGGCAACATGACCGCGGTCTTTAAATACATCGCCTCGCTGGCGGCGGAGCTGCGGGAGAAAGGTGTCTTTAATATGCTGCTGTCGGACGGGCGTTATGTGATGGCGTTCTGCTCGACGAACCTGTTCTGGATCACCCGGCGGGCGCCCTTTGGTGTGGCAAAACTGCTGGATCAGGATGTGGAAATTGATTTTCAGACCGAAACCACACCCAACGATGTGGTCACGGTTATCGCTACTCAGCCGCTGACGGGCAATGAAGCCTGGCAAAAAATCATGCCAGGCGAGTGGATCTTATTTTGTCTCGGGGAGAGAGTAGTTTGACGCCAGCTGTGGCTGGACGACCTCGTGGCTCAGCGGCTTGCTGACCACGTAACGTCCATCCACCACCGAAACGGTCGGCGGCTTATGCGTCTGCTGGAAGTAGTCATAACCCGGCTTCAGCTGTTTCCAGAAATCGGCGTAGTATGAGCTCTTGTGACGCTGCATATTGGCATCGGTCATGCGGAACGGATAGATGCTCACCTGCACGGCAGACTGGCCAAACACCAGCGCGCCGGTCACAAACTGGAAGATCTCATCAATACCGCTGTCCGTCATCGCGTAGCAACCCACCGACACGCAGGCACCGTGGATCATCAGGTATTTCCCGTCATAGCCATGCGCACGGTCAAAGGCATTCGGGAAACCAATGTTGATGGCTTTATAGAAGCGGCTGTCGGGTTTTAGCTGGCTACGCTGAACGCTGTAGAACCCCTCCGGGCTTTTGAAATCGCCCTGACGCTGTTTCGGGCCGAGGCCGCCGGAGTAGTTACAGATTTTATAGCTGTCGAGCAGCTGATACGTCTCACCCATCTTCACGAACAGGTCTAACGTGCGCTCTTCCTTATAGATCTGGATATAGACCGGAGAGCCCATCAACTGCTGTTTGTATTCTTTGCTAATCGGCGTTGTTGAGCTGTTGCTGCTGAGCAGCCCGGCAAACGAAACGCACGGAATAAGAAGCATCGCAATGAACAATGCGATTTTACGCATACTACATGTTCCTTGATAAAACCTAACCAACTTGCCAGGACGGCAAAAGAGACCCGAACTCAGAATTATCTGTATTAGGAGCGCTCACATTAGCACCACTGCATTTTTTCGCAAGCGTCGGCGCGTGGGTTTACAAAATAGTTTTACCTTATAACCTGGATTGACTCCGCTGGCATTGAGAACTTTGCGTAACCGGTCGCATTTTAGCACCCGCCGCTGCGTTATCTCTGCCTCATGATGGTGGAAAATGGTACACTGCGCGCGTCTTACGACCGAAGGTCAAGAAAGGGAGCTTTTTCAGGATCATCCGCGATCCTGCTGGTCACATCAGCGACTTCTCGCCACCTTTCTTTTCCTGTGCAACGACTTCTGACTTGTCCGGCTTGCTGGCCGGAACGGTTATTCATGGATATCAATTAACACTATGATTAGAATCAGAAAAGGACTTGATTTGCCGATTTCCGGCATTCCAGAACAGCAGATTTCTCCCTGCGCGCCGCCCCGCCACGTTGCGATTCTGGGGGATGATTACGTGGGCATGCGTCCCACTATGCTGGTTCAGGAAGGCGACAGCGTCATCAAGGGGCAGGCGTTATTCGAGGATAAAAAAAATCCTGGGGTCCTCTTTACTGCGCCCGCCAGCGGGACGGTGGTCGCCATCAACCGTGGCGAGCGCCGGATATTGCAGTCGGTAGTGATCCGGACTGAAGGGGAGGGTGAGCGCGAGTTTACCCGCCACGAATCTTTGGATCTCGCCACGCTCACCCGCCAGGCCGTACAGTCGCAACTGCTGGAATCGGGGCTGTGGACGGCATTTCGTACCCGCCCCTTCAGCAAAACCCCGGTGCCCGACACCGTCCCGGCGGCTATCTTTGTCACCGCCATAGACACCAACCCGCTCAGCGCCGACCCACAGCCCATCATTCTGGCCGAGCGTCAGGCTTTTGATGCCGGGCTGACCGTGCTTACGCGCCTGACGGAGGGCAAGGTGCATGTCTGCCAGGCGAGCGGCGGCAAACTGGGCGGGCATCCGCAGGGGCAAGTGACCTTCAACACCTTTGCCGGGCCGCATCCGGCAGGCCTTCCAGGCACCCACATCCATTTCCTGGAGGCGGTCAGCCTGACCAAACAGGTATGGCATCTGAACTACCAGGACGCTATCGCCATCGGCAAGCTGTTCACCACCGGCCAGCTTTGTACCGAGCGGGTGATCGCCCTGGGCGGCCCGCAGATGCGCAATCCGCGTCTGGTGCGCACCTGTATGGGCGCCGACATCAACGAGCTGCTGGTGGACGAAACCCTCGAGGGTGAAAACCGTCATATTTCGGGCTCTGTGCTGAGCGGCAGGCATGCGGTGGGCACCCAGGCATATCTCGGGCGCTTCCATTTGCAGGTCAGCGTGGTGAAAGAGGGGCGTGAGAAAGAGCTGTTTGGCTGGGTGATGCCGGGCAAAGAGAAGTTCTCCGTGACCCGCACGACGCTGGGCCATTTCCTGCGCAACAAGCTGTTTAACTTCTCAACGGATACCAACGGTGGCGAGCGGGCGATGGTGCCTATCGGCAACTACGAGCGGGTGATGCCTCTCGATATTCTGCCGACCATGCTGCTGCGCGATCTGCTGGCGGGTGATACCGATAGCGCACAGGCGCTGGGCTGCCTGGAGCTGGATGAAGAAGACCTGGCGCTCTGCACCTACGTTTGCCCCGGAAAATACGAATACGGACCCGTATTGCGCGAGGTGTTAACCCGCATTGAGCAGGAAGGATAACTGATGGGCCTGAAACATCTCATTGAAAAAATAGAGCCGCACTTTACCCACGGCGGCAAGCTGGAAAAGTACTACCCGCTGTTTGAAGCGACGGCGACGCTCCTCTATACGCCAGGGCAGGTTACCAAAGGCGCCGCGCACGTGCGTGATGCCATTGACCTCAAGCGCATGATGATCCTCGTCTGGTTCGCCGTGTTCCCGGCAATGTTCTGGGGCATGTACAACGTCGGGCTGCAAACCATTCCGGCGCTGAACCATCTTTATGATGCACAGCAGCTGCAGCAGATCATCGCGGGCGACTGGCACTACCGGGTGGCGCAGATGTTGGGCGTCAGCTTTGCCGCGGATGCCGGTTGGATCAGCATGATGACGCTGGGGGCAGTCTACTTCCTGCCCATCTACATGACGGTATTTCTGGTCGGCGGCTTCTGGGAAGTGCTGTTCGCCATCGTGCGCAAGCACGAGATCAACGAAGGCTTCTTTGTTACCTCGATTTTGTTCGCCCTGATTGTGCCGCCGACGTTACCGCTATGGCAGGCGGCGATGGGGATCAGCTTTGGCGTGGTGATTGCGAAGGAAATCTTCGGTGGCACCGGGCGCAACTTCCTTAACCCGGCTCTTGCCGGACGCGCGTTCCTGTTCTTTGCTTATCCGGCGCAGATCTCCGGCGATCTGGTCTGGACGGCCGCGGACGGTTTTTCCGGCGCGACGCCTCTGTCCCAGTGGGCTGCCCGCGGCGGGGAAGCGCTGGTCAATAACGCCACCGGACAGCCGGTCAGCTGGTTCGATGCCTTTATCGGCAACATTCCAGGCTCAATAGGTGAAGTCTCCACGCTGATGATCCTGATTGGCGGGGCCATCATTCTGTTTGGCCGCGTCGCCTCCTGGCGCATCGTGGCGGGCGTCATGCTCGGCATGGTCCTCACCGCAACGCTGTTTAACCTGATTGGCTCGGCGACAAATCCAATGTTTGCCATGCCGTGGTACTGGCATCTGGTGCTGGGCGGTTTCGCCTTCGGCATGATGTTTATGGCTACCGACCCGGTTTCGGCGTCCTTTACCAATAAAGGAAAATGGTATTACGGGGCGCTGATTGGCGCGATGTGCGTGCTGATCCGTGTCGTTAACCCGGCCTATCCGGAAGGGATGATGCTGGCGATCCTGTTCGCCAACCTGTTTGCGCCGCTGTTCGATTACCTGGTGGTGCGTGCCAACATCAAGCGGAGGAAGGCGCGTGGCTGAGATTAAAAATAATGACAGCATCGGCAAGACGCTGATGGTGGTGGTGGTGCTTTGCCTGGTCTGCTCCATTGTGGTGGCAGGATCTGCGGTGGGACTTAAGTCCCGTCAGCAAGAGCAACGCGCCCTCGATAAACAACGGAACATCCTGGCCGTAGCGGGGCTGATGAACGGTGAAATGAGCGCTGAAGACGTGGCGCAGACCTTTGCCTCACGCATCACGTCGCGTCTGGTGGATCTCAATACCGGCGAACTGCTCGAGACCGACCCGTCTGGCTATAACCAGGCTAAGGCCCTGAAAGATCCGCAGCGCAGCACCGAACTGGATGCCAGCCAGGATCCGGCAGGTATCAAACGCCGCAGCAATACGGCGGAGATCTATCTGGTGCGCGATGAACAACAGCGCGTTCAGGAGCTGGTCCTGCCGATCTACGGCAACGGCCTGTGGTCGATGATGTATGCCTTTGTGGCCCTGAATACCGATGGCCGCACCGTTAAGGGCATCACCTACTACGATCAGGGCGAAACCCCGGGGCTGGGCGGTGAAGTGGAAAACCCGGCCTGGCGCGCGCAGTTTATCGGCAAAAAAGTGCTGGATGACAACGGACAGCCAGCGCTGAAAGTGGTGAAAGGTGGAGCGCGTCAGGGTGATGAGTACGCTGTCGACGGCCTGTCGGGCGCCACGCTGACCTCAAACGGCGTGCAGCACAGCTTTGATTTCTGGATGGGCGAGATGGGTTTTGGTCCTTTTCTTAAGAAGGTACGTGAAGGAGAGCTGAACAATGGCTGATGCGGGCGAACTGAAAGAAGTTAAACGGGTTCTTATCGGGCCGCTCATCGCCAATAACCCGATTACCCTGCAGGTGCTGGGTGTCTGTTCGGCGCTGGCGGTCACGACAAAACTGGAAACCGCGGTGGTGATGACCCTGGCGGTGACGCTGGTGACGGCGTTTTCCAGCATGTTTATCTCGATGATCCGCCACCATATCCCGAACAGCGTGCGCATTATCGTGCAGATGGCGATCATCGCTTCGCTGGTGATCGTGGTGGATCAGCTGCTGCGGGCGTTTGCCTACGAAACCTCAAAACAGCTGTCGGTCTTTGTGGGCCTGATCATCACCAACTGCATCGTGATGGGGCGTGCAGAAGCCTATGCGATGAAAATGCCGCCGCTGGCCAGCTTTATGGACGGGATCGGCAACGGTCTTGGCTATGGCGTGATCCTGCTGACGGTCGGTTTCCTGCGCGAGCTTATCGGCAGCGGCAAACTGTTTGGTATCACCGTGCTGGACACCGTACAGAACGGTGGCTGGTATCTGCCAAACGGCTTGTTCCTGCTGGCGCCCAGCGCGTTCTTCATTATCGGTTTGCTGATCTGGGCGGTGAGAACCTGGCGTCCTGAACAGCAGGAAAAGGAGTAACCGACAATGGCTCATTACATTAGTCTGTTTGTGCGCGCGGTGTTTGTCGAAAACATGGCGCTCGCGTTTTTCCTCGGGATGTGTACCTTCCTCGCGGTGTCGAAAAAGGTGTCGACGGCCTTTGGCCTGGGCGTTGCCGTTACGGTAGTGCTGGGTCTGGCGGTGCCGATCAATAACCTGGTCTTTAATCTGGTGCTGCGCGACAGCGCGCTGGTTGAGGGCGTTGATCTGAGCTTTCTCAACTTCATTACCTTCATTGGGGTGATTGCCGCGCTGGTGCAGATCCTCGAGATGATCCTCGATAAGTACTTCCCGTCCCTGTATACCGCGCTGGGCATCTTCCTGCCGCTGATTGCGGTGAACTGCGCCATCTTCGGTGGCGTGTCGTTCATGGTGCAGCGTGATTATAACTTTACCGAGTCGGTGGTGTACGGCTTCGGCTCCGGTATTGGCTGGATGCTGGCTATCGTGGCGATGGCGGGTCTGCGCGAAAAAATGAAGTATGCCAACGTGCCGGCCGGGTTGCGCGGCTTAGGGATCACCTTTATCACCACCGGTCTGATGGCGCTGGGCTTTATGTCCTTCTCCGGTGTGCAGCTGTAAGGGCAAATTGTATGGAAATTATTCTTGGCGTGGTGATGTTCACGCTGATCGTGCTGGTGCTCTCGGGGCTGATTCTGGTAGCGCGATCAAAGCTGGTCAATTCCGGCGATGTGATCATTGAGATTAACGATGAGTCAGACAAGCAGATCCGGACGCCTGCGGGCGACAAACTGCTGAACACGCTCTCTGGCAACGGCATTTTTATCTCCTCTGCCTGTGGCGGCGGCGGCTCGTGCGGACAATGCCGGGTCACTGTTAAAGAGGGCGGTGGCGATATCCTGCCGACCGAGCTGTCGCACATCAGCAAGCGTGAGGCGAAAGAGGGCTGTCGTCTGGCGTGCCAGGTGGCGGTGCGCCAGAACATGAAGATCGAACTGCCGGAGGAGATCTTCGGCGTGAAGAAGTGGGAGTGCGAGGTTATCTCCAACGATAACAAAGCCACCTTTATTAAAGAGCTGAAGCTGCGCGTGCCCGATGGCGAAGACGTGCCGTTCCGTGCGGGCGGCTACATTCAGATCGAGTGCCCGGAACATACTGTCGCCTATAAAGATTTTGATGTGCCTGAGCAGTACCGCGGCGACTGGGACAGATTCAACCTGTTCCGCTTTGTCTCTGAGGTCAAAGAGCCGACGCTTCGCGCCTACTCCATGGCTAACTACCCGGAAGAGAAGGGCATCATTATGCTTAACGTGCGTATCGCTACGCCGCCGCCAGGCGTGCCGGATGCACCACCGGGGATCATGTCTTCCTATATCTGGTCGCTGAAAGCGGGGGATAAAGTCACCATCTCCGGGCCGTTTGGTGAGTTCTTTGCCAAAGAGACCGACGCCGAAATGGTCTTTATCGGTGGCGGAGCCGGAATGGCGCCGATGCGCTCGCACATTTTCGACCAGCTTAAGCGTCTCGGCAGCCAGCGTAAAATCAGCTTCTGGTACGGCGCCCGCTCCCTGCGCGAGATGTTCTATCAGGAGGAGTTTGAGCAGCTGGCGCGGGATAACCCGAACTTTAGCTTCCACATTGCGCTTTCCGATCCGCAGCCGGAAGACAACTGGACCGGCTATACCGGCTTCATTCATAACGTCCTGTATGAAAACTATCTGAAGCACCACGCCGCACCGGAAGACTGCGAGTTCTACATGTGCGGTCCGCCAATGATGAACGCCGCAGTCATTAAAATGCTGCAGGATCTGGGCGTGGAAGATGAGAACATCATGCTGGATGATTTTGGAGGCTGATGATGATGACCTTCGTGCTGACCTTTGCCATCTTCGTGCTGGTGATATTTGGCATGTCCCTCGGCTGGCTGATTAAGCGCAAAAGCATTCAGGGCAGCTGCGGCGGCATCTCCTCCCTGGGGATGGAGAAAGTCTGCGATTGTCCTGAGCCGTGCGATGCGCGCAAAAAGCGCATGGAGCGAGATGCACAGCGCCAGCAAAACAGGATCCTCTGAAATAAACAGGCCGCAAATAGCGGCCTGATTTTTTTACTTCAGCCACTCTCGCGCCTGAGCGGGAGAATCGACCATCACGCCGTCTGCTCCCAGGGCTTTTGCTTTCTGGTAATCCTCTGCGGAATTCACTCCCAGCAGGATAATGTGTCCATTACCCTGAGAGCGGAAACAGTCCATCGCCTCTTTATCCCAGGTCAGGGTTGCCGGAGAGACCCCCTCGCCAAGGGTAAACTTTTCCACCACTTCCACCTTGCGGTTCAGCTCCAGCCCGTACCAGTACGCCTCCATTTTCTTTGCTGGCGTCTGGCACACGTGGTTCAGCGAGATATTTGCCAGCCGGGTACGGGTTTCACTCCGGGTGACAAAGCGTGAAATTTCAGCTGGCAGAGCATCCAGATAGCGATCTTCCGTTGAGTACACGCGCACGCGTTTCAGGCTATTGGTCTCTTTCAGCACGGTAAGCAGCTGTTTGCCCATTTCTGCCGGGTCCGCGTCAGGGGATTTGATATCAATGTAGAACGGAGTCTCAGGCCAGCGTTCAAGCACGGCTTTCAGCGTCGGGATCGTGGCACCGGCGACATTCTCTTTCCATTTCGCGCCTGCATTAAATGTCGCGAGTTCCGCCTGGGTATACCGGGACACTTTTCCCTGCGCCGTGGTTAACGCACTTAAATCGCTGGGACGATACAGGACAGGCACGCCGTCACGGCTGAGCTGTACGGTAATCCAGATAGCCTGAGCGTGGTTTTCCAGCGCCAGCGCGATCGCCGGAAGGGTATTCTCTGGTGCGTCTGCGGTTCCACCACGGTGGGCGATAATCTGTGGGTCCGCCCAGGCGTGAGTGGCGATCAGCAGTGAAGCAATAATCATCTTTTTCATGAATAATTTTCCATTTAAAATATTTTAACTTAATGAATTTTAACGATTTATTGACGGGATCTTGTACCACGATTTAGTGACAGAATTGAGACAGTAAAACTGCTGACGCATTTTTTGTACTTTGTTATACTGGATGTAATTACAGGTATGGTGAAGACGATGCGCAAAATCATCCATGTCGATATGGACTGTTTTTTTGCTGCGGTGGAGATGCGGGACAACCCGGCGCTGCGGGATATCCCCATTGCCATTGGCGGCAGTCGCGAACGGCGTGGCGTGATCAGTACAGCTAACTATCCGGCGCGCAAGTTTGGCGTGCGCAGCGCCATGCCAACCGCGATGGCGTTAAAACTTTGCCCCCATCTTACCCTCTTGCCGGGGCGCTTTGATGCCTATAAAGAAGCGTCTCACCATATCCGCGAAATCTTTTCCCGCTACACCTCCCTGATTGAACCCCTGTCGCTGGACGAAGCCTATCTGGACGTTACCGATAGCCTGCACTGTCACGGCTCCGCCACGCTGATGGCTCAGGAGATCCGCCAGACGATTTTCAATGAACTGCAGCTCACTGCTTCGGCGGGCGTCGCGCCGGTAAAATTTCTCGCCAAAATTGCCTCGGACCTCAATAAGCCCGACGGCCAGTATGTGATCACCCCTGACGAGGTTCCGGCGTTTATCAAAACGCTGCCGCTCGGCAAGATCCCGGGCGTGGGTAAAGTCTCCGCCTCCCGGCTGGAGAGCATGGGGCTGCGCACCTGCGAAGATGTGCAAAAAAGCGATCTGGCGATGCTGCTCAAGCGCTTTGGTAAGTTTGGCCGCGTGCTGTGGGAGCGCAGCCAGGGCATTGACGAGCGCAACGTTAACAGCGAGCGGCTGCGTAAATCGGTTGGTGTGGAACGGACGCTGGCCGAGGATATCCACGAGTGGGCCGCCTGCGAAGCCATCATTGTTGAACAGCTTTATCCTGAACTGGAGCGGCGGCTTACGAAGGTCAAACCGGATCTGCTGATCGCCCGCCAGGGAGTGAAGCTGAAGTTTAACGACTTTCAGCAAACCACGCAGGAACACGTCTGGCCGCGTCTCAACAAAGAGGATCTGATTGCGACCGCGAAGAAAACCTGGGAAGAGCGTCGGGCAGGGCGCGGGGTTCGGCTGGTGGGGTTACACGTCACGCTGCTGGATCCGCAGCTGGAACGACAGCTGGTGCTGGGGCTGTAAAAAAGCCCGGTGGCGCTGACGCTTACCGGGCCTACAAACTACTGCCCGGTGGCGCTGAAGCTTACCGGGCCTACAAAGGTCATTAATCCGTATGGCACTGTCCGTAGGCCCGGCAAACGCAGTGCCGCCGGGCATCAGACCGCACCTTACTTAGCCGGAATCGCTTTCAGCAGTTCGGTCAGCAGGGTCCAGTAATTACCCACGCTTTCGATATGAACCTGCTCATCCGGAGAGTGCGGACCGGTAATGGTTGGCCCGATGGACACCATGTCCATGTCCGGGTACGGCTTTTTGAACAGACCACATTCCAGACCTGCGTGAATAATCTGGATGTTCGGCGTGCTGTTGAACAGACGCTGATAAGTTTCACGCACCAGCGCCATCACCGGAGAGCTTGCATCCGGCTGCCAGCCCGGGTAGCTGCCCTTGGCGACGGTTTTCGCGCCAGACAGTTTGCCCAGAGATTCCAGCGTGCTCACCACGTAGTCTTTACCGCTGTCGATCAGGGAGCGGATCAGGCAGATGATCTCTGCGCTGTCGTCACCCATGGTCACCACGCCGACGTTCAGGGAGGTCTCCACCACGCCTTTCGCCACGTCGGAGTTGCGGATCACGCCGTTTGGCGTGGCGTTCAGCAGCTGAACAAAACGATCGCGTGACTGTTCAGTCAGCGCCGCTTTATCGCTGGCGATTGCTTCCAGAACTATGGTCAGGTTCTTCTCTTTAGCTTCCAGTTCGTTTTTCAGGATATCCACATAAACGGAGGAGAGCTTTTTCAGCGCATCGGCTTTGTCTGCGGCAACGGCCAGGGTCGCGAAGGCTTCACGCGGGATAGCGTTACGCAGCGTACCACCGTTGAAATCCACCAGACGCAGATCCAGTTCCGCAGCATGACCGGCCAGGAAACGGGCCAGCAGCTTGTTGGCATTGCCCAAACCTAAGTGAATGTCAGCGCCGGAGTGGCCGCCTTTCAGCCCTTTCAGCGTCAGCTTGAAGGTCTGGAACCCTGCCGGGATCGCTTCACGGGTCAGTGGCAGCGTGGAGATAAAGTCGATACCGCCCGCGCAACCCATGTAGATTTCGCCTTCCTCTTCGGAATCGGTATTGATCAGGATATCCGCCTGCAGCCAGTTCGCCTGCAGACCAAATGCGCCATCCATACCGGCTTCTTCGGTCATGGTCAGCAGCACTTCCAGCGGGCCATGCTCAACGCGGTCGTCAGCCAGCACCGCCAGCGCAGAGGCCATACCGATGCCGTTATCCGCACCCAGGGTGGTGCCGCGGGCTTTAACCCAGTCGCCGTCGATGTACGGCTGAATCGGGTCTTTGGTGAAATCGTGAACGGTGTCGTTGTTCTTCTGTGGCACCATGTCCAGGTGAGCCTGCAGCACAACAGGTTTACGGTTTTCCATGCCTGCGGTAGCAGGCTTACGGATCAGAATGTTGCCAACCTGGTCGCGTTCGGCGTGCAGCCCTTTTTCCTTCGCCCAGCCCATAATGTGTTCGGCAAGCTGTTCTTCGTGATAGGACGGATGAGGAATGGAGCAGATTTTGGCAAAAATATCCCACAGCGGTTGTGGTGATAGTTGAGACAGTTCAGACACAGTAAGTCTCCTTGTCGATCTCCTGCAGACAATCTTGCAGGTCACGGGGTTAGCAGGTTAAGAGTTACCACAAGTCAGACTTGCGAGGTGGGTTTGAGAATACCACTTTCTCTGTCGGCTGGTAGGGGTAAGCAAGTAAAAACTCCCGCTGTAACCGCTTAGCACTGGTTTTTAGTGCTTCAGATCTCTATAATCTCGCGCAACCATTTTCCCCCTCGAACACTTTTTAAGCCGTATAAACACAGGCTGGGACAATTCACATGAGCGAAAAATACATCGTCACCTGGGACATGTTGCAGATTCATGCACGTAAACTGGCTGCACGCCTGATGCCATCCGAACAGTGGAAAGGCATTATCGCTGTCAGCCGCGGCGGTCTGGTACCAGGGGCGCTGCTGGCACGTGAGCTGGGTATTCGTCATGTCGATACCGTGTGCATCTCCAGCTACGACCACGACAACCAGCGTGAGCTGAAAGTGCTGAAACGCGCTGAAGGCGATGGTGAAGGTTTCATCGTGATTGACGATCTGGTTGATACCGGCGGTACGGCAGTCGCTATCCGCGAAATGTATCCAAAAGCGCATTTCGTTACCATCTTCGCTAAACCGGCCGGTAAGCCGCTGGTTGACGATTATGTCATTGATATCCCGCAGGATACCTGGATCGAACAGCCATGGGATATGGGCGTCGTATTCGTCCCACCTATTTCAGGCCGCTAATAAATACATTTTTAACGCCCGGTGATGCCGGGCGTTATTTTTTTCGCCTCTGTCGCGTTACAATGATGCCCTCTGACGTATCTATAGAGGCAGCGCGCAATGTCCCAGGCGAATCTCAGCGAAATTCTCTTCAAGCCCAAATTCAAGCACCCGGAAACCTCGACGCTGGTTCGTCGTTTTAACAGCGGCGTACAACCCTCAGTGCAATCGGCGCTGGATGGCAAAAACATCCCGCACTGGTACCGCATGGTGAACCGTCTGATGTGGATCTGGCGCGGCATCGATCCCCGTGAAATTCTCGACGTGCAGGCGCGTATCGTCATGAGCCAGGCCGAACGTACCGACGAGGATCTGTACGATACGGTGGTAGGCTATCGCGGCGGCAACTGGATTTACGAATGGGCAAAACAGGCGATGCTCTGGCAGCAGAAGGCCAGCCAGGAGGAAGATCCTCTGCTTAGCGGCCAGCACTGGCTGCACGCCTGTAACCTCTACAGCATCGCGGCATACCCGCACCTGAAAGGCGATGAACTGGCGGAGCAGGCCCAGGCCCTGGCGAACCGCGCCTACCAGGAAGCGGCCCAGCACCTGCCTGGCCGGATGCGCGAAATCAGCTTTACCATCCCCGGCGGCCCGGCGGTGACCGGCTTCCTGCATATGCCCCCAGGCGACGGCCCTTTCCCGACGGTGATGATGTGCGGCGGCCTCGACTCCCTGCAAACCGATTTTTACAGCCTGTATGAGCGCTACCTGGCGCCGAAAGGGCTGGCGATGCTGACCCTCGACATGCCGTCGATTGGCTTCTCGTCAAAATGGAAACTGACGCAGGATTCCAGCTTGCTCCACCAGCATGCCCTGAAAGCGCTGGAACAGAATCCGTGGGTGGATCACACCCGGGTGGCGGCGTTTGGCTTCCGCTTTGGCGCCAATGTCGCCGTTCGTCTGGCCTATCTGGAATCATCACGCCTGAAGGCGGTGGCCTGTCTGGGGCCGGTGGTTCACGCCCTGTTAAGTGAACCCGCCCGTCAGGGCAGCGTCCCGGAGATGTATCTCGATGTGCTGGCCAGCCGACTGGGTATGCACGATGCCTCGGACGAGGCGCTGCGCGTGGAGCTCAATCGCTACTCCCTGAAAATGCAGGGGCTGCTGGGCCGCCGTTGCCCTACGCCAATGCTCTCTGGTTTCTGGAAAAACGATCCGTTCAGCCCGGAAGAGGAGTCCCGCTTAATCACCTCATCATCTGTGGATGGCAAGCTGCTGGAGGTGCCGTTCAGCCCGGTGTATGAGAATTTTGACAAAGCCTTGCAGCAGATCACGCGCTGGATCCATCAGAGATTGAGTTAAGAGATTGCTAATTTTTTGAGGTTTGGTAAAACAGTGGCTTCACAAAAGGAGATCGCAATGACGTTACCGAGTGGACATCCGAAAAGTAGAATGATCAAGAAGTTTATGGCTCTTGGCCCCTACATCCGCGAAGAGCAGTGCGAAGAGAATCGTTTCTTTTTCGATTGCCTGGCCGTGTGCGTTAACGTAAAGCCAGCGCCGGAGAAGCGCGAATTCTGGGGATGGTGGATGGAAATGGAAGCCGAAGAGTCACGCTTCACTTATAACTACCAGTTTGGCCTGTTCGATAAAGAGGGTCACTGGCAGGCGACGGCCATTAAGGATCCGGAAGTGGTCCAGCGCCTTGAGCACACCCTGCGTGAATTCCATGAAAAAGCCCGTGCGCTGCTGGCAACGTTCGATCTTAAACTCGAGCCTGCTGATGATTTCACCAACGAGCCGGTGAAATTAACGGCATAACGTCTGGCGCGAAAAACAGACAATAAAAAACCCGGCACCGAGCCGGGTTTTTTTTATTTGCATAAATCAGAACTGGTAGGTCACACCCAGCGCAACGATATCATCGCTGCTCACGCCCAGTTTATTATCGTCGTCAATCTGGTTGATTTTATAATCAACAAACGCCGACATATTTTTGTTGAAATAATAGGTCGCGCCGACGTCGATATATTTCACGATATCTTCATCACCGATACCTTCAATATCCTTACCTTTAGACTGGACATAACCCAGGGATGGACGCAGACCAAAGTCAAATTGATATTGCGCAACGGCTTCGAAGTTTTGCGCTTTATTAGCGAAACCACCAGAGATTGGCGTCATATTACGCGTTTCGGTGTACATGGCTGCCAGGTAAACGTTGTTCGCGTCATATTTCAGACCGGTGCCCCAGGCTTCTGCTTTTTCACCTTCGCCGCGTGCCAGCAGATTCTGGGCATTGGTGCGGTCAGAGTTGGTGTAAGCGCCGCTGATAGCGAAATCGCTGCCGCCGAAATCATAGGTCAGCGCAGTACCAAAGCCGTCGCCGTTCTGTTTTTTGGCTTCGCGGCCTTCGTTTTTACCCTGATATTGCAGGGTCAGATCCAGGCCATCAATGGCGCCGAAGAAGTCGGTATTACGGTAGGTTGCCAGACCGCTGGCGCGTTTGGTCATGAAGTTGTCGGTCTGCGCGGAAGAGTCACCGCCGAATTCCGGGAACATATCGGTCCAGGCTTCAACGTCATACAGCGCGCCCAGGTTACGACCGTAATCGATTGAACCAAAGTCCTTCAGCTTAATACCGGCGAAGGCCAGACGGGTTTTCTGCGTTGCGTCGCTTTCGGCTTTATTGCCGGAGAATTCTGCTTCCCAGCGGCCATAGCCGGTCAGCTGTTCGTTGATCTGCGTTTCGCCTTTAAAGCCGAAACGCACGTAAGTCTGGTCACCATCTTTAGCATCATCATCGCTGATATAACGCATGGCTTTTACTTTACCGTACACGTCCAGTTTATTGCCGTTTTTATTAAATACTTCGGCTGCCTGTACAGATGAAGTTGCCACAACGCTCATTACCACTAATGCCAGAGTACTCTTTTTCATTTTCAATCCTGGTTTTATATATACGCGCTAATATTCGCTGAACAGTCAGCTGATGCTTATGTTCCGTGAAAAAACAGGAAGGGTTTTAACTTTCTGTAATGAACGTTTTATGACAATCTCAGAATAATTTTAAATAAATGTATTTTTCTGTTTCAGTAATAAAAGTGTCAAAGTTTGCCGCTACGCTTCCTGATCCCGCGCAACAAAGTGGTGGCCTTAGTGCTAAGGCGGTTGGCAACAGGCCCCAGTCCTGATAAAAAGTCTGATTGATATCATTTCCCCTATTTTGAACGGCAGAGAATCATGAGTGACAGCCAGACGCTGGTGGTAAAACTCGGTACCAGTGTGTTAACAGGCGGATCGCGCCGCCTTAATCGCGCCCACATTGTTGAGCTTGTGCGCCAGTGCGCGCAGTTGCACGCCGCAGGGCACCGTATTGTGATTGTCACCTCCGGGGCGATCGCCGCCGGGCGTGAGCACCTGGGCTACCCCGAACTTCCCGCCACCATCGCCTCCAAGCAGCTGCTGGCGGCGGTAGGGCAAAGCCGCCTGATCCAGCTCTGGGAACAGCTGTTCTCTATCTATGGCATTCACGTCGGGCAGATGCTGCTGACCCGCGCCGATATGGAAGACCGGGAGCGTTTCCTCAACGCCCGCGACACCCTGCGCGCGCTGCTGGATAACAACATCGTTCCGGTGATTAACGAAAACGATGCGGTCGCCACCGCAGAAATTAAAGTCGGCGACAACGATAACCTCTCCGCGCTGGCCGCCATTCTGGCAGGCGCGGATAAACTGCTGCTGCTGACCGATCAGCAGGGTCTGTTCACCGCCGACCCGCGCACCAACCCGCAGGCTGAGCTGATCACCGATGTGAAAGGCATCGACGACGCGCTGCGCGCCATTGCAGGCGACAGCGTCTCTGGCCTCGGCACCGGCGGCATGGGCACCAAGCTGCAGGCGGCCGACGTGGCCTGCCGCGCCGGGATCGACACCATCATTGCCGCAGGCAGCCGTCCGGGCGTCATCGGCGACGTGGTGGAAGGCATTTCGGTAGGCACCCGTTTCCATGCCGAAGCCACCCCGCTGGAAAACCGCAAACGCTGGATCTTCGGCGCGCCGCCAGCCGGCGAGCTTATTGTGGATGAAGGCGCGACCGCTGCGATTCTGGAAAGAGGCAGCTCATTGCTTCCAAAAGGAATTAAAAGCGTGACAGGTAACTTCTCCCGTGGTGAAGTGATTCGTATCTGCAATCAGGAAGGGCGCGACATTGCCCACGGCGTCTGCCGCTACAACAGCGACGCGCTGCGCCGCATTGCAGGCCACCATTCACAGCAGATCGATGCCATTCTCGGCTATGAGTACGGCCCGGTTGCTGTCCATCGCGACGACATGATCACCCGTTAAGGAGCAGGACATGCTGGAACAAATGGGCGCCGCTGCCAAAGCCGCCTCGTACAAACTGGCGCTCCTTTCCAGCCGCGAGAAAAACCGCGTGCTGGAAAAAATCGCAGAGTATCTGGAAGCCCAGTCCCACGAGATTTTGCTCGCTAACGAGCAGGATCTGCTGGAAGCCCGCCGCAATGGCCTGAGCGAGGCGCTACTCGATCGTCTGGCATTAAACCCCGCGCGCCTGAAAAGCATTGCCGACGACGTGCGTCAGGTATGCAGCCTCGCCGATCCGGTAGGGCAGGTGATTGACGGCGGACTGCTGGACAGCGGCCTGCGCATCGAACGTCGCCGCGTGCCGCTGGGGGTGATCGGCGTGATCTACGAAGCCCGTCCCAACGTGACCGTGGACGTTGCCTCGCTGTGCCTGAAAACCGGTAACGCCGCCATCCTGCGTGGCGGGAAAGAGACCTGGCGCACCAATGCCGCCACGGTAAAAGTGATCCAGCAGGCGCTGGAAGAGTGCGGCCTGCCGGCCGGGGCGATTCAGGCGATTGAAAACCCGGATCGTGCCCTGGTCAACGAAATGCTGCGTATGGACAAATACATCGACATGCTGATCCCGCGCGGTGGCGCAGGCCTGCACAAGCTGTGCCGCGAGCAGTCGACGATCCCGGTGATCACCGGCGGTATCGGCGTATGCCATATCTTTGTGGATGACACCGCCGACGTCGACCCGGCCCTTAAGGTCATCGTCAACGCCAAAATCCAGCGTCCAAGTGCCTGTAACTCGGTGGAGACGGTGCTGGTGCATCAGGACATCGCCGACACCTTCCTGCCAGCGCTCAGCAAGCAGATGGCGGAAAGCGGCGTCACCCTGCATGCCGATGCCAACGCGCTGACACAGCTGCAGAGCGGTCCGGCGAAGGTTGAAGCGGTGAAAGCGGAGCAGTACGACGACGAGTTCCTGTCGCTGGATCTGAACGTGAAGGTGGTTGCCGATCTCGACGACGCCATCGCCCACATTCGTGAACACGGCACCCAGCATTCCGATGCGATCCTCACCCGCACCCTGAGCAATGCGAATCGCTTTATCAACGAAGTGGACTCTTCTGCGGTTTACGTCAACGCTTCTACCCGCTTCACCGACGGCGGCCAGTTTGGCCTGGGCGCCGAAGTGGCGGTAAGCACCCAGAAGCTCCACGCCCGCGGCCCGATGGGGCTTGAAGCGCTCACCACCTACAAGTGGATCGGCTTCGGCGACGATACTATTCGCGCGTAATCCCCTGCGCGGGCAGCAACCGCTGTTGCCCGCGCTATCCCTGATTATTCTGGCTTGCCCGTTCCTGTGCCGCCGAGTCCAGCGCGGCGATTTGCTCCTTCAGTGCCGTCAGGCTAAGCGGCCTGCTGATTAAATACCCCTGGGTTTCATCGCACTCCATCATCATCAGCTTTTGCAGCTGCTCTTCGGTTTCCACCCCTTCTGCGGTAATGCTCAGCGAGAACGCTTTGCCGAGGCCGATAATATTTTCGACGATGGTGTTGGCGCTGTCGCTCCCCGGCATGCCGTCGATAAAGGATTTATCCAGCTTGATGCCATCGAACGGGAAATTGCGCAGGTAGCTCAGGGAGGAGTAACCGGTGCCGAAATCGTCCATCAGCAGCTTCACGCCCAGTTTCTTCAGCGCCAGCATGATTTCGAGGCTGTTCTCCGGGTTCCACAGCGTGGCATTCTCGGTCACTTCGATCTCCAGCCGGGCCGGATCCAGCTGCGACTCCTGCAGCGCCTCCCTGATGCGATCCACCACCTGCCAGGATCGGAACTCGACCGCAGAGATGTTCACCGATACCGAGAGGCCATGCAGCGTCTGCTGCGCATCCCGGCAGGCGGTTTTCAGCACCCAGTCGCTGAGCGGGATAATCAGCCCGGTCTCTTCGGCGAGGGAGATAAACTGATCCGGCATGATCAGACCAAGTTCGGGATGATGCCAGCGGATGAGTGCCTCCACGGCGATGATCCGTGATGAGTTGTGGCCATAGCGCGGCTGGTATACAAGACTGAACTGCTCTTTTTTGATGCCCTCGCGCAGGCTCTCTTCCATCTCCCGGCGCTGCACAATCTGCTCTGCCATTTCCGGGGTGTAGAACATCCACCTGTTACGCCCGGTGGTTTTGGCCCGGTACAGCGCAATGTCGGAGAACCGCAGCAGCTCGCCCGCGTCGACGGCATCATGCGGTGCCATGGCGATCCCGATGCTGGCCCCAATCACGATCTCATTTCCGTTGATCAGGAAAGGGCGCGTCAGCTCGGTGATGATGCGTTCGCACAGGGTCTCAATGTAGCGCCGGTCGTGAATGTCGGAGATGATCAGAATAAACTCGTCCCCGCCCTGGCGCGCCACCAGATCGTAATCCCGGATGCAGGCCCGTAACCGGGCCGAGACCTCATGCAGCACGCTATCACCGGCACCGTGGCCGAACAGATCGTTGACCGGCTTAAACTTATCGAGATCGAGACTCAGCATCGCCAGCGGGTGCATCTGGGTAGGCTGTGCCCGCAGCTTGCCCTCCAGAAACTCGCGCATGCGCACCCGGTTGGGCAGCCCGGTGAGATCGTCGTGTCGGGAGAGGTACTCCACGCGCGCCTGGGCCTCGACTTCGAGGGTGACATCCGTGGCGGTGCCGCGGTAGCCGGTGATCCCCTCCGGCGCGACAACGGGTTTGATCGCAATATGGCAGTAGCGCTGGTGGCCCATCGCCGACAGATAGCGGCAGTGCAGCAGGCGGCGATGGCCCGTCTGGCCGGGCAGGGTGATCCACTCCGCCAGCGACTGGTTTTCTGCCTCCATAAATTCGCTGAGCGGGCGGCCGATCCAGGACGAGATACTGTGCCCCGTGATCCCCGGAAAACGCTCAGAAAGCCAGGTGAAACGCAGTTCGGTGTCCGTCTCCCAGATCCAGTCCGTGGTGGCCTCGGCGACGTCACGAAAACGTCTTTCGCTGGCGGTCAGCGCCAGACGGTTCTGCGCCAGCAGCCAGGTATTTTCGTCATACATACGTGCCTTTTTCAGCGCGTTGCGCCCCAGTATCACGCCGGGAACAGCGGTGCAGAGCGCGAGCAGGATCAGCAGCGGCAGGATATAGCGCATCAGCTCCCGCCCCGGATCCTCACTTTTCCACTCAAAAGTGACCTGCTGACCATCAACCGGGAGCGTCGCCGTCCCGCGCCGACCTGCCAGCTTCGGCGCGCCCTTATGCTGCACGCGTGTCTCGGCGATTCCGTACTCCTCACCCAGCGCGATGAGCTTACGCGCATCCAGCACGTCCACAAACACCAGCACCGAGGCGGAACCAGGAGCAACATTAATGCTTGAGTCATCACCCGTGGTGATGCGCGCTGCCGCCACCAGTGCCGGATGGCCATCCTTCATCACCACCGTACTCGCCACTGGCATGGCGTCAGGCTTATCTATTTTTTGCGTCAGATCGGGCAAGGGATCGTCACCCAGCCAGGATTGCAGGGAGTGCGCCACCAGCTTGCCGTTAATCACGCTGTAGCGAGTCTGCCCGCTACCGTCGAGCACGAACACCCCTTCGTACTCAAAATCGCGCCACAGCGAAGCGCCCATATTCTGGCGGGTATAGGCCCAGTCAGTGTCCACCCTGGGGTGAAGATGCTGGTAGGCCTCGCCCCACCAGGCATAGTCTTTGATGTGGGTCGTGAGCGTATCGACACGGTTATAGATCGCCTTTTGCAGCAGCATGGCGCTGTGCTTATCGCTGTCTTCGTTGATATTGCGCACGATGGTCAGCAACGCGATGATGGCGATGATAAACAGCATCGCCAGCAGAGACACCATCACCAGCAGGGCGCGTTTGATAAAGCTGGCGGTTCTTTTCGGCTCAAGGTCCGTGCCGGCTACGTCATCGGAGACAAAAAATTTATGCATTATTCACCCACTCTCTCAGGCTTTTCTTCGTTCCGGTCTCTGTAAGTATCGACCTGTTCTGGCGGGGCTTGATTTTAATAAGTTAAAACTGAAGATAGACGATCCTGGAAAGATGCGGGGAGAGGGGGCAGGCAGTGTGGGTAAATAGTCGCCAGCGAAGCGGTTGAAAAAGCCAAAAGAGGGCAGTAACCCTTCGGTTTGTGTTGATTTTGTTCATGGTGCTGCAAAAAACAACAACCAAAAGGCGAAGGCTTGACGGGGTGGGCGCTTTTTCTTACCCTTTTACACCGAAGCACCCCTCCTGAAAGCCGATATAGCTCAGTTGGTAGAGCAGCGCATTCGTAATGCGAAGGTCGTAGGTTCGACTCCTATTATCGGCACCATTTCAACTTCTCCAAACGTGAGTATTAATCCCTAACTTACTGATTAGTATCGATTTTAATGCTTTTCAATCCATTGTTGTCCGTAACCATCCAGTAAAATCCGACACTGAATATGTATATGTCCCTGTTCGGTCTTGGATTCCTATGCATATGCCTTTAAATGATATGCAAATTCGCCGCGCTAAGCCTGAAGCTAAAGCCTATACGCTTGGAGATGGGTAAGGACTGTCATTGCTAATAGAACCTAATGGGAGCAAGAGCTGGCGGTTCCGTTATCGTTTTGCCGGTAAAACCAAAATGATCTCGCTTGATGTGTATCCTACGATCACACTTACAGATGCCCGTTCTCGTCGTGACGATGCCCTAAAACTGGTCTTCGAAGGAAATAACCCTAGTGAGGTTCGAAAAGAGGAAAAGCTGGCTATGCAAACAGAATCAGAGCAGGCCTTCGCAAATATAGCCAGAGTGTGGCATCAACTTAAATCTTGCAAATAGTCAGCAAGACATGCCTCAGACGTTATGGAAGCGTTAAGAACGACATTTTTCCAAATAAGGGTATGAGACAAGTAGGTGAAATCAAACCGCTAGAACTGCTCAATATGCTGCGTAATATTAAGAAGTGTGGTGCGTTGGAGAAAATGTGCAAAGTGAGGCAACGTTGCTCCGAAGTGTTTCGCTACGCAATTGCAACGGGTAGGGCGGAGTACAATCCTGCGGCTGATCTCTCCAGTGTCCTCGAAGTACATCAATCTCATCACTTCCCGTTCCTCAAATCTGATGAGATACCTGATTTTCTGCGTGCCTTGGAGGGTTACCCGAGAGTAAGCTTGTCCAGATAGCCACGAAATTACTGATGATTACAGGCGTACGAACCATCGAATTACGCGCGGCATTATGACAAGAATTTGATCTGGTTAACGCTATTTGGGAAATTCCTGCTGAAAGAATGAAAATGCCCAGGCCACATCTTGTGCCATTATCAACTCAAGCGTTAGATTTACTCCATGAACTCAAAGTTATGACAGGGAATGATCGCTATGTTTTTCCGGGGCGGAATGATCCGAATAAGTGTATGAGTGAAGCGAGCGTAAATCAGGTTATCAAGCGAATAGGTTATGCGGGACGGTTAACTGGTCATGGATTCAGACATACATTATCAACAATGTTACATGAGCATGCTTTTGAAAGTACGTGGATTGAAATGCAACTAGCTCACATTGATAAAAATATCACTCATGGAACATATAATCATGCAAGTTATATTGACAATCGTAGAGATATAATGCAATTTTACAGTAATATAATTCTTGGAGATGATAATGATTAGTAATTTTTACTCTGACTCTTTAGGTAAAGAATTTCAGTTTATAATGGACAATGAAAATGATAATAACAACGCATTTACTATTATTGTCGGTAAGAATGGTGTTGGGAAATCCCGATTATTAAATGACGTTATTAATGCCCATTTAAGTAACAAGAAAGAAAGTGTAAAGTCAGCATTCCCAACAAAAATAATTGCCGTGTCGACGAGTGTATTTGATCGTTTCCCGTTACTTAATAGACCACGCGCATCAACTTCCATCTCGAATCATTTTTATGTTTATAGTGGCGTAAGGAGTCAATTTGGCAGTGGTGTCATGAAACTCATAAATAGTGTCGGAGGAGCGCTGGTAAATAATTTCCTAAATAGTATCGAAACTGATAGGGAAAATACTGCACAGATATTTAATTTTTTAGAGTTCAAAGATGAATTTAGCTTGGCATTCAGAATACATCATTATCGTATTAAAAATTTAATGGAGCAGTTAAATGAAAATAATGATGAGGTAATTAGGCTTGGTGGCCTGGTAGAATTAGTTTGGTCAAGGAAAGAAGCAGAGGAGATGATCGTTTGCTTGGAAGAAATATCTAATTATTTTTTATTTTCAGATGTCTTCGAAAAGAGAAGCGACATTCGGTGGATATTAGACTTTGATAACTCTAAGAAAAAATGCAGCGTTAAAGGAGTTGAAGTTGAGGATGTTATCCTAACTAAATTGCTCAAACTTGTTAATCTAAATATCGTATCAATTTTCGATGTGAACATCTTAAAGAAAAAAATAGGTAGTGTTTCATTGAAGCGAGCGAGTTCAGGCGAGCAGTGCATGTTCTCTACATTGTTTTCAATTGCTGGAAGCATCAAAGATGGTGCATTAGTTGTCATTGATGAACCAGAAATAAGCCTTCATCCAGAATGGCAGGAGAAATATATTGAAATATTATCTGAGGTATTTTCTCATTATCAAGGGTGTCATTTTATAATAGCTTCGCATTCCCCCCAAATCATTTCTCGCTTAAAATCTAAAAACAGTTATGTACTATCTCTGCATCTCAATAAACTATTTAATGCAGAGCATTTCGTGAAGAAATCTTCAGATTTCTTGCTAGCTGAGATTTTTGATAGTCCGGGATACAAAAATGAATACATCACTAGGGTTGCTTTAAATGTTTTTGCAAAAGTGAAATCAAAAAAAATATTTGATCATGACGATGTTATTGCTATTAATAAACTGAAAGAATTTAAAGTCTATTTAGAAAAAGAGGACCCTGTATATGAGTTGATAACCTCATTGGAGGAAATGTATGACTTCTATTCCTGATATCAACGTGCCATATGAGTTTTCAAAGGAAGAGTTGGCTTTTATTGATGAATTGAAAAGTCGCCCTGATTTTGATCATGATATTTGGTCAAGCAATGAACTTTTAAATCTGCGTAAAAATATTAGGAAGTATTATCGTGAAGTACAAAAAGGGGCATGTGCTTTCTGTAAAGCTCCCCTTTCATTGCAATCAGCTAGAAATTGTGATATAGAACATTTAATACATAAATCTGGTAATATAAGCTTCATGTTCGAACCAAAGAATTTATGCGTTCTTTGCGCTGATTGTAATGAAATAAAAAGGGCTCAAGAAATTGTAGGTGAAATACCGAAGGTAGTTAAAGGGAAAGCTGTAAAATACCCGGGGGCATCTGAACGGTTTTTGATCTATCATCCTCATTATGACAAATGGGATAGGCATATAAAGAAATTTAATAAAATATATGTAGATCGTACAAAAAAAGGAAGTTATACGATTCATGTATGTAAGTTGAATAGATTTTTTCATGAGTTTGATATAGATGATGTATATGTAAATGAGGCAGACCTTACAGAGCTTATGAGTAAGTATTTAAATGAAGGTGATGTGTTGAAAAAAAACACCATCCTTAATGGCATTAGAAGTTTGTTAAATAATTTTTAACCCCTCCTATCAATAACAATATGTTATTGATAGGGTTTTGTTGGTTGTTTATTTTTATTTTGATTTTTATGTTTAAGCTCGATTCATATGGTTAAGATTTTCTTATCTATTATGGTTTATATGATAAATATCAAATATATTCTTTAAATCCTTTGCGCGCAATGCTCTCCCCGCCACGCCTGCCCGCTTAATGGGGAGCTTTTAATGCAGGTGCATTAGCGGGTTCAGCCCGCAGCAGGGCTGGCGCAGGAGAGAATTTTGAGGGGGCAAAAATGCATGCAAAATCATGCGCCTGATGTGTGTATGGCTATTCAATGAAAAAATGGCGGGATTTTTGGTTATTTTTTGTAAATTACCGGGCGGCCAGGTCAGCGCGTTTAATCACGTAATTATGATTTTGCGCAGTGGTGAATTTATCACGATTATTAGCCCGCGAAGCCGCGTCAGGCCTTAATCCGGCAGCCGGTAATAATTCAATGTCCTGTCCTGAATAATTAATTTTTCGCCTCTGGCCAACCAAGCCACGAGGGCTTCACGCAGATACTGAACAGTATGCTGCATGACGCGTTGTTTTACGGCGCTGTGCTGCCCGTTATAACCCATGAGCTCAGGTGCCAGCGTGGCGGCCAGTTCGTCACCGTGCGACATCGTAAAATCATCCAGCCGGTTACGATACTGATGCGCTGCATATCGGATATAGCGCCCGGCGCTCTGGTTCACCTCTCATTTCTTCACATCAATGATATCGCGCAGCAGTTGCAGTGACCGGGAAAGACTGTCATTCCCGGTCGCAAATATTTCCTGATATTCCCGCTTAGCTTCCGCCAGTTAACTTTTACGGGCGAGCCAAGTGCTTTTGTTTTTATGGCAGACCTCATAAGCCTGCGCCAGTATTATCTCACTTATCATGTTTTCCTCACTGGCGCACGGGCGAGCGTGCACGGTCTGCAATCCGAGGTGTTACTGCGAGGTTTACCTGAACCGGTATCTCCTCCTCTTTCTCTGCCGGAGGGCTTATCACCTTGTCGAGGGATTCCTGCGTGGGAAAGGCGGCCGAGCAGACAGCGCATCATGACAGCAGTCCCCACGCTTTCAGGTCTAACTCTCGCTCGCGCATCTCCTGATGGAAGTTGTATCGGGCCGTCGGGATGGATGTCCTGTTCGTATTCATGTGCGGGGCGAACAGATAATCCATCAGATAACGGGTTATAACCTCCTTGCGTTGCCCTGAATCGCCGCCCCCTCTCACGACCAGCAACATTCTCTTTCGCAACCAAACAATCAACACCTCCCGCTCCTGCTTTTTGGTTAAGCAAAATTATCCACTGCCTTATCATATATTTATTTAATAATGTTTCTGTTAATGCAGGATATATTTGGCTTAAGTGAACTTATCTTCTCAAATAGCCCTCTTTTACAGCTTTTATTACACGATTACACATATTGACACTAATGTTGCCGATCGGTAATTATTGCGTAAAACAATAAGCATATTCTTATTTCTTACTCGTTATTCCGGCCGTGCCATTTATCAAATCATTGTTATGTCGGGATAACCTGAGAAAAATCGTGATCGGTGGGCCATTTACTCTTTCTTCAATACAGGGCTCTTCAGACGATGGGGATTTTTCCAGGTCGACGCGGTTGCAACATCCTTCCTGCAATCATACTTTCTTTACCCTTTGTCATTTCTGTGACGACGACTCAGGCGAGGGACCTTTCGTCCTCCTCGCACTCTGTTTCTGACGACACCCCGGCAGGCGGTTTGTTTGCCGCACTGCGCAGCACAATGCTCCATCACCCCGGTCTGGCCAGTCAGCAGGCGCTTGTGCGTTCCAAAGAGGCCAGCGCCGACAGCGCACGCGCGGCACGTCTGCCTACGCTTGGGGCCAGCGCGGGAGCGGGGCAAATTTCGGGTTACAATGATTCCAGCTCGACCACGCTGAGCGTATCACAGCCGTTATGGGCTTTTGGGCGTATCGACAGCGCCATTGACTACGCCGACAGTGACACCCTTGCCCAGCAAGCTACGGCCTGGGCTACGCGTCGTGAACTGCTGGAAGAGACCGCAGTGGCCTATGCAAATGTGCAGGGTGTTCGCGAGCGTCTTGCCGTTGCACAATCGAATGTGACCAACCATCAGGCATTGCAGGAACAAATTCAGCGCCGTGCGCAGGGGGGACTGGCGTCTTCCGCTGATGTCAGCCTGGCGAAGGCCCGGTTGTTACAGGCACGCTCCTCGTTCGAACAGGCCAAATCGGACCTGCTTACCGCCGAATCCACGCTGTTATCCCTGACCCAGGAGCCGATCGCCAGCGACCTGCCGGTTCCCGGCAGCATCCTCCAGTTGCCTGCCGATCGGTCTGTACAGGAACAAATTCTTGCGCAGAGTGCCACCGTGCGTGCCCGCGAAGCGGGGGTCACCCTTGCCGAAACGGATGTGGAACGCCAGCGCACCTCAACCATGCCGACCGTCTCCCTGCAGGCCTCTCGCAACGACTACTCCGGCATCCCCAACCAGAGAAATGACAACACGATCAATGTGGTGGTCACCGGCACGATGGAAGGGCTGGGGCTGGTGAACCGCGGCCTTAAAAACGCCGCTCTGGAACGCGTGGAGTCCGCACGTCAGGATCTGGCCCAACAACGCCACAGCGAAGACATTCAGACGCGCCAGCTACTCGATCAGCGTGATGCTAATCAGATGCTGATGGCGGGTTATGAGCAGTCCGTCATTGAACTCAGCGACACGCTGGCATCCTTCCGCCGCCAGTACGAATCGGGCTACAAGAGCTGGCTGGATGTCCTCAACGCCGTGCGCGAATTAACCGAACAACAACAAGCGCTGGTAGCGGTGCGATCGGCATGGCGGGTTGACTGCCTGCGCCTCGCCGCACGCACGGGTCGTATGGACGACACCTCTGGCGCCCTGCCCACGGGCACACAATTAGCTAACACGTCTGCGAGCCAACCCTGATGACACCTGTAACCCTCTCTGCATTACTGGCCCTGCTGGACAAGCTACACGCCCCGGTGAATAAAGCGGCTTTAACCCAAGCCTGGGCGCGTGCGCAGGCCGCTCCTCCGTTGACCGATCGCCCCCAGGATCATGTGCGTAATTTACTGTCGGACGCGGGGATGAAAGATGTCCGGCTGGCGTTGCTTCCCTGGCGGCGTTTTGATCCCCGCCAGCTCCCGGCCCTGATGTGGCACGAACAGTCATGGTGGCTGGCCGAGCGGCACAGTGAGGGAGGGAATACCGATACCCTTACGCTGAGCCATGAAGGTGCCGAGTCCCGAACGCTGACGCCAGACGACATCGTGACCGGTGCGCCGGGTGCGGCTGCGGGTGACGAAACGGCTGTACTCTGGTTCAGCCTGGCGTCACCGGTAAAGTCAGAAAACCTCGCTGATAGCGAAAACCCGGCCATGCGCCTGGTCTGGCGAGAACTGTTGCGCGACCGCCGCTGGGTATTTCGGGTCGTTGCCGCCACGCTGCTGGTGAACCTGCTGGCCATTCCCACATCGCTCTTCGCGATGCAGGTCTACGATCGCGTGGTTCCCACCCTGGCCTGGGCCACACTGACCACCCTGGTGGTGGGGATGGTGCTGGTTGTGGGGCTGGACTGGCTGCTCAAAACACTGCGTGCCCGCGTCATGGACAGCGTTGCCAGCAGCGTGGATAAACGCCTTTCCCAGCATGTCTATGAACACCTGCTGCACCTGCAGCTCGACCAGCAGCCCGGCAGTCTGGGCACGCTGGCCGCACAGGTGGGAGCCCTGGATTCGGTGCGACAGGTTGTCTCTGCCGGTCTGGTTTTCGGTATCGTGGATCTGCCGTTTGCCTTTCTGTTTATCGGGCTGATTGGTTTGATCGGCGGGCCCGTCGGCTGGGTTTACCTCGGAATGCTGCCTGTCGCGCTGGCGCTTGGCCTGTTCACCCGTCTGCGCTTACGCCGTCTTACGCGCCAGCAGATGCTTCGCAGCAATGAGCGTCTGGGCCTGCTGGTGGACAGCATTCGCGGCGCCGAGACGCTGCGGGCCAGCCATGCGGGCTGGCGTTTTGCACAAGACTGGCAGACGCTCAGCAATTCCATCGCCGGCTACAGTATTCAGCAAAAATCGCTCAGCCAGTTCTGTACTAACACCACCGGCAGTCTGTCGACGCTGGCGTATGTCATGGGGATCGTGGTGGGCGTCTGGGGCGTCGAGGCCGGATATTTGACCACCGGGGGCATGGTCGCCTGCAGTATTCTGGGGGGACGTGTTATCGGGCCGGTGAGTCAGGGCGTTCAGTACCTGATGCAGTGGCAGCAGGTCAGAGAAGCGCTGGATATGGTGAACAACCTGCTGCGCAAACCGACGGAGCGCCGCCCTGGGCAGACGCTGTTGTTGCCCGATCGCCTGCCAGAACATATCAGTGTGGAAAAGCTGCGCTTCGCCTTTCCGCAGTCTCCGGTGCAACAACTCAATATTCCCGCACTCCGCTTTAACGCCGGTGAACGCGTCCTGCTGTTAGGGCCCGTTGGCGGCGGTAAATCGACGCTGCTGAAGATCCTGGCCGGGCTCTATCGCCCCGGTGAGGGACGCGTGCGCCTGGGCGATGTCGATCTGTGGGAGATTGATCCCCAGCTGGTCAGCGCTCAGGTTGGCTATCTGCCCCAGGCGGTGCAGCTCTTCAAAGGTACGCTGCGAAGCAATCTTATGCTCGCCGGTGCCGTCAGTGACACCACGCTTGCGGACGTCACCCGCGATCTGGCGCTGGATCAGGTGGCTGCCGGTAATCCGCTGGGTATGGATATGGCTATCAGTGAAGGTGGCTCGGGTCTTTCTGGCGGTCAGCGCCAGCTGGTCGGCCTGGCGCGTGTGCTGATGTCTCGTCCCCGTATCTGGCTACTGGATGAACCGACGGCCTCGCTGGATGGCGAAGCTGAGGCCCGTGTCTGGAAAGCATTACAGGCCCGGCTACAGCCAGAAGATATTCTCATCGTCGCCACTCACCGTCCGATGGCGGCTATTAACTTAGCCACCCGCGTACTGGTCGTGCAGGAAGGCACCATCGTGCGTGATGGTACGCCAGACAAGCTGCTGCCAGGAATGATGGCCCGCGCCGCAGGCTCGCGGCCTACCGTTGAAGTCATGAATGTCAAACCCCGTATGCCAGAAGCATCCAATACAGCAGGAGTCATAAATGGCCGTTGAACTGTTTGACGACGAGGTCGCTGACGCCGCTCGCGTGCAACGGCTGGAAAACTACCACCGTAGCCGACTCTCAGCCGGGCTGATCTGGAGCAGCGTCGCCCTGGTGCTGGGTTTTGTCATATGGGCTATGTATTTTCACATTGATGAAGTCGCCCGGGCACACGGTGAAGTTATCGCCAGCAGCCGGGTGCAGATAATCCAGACCGTGGACGGTGGCGTACTTTCCGAGCTGCATGTCAAAGAGGGTGACCATGTTAAGGCCGGGCAGGTTCTGGCTCGCCTCGACCCAACCCGCGTTGAGGCAGCGGCGGGTGAAGTGGACGCGCGCATCGTCGGTCTCCGGGCGCGTATTGCCCGACTTCGCGCGGAATCAACGGGACAGTCAACTCCCCGTTTCCCTTCCGATCCCGCCCCGGCATTGCGCGAGCAGGCAGACATTGAGCGCGCCCTGTTTGTGCAACGTCGTCAGAGCCTGCAGGAAGATATCAGCGCACTGCAAACCGCCGTGAATTTAGCCAGTCAGAAGCTCAACCTGGTCAACGGGCTTGAACGTTCTGGCGATGTCAGCACCAGCGAGCGGCTTAACGCCCAGCGCGATCTCAATGAAGCCCGTGCACGCCTGCTGGGTCGGCGCAATAAGTTTTTGGATGACGCACGCGCCGATCTCACCAAAGCCGAAGATGACCTGGGCCAGACGCTGCAGCAGATGGCCGGCCGTCGCCAGCAGGTGCACGATACGGTCTTTACGGCCATGGGGCCGGGGATAGTCAAAAACGTCCGCGTCACCACCCTGGGTGGGGTATTACGTGCCGGGGACGAGATCATGCAGATCGTCCCGTCAGATGATGCCCTCATTATTGAGGCCAAGGTTCTGCCTGCGGATATTGCCCGCGTTCAGGTTGGCTTGCCGGCCACTGTACGCCTTGATCCCTTCGATTACACCATTTATGGCGCACTTCAGGGGGAGGTGATCTATGTGTCGGCTGACACCCTCAAAGAAAACACCCCACGTGGCGAGGAGATCTACTACCGCGTCCATGTTCGTCTGAAAAGCCATGCAGAAGACCTTTCAGACCCTCAGGAAGAGGGGCAGTTTGTGCGCAGTACGACAGGGCGTCGGCTGGACATCCTGCCGGGCATGACATCGCAGCTCGACATCCGTACCGGCGATCGCACGCTGATGGACTTCTTACTAAAACCTTTGCGTAAAACACTCAGTGAATCATTCCAGGAGCGATGACACCGCAGGTGGTCGTTGCAACCCGATTTTCCTGTTCGCCCCAAATGGAACCAACACACAATGAACTCCGAGACCCAGATGAAGCCAAGCCAATACACGCTCAATACCGGTAAAAACCGTATCACTCTGCAGGCCGGGCAGACCAACATTCACAAGGCCGCGCCGGGTGAAACTTACCGGGTTCTCAAGCGCCAGGGCGAAAAGGACCAGGACACGCTGGCCGACGACGTCGTCGCTTCGCGTCACGGACAAGATTTGCAGCTGGACTATGCCGATGGCACCACGCTGACCCTGCAGGACTGGTTTACGCAAAGCGATACCAGCGTAACCCTGCCTGCTGATGGCACCTCTACCCAGGTGATGACCCCCGACAGCACCGAAGGGGCGGCGCTGGCCGACGGCAGCCATGTTTTCTATGCGCACGGTTCTGCGGATGCGCTGGCCAGCATGACCTCAGGCCACCCGGGGTTAGAGAATATCTTAGCTGGCGTGCAGAATGGGTCAGTGGTGTCTGGCCATCCGGTAACCTACCTTCCTCAATCGCACTCATACGTGGGCTACCTCGCGGGCGCCCTCGGACTGGGGGGCGTGGTCGGGGTTGCCGCGGCGAGTGGCCATAGTGGGGGCGACAACGGCGGCAAGCACGATAACGGTGGGGAAGTACCCGCTGTAGAAAACGCCGTCGAGCTTAATTTTGTCGGCGGCCCGGCGCTCAGCAGCAACGATTTGAACGTGGAGATCTATCAGGCCGATGGCAAAACGCTGATTGGCACGGGGACGCTGGGGCCCAACGGCTCGGTAACCCTGTCTGCGGGCAGCTACAGCGGCGTGGTGATTGTTAAGCTCGTCAACAGCGGCAGCGCTGCTGACTACCTGGACGAAGCGACGGGCGCGGGTAAAGACCTCTCTGCCCAGCTCTGGAGCATGGGTGTTATCTACGGAGACAACAGTACCCTCGTTCTCAATATTAACGTGTTGACCACGCTCGCCTATAACAAGGCGCAGGAAGCCCTCGGCGGCACGGCTGACAGCCCAGCCACCCTGAGTGCGACGCAGGTGGCCGACACCTCCGCCGCTATCGGCAGCCTGTTTGGCGTGGATAACATTCTGAACACCACGGTCGTCGCAACCAACGGTGGCAGTTATAACGCGACCGACGGCCTGAGTGCCGGTGAAAAATATGGTCTCCTGCTGGCGGCATTCTCCGGCGCGGAAGCCAACGCCAGTGCATCCACCCAGACCATCCTTGACGCCGTCACTGCCGGGATCACACTCGGCAGCACCATCAGTCTGTCCGATGAGGCGCAGTCGTTGCTGATTAAAGGCGCAGCCGCCGCCACCGACACCTCCGGCGGCCTCAGCCTTATTATTGACACCCATGCTCCTGTCTTCACCAGCGCCACTGCGGCCAGCGTGGATGAGAACATCGGGGCAGGCAAGGTGGTCTGGACTGCGGTCGCAACCGACCCGAGCCAGTTTAGCTACAGCCTGAGCACCGCCGGTGATAGCGCGTTGTTCAGCATCAATGCCTCCACCGGCGCGGTTACCCTGATCGGCAATCCGGATTATGAGAGCAAAGCCAGCTACAGCTTCACCGTTGTCGCCACCGATGCCGCAGGCAACGCCAGCAGCCAGACGGTCACGCTGGCTGTTAACAACCTCGACGATTCCGCCCCGACGATCACCAGCGGTACCACCGCCACGGCGATCAACGAAAACAGCGGCGCAGGGCAGGTGATCTACACTGCCACGGCCACCGACACCGGCGATATCAGCGGGGGCGTGACTTTCTCACTGAAAGCGGGTAGCGACGCGGGGCTGACCATCGACCCGACCACCGGGGCGGTCACCCTGACCGGTAATCCGGATTTTGAGAGCAAAGCCAGCTACAGCTTCACCGTTGTGGCTACCGATGCGGCGGGCAACGCCAGCGATCAGACCGTGACGCTGGATATCAACAACCTCGACGAAGTCGCCCCGATGATCACCAGCGGCACAACCGCCACCGCGATTAACGAAAACAGCGGTGCAGGGCAGGTGATCTACACCGCGACCGCCACCGACACGGCGGATATCAGCAATGGCGTCACCTTCTCACTGAAAGCGGGCAGCGACGCAGGGCTAACGATTGATGCGACCACCGGCGCGGTCACCCTGACCGGCAATCCGGACTTTGAGAGCAAAT